>JANXRG010000033.1 GCA_025353105.1 Verrucomicrobiota bacterium
AAAATGGCCTCGCGGCGATTCCCCCGCGCCATCACGTGGTAGAGCGCCCCGGCAATTTCCACCCGCAGCTGCCTTGGCATGACACCATCCGAAATCGAACGCGTGCCCTCGTCAAGATCTAATAGTTAATGTCCTGACCCCTATTTCCGCACAGCCTCCCCTCAGCCACCCACAAAATTAACCGAAGAGCCTATCTTGTGCACTGCTTTCATCGTGATCGACGCTTAATCAAGGCAGCCGCAGCGATATTAATTTTCTGGTTTAGGGTCGCGCGGCCAGCGATCGTCGCGTCGGGATATGCGACCAAATAGTTAGCAATGTCAAGAAGCGTACGCGTGTCTCTTGGGAGCGTTTTGGGCACAGTGGGCAATGTACCAACGGATGTCAACCCATCACCAAACTCGGCCGAGAACAACTCCTTACTATTGTCCATCGGAATACCCTGAACTTTACGTTCTGCCTTCGCCTGAGTCAACATGATGCGCCATGAACGTTGAATCAGCAGGGCGGTGGCCTGAGACAACGGCGCGTCGATCCTCACCACCTTGACCGACCGCGGATCACCGAGTCCTTTTGGAGTAGGTCTCGCGAAGTAATTCCAAAGTGCCTCCGAGGATTGCGTCACCGTCAGCCAGTATCCGCCGGCGAGAGAACCGTTCTTATCAGGCGCGCGATACACCGAGGCTACCGTTTCTGTGCCTACATTTCCAGGCAGTGCAACGAACCTCGAGATATTCCCTGGAGTAACGAAAAGTTTCTCCCTCCAAAGACGGTCGTACGCATCGTCCATCTGATTATTTTTTGGAACCCGTATCAAATGGTCCTCGGCTGACGGCGCGCCAGAAGCGTGCGAAGTCAGAGATGCTTCGGAGAGCAACAAAAACAGAATCAGAACTCGGCTCCTATTCATTTTATGGATTTGCGTACGCTGATGGCGGGAGGAGTATAGCTACTTACTACCTTACTATTGTCCATTGCCCGCGTGTCGACAGTGGCTGGTCGTCGCGTAGCGGTGTTATTACAAACTCGTATAACTTGGCTTTACTCCCGTCCCTCTGAGGAGTTAAGCGATAAATGCGATTTGGATCCGATTCACGAACCATATAGATCACGTATCCCGCTTTGGCCGCAGCCTCGTCATCACGCGACATCGATGGACTATGCCGAAATGGCTGTCCTGTAACATCCATGTGGACGTGTCCCGCGCCAACCTCAACCCATCCCGCATCAGGCTTGGCAAACTCGTTTTGTCTGTACAGCGTCTTGAGTCTTCCGCTTTCAAAGGTCGTCGTCTTTTCAAGTTTTCCCACATTGAAGCCGTTTTGTAACGATGGTTTCCCAAGATGGCCATCGTCTCCCCTCTTTGCTTGGATAAGTTGGGAGCGATCATTGCCATCCCTCATCCTAAGGGACTCCTGCCGCGCTGCGAGTGAAGCGTTTATACCCAGTTGATTCATTAGCGCTGAGATATAAATATCAATTAGCCCGATTGGATCAACTTTATTGATGGGATCATTGTGGCAATAGCGATACAGATTGTAATCTCCCGCGCCGAAGTGCTTCGGATCCGGCTGGAGGAACCGACCGAGCTCCGGGTGGTAATGCCGATGGCGGTAGTCGTACACGCCCCAATCTGAAAGCCACTCGCGGCCGGTGAAGAGGAAACGATTGCCCACGGGGGAAATCGCCGGCGTGCTGCCACTGTTCAGCAGCGCGCCCGCTGCGGTGCACACGTAGGTCTTGCCGAAGGCGTCGTAGGTGTACTGCTCCACCAGCACACCGGGATTGGCCGAGCTGGTCAGGGCGATGCAGTGCGTCCGAGCGTCGTAATGCGCGTAGTAGGTGGTTCCGCCAACGAGATCCCGTTGCACGAGGATTTCATCAACGCGCGCACCATGCACGTACTGCCGGGTGGCGATCGTGCTGCCGCCTTCCTGGATCAGATTCCAGCCGTCGTAATAAAGATAGGTCGCCGGGTTGCTGGTGGCCGCGCCAGACGGGCCCACCCAGCGCTTCACGCAGCGGCCCAGCGGGTCGTAGCCGAGGTAACCCTTTGACCCGCCCGGCGTGGTGGGGCCCTGATACCAGATGGGCTGGTTGAGCGCGTTGTACCACGCGCTGAAGAACCCATCCTGGATGAGGTTGCCGTTGGGGATGCTCCACTGGTCATCCCAATTGGCCGGGCGTCCCCCAGCCCACGTGTTTATCTGGTTCAGGCCGTTGTCACGCCGTGTCCACGCATACCAGCCCGAGATGCTCGCGAGCCAGTCGTTGCTTTTGCGATTGCCGAGCTGATCGAGGACGAAATGGTCCTCGCGCGTCCAGGCGTTGTAGACGCCATTGGGCACTTGGGCATCGTAATAAGCGTCGGTGAGCTGGCCTTCCGCATCGTAAATGTAGCGGTCGCCCCGGCCGTTCTCCTGCGCGTTACCAGCCACCGTGCCTTTGACCCACGCGTAGATGCGATCGCGGTTGTCGCGCCAGTAGTAGCGGTATAGGCGCGAGGTACTGCCTGCGGCGACATTCAGTGATTGGAGGTTGCCCTTGTTGTCGTAGGTGTAGGTGGTGGCCAGGCCATTGCCATGGGTGAGCACGTTAGGCTTGCCATCGGCCATGTACGTGTATGCCGCGTATTGGACCAACCAGCTTGAGCTGGCGTTGTCGGTGCCGACAATCTTGAGCTGGCCCCGCGCCGTATAATCATGACGCGCAGAGAATACGTTGTCGGGATAGAGCAGATGCCCAACGCTGCCATCCGGGTAGCGGTAGTACGTCGTCTGCAGCCGTCCGCCGGAGCCGGTCACGTTGCTGCCCTCCCACCAGACCTGGCCGGCGTCGTCCAGCTTGTAGTCGATGATGGAGTAGAGATTTGAGATGGCCGTCAGGCGATTGGCATCATCCCAACCGCGCGAGATGCTCGGCGTGACCCCGCCGTCGCTCCAAGCATGCAACGTCTCGCGCCCGCGTGCGTCGTAGGTCAAGCTCTTGGAGTCGCCCTTGCGATTTCGGTATGAGGAGACAAGGCCGTACTGAAAAAGCGTCTGCTCGTAGGTGCCATTGGGGAAATTGATCAGGTACGGGTTGCCGAGCCCGTCATAGGAAAACGTGGTCAACTGATCTTCGGTGCCGCCGGCATCCTTGTCGCGGTGGGTGGTGACGCTGGCCGCCTTTTTCATGGGGCCCCACTGGAAGGTCAGATTTGTGGTGTTGCTGCGCTCATCGATGAACGTCGCCGCCTGACCAAACGCGTCGAAGCTCAACCATTGCTGGAACTTGGTGTCTGGAAAGGTGACGCGTGTCTTGTTGTTCGAGTAATCATACGTCGTCGTGGTCGTCTGATTCAGCGGATCGGTCACCGTGATCTGCCGGTTGCGATTGTCGAAGCCGTACGCGTTCGGCCGGCCGAGCGGGTCCGTGTATGAAATCTTGTTGCCCTGGTTGTCATACGCGAAGTAGTGCGTTTCGCCGTCGGCGCCAAATGTCCAGGCGCCCGCGGCGGAAAGCACCCAACCTGTTTGCACGGCCCAAACGCGGTCGTTGTTGTCGAAAAACTGGACCGTCATCTTGCGATCGCCTGCGCCATTGAAAGCGGGTTCAAACTGGATGCGCCACTGCGTGCCCGTGTGCGAGCTCGCGGGGTAGCCGTTGGCGCCATAAGCGCGGTCGTAAATCCATTGCCAGGTACGGGAGGGAACATTGCCCTGGCCACGCCAATCCGGCGCGTTGAGTGGCTCGGTGTACGTCAAGCAGCGGCGATAATCGTCGTAGGTGAATGTCTTGGTGTGTCCAAGCTCGTCGGTGATAGACGTGCAATTGCCATAGTTGTCGTAGGTGTAGGAGACGGTTGGATCGGCGCTCTGGCCGGTTGACGGGTAATGAATCTTGGAGACCAAGCCCCGCCCGTTATACTCGAAGCGGGTGGCGTAGGGAGCACCTTTGGCGATCGACAACGGAGTCTTGATATCCTTGATCCGCCCGCTCGAAAAGTCGTTGAGCACGACTGGGTAGTAGGTGAAGTACGTGATCTCGGTGGGGTACGCAGAGTTCCACGACTCGGTCTTGAGGCCGTTGGCGTCATACCGCGAGAAGTTTGTGGTGCCGCTCGGCATCACTTGCGAAGTGACGAGGTTGAAGCGCTGGCCCGGTTGCCGGAGCACTCCGTTGGGAGTTGTCTGTCCCACCGTCAGATCCTCGTCGTACCGGATGGTTTCGGAGTTGCCGCCGGGATAATCGATGCGTGTGATGCGGAGCTGGAAATCACGGTTGTAATTGGTCACGAAGCCCAGTTCATCGGTCTTGGTGAAGAGCCAGAACAGATTCGGGTTCGGGATGAGCGTCGTATCTCGGTTTGGTGTGCCGGGCAAAGGCGCGTAGCTGAAAGTGTGCGTACTCCCATCGGGATGCGTCACCAGAACCGGGAGCAGAAAACCATCCTGCCCCACCGCCGTCTTGTTACTGTTGAAATCATAAAAGCGAAGGGATCGAACAAGTCCGGGTGCCAAATTTGTATAGTCGAATCCAAACTTCTCGCTCACGACATTGGTAAAATCCGTGCGACTCGCCAGCTCACTCATGATATCGCCAATCGGCAACCCGTCGGGCCCGGTGCCGGTACCATACTTAAAGGTCCGCTGGTAATTTCCACTCCCTTTGGTTTCAATTCGCGTTCCCTTACCGGGGGTCGCGTTGTTGCAGATAAACGTCAAACGCGAGACCATCATGTTGTTCAGACCGTTCCGTTCCTCGGCAATGGCTCCAAGGCCTGAAAAATAGATGCAGGGCACGCGGGGCGCCGGGCAACTGATGGACCCCCCAGGGCAGGGACCTGGCTGATAGGCGTAGGCGATAACGGTCATATTTCCGTCGACGTGCGGATCATCCGCCCGCGTCATGGCGAGACCGGTCAATTGCGGGCCAAAGCCAGGCCCAAGCCCACCGCCGGCTGCACCGGTCATCACCTGGTAATTATAGACTGCTGGCGCGGACTCTCCGCTGTAGGTTACGGTTTGCGAGGCACAGATGCCGCCCGAACCACCCGTCGCTAAATATGCGATGTCGATAGTCTTGACGGTTGCGTAAGTGTTGTAATTCGGCGCGATAGGAATTTTCGCCTCAACTCGCGTAATGACCGGAGTTGTCCCGCCCCCTGCGATCGATGCACTCGTGAACTGCAACACCCGGCCCGCCGGCTCCGTCACAGTCGATAGAGCACCTGACGCGGAATAGGTGAGCGTGTGCACTCATCCGTGGCGGTCCTTGATTTTCGTCGCCCGGTCACCGACAAAATAAACCGTGCTCCCGTCGCTGCGATAAAGGTTGAATGACTGCACGGCTCCGCCTGATCCGGGTGCACCTTGAGTAACAGTCAAAACCTCAACGCGATCCGTGATTCCCGACCCTACATTCCAAAATCCCGTGGGTGGATTCAGGCTATACGCGCCCGTGGGTCGCACCACTTTCGAGGTGTACGCTGTGATGTTTCGTCCGTCGGGATATCGGATATGTAGCGTGAACTTCTCAAAGGTATAGGGCGGCTGATGGTTCGGCGCGGGGTTTTCTCCATCATAATCGGTGTAGTCATATTGGTACCCCGACCACCAATAGTAGTTGTGGCGCCAGCCGGATAAACCGAACGGCGCCTGCAAGGCACCGCTTTCTCCGTAGAATTTTACGGTGTCGAAACCGAAATCCGTTGAGTTCCAGTAACGCGTGAAATGGAGTCCGGAGCCGACCGCGCCCGGCACAGACAGGTCGTGTACGACGCGCGTGGCATTGCCCGGGTAGGGATCGTAGCTGCCGGCCGTTTCCACCTGCGGTTTGTGCGCACCACCCTCGCCCCATGGGTCGGCGGTCGGGTCATCAGAAGGCACATCAAACGCCGCCAAAGGATGGCAGAACGCCGCCGCGAGTGCGACAAGCGCGAAGCGCGTCAGCGCCTTGACGGCGGCGGTAGTGGCAAATGTTTTCATGTACAGGCAATCGTCCGATCGAATCGATGGCGACTCAGGGCGAGGTACGCCTGAGCCGCAGAATCGTTTTCACTCCATCGACGCCGACCAGAAGAAGGCCGTCGCGTCCCATGGAGGGGAAGCTCATCGTAAACACGGCGCATCGACTGGTATCAGTCGGCACCCTCACAGGCAGTCCACCGGGTGAGTCAACGACCGCAAGTTCACCATTGCCTTGAGCGAGGACATTGGTCCCCGCCGCGAGCCCTGGAAGGTAAAGTCGAACGAGGAAAACTTCGCCGGTTGCGACAGCCACACGGGTCAACTCTGTATGGCGCAATTGAAACACCGGACGAAACGGCGTGACGTCGACGCTTCGCCAAATCTCAAACTGCGGAGTGCGTTTTGGAATGTAATCGCCCGAGAGCGGCCCACTTAAGGGCGGCGAAAGCGGGAGCAGCGGGGGCGCCGGAACCCGTGGAGGATCGGGCGTGATTTGAAGGCCACCGCTTTGGGCGAGCGCGGAGGCCGTCGCGAAGAAAGTTGCCGCGAAAACGGCCAGCACCTGGCGGCAAGCTCCTGAAACAAGGTGGCAAAGACTCAGAGAGAAATGCATCGGCGCTCGGAGAAACGGCGAGGGTCCTGCGGATCTCCTACAGATCAATACGCAAACGCGTGGCGAACCTTACCTGGAATCGTCGTCTGGTTTCGTCTTGTTTGAGAATGTGGCAGTCCGAAGCCGCGCAGCGGGAGAGTCGAAGGACTTCTTACCGCCGCTCGGCGCGGTCCAGGGTGTGCACTGCGCGAAATCACCCGAACCAGAAACAGTAAGAGGTCCCTCGGCTCCACTCGGGATGACAACGAAGGGAAGTGAGCGCGGAATCGGAATGCGGAGGCAGATTCAGGCATCGGGATGGAGTCGATTCATCAAATCGCGCTCAAAATCCTGATGCGCGCGGTAATCGTACGGCAGCGCGATGAATCCGAGCGCCGCCGCGGCCTGCACGTTGGGCGAAAGATCGTCGATGTAGATCGTCTCGTCCGGGCTCAGCGAGAAGCGATCAATTGCGCGCCGGAAGATCTCCGCGTCCGGTTTCAGCAGCCGTTCCTCGTGTGAATAAACCGCCCCAACAAACCGCTCGAAAATCGGGTAGCGCGAGCGGAAGGCATCCACATGAATGTCGCTCGTGTTGGAGAGCAGGTAGAGCGGCAAGCCACCGGAGTGGAGCCGCTCGATCAGCCCATCCATCGGCGGATTCGCCGCGAAAATATCCGTCCAGATGGCAACAAAGTCGTCGTCGCTTCCCGCGAATCCCACGTGGTGTCGTACTCCCGCGATGAAAGCCGCACGATCCATTTGCCCGCCCTCATAATCGTGCTTCAGCGCGTCAATCTGCTGCCACGCGGCGGGTTCGTGCACGCGGCTGCGGGCGCGCAGGCGCGCCCGCGCGGGGGCAAAGTCAAAGGGCAGGATGACGTTGCCGATGTCGAAGAGCGCGGCGCGAATCACGGCGGGGTCTTAACACATCCCGACTCCTCGTGCCGCGAGATCTCGTTGAGAATGAATTTTGCCACGTCGAACGCGGCCCGCGGCCGACTCAGTCGCGCCACCGCAACGCTCCATTGCCGCCACACCGCACCGTCCCCGGCAAAGGCGCGCTCCACCGCGGCGACCACCGCATCGGGTCCGTCGGCAACAGCCCCGGCGTCGTTACGCAACACGAGATCCGCGTTGCCTTCCTCCTGGCCGGGCGCCACCTGGTTCATGATCATGGGGCATCCGGCGGCGATCGACTCCTGGACCGTGGCACCGCCCGCCTTGCTGATGACAAGGTGATGCGAAGCCAGCAAATCCGGAATCTCCTTCGTCCAGCCCAGCACCGCGCGCAGCTGCCCACCCCCGGTCGAGGCCGTTGCACCCTCGGCCTCGATCGCCGCCCGCAGCGCCTCGTCGCGCCCCGCCGTGACGGTGAGGTTCACGCCCGGAATTCGCAGGAGTCGCCGCACCAAAGCTGGCGCCGCGTGTTTTTGGGAGTTCACGATGAATAGAACCCGGCGGCCTTCCCGCGGATCATCCACCGCCGGACGCTCCGGCAGCGGATCGGCGAAGCGCGGACTCACGGGAAAGCCGGTGACATGCAGCATCGCGTTCGGCACGCCAAGCGTCTCCATCGCGTCGGCCGTGTCCTGATTCGGCACGAGGTAGCAGTTGTTTTGATACCGGTACCAAATCGAGTTAATCGAGATGGAATCGGTCACCACCGTGATCCGCGGAAAATCCTTTGGCCCGCCGTACCGCGCGACTTCGTCGAGCAAATAGCCGTAAAACGGAAAGGTCGAAACGACGGCGGCCGGCGGCGTCTCCGTGAGAATCCGGGCCAGCGCTTTCCGCAGCGGGGCATGTAGGATCGGCACCGCGTCGAGCCAGCGCGTGCGGTCGACGAAGCGGTAAATCGCGGCCCAGACCCGCGGTGCGCGGCTGAGCAGAAACAGGTAGAGTCGCCGCATCCATTTGTCGCGCCGGGGCTGCGCGCGACCGCTGAGATCGAGGAACTCCAGCCGAAACCCCTCGGGCTTTAGACGATCCAGTGCTTCCAAGATTCCGTGCGCGGCCGAATTATGTCCCTCGCCGAAGCCCGCTGAGCACACGAAGATCGTTTTCATCCGGCGAAGCTTGTCGCGACTGGCATCCGTGGCATAGCTCGTGCAGTTTCCCTCCGGAAGCCAAATCTGATTTTGTTGAAAGATCGCCACGCGATGGACGAATCCCCGAATCCACCGACCCGCCCGAAGCCCCGGCGGCGCTGGCTGCGGCTGCTTGATCGCTGGCTTATCGGGGCGTACGAGGACAACGCCACGGGGCTCGCGGCGCAACTCTCCTACGATTTCATCTTCCTCCTCGCGCCCGGCCCGCTCCTTGTTTCGGCCCTGCTGGCGATCTTCGGCACCGATCCCTCGACGCTGGCGAACATCATCGCCCTGTTAAAGGGTTTCCTGCCCGAGATTGCGCACCCGATCATCGATCGGCAGATTTCCGCGATCGTCGTGTCGGGCATCACGACAAAGTTTGCCTTCGTGGGCATCTGTCTCGCGCTCTATCTCGGCCTCAACTACATCAACACCTTCACGCGCTCGATTAACCATACGCTCGGGGTGAAGGCCATGAAGCGCCCGTGGTGGAGCCGATATTTCATCGCACTGCTGCTCCTCTTCTGGTTCTCGTTCACGATCCTCTTCAGCTTCAATGTGCTCGTCTTCGGCGAACAGGTCGCAGCCAACATCGTGAACACTTTCAAGCTGGAAATCCCGCTCGAGACGATCGTCGCGTATTCGAAATACCCCATCATCATCGCCGCCCTTGTCGCCCTCGCGCTGACACTTTACCTGCTCACGCCGGAGATTTACCAGACCGTCCGGCAGGCGTTGCCCGGCGCGATCTTCTTCGCCCTCGGCTGGCTGGGTTCGACCTACCTGTTCCGGGTTTACGTCGAGCAATTCGCGCGCTACGGCGAAAATTATCTGAGCTTCTCCGGACTCGTCGTTCTGCTGACCTGGATTTATGTGACCTCACTCCTCCTCTTGCTGGGCGGGCGGTTGAACATCATCATCCGCCAGGAATGGAACGGCGAAGACATGTCGGCATCGTCGCCGAACCCCAACGCCTTTCCCGCCACGTGATCCGCCACCCGTATTTCATCGCCGGCCTGCTCGCCGGCATCCTCAGCGTCCGAGCGGCGGGCTCGGACACGTTGGCCCTGGCGCCCGTCCCCCCCATCGAGATGATGCACGTGCTGCCCGCGGTCGCGCCGTCGCCCGCCCTGCCGCGACCGACGCCCGCCCGTGAGTTCCTGCTCGCGGTCGATGCGGCGAGGCGCCTGCCGCAGGCGCAACCGGCGGACGACGACGACCGTTCGCCCGTGACGGTGGAAAAGCGCGGCGGACGCGACGAGGACGAGGAGGAGCGCGAGGCGCCGCGGGTGTTCTGGTTTCTTGGCGGCGACAAGTACGTGACGGGATCGGTGCGACGGAGGATCGATGAACCAAGCGTGCGCAAGGGACGCTGGCGCTACATCGTGGTGCACAACAGCGGCACGCGGCAGGGCAACGCGCGCGCGTTCGATTACTACCACCGCCGGGTCAAACACATGCCCAACGGCCTGGCCTATCAATTTGTGATCGGCAACGGCCACGGTTCCGGCGACGGTAAAATCGAAATTGGCCCGCGCTGGACCTATCAATTGAGCGGCGGCCATTGCGCGAGCGACTACCTCAACAACATCGCGATTGGCATCTGCCTCGTCGGCGACTTCAATCGCGATTTGCCGACCAAGGCGCAACTCGCGTCGCTCGAGGAACTGATCAAATACCTGCGCAAACGCGTGGGCCGGGTCGACCGCCAACTCGCCGTCGTGAAGGCCCACCGCGAAATCAATCCCCGCCCGACCGACTGTCCCGGCCGCCGCTTCCCCATGCGGTGGATGCACCGCAAATTTGATTGAGTGCGGTTGGGTTGGCCCCGAAGGCACGTAGCGCATGAAGATTGGCATCACGGGCGCATCCGGCTTTATCGCCGGGCAATTGATTCCGCGTCTCTCCGAACGCGGCCATGAGTGCATCGCGTTCTCGCGTTCCGTCGGTCGCGCCGTGACGGGCTGCCGCGAGACGCGCGCGCTCGCACCCGGGACCGCGCCGGACCTCGCGGGTGTCGATGCGGTCGTCAATCTTGCGGGCGAGTCGATTCTCGGGCGATGGACCGCAGCGAAAAAGCGCCGCGTCCGCGACAGCCGGCTCGGGGTCACCCGCCAATTTGTGGACGCCATGTCGACATCCCCGGTACGCGTGTTGATCAGTGCGTCCGCGTCCGGACTCTACGGCGATCGCGGCGACGAGATGCTCACGGAAGCATCGGCTCCGGGGCGCGGATTTCTCGCGGATGTCTGCCGCGAGTGGGAGGCGGAAGCGCTCCGGGCGCGGACATACGGCGCGCGCGTCGCGTTGCCACGGATCGGATTTGTCGTCGCGCCGCGCGGCGGCGCCATGGAGCGTCTGCGGCCGCTTTTTCGACTCGGCCTGGGCGGCCGGCTCGGCGACGGGCGCCAGTGGATGCCGTGGGTGCACGTCTCGGATGTCGCGGGTCTCATCGTTCACCTGCTCGAGCACGAAACGCTCGATGGTCCCTTTCACGCGGCCGCGCCGAACCCGGTGCGAAACGATGAGTTTACCCGCGCGCTGGCGACCGCCGTGCACCGTCCCGCATTCTGTGCCGTCCCCGCTTTCGCGCTGCGTCTCGCGCTGGGCGAACTTTCGGGCGTTGCGCTTGATAGCACCCGCCTCGCTCCCCTGCGCACGCTCGGCGCCGGCTACGCATTTGAATTCTCGCAAATCGCCGACGCTCTGCGCTAGCCTCAGAAATCCGTCGACCTTCGACCGCCCGTCTATGGTTCCCCAAAACACCATCGCCCTCGTCTTCGACTATGATCAGACGCTGAGTCCGCATTACATGCAGGACGAGGCGCTCTTTCCGGTGTTCGGCATCGACCCAAAATCGTTTTGGAATCGCTGCCACGATCTCGTCAAAGCCAACGGCTACGACAACGAGCTGGCGTACATGAAGGCGCTCCTTGATTACCTTGGTTTCGATCGTCCGACCAACACGCATCTCGCCGAGCTGGGCGGGCGGCTGACGTTTTTCCCGGGCGTGCCGGACATCTTTGACGAGGTGCGGCAATTCGCGCTCGGGTTGCCGGGCGCGACCGACCTGGGCGGAAGCGAAGGTGGCATCCGGCTGGAGTATTACATCGTGTCGAGCGGACTGAAGGCGCTGCTCGAGGGCAGTCGCATCCGGCCGCACGTGCGCGCGATGTTTGGGTGCGAGTTTGGCGAGGACGACCAGGGTCGGATCAATTTTCCGAGCCGCGTGATCAGCCACACGCAGAAAACGCAGTACCTCTTTCGCATCAACAAGGGCTTCCTCGATCCGGCCCAGGATGTAAACGATCACCTCGAGGATGATCTGCGACCGATCCCGTTCCACAATATGATCTACGTGGGCGATGGACCCACCGATGTCCCGTGCTTTACGATCATGCGCCGCTATGGCGGGCAATCGATCGCCGTCTACAATCCAGACGACCCGACGCGCGCCGGATTCCGCAAGTGCTACCAGCTTTCGGCGCACATGGACCGCGTGAAGCACATCGCGCCCGCGGACTTCCGCGCGGGGAGCCATCTGCGCATGCTGCTCGAGGAGATGATCACCGAAATGGTCGCGCGCATGTTGCGGCAACGTCGCGACGAACTGGAAAAGGGCACGCTGCGCGCGCCCGGACACGGCTGATCAAACGCGGGGTCGAGAGGTCGAACGCACCGGCACCGGAGCCGGGCGCTGGGACGGGCGGCGGACGACCAGACCGACCGCGGCGACGGCAAATGCGGCGAGCAGCAGCGTCACGACCCCGGGCTCGGGGACAACGTTAAAATTCTCGAATGAACTGCCGGACGTTGCGCCAATCGTGTAGGTACCCGTGAACGTAAAACTCCCTGCGGCCAGCGCCACAAGGTCGATCCGTTCCTGGTTCGTCGCGCCGGGATCGCTCGAAAGTACCTGGAAGGCGTTACCGGATCCACGGCCATAGAGCACGTCCACCAGTTGGGTGTTTGGTCCGCTGGTGATGATCGTGTCGGCATTCACGCCAATCCCGCCGGCAAGGTGATCGGCCCCATAGTTAATCCCGACATAATCGATGCCGTACTGATAACTGCCGGCGGCAAACGAGAAACCCAGCTGATTACCGGCATCAGAACTCGTCCCCGTGAACGAAAGCTGCGAAATGCTGAAGGTCGTGCCGAGGGTCCCCTGAAGCGTGAGCGAGAACAGAAGGCGGTTGCCGATTTCGTTGGCGTAGGCCGCGCCATAGGTGCCGGCGGGATCAGCGTTGCCCAGCCACGAGGGAAAATTCGTGACGATGATCGATGAGGTCGGCAGGTTTGAACCCGCCGCGATTTGCTGGTAGAACGACGGCGTACCCGGCGTGCCGGCCGAGGAGGTGCCGTTCCGCAACGCGGAAATCGTGTTGGCGACCCAGGGGTCATAGCTCGGCGATCCAAAGCGATTGGGCGCCAGCGTGGGGTAAACGTTCACCAGGATGTCGGCGCGCAACGAACCCACCGCCGCCGGCGACAGCAGGGCGATGGCGACAAGGAGGGACCACGCGCGACGGGGGCGGAAGGTATGGCTCGGAACGATCATGAGGCTTTGGGCAACACCATCACCAAGCAGGAGACGATCCATCTCCCGCGAATCATGTGCGCGCCCGCCCTTGCGAAGGTCGGCGCGCCCGCGCATCGTCGCGTTCCAGCCGGAATGGCGGGTTCTCACATCGATCTTCTCCCATGCATTTTCACTTTCTCGGCATCTGCGGCACCCTCATGGGGTCGGTCGCGGCGGCGCTCAAGGAACGGGGCCATACCGTGACGGGGTCCGACGACGGCATCTATCCGCCGATGTCGACTTTCCTGGCGGCGCGCGGGATTGTCATCCAGTCGCCTTTCTCGCCGGCCAACCTGCCGCCGGATGCCGACATGATCATCATCGGGAACGCGATGAGTCGCGGCAATCCGGAGGTCGAAGAGGTGCTTAACCGCAAGCTGCCATACATCTCGCTGCCCGAGGTGCTCCGCACGCATTTCCTCGGGGGGAAGAGAAACTTCGTCGTCACCGGCACGCACGGAAAGACCACCACGTCCGCCCTGCTCGCCTGGATGCTCGAGCGGGCCGGACGAAACCCGAATTACCTGATCGGAGGCATTCCCGCGAACCTCGGGCAGGGCGCGCGCTTCACCGATTCAGAGCTGTGCGTGATCGAGGGCGACGAGTACGACACGGCGTTTTTCGACAAGCGCAGCAAGTTCGTCCATTACCTGCCGGAATGCGTGATCATCAACAACCTCGAGTTCGATCACGCCGACATCTTCCGCGACGTCGATGAAATCATCCTGAGCTTCACGCGACTCGTGAACATCGTGCCGAAAAACGGGCTCATCCTCGTCAATCCCGACGACCCCAACGTCGCGCGCGCCGTCGCAAAGAGTCCCGCGCCGCTGCTGCCGGTGGGCCTCACCGCAACGGGCGACGGACGAATTCAGGACATCACCTATGGCGAAAGCGAGACCTCCTTTAGCGTCTTTGGCGGGCGGTTTACGATGCCGCTCGGCGGCGAGTTCAATGTGCGCAACGCGGCGATGGCGATTGGCGCGGCGCGATTCGCGGGGCTCACGATCAATGAAATCCGGGCCGCGCTCGCTTCGTTCGCCGGCGTGAAGCGTCGGCAGGAAATGCGCGGTGAAGAAAACGGCATTGCCGTGATGGATGACTTCGGGCATCACCCGACGGCCATCGCGGAAACGCTGGCGGGCCTTCGACGACAACGCCACGCCGGGCGCATCTGGGCCATTTTTGAACCCCGATCCAACACGACCCGCCGCAAATTTTTTCAGCAGTCATTACCCGCCGCGTTCGCACAGGCTGACGGCGTGATCCTGGCGCAGGTCGCCCGACTCGATCAACTGCCGGAGGCTGACCGCTTGAATCCGGAACGCGTCGTCGCGGATATCGCCGCGACGGGACGTCCCGCGTTTTACGAAATGGACACCGCTACGATCGTGCACCGCGCGCAATCGCTGGCCCGGCCGGGTGATCTCGTGGTCGTGTTCAGCAATGGTGGCTTTGACGGAATCCACGCGAAGCTGCTCGACGCTTTCAAGGCCGGCGGGTAATCGTCTCGTCGGCGTCTCCCGCTCCGGGGGACGGACGACCGGTCGCCGCGGACTTGGATTTCGTTTGATGTTTGATTGATGATGGACGCCGCCAATTTTCTTCACTCCCACCGGTCTCACGATGTCACGCACTTGTTGGGGCGCTGGAGACGGCTGGGCCGGTCACTCCGGCTGCGTCCCGCGTTGCTTTGCCGCGCGGCGGATTTTGACGTCATTTGTCTGGAGTCGCGCGGCAAGACCCCCGGCGTCTATCTGAGCGCGGGCATTCACGGCGACGAGCCGGGCGCCACGGAGGGTCTTTTCCGTTGGGCGGCCCGCGGTGGCATGGCCGAATTGCTGCGGCGCAAGATTCCATTTTTCCTCGCGCCCTGCCTGAATCCTTGGGGCCTGGCCAACAACCGGCGCCTTGACGCGAACGACGTCGACCTCAACCGCCAGTTTCGCGGTCGCGCCGTTAGTCCGGTGCGCGAACTGCGCGCGCGCGTCCGTGGGCATAGCTACCGGCTCGCCCTCACATTGCATGAGGACTACGACGCGCAGGGGCTTTATCTTTATGAGGTTCGCGGTTCCACGCCGTTCTGGGGCGAGCTGCTCTCAACAGCCGCGGCCAAGATCATTCCGCCGGACCCCCGCGCCCGCATCGAATTGCGCGCGGCACATGGAGGCGTAATCCGGCCCGGTTTGACGGACGCGATCACCCGACGTTTTCTTCGCGGCGGCTGTCCGGAGGCTCTCTGGCTCCATTTCCACGGTCACGCCGAACGCGTTTTTACGTTTGAGACCCCGTCCGAGTTCGATCTTGACCGGCGCGCCGAAACTCACGTCGCCTTGATTACCGAGTCGATTCGCCTCGCCTTCCCCCCCACATACGACGTTTTATGTCGATCGTTACATCGAAATCGCGAAAAAATCCAAAATTGACTATAATTCTTATGTCCACAGTTTTTTCTCATTATTGCGTATTGCGTCAACTACGCGGAATTCACTCTGTTGATATGTATTTGTGTGGATAGATGGCACGTGCGGCAAGCAGACTGCTTATCAAACCTGCGAAGAAACGAATTAATGTTCCGCCGACCACCCCGCATGACCCCCCACATTCTTCAGGCATCCACGCGTGCTTATCTGAATTCGCCGGCGGATGCGGCGGGGACGGCGACACCGGTGCCGCCACCCTCCGGCCGCTATGAGTTGGGGGGACTGATTGCGACGGGCGGGCTGGGTGAGGTCTACCGCGCGTGGGATCGCCAGCTCCAGCGCAAAGTTGCGCTCAAGCGAATCATCACGTCCAGCCCGGTGAAGGGCGAGGCGTATGCGCGCGCCGTGACCGAAGCGACCCATCTCGCGGCGCTGCAGCACCCGAACATTGTCAGCGTGTATGACCTCGGCATGGATGACCGGGGGCCGTATGTGGTCATGGAACTGATCGAGGGCGAAACGCTCGAGGCCGTGGCTAGCCGCGCCGCGTTTCCGCTGGATGACTTTGCGCGGCTCGCCCGTGAATCGCTTGATGGGATCGCCGCGGCGCATCACATCGGCCTGCTGCATCGCGACCTCAAGCCGAGCAATCTCATGCTGCGCTGGGGCCGCACGAGTTCCTTCCAGGTGAAGCTGCTCGATTTCGGTCTGGCCAAGATTTCCGCCAAGCCGGAGCTGCAGACGCGCCTGCAGGACAACAGCGTTTTCGGCTCGATTCACTACATGGCGCCCGAGCAGTTCGAAGGCAAGCCGTTCGATCAGCGCACGGACTTGTACGCGCTCGGCTGCATGTTCTACTACGCACTGACCCGGCAGAATCCCTTCCAGGGCGACACCGTCGCGGCCGTGATGAGCGCCCACTTGAATCACACATTCGTGCCGCTGGAATTGCTCCGTCCGGATCTCTCGCCTGAGCTTTGCACCTGGGTGACCAAATTTTTCAACTTCCGGCCGGATAACCGACACGAAAGCGCCATGGTCGCACTTCAGGCGCTCGATCAGGTGATTTCGCCACGCGCGGCGACCGCCGCCGTCGCACCCGCCCCAATCCGGACCGTTCGGGCGAAGGTCGTCGCGCCCGCGTTCGCGCTCGGGGTGGCGTTCAGCCTCGCATGGTTCCTCCTGATTCAGCCGATGATCAGCCGGCAGATCCGTGATATCGAAGTTCCCAAGGTCATCCGGCCCACGCCGAGCCCTCTGGTCGAACCACCGGACGTCTCATCCATCCTTCGGCCCACCGGTGACGCGATGTCGGCTTCGGACTTGGCCGTCCTGCGCGAGAAGCTGGGCCAGACGGTTCGCGTGGAGGGCGTCGTCACCGCGATGAGCGAGGATCCCTCCCTCGACATGCTTTTCCTGCGCCTGGGCCGATCGGACGCGGGCAGTGGTCTGGTGCTCGCCTTCCCTGACGCCAGCAAGTTCGCGGATCGGTCGGCGGAAGCGCTGGGCGCTTTCGTGGGCAAGAAGGTCAGCGTCGAGGGAAAGCTCACCGAGCAGAATGGCATGCTCCGCCTCGTCGTAAGCGACGTGAAATCGGTCGTGGTCGCGCCGTAGGCCGTGTCCACGGTGCTCGCGGAGTGGCCGCTCGCATCCGCCGCTTTTTCCTTTGCATCGCCGCGGTCACGCCGCAGCTTTGGGTCACCTCCGCATGACCCCGTCGAACCCGTCGCGACCCAGCGGCAAGCGCATTCAGTTCATGGCGACGTGCCTCTGCGACGCGTTCTATGACGAGGCGGCGATTGCGACGGTGCAGGTACTTGAGCACGTCGGTTGCTCGGTGGAATTTCCCGAGGCGCAAACCTGCTGCGGCCAGCCCGCGTTCAACGGCGGCGACTGGAAGGCATCGCGCAAGGTCGTGCGCCACACGGTCAAGACTTTCGCGGGCGAACATCCGGTCGTGGTTCCGTCTGGATCCTGCGCGGGAATGCTGTTCCATGGTGCGCCGCTCGAATTTGAGCACGAAGCCGATCGCGCGGAGGTCGAGTCGCTCGGACGCCGCACTTGGGAGCTGGCCGACTATCTCGTGAACGGCCTCGGCGTCGCCGCGTGGCCCGGCCATTACCGCGCGACGATTGCGTTTCATCGCTCGTGCCATTCGCGCGGGACGCCGAGCGGCGAAGCGGCCCTGACGCTGCTGCGATCGATCGAGGGGCTGCAGATCGTTGAATTCGGCGAGGCCGAGCAATGTTGCGGCTTCGGCGGCACCTTTTCCGTCTCGTTTCCAAACATTTCCGCCGCGATGGGCGCGTTGAAACTCGACCACATCATCGCGGCGAAGCCGGAGGCGATTGTCTCCGCCGACATGAGTTGCCTGATGCATCTCAGCGGTCTGGCGGAAAAGGCGGGCCGGGCGATCCCGACGCTTCACTTTGCGCAGGTGCTGCGCGATGCTTTGGCCAACGCCAACCTGCTACCCGTCGTTGTCGAGTCATGAACGCCCAGCTGATTGATCAATTCGCCGCGAAGCTTTCGCACGAGCGGCAAAATTCTGTCTATCTCGGCAGCAAGGCCGGCCACGACAAGCGGACGCAGGTGCTCTTCGACGCGTTCCCGCTCGCGAACGACCTGCGGGTGCTCGCCGGTGAAATCAAACAGCACGCAATCGAGCACCTCGACACCTACCTCCCGCAGGTGGAGGAACGCCTGACCGCAAACGGTGCCAAAGTCCACTGGGCGTCTTCCGCGGAAGACGCCTGCGCGGCCGTGCACCAGATCATGCAGCAGCACGGCGCCACGCGCATGGTGAAGGCGAAGACGATGGTCAGTGAGGAAATCGAACTCGAAGCCTATCTCAAAGCGCGCGGCATCGAAGCCCTCGAGACCGATCTCGGCGAGTTCATCGTGCAACTCGACGGCGATCACCCGAGCCACGTGGTGAAACCGATCATCCATAAGAACCGGCGCGAAATTGCGGAATCATTCGAAAAGCACGGACTCGGCGCGTACAACGACGAACCCGGCGTCATCACCCGGCGCGCGCGAAATTTTCTCCGGCACAAATACCTGCAGGCCGATGTCGGGTTGACCGGCGCGAACTTCGTCATCGCGGAAAGCGGCCGGCTCGTCATCGTGACGAACGAGGGCAACTCGCGCTTCTCGCTCGCCGCCACGAAAGTGCACATCGCGCTCGTCGGCATCGAAAAAATCCTGCCGCGTGATCGCGACCTGTCCCTCCTGCTGAATCTCCTCGCGCGGTCCGCCACGGGCCAGCAGCTCACGGTCTACACCGAATTCATCTCCGGTCCGAAATCAGCGGCGCAGCCCGACGGCCCGGAGGAGATGCACGTCGTCTTCGTCGACAACGGTCGCACCGACGTGCTCGGCAGCGAGTGCCGGGAAATCCTGCGCTGCATTCGCTGCGGCGCGTGCATGAACGTCTGCCCCGTTTATCGCCAGGCCTCCGGCCACGCCTATCGCAGCGTCTATCCCGGCCCGGTCGGTGCGGTACTTTCGCCTTTGCTCGCCGGCGATCGCTTTCCCGAAATGGCGGATCTGCCCAAGGCGTCCAGCCTCTGCGGCGCGTGCCAGGAAGTCTGCCCGGTAAACATTCCGATTCCCGATCTGCTGCTGCGCCTGCGCGACAAGGGCAAGCGCGCGGGCGTGTCGTCGCCGGGCGTACCGCCGATGTGGCCATGGGCGCTGCTCGCGTCGCAGCCGATGGCGTGGCGGACCGCGCTCATGGCGGGCAAGGCGATGGACCATGTGCCCATGCGTTTCCTGCCGGTGCCGGCGGTGCAGGCGTGGATCGGCGCGCGCACGCTGCCGAAGTGGCGCGGCGGTGAATTCCGAAAATGGATGAAGAACCGGGGCCAACCGGTGGAACCGAGACGCCAGACCTCGCGCGTGCAGATCCTGCCGGACGCCAAACCCGCGACCATTGCCGGGGCCATCGCGAAAACGTGAGGAGCGCGGCGCGCGATCACGATGCCGCGTGCCCAAGGTGGATTGGCCGCTCCGAGGACGATGGCAACCCATCGAGCCGCGCCGCGGGTCGCAAATTCGCCGCGCTCGACTTTCCTTCCCGCTTGGCACCGAAGTCCACGCAGGTCATGATTTTCGCGTGGACATCGAAAAGGAATTTCGCGCCGTTATCGGTTCGCTGAATGCAGCCTCGATCCCGTATGCCGTCTGCGGTGGCTTCGCCGTCATCATCCACGGATTTCCCCGATTCACTGAGGACATCGACCTCCTCGTTCGCGAGGGAGATCTCGACCGAATCAAGAACACCGTTCGGGCGCTTGGGTTTACGATTGATTCCGGCTCTTTCGTCTTCAAGCCCGGTCAACCCGGAGAGTCACGCTTTTCCCGTTTGGTCAAAGTTGAGGGGGAGGATTTTGTCATGTTGGATTTACTCGCGGTCACGCCAGCACTCGAAGCGGCATTTGCTGATCGGAAGACGTTTCCGGTCGACGCGCTGGAAGTTTCGGTCATCAGTCGCGACGGGCTCCGGCAAATGAAGAGCTCCGCCGGACGCGCAAAGGATCTCGAGGATTTGCGAAAGCTTCGATTGGAACAAGGCTGAGAAAGCGTGCAAATCATGGAGATGACCCCCGAGGAAGCGGAGCGGCAGAAGGATTTCTACCGCGGCATCAACAACGACATGTCATCGGCGGCCATTTCCCGGCGACTCAAAATCGTGGGCGGCCTCTACCGGCTGGGCCGCCAGCTTTACCGGGCCGGCCGCCACCATCGTGGTGAACCGCCCGAAAACGTGGACAGCTTCCTTCGACGCGTCGCGGAATTTCCAGATCAATAAATAGATTGGCGCATTTGATGGGGTTCCATGCCGCTTCCCGCCTTGTCACGCCGCGCGGTGCGTGAATACTGAGCGGAAAATTTCCCGCCCCCATCAAGATGTCCGCCATTCCCGCTAGCACCGCACTCGCCCCCGAGCCTTTTATCGCGCCGCAAACCCTGATGCGCGAGTTCACCGCGCGCGCGGTCATCACCGGAACCATTCTCGGGGTCGTGTTTGGCGCGTCTTCGCTCTACCTCGTGCTCAAGGTGGGCCTGACGGTCAGCGCCTCAATCCCCGTGGCGGTCATCGCGCTCGCGCTGTTCCGCGGCCTGTCCAAGCTGGGCGTGCGCGATTCCACCATCCTGGAAAATAACATCACGCAAACGGCCGGCTCCGCGGGGGAATCCATTGCGTTCGGCCTTGGGGTCACGATGCCTGCGATTCTAATCCTCGGCTTCGATCTGGAAATCGCCCGCGTGATGCTGGTGGCTGTCCTCGGCGGTCTGCTCGGGATCCTGATGATGATTCCACTGCGGCGAGCGCTGATCGTGAAGGAACACGCCTCGTTGAAATACCCCGAGGGCACGGCCTGCGCCGCGGTGTTGAAAGCCGGCTCGACCGCGAAAGATCGGGCGCAGGCCTCGCCGTCCGCCCAAGCGGAGATCAAAGCGGCGGCGGCGGCGGGACTTGGTTCGTCGCCCGGCGCCAAGGTGATCTTCGGCGGATTCTTTATCGGCCTGCTCTACAAGGTCGGAAGCGTTGCCCTGCGACTTTGGAAAGAGACGACCGGCTACGTTTTCAGTGAACCGATGAGAGGCAGTTCGGTGGCAATCGAAGCGTCGCCCGAGCTCCTCGGCGTTGGTTACATCATCGGTCCCCGCGTCGGATCGATCACGGTGGCTGGCGGCATCCTTTCGTATCTCGTCCTGATTCCGCTCATCAAGTTCTTCGGGGACGCGATGACCACCGTGGTGGCGCCCGGCAAAGTGCTCATCTCCGCGATGGAACCGGATGACATTCGCAGTGCCTACGTGCTCTACATCGGAGCCGGCGCCGTCGCCGCGGGCGGACTGATCAGCCTGCTCCGCGCCCTCCCGATGATCTGGCACGGCATCCGGATGGGGCTGCGCGATGTCGGCATTGCCCGGAGCGACAAAGGCGCCGATACGACGTTGCGCACCGAGCAGGACCTCCCGATGAAATTCGTCGGCATCGGCGTTTTGCTCCTGCTCGCGGCGATCATGATGGCGCCCTCGCTGAACATGAACCTTCTCGGGGCGCTCATGATTGTGATCTTTGGTTTCCTCTTCGTCACCGTCTCGTCGCGGATCACCGGGGAAGTGGGATCGACGTCGAATCCGATCTCGGGCATGACGGTTGCCACGCTCCTTCTCACCTGCCTCATCTTCCTTGCGGTCGGTTGGACCGGCGGTCCCTATTACGTGACCGCGCTGTCGGTCGGTGGCATCGTTTGCATCGCCTCGTCGAACGGCGGCACGACTTCGCAGGACTTGAAGACCGGCTTTCTCCTCGGCAGCACGCCGAAGCTGATGCAGTACGCGATATTGATCGGCGCGTTTGCGTCGGCGTTGGCGCTGGGCCCGATTCTGCTCGTGCTGAACAAGACCGGCACCGTTTTTGTTCCCGCCTCGCAAGTCGCTCCCGGCCTGACGACCAATCCGGCAGTGCTGACCAATCACGAATCGCTGACGGGCCCTCAAGCCCGCGGGAACGACAATGTCTATCTCTCGTGGCACAAGACGGATGATGTGGGCGGTCCGGCCGGGAAATATCTCGTCGATGATAAGGGCGCCGCGGTCTGGTTCGTGGATCCGGGCATCAACGGCACCTTTAAGAAGCGGCCCGACGGCTCGGAGGTGAAGAAATTCAACGCCCCCAAGGCGGTGCTCGTGTCCTACATCATCAAGGGAATTCTCGATCGAAAACTCCCGTGGGGACTGGTCTTGCTCGGCGTGATGATCGCCCTTGTTCTCGAGCTTTGCGGAGTGTCATCACTGGTCTTTGCCGTCGGTGTCTACCTTCCCCTTTCCTCGTCGGCACCACTGTTCGTGGGCGGTGCGGTCCGCTGGCTCGTCAATCGCTATTGGAAAAAACAGCCCGGCCACGCCGAGCTGAGTCACGAACAATTCGTCGCGGAAACCGACAAGAGCCCGGGCGTCCTCCTCAGTTCCGGCTACATCGCCGGGGGGGCCATCGCGGGAATCGTGATTGCGATTCTCGCCGGCGCGCTGCCCGATTTGGACACCAGCCTGAACAATTGGTCCGAGGCCAATAACCCGTTCTTCAGTTCGAAATTCTGGACGGAGGGGGCCGCGACCGGCGCACGCGATTGGTCGGACGCGCTGTCTCTCATCCCGTTCGTTTCGCTCCTGCTCTTCCTTTACTTTGTGGCCCGCGGGAAGCTGCTGTCGCCAAAGCCCGTCACGTGAGCGATTCGCGCGAGAAAATTCTTGGCCGCGTGCGCGCCGCGCTCACGCCGCTGCCGCAACGCGCGGCGTATCCGGAATACGCGGATGAGGTGGCAGTGATGAAGCAACTCTTCGTCGACGGGCGCGATCTCTGGTCGCTGTTTGCGGAACGACTGGCCGCCGTGAACGGCCTCGCCCTCGACCGCGCCGATACGCTGGTCGCCTGGCTGCGCGAGCGCAGCCATCTGCACGGCTACTGTGATCCAGCGCTCTGGCCGTCGCTCGCGCCGCATTTCAACGAAATCTTCACCGTCGAGATGGAATTCGATCGCGCGCGGGTGGATGACTATGCGTTCGGCATCACGCGCGCCGCCGGCGCGATCGCGGAGACGGGCACGGTGATCCTGCAGGATGCCAGCACGTCGCGTCGGCTGGGCGCGCTCGCGCCGTGGGTGCATATTGCGGTTTTCCCCCGTGAAAAACTGTATGCGACGATCCCGGAAGCCATCGCGGCGCTTGGTCCCGACCCGAACACGATTTGGGTCACGGGACCATCCAAGACCGCCGACGTCGAGGGCATCCTCATCGAGGGCGTCCACGGGCCGGGCGAGCAGATCGCGCTTTGTTTGGCGTAGGCTCACAATCCACGAGGCGAGCGATGAGGGTGCGAGTCCGAATCAATCAACCTGCGCGGCGCCCACTGCGAAACGGCCAATTGCGCGGGCAGCCTGTCTGGCGTTCGCTTTGCCGCTGCTGCTCGCCCTGGCAGGTTGTGACCGCAGCTCCGCCCCCAAATCCGAATCCGCCCTACCCTCGGACTGAATGCCGATGGCGCCGGGCAAGACCGAGGAGGACGTCGTCGCGGGATTTCCCGAGGTCGATCGAAAGACCTATTTCGACGCGCGAAAAAACCCAGCGATCGCGATTCACGTCGCGCTTCTCGCCGTCGCGGATGGCTACCAGCAACGCGGACAACATCAGGAGTCCGCCCGCGCCCTGCGCCGCACGGTGGAGATTTTTCCAGAATTCGCGGGCGGTTGGACGGAGTTGGCCGGCGAACTGTCCCGCTTCGCGCCGGCGGAAGGCGACCTCGCGTTGAAGCGCGCCCTCGAGCTGGAACCAAAATCGACGATCACGCTTCGCTATGATGCGCTGCCCAACCTTGGCGCACAGGTGGAACGACTCTTGGCTGAAAACAAAGTTTGCGAGGCGGACAAGCCCGTCGAGCAATTTGCGCTCATCGCGCAGGATGCCGACTGGGGTTTTCTGCGCATGGCCGCGCGCACGAAGCTCCGCGCCGGCGATCCGGCTGCGGCCATTCCCTTCGCCGAGAAGGCGCTCAAAATTTATCCCCGCGATTCGGAAACGAAGGTCGTCCTGGGCAACGCCCTGGTCCGAACCGGGCAGGCCGTCCGGGGTGAAAAATTTTTGACCGAAATCTCGACGCTTTTTTCAAGGCAGCCAAATTTCATGGCCGAATGGGCGGTCGCGCGTCTACTGGCCGGCAAAGTCGAGGCGGCAGAAGCGCCTGCCCGGCGGGCGGTCGCCCTTGCACCTGAATTGGCCGATACCCATGCCGTGCTCGGCCGGGTGTTGACCCATCTGCAACGCTATCAACCGGCCATTGTCGAGATTCGCGAAGCCCTGAGACTCAACCCGAATTCGGCCCCATTTTGGAGCGACCTTTCCATGGCATTGTTTCAAGCGGAAAACTACGAGGAGGCAAGGGTCGCCGCCGAGGAGGCGTGGCGTCGCGCGCCGACCAGTGCGCGCTACGGGATGAATCTGGGTGCGGTGCACTTAGGAACAAAGCAGTGGGAGAAGGCTGTCGCCGTGTTGCAAAAGGTCGTGCAACTCGAGACGAACGACGCGACAAGCTGGAATAATCTTGGTTATGCCCGATTGCAGTTGAATCGTCCTCGCGACGCCGTGGCGCCTCTTGAAACCGCGGTGACGATAAATCCGAGCTGCGGTCCGCGTGGCTCAATCTTTCCCAGGCCGCCCGCCTCTCGGGCCGTTCGGCTCGCGCGAAAGCGGCCGAGGAAAAGGCGAAGGCCCTGCCGCCGAATCCGACCGCGCCGTCGCTGCTCGGAAACTGAATCCCATCATCGCGATGCCTGCCACCCCGCTCAGAAACTTCGTTTTCGCCTAAACCTTTGCGACTTCCGGCGGCGCGAACTCCGATTGCGGAACCACGACCGTCGGAACGCTTTTCGGCATCACCTTCCAGAATTTACCGAGGTGTTCCTTCCACGCCGCGAGCAGCTCCTGCGCGGCTTCGCTGCCTGTTGTCTCGGCGTGCTGGTGGATCAACTGTTTGAGCAACGCCTCATCCGGCGTGCCTACGACCCGCTCAATGCAAACAAGCTCGGGATTGTAGAGCGATTCGAATTGGTTCTCGCGGTCCAGCACGAAAGCAGTTCCGCCCGTCATGCCCGCGCCAAAGTTCCGGCCCGTCGGGCCGAGCACGACGACGCAACCATTCGTCATGTATTCGCATCCGTGGTCGCCCACGCCCTCGACGACTGCGGTGCAGCCGGAGTTCCGCACCGCGAATCGCTCGCCCGCGCGCCCGTTGGCGTAGAATTCGCCTCCCGTCGCGCCGTAGAGGCAGGTGTTGCCCACAATGTAATTGTCCTTGGCCACGAATTTCCGTTTCACCGGCGGCCGCACGATCAGCATGCCGCCACTCATGCCCTTGCCCACGTAGTCGTTCCCCTCGCCGTTCAAAACGACGCGCAGTCCGGTGCTGAGGAAGGCGGCAAAACTCTGGCCGGCCGTGCCGTTGAAGGTCAACTCGAGCAAATTCTCCGGCAAACCGTCGAGCCCGTATTGGTACGCGATCTCCCCGGAAACCTTCGTCACGGCGGACCGGTTGATGTTGCGGATCTTGTAGTGGAGCGACAGCGGCTGGCCCAGGTTGATCGCCTCGTTCGCGTCCTGCAGGATCGTATCGTCCAGCGGGCGGTCCTGGAAACCGTCGTTGCGCTCGCGCGTGTGGTGGCGCGGCGCGTTGGGATCGTCCTGACTGCTCACGTCGGCGAGCAGCCGCTTGAGATTGACGAGATTTGCCTTCGGATGATCCGGCACCGGTCGCTGGCGCAACGATTCCACGCGCCCGACCATCTCGTTGATCGTGCGGTAACCGAGCCGGGCCATGATTTCGCGCACCTCACCGGCGACGCCGTTGAAGAAATTCACGATGTTTTCCGGCTTGCCCTTGAACTTCGCCCGCAGCTTTTCGTCCAGCGTGGCGATCCCGACCGGGCAGGTGTTGAGATGGCACATGCGCACGTAAACGCAGCCGCTCGCGATGAGCGCGGCGGTCCCGAAGTTGTATTCCTCCGCGCCGAGCAGCGTCGCGATGACGATGTCGGTGCCCGTGCGCATCCCGCCGTCCGTGCGCAGCGTGACCCGGTTGCGCAGGCCGTTCAGCATCAGCACCTGGTGCGCTTCCGCGACGCCCAGCTCCCACGCGCTGCCGGCGTTCTTGATGCTGCTGAGCGGCGACGCGCCCGTGCCGCCCTCGTGTCCGCTGATCAAAATGATGTCCGCGTGCGCCTTGGCCACACCGGCGGCGATCGTCCCGACGCCGGCCTCGGCGACCAGCTTCACGCAGACGCGCGCGCGGGGATTCACCTGCTTCAGGTCGTGGATGAGCTGCGCGAGATCCTCAATCGAATAAATGTCGTGATGCGGAGGCGGCGAGATGAGCGGCACGCCCGGCGTCGCGTTGCGCAACTTCGCGATGTACGGGCTGACCTTGTGCCCGGGCAACTGTCCGCCCTCGCCGGGCTTCGCCCCCTGCGCCATCTTGATCTCAATCTCTTTTGCGCTCGCCAGGTAGGTGGCGGTGACGCCGAACCGGGCGCTCGCGATCTGCTTGATCGCGCTATTCGCGAGATCCCCGTTCGGACGACGGTGAAAGCGCGTGGGATCCTCGCCGCCCTCGCCCGAGTTGGATTTTCCGCCGATGCGATTCATCGCGATGGCAAGGCATTCGTGCGCCTCCGGGCTGATCGCGCCCAGACTCATGCCGGCAGTGGTAAACCGGCGGCGGATATCCTCAATCGGCTCCACCTCCTCCAGCGGCACCGCGCCGTTCGGTGATGGCACCAGCTCCAACAGATCGCGCAACGAGAGCGGCCGCGAGGCGAGCACCGCTTGCACGTACTTCCCGTAATCCTCTGGCTCATTCGTTTTCACGAAGGTGTGGAAGTTCTTGATCATCGGCGGTGTCACCGCGTGCATCTCGCCCGCCCGCCGGAAGCGGAACAACCCGAGATCGTGCGGGTGCGCGTCCTCCGTCCCCCCCGGCACATCCTGCCGGAACGCCAGCTCGTGTCGCTGGAGGGATTCGCGCGCCAGCTCTTGAAATCCGATGCCCTCAATCTGGGAGGACGTGCCGGTGAAGCATTGCTCGATCAAACTGGAGTGAATCCCGATTGCCTCGAAGACCTGCGCACCGCGATAACTGCCGAGAACGGAGATGCCCATCTTCGACATGATCTTGAGCAGCCCGGACTCGAGGGCCTTGCGATAGTTCCGCTGCGCCAGCTCGACGCTGAGTCCTGGCGTGGGATCCTTCTCAAGAATCTCGCGGCATGTTTCGTACGCGAGGTACGGGCAGATCGCGCTGGCGCCGTAGCCGATGAGGCAGGCCATGTGGTGGACGTCGCGGGCCTCGCCGGTCTCGCAAACGATGCTCACTTTCATGCGTTTGCCGGAACGAATGAGATGATGATGCGCCGCGGCCACCGCGAGAAGCATCGGCACCGCCACGTTCTCGTGGTCCACGCCGCGGTCGGAGAGCACGATGATGCGCGCGCCGTCATCGACCGCCTGCTCGACCTCGCCGCAAATGAGCTCGACCTGCCGCGACAACCCTGCTTCGCCGCTCGAGAGGGGCCACAGGACGGAAACCCGCCTCGACTTGTGGTCTTCCGGCAGCCGGGAAAGCGCATGCAGCTCGCGTTCGGTCAGGAACGGCGTGTCCGCGACGACGAGATGGCAATGCTCCGGCGACTCGGCGAGCAGGTTGCGTCGCCACCCCATGATGGTCGTCAGGGACATCACAAGCTGCTCGCGAATCGGATCGATCGGCGGATTTGTGACCTGCGCGAAGAGTTGTTTAAAATACGTGTAGAGCAGTCGCGGTTGCAGCGAGAGCACCGCGAGCGGCGTGTCATCGCCCATCGAGCCGATCCCCTCGGCCGCGTCCCTCAGCATCGGCAGGAGCACGAGGTCGAGTTCCTCACTCGAGTACCCGAACGCGATCTGCCGCTGGGTGAGCGTGAGAATATCGAGCTCCGCGGTGGCGGGCGCGGGCGGCGCGTCCTGCATGAAGTCCGCGAGGCGAAAGAGATGATCCTTGATCCATTGGCGGTACGGCCGCTGCCGGGCGAGCGACTCCTTGATCTCCGCGTCGCGCAGCAATTTTCCCGCGACGGTGTCGACCGCGATCATCTCGCCAGGGCCGAGCCGGCCTTTCTCGATGATCTGCGTATCGTCGATTCCCGTGGCGCCGACCTCCGAGCCGAGCGCGAAGAGTCCATCGGCCGTGAGGCTGTAGCGCGCGGGGCGCAGGCCGTTGCGGTCGAGACACGCGCCGACCGTGCGGCCGTCGCTGAAGACCAGCGCCGCGGGTCCATCCCACGGTTCGTTCAAACAGGCATGATACTGATAGAAGGCCGCGAGTTCTGGGGAGACCGCGCGATCGCTCCGCCACGCGGGCGGAACGAGCATCGTCACGGCGTGCAGGAGGCTGCGCCCGCTCATTGTGAGCGCCTCGAGCGCGTTGTCGATGCTCGCGGAATCTGAGCCGCCGGGCTGGATGATCGGCTTGAGCAGATCGATGTCTTCGCCCCAGAAATCCGCGCGCAACTCCGCCTCGCGTGCGTGCATCCAGTTGCGGTTGCCGCGCACCGTGTTGATTTCGCCGTTGTGCGCCAGCATGCGGAACGGATGCGCGAGCGGCCACGTCGGAAACGTGTTCGTACTGTACCGCTGGTGGTAGATGCAAAACGCGGATTCGTAGTCGCGATTGCCAAGATCGACGTAGAATTTCTCAAGCGAAGGCGAGACGAGCAATCCCTTGTACACGATCGACCGCGCGGAGAACGAGGGGATGTAGACGTTCTTGATGCGATCGTCCGCGGCGCGCTTTTCGATTTCGTTGCGCGCGAGAAAAAGGCGGCGCTCGTAATCGTCGTCGCTCAGGCCCCAGGGCCGGCCCATGAGTGCCTGCTCCATCCGCGGCATCGTGAGCTGGGCCTTGTCGCCGAGCACGCCGAGATGAATCGGCACCGGCCGCCAGCCAAACAAAAACAGCCCGCGCTTCGTCAGCACCTCCTCGGTGATCGCCTTCGTGCGGGCCTGCGCATAGGCGTTGTCGTGCGGTAGAAAGACGAAGCCGACCCCAAGGTCGCGGTCGTTGTAGAGGTGATGGCCGAGCTTGGCCACCTCGGGTCCGAGCACCTTGTACGGGATTTGCGTCAGGACGCCCGCGCCGTCGCCGGTCTTTGCGTCGGCGTCGAGCGCGCCGCGGTGCGTGAGGTTGCAGAGCGATTGCAGTCCGTAACGCAGGATTTGGTGCGAGCGCTTGCCGCTGACGTGCGCGATGAACCCAGTGCCGCACGCGTCGTGATCGTGCACGGGATCGTAGAGAGACCCGTCCCGGCGAGACCCGTCGATGGCGGCTTGGTTGAGATTCATACGGTCAAGGGTTGGCAGCCGAGCAGGACCCGACAGCAATTGTTCCAGCGGCCGCAAATCCCTCCGCGGCCCGGCTGCAACCCTTTCTCCCAGTCCCTGAACGACTTCATCGAAACGCACGAAACCTAGCGCGACCGCGCGAAATGAAAACGATTTTTTCCGCGGCGCGCCACCCGCATCAGCGTCGCTCGAGTTCCGCCCGGAGCAGATTCGTTTCCTCCGGCAGAAGCTGGCTGGTCAGGCCGCACTCGAGCAGGGGTCGCGCTTCGTCGCGACGGCCGATGCTCGCAAGCATCAAGCCGTAGTACGCCGAAAAATACGGATTCGCCGCGGCCCCGGCGTTTCGGGCCTCAAGCAGCCGTAATGCCTCCGCCGTCTCACCGCGCAGGTGCAGGGAAAGCGCGAACGCGATCAGGCTGTCGAGATTTTCCGGTTCGGCGGCGTGGACCTCGGCCGCCAGCTCGTGCGCGTGCGGAAGTTGGATGCGACCGATCAGATAAAGCATCGCAAGATTGCGCTTGGCCGCGAGATCACCCGGCCGCAGTTCGATGATTTTCTCGAACACGCGCCGGAGGCCCACGGCATCGCGCCTCCCGCGATAATGGTCGTACAGCCGAGGCAGCATCGTCGCGGTTTGCGCGGGCTCGGCGCGTAGCAAGGCCCACTCGGCCTCCACCTGCTCGTCCGGCCACGACCAGCTTCCCGTGGTCTGAATCAGCGCCCGCAGCACCGGCACCGAGTCACCCGCCGCCCGGAGCGCGGTGAGCCAGCGCGTGTGCGCAATGCCCACGTCGCCCCGCTCGCGCGACGCGCGGGCCGAGTACGCCAGGCGGTAGGCTTCAAACTGGCCCCAGGAGTCGCCGGCGACCGTCAGCGTTTCGAGATCCATCCACCGGGCCGCGGCAATGTAGCCGTCGGCGCGCACCATCTGCACGGGCGGAGCGAGGCGCACCTCCTCCGGCAGCGTCGACAGCCAGCTCTCGCCCTCGGCGGCGCGACCATGCGCCAACAACCATCGGCAGAGCTCGAAAATTTCGACCGGCTTCGTCGCCGCGCGCGCCTTCACCTGCGCAAGCTGGTCCTCAAGCTGCGGCGGTGCCGCCACCAGGATCACCCCGAGATGCAACAGCCGGTCCGCGATGGTCGCCTGCGCGTCCGTTGCGGCAATCCGGGAAACTCGCAAGGCCTGCTCGCGATCGCCGTCCTGAAGGCTGGCGACGGTCAGCGCACGCGCCGCGTCGAGCCGGCACTCCGGTTCCTCAACCATTCGTTGAATCGCGTTGCGGGCGGCGAGACGCGCAGCGGGATCCCGCGAACGCTGCAGCTGGAGCACGGCCAGGCTCAGCGCGGCGGAATGGTTTCGCGGATCCTGCGCGACGAGCTTCGCAAACGAGGTCTCGGCCTCGCCCAGTCGTCCGGCCAGCAAATCATAGTGCGCCCGGCCGCGCAGGTAGTCCGCCCGATCGCGTTCGCCGGGCGGCACGGCATCGAGCGCCTGCCCCGCGGACGCGAGTTGATTGAAACGCAGCGCCGCATCGACCCAGGCAATTTTCGCCGCGGCGTCCGCCGGGTCGAGCTCGGCCACGCGACGGCGGTGAAAGATGGCCTGGGGTGATTTCGCGCGGTCCGCAACCTCGGCCATGAGCCGGTGCGCGGCAAGATCGTCCGGGCGCGAACGGAGCAGTAAATAAAGGGCAAAAGCCGACTGCGGCAGATCACCGCGCTGTGCGGCCGCCGTGGCGGATTGGTAAAAACGCCGCGCGCGCCATTCGGCGTAAGCGGCGCGTCCCCCGAGGAACGCGGCCACCACCATGGCGAGGAGCACGACCTGAAAACTCACGCTCACAACGCGGCGCGCCAACCGGCCCGGAAACCCGACCCGCATCAGCCCCCGGCGCAGTCGGCGGGAAACGCGGCGACCGAAACCGCGTGGAACGCGCGTCCAGCTTGAGTTCGCACGGCTCCGCGACGCGGCGGACGGCTCGCCAGGCTGGACGACTTTGCGAACAATCATGAGGTCGACGCCGGACGAATCAATGTCGGCAGCAGGTCAGCGAATTCGCGCTCGGCGTCCGAGGCGGAACCGGCGTCGAAAAGGACAACCTCCAGCATCTGCTGCCCGAGGTTGCGCCGGCCCGCCAGCGCGACGCGGATTCGTTTTCCGATGTGATCGAGCGCGCCGGTGGACACGAACGGATTGAAGCCCAGCTCCGACCGCGGCACGTCCTCGGTCAGAGAATAAAAAACGTGGAGTGGCTGATCCCGTCCGCCGGCGCGGCGGAAAAACTCAAAGTGCTGAAACGCGATTCCGGAGCTGCTGGCCTCGACCGGCCACACGCGCGGGCCGTGATCCGCCACCTGACTCAACCCCGACGCGGGCAGGCAGACGTCGGGCCGGTGATCGGCCGCGAGCTGCGCGGAATTGCGTCCCGGTTTCCATCGGAAAAAATAGACCATGCGCTCGCGCGGGCGACCGCCGTCTGACGCCGACCAGATCACGCCGCGTCCCTCGTCGAAGCGGAGAATGCGCGCGGCGTTCTCCGCGATCGCGAGTTCGCGGAAGCCCGGGGCGCGCTCGGGCCAGACGACGGTCCAGCGCGGCGCCGTCGCCAGGGCGCGTTCGTGCCAGCGGAACCAGCTCTCGACGCCGAGTTCCGCGATCGCCAGCCACGCAGTGACGGTGATGAAAATCCACGTGGGCAGCGACGCGGCAGACGGGTCCGATGGATCTCTCGCCGCGGCCGGCGGGGCCGAGCCGCCGCGCTTGAGCCACGCCGCGATTCCAACCGAGCCAAGGAAAACGGCACCGAGAATCAGATACCCGATGACGTTGTGCTGCCGCTCGACGGCCGCGAGACCGCCGCTGGCCGCCAGCCAGACGAGGTAGATCGCGCGGATGACATTCGCGAGCAGAGCGACGCCGACCGCGCCCGCGAGCATCACGCCGCGTCTCACCGCAGAAAAACGATACAGCTCGCCCAAGAGCAGGCCGAGCATCAACGAGGTCTGTAACGATCGGACGCCGCTGCAGGCCTCGTTCACGCCGACGACGCCGCTGCCGATGCGGATGAGATTACCCTCAGCCAACGCTGGCACCCCGAGGAGCGCCACCACATCGACCGCGATTTGGGCGACGCCGCGCATTAGTTGCTGGATCACGAAATCCTCGAGGCCACGCGTCCACGGGACCGCGACTAGAAAAAAGAGCACGGGAAACACAAAGTGCCGCAGCCACGGCCGTCCACCCGAGATCCACAAAACGAGCAGCGTGAGCCCGGAAACCGCCAGCGCGTGAACCCAGCCCAGCGGTCGCCATTCGGGATTGGCGATCTCAACGAGTCGAAAAAACGGGATCAGCGCGAGCAGGACCACCACCAGGCCGACCGCACCCAGGTGCCAGACACCCCGCAATTCCGGCGGCCGGGCCGCAGGACGGTCGGGCCAGCGAAGCGTGAAAAGGGCCGCCGCGAGGAGCGGCACAAACCAGCCGTAGCTGTACTGCTCGCTGAGCGACCACTCGGCGCTCAGGAACCACGAAAGTGCTCCCCACAGCAGCGCAACACAGGCAATCACCGCGATGGAACGACCGCGAACCCGCGACTCGGATGGCGACGAAGCGAGCGCCGCCACGGCGTTCGATGACTCCGGGCGTGGATGTCGCATGGTCTGTCTGGACGATGGCCGTTCCCGCCTCAACTTCAAGCCGATAGACGGGACGCGGCCTAAAACCTATGGTGCCACTCGCCCCGTCCTTCGCATGAATCTCCCCCTTGTTCCCGCCGCTCGCGCGCTCGTCCTTGCGCTGGTGGCGGCGTGCGCCGGTTGCGACGCCGCGTCGGGCGTGTCCGCGGTGGTGCTGGCCACGAAGGGCGGAGTGTCGGCCGGCGACCGGGCGGACGCGCGCATTGTGCACGGCGAATTTCTGGCGCCGCCGGTAATGATCCGGACCGGACCGGATGCGGCCGTCGTGCTGTCGCCGCTACCCGGGATCATGATTCGGTTGGAGGACGACAGTGAGTTTATGCTCGACGACGTCGCACTGCGCAAACACGGTGAAGACGTCACCGTGCGCTTCGTGCGCGGCCGCCTTGCAAAGGGTCGCGCGCAGATCTGGGTCGACGAGTTCAAGCGCGGCGGCGTGGATTTTCACATTCGGTCCGCCGCCGCCGATCTCGTTCTCGCGCGTGCGGTGCTCGCGGATCTGGCGGTGGAGACCGACGCTTCGGCCCGTGTGATCTGCGTGAGTGGCGGGCTGGTGGCAGCCGGGGTGCCGTTGCTGACCGGCCAATGGATTCCGCTGGCCGCCGGAACGGTGCGACCCGCCCCGCGCGAGGCGGCGGACAACGATGGAATGTGGGCGCAGCTGCTCGAAATTCGCCGCATCGAACCGCAGTTGCTGGAATTGCAGGCGCGCCAACGCGAACGCACCCCCGGTCAATTCGCGGGATTACAGCAGCCGACCTCGAAAAATTAACTTGGCAAGCTGGCCGCGAGCCATCACTTTGGCATTAAGAAAATTTGTAGCGGTTCGATTTGTGCTATAGATAGCGCTGGCGCGGTCGACCACCCATATCCAAGCATCCCTTAACCAAAGCCTTATGCGTTCTCCGTTTCGTTCACCCGCGATCACGCTGATGACCCTGTGTGCGTTTGTTCAAATCACGGTTTGGCAGGACGTTTCCGCCGTCGCTTCCGCATCGTCGGGTGAATTGCTGGCGGCCGAGCTGCCGCCCGGTCTCACCATCGCCACCGCACCAACTCCAGTTTTGGCCCAGGCTGTCCGCTCATCGATCACGAAGCGTCAGGACATGGCGGTCTCCATTCTCCGTGTCGCCCTGCTCAGCCGGGCGAACAAGCGTCGCGACGGCAGCAAGGGCATGGTGAAGCGGGTCGACCGCAGCAAGGGTAAGACCGGCTGGTCCGGGCTGGACCCGGCCGATGTCCTGGAGTTGACGAAAGCGGCGATAGCGGCGGCGCCGGATCAGGCGCAGGCGCTCATCAACGAGGCCATCGCGATTTCGCCGGAGAACGCGGCAGACCTGCAGAATTTGCTTCCGCCCGGCGGTTCGCTGCCGATTTTAATTCCCGACGTTTGGGGCGGCATACTCCCGATTCCCGGCGGGTCGCAACCTGTGAATCCGGGCAACAGCACCGGACCTTTCACGGTCATTTCGCCGGAACGGTGATGCTTGGAGTTAAGGATTCGGCTGTCGGCGACGGATTCCCGCAACCGGATAATGACCCCGCGAATTTTCTTTTGATGATTACCTCACCGTTTCCAATGTCCCGGCGGCGCTCGACTTTGCTTGCCGCCGCCGCGATGATCGTGGCCGCCGCCGCAACCGCGGACGCGCAAATCTTAATTGGCCCGCTGGGCGAGGCCGCGGGTCCGTCCACGCTGGGATTCCCCACGACCGTGGGAGGTTATCCGGCTTCCGCCACGGGCGAGGTGGGAGGCGAGGCGCGGAGATTTAAATACTCGTTCCGGCTGACCCTCGGCGCGCTTTACGACAGCAACATTTTCATCAGCAAAACGAACCGGGTGCACGATTACGAGTTTACCATTACCCCGGGCGTGACCCTCGGGTGGGGCGACGTCTTTGGGCGCACCCGTAATTATCTCCGGCTTGACTACGCGCCCTCGTTCCAGTTCTTCGCGAACCATTCCTCGCAGGATAATATCGGCCAGAACCTGCTGATCGACGGCAAGTACACCACCGGCAAGGCGACGTGGCGTGTCGCTGAATCGTTCCAGGTGCTCAATGGCGCCAACACCGATGTCGGCAACCGCGTGACGCGGCAGATCACGGCGACGACGCTGGGCGTCAATTACCTGCTCAGCGACAAGACGAATATCGATGTCTCGGCTAACTTTGCCTACCAGGGCTTTCATCGTCAGCTCAATACCTGGACTCTGAGCGGGGCCGGGTATTTCAACTATGTCTACAGCCCGAAGCTGACGGTCGGGCTCGGTGTTGTCGGCGGCTTGACGACTGTCACGGGTCCGAACAATCCGGACCAGACGTTCGAACAAACCAACCTCCAGGTATCCTATCAGGCGACGGGAAAAATTTCCTTGAATGCGACGGTCGGCGTGGAGTTTCGCCAATTCTCGGGGGTGCGCAGCGACTACGTCACGCCGGTCTTTACCCTCAGTGGCGTGTACCAGCCATTTGACGGCACGACCGTCACGCTCGCCGGGTTTCGCCGCATCCAGCCGTCTTCGTCGCTCGTGGGCCAGAATTTTACCTCGACGGGTTTCACCCTCTCGTTCCGGCAGCGATTCTACCAGCGGCTGTACCTCACGGGTTCCGGCACGTTTGAAAATTCGTATTACTCCGCCAACGTGCCCCAAGCCATCGCCGTCCGGAATTCGAATTACCTCTCGGGCACGATCGGGCTGGACTACTACGTCCGTGAAGGCTGGACGGTGGGGGCGTTTTACCTGAATCGTCAGAGCTTCGGCAACGCGGCCGCGGCACCGTTCGACTTCCTCGATCATCAGGTCGGCGTTCGTTCGACGATCAGCTTCTGAGCGATCGCCTTTGCCCAGCGCGTTGCGCGGGCGGGTCTCCTGTGGTTGTCTTCCGTCGATGTTCCGATTCGCGCGCCTTTTTCTCCTCGTGATCGTGGGTTGCGGCGGCGTGTCCCCACTGGCGGCCCAGACCGGCGATGCCGTCTCCGGCTCGTACATCCTGTCGCCGAATGATCAAGTGCAGATCGAGGTGTTCCAGGAGGACGATCTGCGGACGAATGCAAAAATCTCAAAGGAGGGGACGATCACGTTCCCGTTGCTCGGCGCGGTGAAGCTCGCCGGGCTGACGCAGAGCCAGGCCACGGCGCGGATCACGGAATTGTTGAAGCGCGATTTCCTCGTCAACCCGCGCGTGGGCATGACGGTGGTCAATTTTTCGAAGAAGCGTTTCACGATCCTCGGGCAGGTGAACAGTCCGGGTATCAAGGAGATGCCGGATCAGGAGGGCCTGGACCTGCTGGAAGCCATCGGCATGGCCGGTGGTTACACGCGCATCGCCAACCCCGGCCGCATCACGATCAAGCGACGTGAGGGCGGTGCGGAAAATGTGATTCAAGTCGACGGGAAGGCGATGGCGAAGGGCAACGGCAAGGGATTCCAGGTGAAGCCGGGTGACACCATCACCGTGGCCGAGAGTATTTTTTGACCCCAAACTCCATGTCATCCACCCGCGGCCCCGCTGCCTCGCCGTCCCCCAACCGGTCGATCGATCAGCTTTCCGAACTTTTCCAGACGCAGGGTTCGTTCGATTACCGGCACTTCCTGCACTTTGCGCTGTCGAAGTCATGGATCATCCTGCTGCTGCTGCTGGCCGGGTTGTTGATTGCGATCAGTTACATCGCGCGCACCCCGAAGGTGTACCAGTCGCGCGCGGTGCTGGAAGTCGACATCGCCCCGCAAGCCATTCTCACCGTCCAGGATGTCCGCCCGCAGAATTTGGGCGCGCTCGATCAGCTTCGTACGATCGAGCAAAACCTGAGCAATCGCACGCTCATGCAACGCGTGGTCCGCGCGTTGGATCTCACGCGCAACCCTGATTTCATGCCGCCGCCCGACACCGGCGGCGCCTACAGCGAGGATGCCCTCGCCGGGGCGCTGGGCGGAATGGTCAGCCCGCTGATCCGCCGCGGCACGCGCCTGATCGACATCTTCGTTCAGCACGGCGACCCGAAAATTGCGCAGTTGATCGCAAACGCCGTCGGCCGCGAATACATCCGCCAGTCGATCGAACGCCGCTCCGGCACCTCGGAATTAGCGCTGCAGTTCTTGATGGAGGAATCGGAGCGCCTGAAGAAGAAGGTACGCGACTCCGAGCAGGCGTTGCAGGATTACCGCGAAGTGCAAAAATCCGTCTCGTTTGAGAACCAGGAGAACATCGTCCTCGACAAGCTCAAGGACCTGAATTCCAAGCTCACCTCGGTGAAGGCCGACCGGATGCGGCTCGAGAGCGACTTCGCGCAGATTCGGCAGTACGAGGGCAACGTGGACAAGCTGCTGACCGTCCCCAGCATTTCCAACCACCCGACGGTGATTGACCTCAAGAAGGAAATCCAATCCCTTGAGGCGAACATCGCGACGCTGGCCCAGCGCTACAAAGACAAGCACCCGAAGATGATTTCGGCGCGCACGCAGCTCTCCGAGGTTCAGTCGAACATGCGCCAGAATGTGCTCAAGCTGCCCACGCAGATGCAGAGCGAATTTGAAAAAACCAGTTCCCAAGAGCGCAGTTTCGAAGCCGCTCTCAGCGAGCAGGAGAGAAGCGCCCTCGAACTTTCCAAGAAGACAATTCGCTACAAGGAGCTCCAGCGTGATCTCGAAACCGATCGCGCCCTCTTCGAATCGGTGCTCAAGCGGATGAAGGAGACCGACCTGAGCAAGGGCATCCAGGCGGATCCCGTCCAGGTCGTCGAGGCCGCCACCTTCAACTCCGCGCCCATCCGGCCGGACACGACCCGCGCGATTGCCACCGGCATCATCCTGGGACTCGCTGCGGGTCTCGGGATCATCCTGATCTTGATGTATTTGGATTCGTCGGTGAAGACCGTGGATCAGGCCGAGAAAATCTTCGGGTTGCCGACCGTTGCGGCCATTCCCCAGCTCAAGGACCTGGCCCAGGACACGACCCTCGTCATGGCGCGCGATCCCAATTCGGTCGTGGCCGAATCCTTCCGCTCCCTGCGCGCGTCGCTCGCCCTGCTCGGCCCCGAGGCCGAACGGAAGATCTCGCTTTTCACGAGCGCGCTGCCCGGCGAGGGAAAAAGTTTTTGCTGCACCAACTATTCCATTTCGCTCGCGCAGCAAAACCTCCGGACGCTGGTGATCGACGCCGACATGCGGCGTCCCTCGCTCCACAAAATCTTCAAGATTCCGCGCAGCAACGCCGGCCTCACCGAGTATCTCGTCGGCACGGCAACGCTCGACGAAGCCGCGCAGAAAACCGAGATGGAAAATCTCTTCGTCCTGCTCGGCGGCGAAAAGGCGCCGAATCCGGCCGAGCTGCTGTCGGGGAACGGTTTCGGCGAATTGATGACCGAGGCGCTTAAATCGTTCGACCGCATCGTGGTTGACACCGCTCCGCTCGTGCCTGTGAGCGACACGCTGTTGCTTTTACCCTACATCCAGACGGTCTGCATGGTCGTGCAGGGCGGCAAGACGCCCCGCAACGCCGTCCTTCGCGCCATTGAGGTCATGAAAAAAGTCGGCCAGCGGCCCGATGGCATTGTGCTCAACAAGATGCCGCGGCGGTCAGGCATCGATTACTACTATTACTACGGCGAGCACGGCTACCACGAGGGCGTGTATGGATCCGCCCCTGCGCCCGGCGCGCGCCGCAAGGAAAAGATCGCCTGAGCAGAGGTCGTTCACGACCAGTTCGGCGGGAAAAACCAGGCGCGCGGCTTGCCGACATTGCAGTGCAGCGACCGGGCCATCCAGTTACCGCACCAGGCGCTAAGGAAGAACAGCAGGCGGGGGATTTGGTTCATTGGGACTGAGGGAATGCAGCCGATCGGCGAGCGGCGGGATGGGATGAAAGATATATGATTTTCGGCGCGGCAGCTCGATGTCCGTGGCGTTCAGCTGTTGGAGGAGAATCAACAATTCGCGCACCGCTTCGACCGGCGCGTGGGTCAGTAAAAAACCGTCGGCCCGCCGGTTCCAGTAACGGTTCCATGCGGGCCACACGAACAGCGCGACAAAGCACCACGTCGTCATGATCGCCATGCCCAGCAACGCGGAGTTCAGCGCCGGTAACGCGCCGATCACCAGCGGCGCACTCCAAATCATCGCCAGCCCTGCCAACAGCCAGACCAGGCAAATCAACAGCGCCGTCCGCCGGAATCCCGCTCGATGTTGAAATACCTCGCGCACCGCCATGAGCGCGGCTTGGTGCGGCGTGAGATACTTCACCACGCTGGTCGTCATCCCGACCGCCGGCAGTCCGGTCTCGTCGTCACCGGCGAGAAACGTGGGGCCGATGGAAAAACCGTTCGCGGCGAAAGAGTCGCTATCCTCGATCCAGCGAAGCCGCACGGGCGGATGCTTCATCGCGGCGAGCGCATCGCGTACATCGTTGTCGAAATCCGGGTCGGGCCCTTCAGCCGGACGCCAGGATCGCGGACCAAGCCGAGACTGGTACTCACCGGCGAAGAAACAGACCGCCAGCAACAGAAAGGTGAAGCCGACGCGCCATGGCCACCAGAGGCCGGCACCATAGCCGAACACGAGCCCCCCGCAGAGCGAGGCCACGAAATACCGCGCCGCGCCGCGGCACCAATCGGCCAGCCAGCGCCCGAGCGACTGCTCCGACCGTTCCACCAGTCGTTCCACCGCGTGTCCCATCAGCAGTTCAAAGGGCAACAGCAGCAGCATGCCGCCGGCGAGGCAGACGGCGAGCAACGCCGCAAACGGCCAGTGCGGCAGCAGGCGCTGGAGGACCGGCGCGAGCGCGAATAGCATCCACGCCATCGAAAGATTTAGGGTGATCGCGGTGATCCCCGACCACAACCGCACGCGTTGATAGCTTGACGCCAGCATAAGACAGAGATTAGAAGCAGCTTTCGTGACCGGCAATGGCTCATCGGGGCGGCGACAAAGATTTTGCGCCGGCAAGGGCGGAACGGTAGTCTTCACCATGGTCGCGAAACTGGGATTCTTCGCCGTTCTTTTTGCCGCCATCGGCGGCCTTGCCGCGATGGGCTGGCGCCTGGTCGATCGCCCCACCGCCGCTGGGGCGATGTGCCCTGCGGGGTACGGCGACCACGGCGCGCAGGCCGCGATCGCGGCGTACAACACCATTCAAGCTGAGTTGACGCGCGGCTCGTTGCGGAACTTGAATCGACAGGCCGCGTTGCTGGCCGATTTCTTTGAGCCACTGAACCCGGAGATCGCGGGATCCGCGCGACGCCTCGCGGCCCTGCGCGATCTCGCGGCGGCCCGCGCGGAGTTCGCCCGGCTCAGCCGACTTTTCGTTCCCTCGTCCGCCCAACCGGCAGCCACGCCGCCGCGCGTGTGAAGAGACATCATCCCGCATGTTGCCCCGCCCCCGCTCTTCCGCCGCCTTTGCCGAAGCCAAACGATTCATCCCTGGCGGCGTGAACTCGCCGGTCCGGGCGTTTCGCGGCGTCGGTGGCGAACCCTTCTTCGTTCAGCGCGCAAGCGGATCGAAAATTTACGACCTCGACGATCGCGAGCTGCTTGATTTTGTCGGCACGTGGGGTCCGGCGATTCTCGGCCACGCCCCCAAGGTCGTGCTCGAGGCCGTGGCCGACGCCGCTTCGCGCGGCGTGAGCTTCGGCATTCCGAATGCGCTCGAGGTGGAAATGGCGCGCACGATCTGTGCGTGGGTGCCATCGATCGAAAAGGTTCGCATGGTCAACAGCGGCACCGAAGCGACCATGAGCTGCCTCCGCCTCGCGCGCGGCTTCACCGGCCGCGACAAGGTGATCAAGTTCGAAGGCTGCTATCACGGCCATGTCGACTCGCTGCTCGTCAAGGCCGGCAGCGGCGCGCTCACGCACGGGCAGCCCGACAGCGCCGGCGTCCCCGCCGCCCTGGCCGCGCTGACGATCACGCTGCCCTTCAATGACGCCGACGCGCTGAGATCGATCTTCGCGCGCGACGGCAAGGAGATCGCCGCCGTCATCGTCGAGCCCGTGCCCGCCAACGCCGGACTCTATTTGCCGAAGCCGGGCTTCCTCGAACTCCTGCGCGAACTCTGCACGGAACACGGCGCGCTGCTGATCTTCGACGAAGTCATGACCGGCTTTCGGCTCGCGAAGGGCGGCTATCAGGAAATCTGCGGCATCCGGCCGGATCTCACCGCCCTCGGCAAGGTGATCGGCGGCGGGCTGCCCGTGGGCGCATTCGGCGGTCGCGCCGACATCATGGATTATCTTTCGCCGGATGGTCCCGTGTATCAGGCTGGCACGCTGTCGGGCAATCCGCTCGCCATGGCGGCAGGTCTCGCGCAATTGCAGGAGCTCGAACGCACCGACGCCTACCGCAAGCTTGAGCGGCTGGGTGCGCAATTCGAAGCAGGCACCCGCGAGGCGCTGCTCCGCGCGGGGAAGAAATTCCGGTTCCAACGAATCGGCTCGATGTTCTGCCTCTACTTCACCGAGGGCGAAGTCTGGAATCTGGAGGACGCCCAGCGCAGCGACAAGGCCGCCTTCGCCCTGTACTTCCATCATTGCCTCGACGCCGGCGTGTATTTTGCGCCCTCACAGTTCGAGGCTGGATTTCTTTCGCTCGCTCACACGACGGCGGATCTGGAATTCGCCGGCCACGTGGTGGCTGGCGCGCTCGCCGCGTAGCCGGTCACTTCGGCGGCGGAGCGGGTGCCAGTTATCGCGCACATCGATCAAGATTCTTACGACCTCGTGCACCACATTTCTGATCTTATACCATCTCTTTAAGATAGTCCGACTATTATGTTTTGGCAGTAGTGTTTGCTTGGTCGTGCAGCCAGGGACGACCAATCAAGGAGAGGACGAGTTTGGCGTCCTCCCAATATCGTCGCAAGCCGGGAACAAGTGACTGGCGGAGATCGTCGATCGTTTTGAACAGCGTGTGCGAAGGCTTCAACGCGGTCATCGAAACCATTAAGAAGAACGCGCGCGGCTTCCGTCGCTTCGAATCCTTGCGCGACCGTATCCTCTTTCGCCTCGGCCAACTCGACCTGCGCACCCCAGCCGCTTTCCACCTCGCCCACCTTCAACCCTTCGAGCCCACAAAATTAACCGAAGAGCCTTGATTACACATCTCCGCCGTGGTGAGAATCGGCGTCGTTGCGGTGAAAAACGATCGCTCAGCGCGCGGACGAGAGTTCGAAAATCTTTCCCCAATCGCCCGCGGCCACGACGCGATCGGGCACATCCCAGGGACGCGTTGATTTCGCGTAACGCTTTTTCTCACGCGAACCCCAGTACACGTGCGTCACGCCGAGTCGGGCCGCTGACTTGTGCCAGCCGCGACGCCCCAACATCAGCGTCTCCACTTCGCGACGAAGCAGATCGTAGTCCAGTCCGTAGCCGTACAGGTGACCGTCGTAACCCATCGCGATGCGCCGGCCCAGCAGCACGAGCGGATGATTGTATTCCGGGGCACAGACAAACCGGGCGGACATCGGAATTGGCTGCAAAGAAGACGCCAGCTCGTCGATCTCCGAACGCTTCGCGATTTCGTACCCGTGTTCGCCCGCCCGCAGCCCACCCGCGAGCGACACCGCGCCGGAAAAGAAAAGCAGACCGCATCCGATCGAGCGCACCATGGCCGGCGCGGGCGCGAGCAGCAGTTCCCACGCAAAGGGCAGCACAATCAAATAGGACCAGATCATCAACTTCGTGTTGTCCCATTCCCACGGCGCAAACGAAATGAGCGCGCAGGCGACGAAGGCAACGCCCGCCGGGATCACGAACGCCTCCGCCGCATCCGTGCAATCGCCGCCGTTCAGGATTGCGCCGACTCTCCGCCAGGCAAGCCGCGCCCAAAGCCAGGCCGCGATGGGCAGCGACAGCCCGAAATTTACGATCCAGAATCCGAACGAGCTCTCATTCCTTTTTTGCATCCAACCAATGCTCCAATGGATTGAATTCGCACCGCCAAAATCGGTCATCAGTGCCATCAGTGCCGCCGCCGGCGGGAGCGAAAGCGCGAGCAGCGCCACGATGTGGCGGCGGATGTCCGCATTTGGAAAATAGAAGACCGCCCAGAATCCGAGCAGGGCGACCACAAATAGGAACGCATAAAGCTGAAACCACGCGAGGCCGAGCAGAAGTGTGACCTCGATCCAAAGCGGCAGGAACGGTCCGGTTTCCCGCGGCGCGGGCAGCGGGGCGATCAAGGATGCGGGCTCTTCAGCGCGCAGCCACGCTCGCGCGATCGGCGCCGCGTTCTCCGCGCCGCGGGTCCCCGCGACGCGTCGCGGAGCAGAGCGCGGGAAAAATTCCCCGCGCCAGTGCGCCAGCAAGATGAGGCCGGCCGGCAGCGCATAAAGAAAACCGCGCTGCGTCAGGAAGATCGCCGTGGGCAGCGGCTTCCAGGCCAGCGCCATCTGGTAATCCTTCAGCTCGCCCGTCGACCAGATCGCGAAGCCCGCGAGACCGCCGGCGAAGAGGAAACCGGAGATGGCAAACGAACCCCCCCAGCGCCGTAACGCCACGACGGCAAGCGCGGAGCCGGCCAGCCCGCACCAGGTCAGCGTGCGCCGCTCATCGCAGCCGAGCGATTGCAGCATGCCCTGGAAAAAATCCGCGCCCGGATAGTAGCGAAGCAGCGCCCACGCGTGCAGCGGATGATCGGGCCAGAGCGGCTCGCCCGCCGCAAACATCTTCGCGTACAGGATGTGGCGGCAGATGTCGCCGAGATTGTTCGGCGCGCCGACCTTCAACAAATCCTTGTCGAAGTAGAGCAGCCAGCAGAACGACCGCACCGCGAACAGGGCGAAAACGATCCACAGCAGCACTTCCCAGCGCGTGACCGGGCGCGGCGCGGCGCGCGTCGTTTGAAAAAACGCGAGGACGCCGACGGCGAGTCCAAACAGCAGGCCGAGGCCCGCGCGTTCCGGCGAAAGCGATCCGGCCCGGAGCGAAAGTGCAAACGCGGAGAGCGACGCGGCTGAAACCGCGGTGAGAATGGCGACAGCAAAACGCATCATCGCGATCCGGGGCTCGTGTCGTCCTCGGGTTCATCCTCTTCCATCGGTGCCGCGGGCGCCGGTTCCGGTCCCGCGGCGCCCGGCATAAACTCCGGGGTGCGGCCCTCCATCAGGCGCGCGAAGACCGACGCACGCAGGAACGCATAGGTGTTTGGGGCCCCGGGGAAGAGCTGCACCATCTCCTTGTAATACGGCTCGTCGAGACGCGCCTCCACCTCGGCCAGCCGAGTGACGCTGACCAGGACGAAGTCGGGTGTTTCCGGCGGGAGCGCCCGATTGCCGCGGTAGTATCCCACCCGGGTAAAATCGCCCAACAGCCAGGGAATTGGGTACGACGATTTGCCGACGATAAAACCGCGCAGGTGCAAATTCTTGCGATCCAAGCGGGCGAGATCGAGCACCGGGTCGGTGAAGTTGGCCAGGTTCTCAAAGGTTTGCACATAGACATACGCTTCGTGTTCGTTGGCGTAGTCGTGGAAATTCAGCCGCCACGCGCGAATGCCCGAGGCCGCGCCAAGTCCGATCACGATCGTCATCGCACCCGCCCGGGCCAGCCACACCGGCCCGCGCGACGACGAAACGACGTCCATCCATTCCGCCACCCAAGCGGCGCCAAGCAGAAGGAACGGCCACGCGATGGCGATGACACACCAAGGCGTCTTGTACGGGATAATTGTGTACGCCGTGAGGACGCCGAGCGCGTAGATTGACAGGCCGCGCAGACGCGAATCTGCGGCCGCCAGCAGGTAACGGAAGGATGCCGCCAAACCGAGGAGCGTGAACCACTCGTAGCGCGCCATCAGGCCAAGCCAGTAGGGCCAGGACTTGAGATGACCCTTGTTCTGCGCGCCCGTTTCCGCCCATGCCGAAAACGTGAGATACAGCCCCTTCAGATCTCCGAAATGGTAGAACGTCGCCGAGTAAAAAAAAACGATGACGGCGAGGCCGCTCCCCACCGCCAAAATGACGTCCCGCCATTCCAGCGTCCCGGCGGGGCGGATTTCGGGATCGTGCGACGGAAAGACCTCGCTCCAGATTTTTGCGCAAGGCCACGCCAGCAGCGCGCAGCCCAAGTGAAGCGCGTAGGTCTCTTTCGTCAGGACCATTCCGGTCACTCCCGCCGCAGCCATCCATAAATCCGCTCGCGCGCGCCGCTGCCACAGCCCCACCCAGCCTAGAAACGCCATCACCAGAAACAGCACCAGCCACGTCTCATGAATCGCGTCGCGGTGGTAGTAGACGAACGCGGGCGACACCGCCATCGCCAGCCCAGCGATCACGCACATCCGCGCCGGAAAGAACCGCCGCAGCGGAAAGAGCAGCAGCGCCACGGTCGCCAGGCCGGCCAGCACCACCGGGCCACGCAGCGCCCACAGATTCCGGCCAAACAGGCACTTGCTCAGGAACAACGCGTAAAAATGCAGCGGGCCATGGTAGTTCGTCGGGTCGTAGCGAAACGAGCCGTTGCGCTGAATCTGGTCGGCGAACCAGCCGTTCACGCCCTCGTCAAAATGCGGCGGCCGCAGGTCGAGCGACCACACGCGCAACACGGCAGCGAGGGCGAGCACGGCCAGCGCGAGCGAATTTCGGCGGAGGAACGCAGGCATGGAGGGAGCGCGGAGATTAGCATGGACAGTCTTCTTGTTCCGCCAATAGGTTTCGGCGTCCCGACCTCATGGAGCTTTCAATCGTCATCCCGGCCTATAACGAAGCCCATCGGCTGCCGGGAAATCTCCCCAAACTTCTGGCCTGCCTCGACCAGCTCGCGCTCGCCGGCGGTTTCGAGGTGATCGTTGTCGTGGAGAAAAGCGAGGACGACACCGTCGAGCGCTGCCGCGCGGCGGTCGCCACGCGACCGGAGGTCCAGGTCATCGCGAACCCGGTGAAGCGCGGCAAGGGCCACGCGGTGCGCACCGGCATGCTCCTCACCACCGGCGACATCGCATTCTTCATGGACGCCGACCTCAGCACGCCGCTCGCCTCCATCGCGCAATTCGTCGCACACTTCGCGTCCCATTCGGGCACCGACGTGTTGATTGGCAATCGACGACATCCGCGGAGCGTCATCGGCGTGCCGCAAGGCCTGATGCGGCGCAAGCTGAGCGACGCGTTCAATCTCTTCGTGCAGGCCCTCATCCTGCCCGGCTGCGCGGACACGCAATGCGGTTTCAAGGCCTTTCGCCAACGCGCCGGACGCGAGGTGTTTTCGCGCCAGCACCTCGACGGCTTCAGCTTCGATCTCGAGATTCTTCTCCTCGCCAAGCGTCTTGGTTTCACCGTTGAAGACCTGCCGGTGGATTGGTGCGATGAGCCCGCCTCGACGTTACGCCCACTGCGCGACGGCTTGAAAATGCTCCGCGACATTTTTGTTGTCCGGTCGCTCGTGCGACGCACCCTGATCGAGAAACCGCTCGCGATCGAGCGGTGCGCGTGACCCGGCCGCCCCGAACCCCCTACCGCGTCAGGAGCGCCACCGCCTCAATCTCCGCGGTCTGCGGAAACATATCGATCGGCGTGACCGAATCGATCCGATAGCCGCCTGTTTTCAACCGCGCGAGATCGCGCGCCAGCGTCGCAGGGTGGCACGACACGTAAATCACGCGCGAGGGCCGCGCATCGACCACCGCGTCGGTCACGGCATGCGCCAGACCCTCGGCGGGCGGATCCAAAATTACGGTCGTCTCCGCGCTGCCCGTCGCCGCCAGCGCCTGCGGCAGCAGCAGCGCGACGTCGCCCTCGAGGTAACGCTCGTTCGCCTCGGCGCCGTTCCGCGCATGTTCGATCGCGTATGTGTCCCACTCGATGCCGATGCACTGCGTGAATCGTGCACGCAACGCCTTGATGAACCAGCCCGCGCCGCAGTACGCGTCGACCAGGGCACCGCCGGCCGCGCCGGCCAGCATCGAGACGTGCTCGAGCATGAGCGCGGCCGCGGTGTCATTTGCCTGATGAAAAAAACGGTGGGTGCGATCCGCGCGCAGGGTGCGATGGCCGTCCTCCCGCCGCCGCCGGCGCGTCGTGGCCAGCTCGAACAGGAGGGCATTGACGGCGGGGGCAGCGATCTCACAACGGTTGATCTCGACGAGCCGGTGGCCGCCGGCCGCGTGGAACCCGACGGCGCCATCTTTGAGATGCACCGTGATGCGATTGCGATATTCGAACGGCTGGGGGGACGCGATGATGGGCTTCACCGGCACCTCGCCCAGCTCCGCCTGCCCGATGCGCCGCAGTGTGGCGGCGAGCTGGGTTTCTTTTAGGGTTAATTGCGCTTCGTACCGCAAATGCTGATACCGGCAGCCCCCGCAGTCGCCAAAGTAGCGGCAGCGCGGTTCCACGCGATCGGCCGACGCCGTGAGCACCGAAACCAGGCGTCCCAACGCGAAGTTCTTTTTCACCGAGGCAATTTCGACCTCCACCTCCTCGCCCAACGCGACAAACGGCGTGAAGAGCACGCGACCGTCTTCCAGGCGGGCGATGCCGTCACCCCCGAACGCCACGTCCGTGATTCGCACGCGATGACGCGTGCCGGGCGTGGGGACAATCGTGCTCAAGGGAGGGAAGCGCAGGAAAGGTGGGAGCGGTGCGTGACGCGCCGAGGGAGTGACTCACGGGCCGGGCAAAATCAAGTCATCCGTACCGGTCCCCGCGCGACGGCGAGATTGCGGCGGGCCGGCGGGGGTGGCGAGGGAAAACTCGGTGTTCAACCGAACATCCTCGTCCAAAGGCTCGTGAACACCGCGTTGCCGGTGAGCCACAGGACGATGAGATAAGCCCAGGCGGCAACGCCGATAATGTACCCGAGCAGAATCAACATTCCGTCCCCCTCCATCCATCCGATCGCCAGAAAAATGAGCGAATACGCCGGGATCGTGTTCGTGAACGGAACCGGAAAAGGCAGACCAAGAAAGAATCCGCTCGAGACGATCATCGCGCCGACGAACCGCTTCGCGAACCTTGACTCAATGAGAATGCCCAGGCGGCCGCGCTTCAGAAGGCGCTCAAGCTTGACTGCAAACCATGTGCCCTTCGCCACGATTCGTTTGAGCCGTTCATACTCGATCGTCACACGCTTTGCGCGGCGCGGCAGGCGCGGATGCACGCCCGCCAACAAACAGACGCCGATGGCCATGATCGCGAGACCGAACGGCGTCGAGATGCCGGGAATCGACACCGGCAGGCTGAACGGAATTGAGAAAAACAGCATGAGCATCCCGTAGGTGGTGCTCTCCGGCAGCGACTCCTCGATTTGCTCCATCGTCATCGCCTTCCCGTCGGCCCGCTCAAGCAACAGACGCAGCTCCGCCGAAAAGTTGAGGTCGGGAATTGGCGGCGGCGGGCCGGCAGTCGGCGCCGGCGTCATCGGAACGCAGATTTTGATCGAAACACCGTGGCAATCAAATCGATGGCCTTGGTCACGGGCCAGAAAAGCGCTTCGACCGATCGGGCGATCCATCGCATCAGGTGATGCGCGACACGGACGAACGGCCGGAGCCCCGCGCGAACCGCGGGCAGCCGACCATAGGCAAGGGAAGCGACGATGATCGAAACGACGCCGATGAATTTACCCATCGGGCCGAGATGCATCGAGAATTGCATTTCCGCGAGCAGGATCACTCCCACGAATCCCACGAGCAGGAACGCCGTGTCCTCGAGAATCGGGAACCGCTCAATGAGCTTGATGCAATAACCGGCCATAAAGCGCAGGGCGAGGATGCCGATACCGACGCCGACATACACGGCCCAAAGCTTCGGCGTCATCGCCACCGCCGCGACCACGTTGTCCACGCTCAGGCTCGCGTCGAGAAACAGAATGCCGGTCACCACCGAGAAAAAAGTCCGCTCCACGTGGGGTGGAACCGGCGTGGGCACGCCCGCGACTGCGGTCACCGCAGCCTCCATCACCGCATCCTCCTCGGCCGTCAGTTCCTTGCACATCAAATAAACGAGGTAGGCTGCGCCCAGCAGCTTCAACCAGTCGTTCTCGAGGATGACCGAAGCGAACAGCAGACAAACGCAGCGGAACCCGTACGCGCCGGCCATCCCCCAATTTAGCGCTCGGGGTCGCAGCCGCTCCGGCAGACGGCTCGCCATCGCCGCAATCGCCAGCGAATTATCCACGGAGAGCAGCCCCTCGATCAAGATCAACGAGAGGACGACCGGGATGGTCTCGAGCACCTCCGGGGAGGACGGGAACGCCATGTTCGCAGACATAAGCCCGTCCCACCGGGGCCACAACCGCATTCGCTGCGGCTTAGCCTCGGGCGTGTGCGGTGAATGGCGCTCCCAGAGGGAAGTTGAGACCGCTGGGGCTCGCCACCAGCCCGTCTGCTGGTTTCACATTTCCGTTGCCGATCGGCACCGATTCGGTAGCTTCCGCCCCCGCCGGATCAAGGTGATGGCGGCCAAATATGGCTATGCATCCTGAAATCAAGAAGCTTGTCGAAGCCGGAAAACTGCGGAACGACGCCGGCGAAAAACTCTCCGCGCTCGAGCCCGGGGTCTTCGTTCAGCACAAGTCCTGGGGCTTCGGAAAGATCTCCGTGTGGGACACGACGCTCGAACAGGTCACGATCGATTTCGTCACGAAAAAGGGTCACCTGATGCAGTTTCCGTTTGCCGCGGAAACCCTCTCGCCGCTGCCGGCGGAACATATTCTCGCGCGCAAGATGACCGATCTCGACGGGCTGAAGAAAATGGCGGCGGCGGATCCACGCTCGCTCGTAAAATTGATTCTCGAGAGCCTCGGCGGCAAGGCCACGCTCGGCCAGATCCAGCAACTTCTTTCGCCCGAGATCACGCGCGACGAAGCCGCCTTCACGAAATGGTGGAACGCCACGAAGAGAGTGCTCAAGAACGACGGCCACTTCGCGATCCCCGCCAAGAAGATCGAGCCGCTGCAATACCGCGCCGAATCGTTGTCGCGCGGCGAGGCCCTGCTTGCCCGCTGGCACCAAGCGAGGAAGTCAAAGGAGCAAATCGCCGTGCTCGATGACGTGCTGAAGAACCTCGAAGAATTCCGCGATACCGCCGACCGCCTGTCTCCGCTCGTGGCCGGCGCCGCGTCGTCCGCCGCCAAAGCGCAGCGGCTTGATTCCGCCGCCGCGCTTGAATTGCTCGCCCTCGCCGAGGAGGTCGCCGCGTCGGTAAAGGTCGCGCCCCCGCAGCCGGGCCTGTCCATTTTCCTGCGCGCCCAACAAAACCGCCTCAGCGGACTGCTCGGCAACCAGAATGCCTCCCGTCTGCGCCAGGTGCTGCGTCGTTTCCCCGAGGCGTTTGGTGACGACTGGGCCACCCAGGCCGGCGCCATCCTCCCGAAGGCCGTCGGCCCCCGGCTCGCCTCGGAAATCTGCCGTGCGATGGTCGATCTCGGCCGGCCCGATGCGCTGAAGGCCGCGTTCGACCTGGCCATCCGCAGCTACACGGTCACCTGTGAGATGCTGCACTGGCTGGCCAGCGAGCGCGCCACGGAGCCGGCGCGGGATTTTCTCTCGCCGGAATTGCTCGGCACCATCCTGTCGGCGCTCGAGCGCGACACCATCAGCGACATCCGCCGCGGGACCAAGCTGCGCGAGCTCCTGATGAACGACCGCGAGCTGATTCCCGATCTCGTGTCGGGGGTCGGGACCGAGCGCGTGCGCGGCGTTGCCCGCCAGTTGCTGGTCTCGCACGGGTTCGACGAACTGTCGCGAAAATCGTTGATGGCCCGCGTCATCAAGGTGCATCCATCCCTCGCCTCGCTGCTCGACGGCACGGAGCAGAAGAGGGAAGAGCAGCCGCTGATCGTTTCCTGGGCGAGCTTGGAACAACGCAAGATCGAATACGACGAGCTGGTGAAGGTGAAAATTCCGCAGAACGTGAAGGACATCTCGATCGCGCGATCGTACGGCGACTTGCGGGAGAATTTCGAATTCAAATCGGCGAAACAGCAACAGGCGGTCCTGCAGGGCCAGAAAGCGTCGCTGGAAACGCAACTGGCCAACTGCCGCGGCACCAATTTTGAAAGCGTCGACGTTTCGCAGGTTTCCATCGGCACCGTCGTAAAGCTTCGCTCCGCCGCCGGTGACGTGGAGTCACTGACGGTCCTCGGCGCGTGGGATGCGAAACCCGAGGCCGGCGTCATGTCCTACCTGGCGCCCTCCGCCCAGGCGCTGATGGGACGCAAGGTCGGCGACGTCGTCGCTCTCAACACCGGCCCGCAGGAAATCATCGAAATTTCCGCCTACGCCAATCCCGTGCTTGCGGCGCAGACGTGACTTTCGCATGGTGACGGGAGTTCCTTCGCTCTCCGCCATGTCCACCAACATCGTTTCTGTCACCGCGCGCGAGATTCTCGATTCGCGCGGCAATCCCACCGTCGAGGCTGACGTTCGCGTCGCCTCCGGCCATCTCGGCCGCGCTGCTGTGCCCTCCGGCGCGAGCACCGGGGTGCATGAAGCGCTCGAATTGCGCGACGGCGCGAAAGGCCGCTACGCCGGCAAGGGCGTGCAGAACGCGGTGCGGAATGTCCGCAAGATCATCGCCCCGGCGCTCGTCGGGCGCGACGCGACGCACCAGGTTTCGATCGATCGGGTGATGCTGGAGCTGGACGGCACGAAAACCAAATCCAAGCTCGGCGCCAACGCGATGCTCGCCGTCTCGCTCGCGACCGCCAAGGCCGCGGCGGCCGCGGTGGGCCTGCCCCTCTACCGCTACCTCGGCGGACCGAACGCGAAGGTGCTGCCAGTGCCGATGATGAACATCGTCAACGGCGGCGCCCACTCGGATGCCCCGATCGACTTCCAGGAATTCATGATCATGCCAAAGGGCGTTTCGTCCTTTGCGGAGGCGCTGCGCTGCGGCTCGGAGGTGTTCCACGCGCTAAAATCCATCCTCCACAAGCGCGGTTTGTCCACGTCAGTCGGCGACGAGGGCGGCTTCGCGCCGACCTTCAAGGGGGTGACTGATGCGCTCGACACGATCTGCGCCGCGGTCGAGTCGGCCGGCTACAAGCTCGGCAAGGAAGTCTTCCTTGCGCTCGACCCCGCGGCGTCCGAATTCTACGACCCCAAATCCAAGACATACGTATTCAAGAAATCCGATGGTTCAAAACGCACCGCCAAGGAGATGGTGGCCTATTACAAGCAGCTCATTGCGAAGTATCCGATTATCTCCATTGAGGACGGTTTCGCGGAGGAGGATTGGGACGGCTGGAAACTAATGACCGAGGCGCTCGGCGACCGCGTGCAGCTCGTCGGGGACGACCTCTTTGTCACAAACGTGGAGTTTCTGCGCAAGGGCATCGATCTCGGCGTCGCGAATTCGATTCTCGTGAAGGTGAACCAGATTGGCACGCTGACCGAAACGCTCGACGCCATCGAACTCGCGAACGATCATCGCTACACTGCCGTGATCAGCCATCGCAGCGGCGAAACCGAGGACGCGACGATCGCCGATTTGTCCGTCGCGACAAACGCGGGTCAGATCAAGACGGGCTCGTTGTGCCGATCGGACCGCGTCGCGAAGTACAACCAGCTCCTGCGGATTGAAGAAGAAATTGGCAAAGAAGCCATTTACGGTGGTAAGATGCGCTGATGGCCCGGCGTTTTGATTCCGAGACGACCTTCGACGAGGAGCAGGAGTTGCTCCTTGAGCGCCATGAGCGTCGCGTCCGGTTGCTGACCGCGTTCAACCGCGTCATCGCATTTTTGATCGTCGTGGGCATCGTTGCAGCGGCGGTCGCATACATCCTGCCGGAGCTGCGCCGCCAGCGCGAGGCGCAGGCGCAGGTCGAGGCGCTCCGGCGGCAGGTTGAGGTCCGGCGCATCGAGGTCGCGCGGCAGACGCGGCAGGTTTCCTGGTTGCAGAATAATCCCGAATACCTCGGCATCTACGCGCGCGACAAATTCGATTTGATGAAGGAGGGCGAGACGGTCTTCCGGTTGGAACCGGTGAGGCCCGATCGCGTCCCCGGCCGCCCCGCGCCCGGCGCACCCGAGTAGCGTCATTCCCTCCGCCGGCTTCGCGCGAGGAAATCCCTTGCGCCGTGGGCGCCGCGGTGACATCGCAACCGCATGCAGGATGAACCGCCCGGCCCACCCCTGAGCCCGGGCGCGCCCGTGGCCCGGCCGCGCACGGACCTGACGTATGAGGAATTCATGGCGCGAAGACGTCGTCGTGTGCTCCGCAAATACCTGCCCGCGGTGATCGCGGTTGCCCTCGCGATGTTTTTCGGCGGCAAGCCGGCCTATCGCGCCGTTCGGGCCTGGCAGGCCCGGCGTCTCGCGCGCGAGGCGAACACACTCATCGATCAGGAAAAATGGAGCGAAGCCAGCCGACGGGTGCAGGACGCTTATCTCCTGCGCCCGAATGAGCCTGAGGCCGTCCGCGTCTCGGCGCGCCTGCTCACGCGGATCGCGCGCCCCGGCGAGGCGGCGCAATTTTGGGAAGAGCTCGCAAAACTCGGTCCGCTCACGCGCGCGGATCGGCGCGACTACGTTTCGTGCGCGCTGGCGGTCGGACAGTTGAATGTCGCCGAAACCCAGCTCGCCGCGCTCGCGGCCCTGCCGGGCGGCGCCGATTCGCCCACCGACTGGCTGCTGACCGCCGAGCTGGCGGCGACACGGGCGGAGACCAGCAAGGCCCTCGATTACTCGCGCCGTGTGATGGGCGCGGGCAACCGCGCGACGTCGCGTGAGCGATTCATCGCGAGCCTGCTGGCGTCGAACTTGCCCGATCCCGCGGGCCGGCGCGAAGCCGCGGCCCAGATGACAATGCTTTCGGAAAGCGACTCGCCAGAGGCTCTCGAGGCGCTGATCTGGCACGCGCGTCGCCGGATCGCCGGCAACGTGGATCCGGAGGCCCCCTCCGTTTCCGATCTCGTGGCCCGCCTCAATCGTCATCCGTCCTCGCGCCCGATCCATCAGCTCCTCGCGCTCGAGCTGGAAATGCGCATCGACCCCGGCGCGCACGACGAAATCATTGGCCGCGCGATCGCACGCTTCGGCGGCACGGCCGATCGCGACACGCTGGCGCGGCTGGTTTCGTGGTTGATCGAGCAGCGAGAGCCCGCCCGCGTCCTGGAGCTCGTGTCGTTCGATCGCTCCCTTGAGAGCGCGGAACTATTCGTCAGCCGGCTGGATGCACTCGGCGCGCTGGGCCGCTGGGCGGAGGTGAAGTCGGCGATCGACAGCAAACGCTTCCCGCTCGAACCCATCCTCGAGGAGATCTATCTCGCGCGCGCCCTGGCGAAGCTCGGCGACACGCAGGCGGGCGAAAATCGCTGGCGGCGCGCGCGGCAGGCCGCCGCGGGAAATGCCGACCGACTGGCGATGATTGCAAGATTCGCGGACGGGACCGGCGCGCCTGCGGCGGCCGAGGCGGCCTATCGCGACGCCGTGGCGACCGCCCCGAACCTGCGTCCGGCCCAGGAAGCGCTCCTGAAATTTCTGAATGACTCGGGTGACACGCCGAAAACGCTCGCGCAGCTTCGCGCGATGATTCGCATCTGGCCTGAGGATCGCGGTCTGCAAAATGACGATGCGTATTTCTCCGCGCTGAGGGATGAGTCTGTCGGGGAAGCGGCCGCGACGGCCGAGCGACTTTTCCGGGAGCAACCCACGAGCCTTCCGCATCGCACGGCGCTCGCGCTGGCGCGCCTGCGCCTCGGGCAAAACACCGCGGCGCTCGACGTGTTTCGCGGCATCATCATTCCCGAAGGGGTCGCGCAGCCCAGCACGCGCGTGGTCCTGGCGGCAGTGCTCCGGGCCAATGGCTTTGATCTCGAAGCGCGCGCCGAGGCGGACAAGGTTCCCCGCGCGCGCCTGAAAAAAGAGGAGCGTCTGCTCCTCGACGCCGCGATCAAATGAAGTCCGTTACGCGGGCACGGGCTGCGGCTCGCGCCGGTCGGCCAACTTGCGTGCCAACCACAGCGCAGTGAGTGCACTGGCCAGAATCCCGCCGAAGACCGTGGCTGGCTCCGGCACGCCCGTGATAATGATGCCTTCGGTCGAAACGTTGCCGAGGCCCATCACCCCGCCATTCGACGCATAGCCGTAAAACCGAAACTCGGCGTTCGCGCCGAAATTGCTGCCCTGGAGCAGGACGTCCGCGAAATTCCACGTCGTGCTCGCCGGGCCCAGCCCGACGGAGAAGGGTTGAAATGCCACGAGGCTGCCATTCACGAAAAGACTGACGATCAGACCCTGCGGTCCCACCACATCGCGTCCCAGATCAAACACGAGTTGCGTGAGCGTGATGTTGTTGCCCAAGGCTCCACTGACCGTGAACGAAAGATATTGCGAGAGATCGGGAACGACCGCGCTGGGGAAGCCGGTGGTCTGAAAAGAGGTTCCGGGAGCCGCCGTGAGCGGACCCACGCGCGTGAAATCTGAAAAGAGTGGAGCCGCTTGGACGTTGTTGATGAAATCCTGCTGGGCGGTCACCATCCCGCTGCCGGGATTGCCCGGAAAATCGTACGTAAACAGACTCTGCGCGCACACGGATGAGGTGCATGCGGCGAGGAGCGCGGCGAGTACAAAGAGACGCTTCATGGGTAAAACCGGAGAGATCGGACTTGTCTGCTTCCCAAGTTTTCCGACCTGAGTCAACGTAAAACTTCGGAGGTCAACGGCTTTGCGACTGCTGTAAACCCATCTCCGTCAGCCCCCGGGATGCAGTTTGCGCTCCCTCGTCTTCACCTGTCCCACCCACTCGTACCACGCGAGCGAACGACACAGCACCCAGCCGCGCCAGCCATCGCGGAAACCCTGCTTCAGGACGTAGTGATACAGGAAGCGCAGCCAGGGCCGCCCCGGCAGCCCCCGCGCGATGCGCTTGAGCCAGCGTTTGCGCGCGAGCGGCGAACCAAGCGGCGCGTCCGCCAGCGTATCGACCCCGCGGTCCTCGTGCAAGTCGTGCGCGACGGTCGCCTCCCAGTCGCTGTAGCGGTTGTGTTTCTCGATCCAGATGGCGTACGTCGGGAACGCGTAGTGATCCATCGGCGCGCGCAGGTAATCACTGCGTCCGTCGAGCAGCACATGCTCGTGCACTTCGTTGTCCCCGGCCGAATGATCGCCCGCCGGCATCTCCACTTTTTCGTAACGACCCAGCCGATGCCGGAACAAACGCAGATTCCAGCTCGGAAAATATCCGCAGTGTCCGATCCAGCCGCCCAGGAACCAAAACCGGCGGTTGAGAAAAAATCCATCCAGGCCCGGTCGCTGAATGGCCTCGCCGATCTCCCGTGCCAGCGCCGGCGGGATGCGCTCGTCCGCGTCGACGATGAGCACCCACTCGTGCCGCCACGGGACGCGCTCGAGCGCCCAGTTTTTCTTGCGGGGAAATTTTCCATCCCAGCGGAATTGCACAACCCGCGCGCCCATTTCTTCCGCTACGACCACCGTTCCATCGGTACTCGCGGAGTCGACCACCACAATTTCGTCCGCAAAGGCAAGAGTGCGCAGGCAATCGCGGATATTGGCGATCTCGTTTTTCACGGGAACGAGAACAGAGACCGGAATCTTATCCATGCGGCAAAGCGACCATGAGCCGAAGCGGTGGGCTGGTCAATCGACCTCGATCCAGGTCGGCCGGTCTTGCCGGCCCAACAGCCAGCCGTAGGCCGCGAGCATTCGTTCGGCCGCGGTGGACCAGGCGTAGCGTTTTGCGATTAAACTAGGACCCCTCGCACCCATGGCAGACAACGCCTCAGGTGGAAGTGACGTCGCTTCGCGCAACGCGACCGCGAGCGCCTCCTTGCCGGTCGGGATCCACCAACCGAGCCGTTCATTTTCAATTTCCGGCCACGGCGTCTCGCGAGTCGTAATCACGGGCAGGCCGCTGGCAAGCGCTTCGCCGATGACCAATCCAAAGTTTTCAGAATAGGTCGGCAGCACGAACAAGTCTGAGTGGTAATAGATCGGCCACTTTGCACCATCCGCAATCGCACCAAGAAATTCAAAGTCTGCTTCCACGCCCGCCTCACGCACCGCGTCTTGAACTTCTGCGAGGTGGCCTACCTCATCCGGCCCGACCACCGTCATTTTCCAACCAATTGGACGCACGGTCGCCCAAGCTCGCACCAGGTCGAGCAGCCCCTTCTTTGGGTGGATGCGCGAGAGAAAGAGGGCCTGGCGAGGCGAACACGGGGGTCGTGGCCCTACAAGGTTGGGCAAATCAATTCCATTGGCGACAATCGCTATTGGATTGCGCAGACCCGCGCGTCGCAATCCCTCGGCCTCCTGGCCCGACGTGGCATGCAGCAGCGCCGCTTGCTCGAGATCGCGGCGTTGATATAGACGCCACGCAAGATTCTTTTTCGTCGCGCGATGACCGCGAGCCCATGGCTCCAGCATGCCACGCGGACTCACAACCCGCGGCACACGACACCCGCACGCCGACGAGGCGGTAACGTGATTCACGGGTAGCCACAGACCCGCGTCATGGACAATGTCCATTGCACCCTCCTTTAATCGACTTCGGATTGCCGCGCGCCACGGCCTCATAACACTCAGATCGCGCCACGCCGCTACCAAGGCAGAAACGTGTGAATCCGGAAGGAATTGCCCGGCTTCGCGCAAATCACGCCGAATGGAACACGGAACACGCACGAAGGAGGTCGGGACACCAGTCGGTGCGACGGTGTGATTGCTCGGGGCTGTAGTGACTATCTCCGCATGCGCCCCGGAGCTCACGAGCCCGCGAGCGAGCCCCGGCACGCTCCGCGCCGGGCCGCCGGAAACCGGCGAAATGTCCGCGACCGTGAGCAGGATCCGAATCTGGAGATTCATGTCACACGATGGCCCGGTGCCGACGACGCCGGCCGCTCGTCTTCGTCGCGATCCAGCCCCAGCAAAGCCCCAGGTACACGGCGACGTAAAGTTGGATGGAAGCGATCTGGAGGGGGAAATCGACCAGCGCGTGCACGGCGACGCCGGCCAGCGCAAGCAGCACCGCGGGCAGCAGCAGGTCGTGCTGCGAAGCGCCCCCGGCCTCCGGCGTCCGGTAGTGCTTCACGCCGCGCGCAAAGCCACCAAAAAAAATGATCGACCAAAGCGCTGTGCCGAGTATTCCCCATTCGAGCAGCGTCTGCACGTAATCGGCGTGGAGGTACCGCCAGATGCCGTCGATTCGATCCCCCAGGAAATCGGTGTAGTACGGAAAGATGGCCTGGAAACAACCGGGACCGAAACCAAAGACGCCGGCATCGGGCACCGCGCTCACGCCGGCCGACTGCGCCAGGAGCCGCGTGCCAAGTAGACTGCCGGTGCCGAGCTGCCGCACCGTTTCCTGCCAACGTCCGATCTGGACCTGCAGGCCGATTGCCAGAATCACCATCAGGAGCACGAGCGTCACCGTGCCCAAGCCCCAGGCGAGGGTGCGACGCTGCCGCATCCACGTGAACGCGAGCAATCCGCGCGCAGGCCAGAGGATCAGGCCGACGGCCAGGGCACCGGCGATAATCTGTCCGGCGCGGGACGTGTTCATCACCGACGCGAGCGCGAACCCCGCGCCCGATGCAATCCACATCGCGAGCAACAGCGGCGGCGTTCGCCGCGAGAACGCACGCAGCAACGCCGCGCCCGCCGCGGGCAGGCAGAGATTAAGAAACGCCCCCGCGTTCGCGTGGTAATAGTACGTCGCGAAAAAACTCTTGCTGTACGAATCGGGACCGCGAACCGACGGGGCCTCCCAGAAAATTGTCGGCGCCGCTGCCGCTCGCTGCACGACGCCGAGCGCCGCGATCGACGCGCCGGTCAGCGCGATCGTCGTCCACAATCGCAGGCGCCACTCGGACTCGGCCCCCATCTCGCAGGTGAGGAGCAGCGCGCCAAGCACGAGCGAAAGTCGGATCATGGCGGCGAGCGCCAGCGCCGAATCCACCGCGCCCGGTGCGAACCCCGCCAGCCCGGGCAGCGGCGCAAAGATCGAAACATCCGGGTCGTAAACCGCCCGCGCATTCAAGGTCATCCACCAGCCCAACGCAAGGATCGCCCCGACCACGGACAGCAGCAGGCGGGGAAGATCCCGCAGCCCCCCCATCCCGCCGAACGGGATCGCCAGGAGGCGGACGGCGAGCGCGGCCGCGAGTCCGACGTTGAGCCAGTCGATCGCCCACAGACGCGTGCTCCCGAACGCCCACGGCGCGAAGACGAGCAGGGCGAGCAGCGCCCAGCGCGACAGCTCGATCAGGGCGCGTGCAACCATGCCGTCGGTTCTAGCGGCCCCGCGCGGAAAGGAGAACGTAAAGCGTCTTCAGCACAATCATCGCGTCGAGCAGAAACGAATGGTGCCGGATGTAATAAAGGTCGTACTTCAACTTCTCCACCGCATCGTCGTAGCCCGCCCCGTAAGGATAACTCACCTGCGCCCAGCCCGTGATGCCCGGCTTCACCAGGTGCCGGAGATGATACGAGGCCACCCGCGCCTCGTACTCCGCCACGCAATCAGCCGACTCGGCGCGCGGGCCGATCAGGCTCATGTCACCGCGAAACACATTCCACAACTGTGGCAGCTCATCGAGCCGGAAGCGGCGCAACCACCGCCCGAGTCCCGTGATGCGGGCGTCGCGCTCGAGGGTGTAGGGCGAACCCGGCTCAGCGTGCGCATGCATCGTGCGAAATTTGAACACCGTAAACGGCACGCGATCGCGCCCGATGCGGGACTGTCGAAAGATCACCGGGCGCCCCGTTCGCCACAGCACGAGGATCGCCACAATGAGGATCAGCGGCAACAGCAGCACGAGGCCAATGCTGGAGATCGCAAGATCACAAAGGCGCTTGAGGTGGAGGTAGGGGTAATCGCGCGTGAATTGAAACCCCATCTGCAGCGGCCAGAGCGAATTGAGCGCGAAGACCGGAATCATTCGCCAGTGCGTTTCATAAAACGTTTCGAGCGTATAAACGGGCACATCGAGAAAGTGCATCCGCACCAGCGTGTCCCGTACCTCGGGTCCCAGCTTCTCCGCCTCCTCGGCCACGATCACTCCGTCGTACGCGTCGCCCAGGGTCTGCAGTTTCTCGATGGCCCCACCCTCAATCGTGGGTGAGCCCGCCCCCGCCAACGCTTCGCCGACCCGGCGTTCATGCGGGTCGACAAACACGAGCTGCTGCCGGTTCGGTTTCTTCAGGTACGCCTCGTAAAAAGCCGTCGCGGCCGCACCCGCGCCGAGCACGAGGAAGCTCTTCCGCGCGGCTCGCGCCGCCACCCAAGGCGCAATCCGCCACCGATACGCGAGGGAAATCGGCAGAAACAATCCGAATTCACCGAGCAGCACCGCGCGGCTTGGCTTCACGAGCGTGTTGTAAGCGGCGATGGAGTAAATCGCGAGCGCCGCCAGCGATGTCGCCACCACCACGGCGATGAGATGCTCGCTGGTGTAACCGAAGCTCTTCATCTGCCGCCGCACGTCGTAGCCGCCAATGATGTAAAGCACCGGGACGAGCAGCGCGAGCGGCAGCCAGAAAAGGGTGAACTGCGCGTCCACCAGGTAATCGTTCAGGTTGGCCCACACGAGCACCCGGTGCGCGCCGTAGAAAACAGCGACATCGAGTGCGAGCAAACCCGTCGCGGAAAACCAACGCCGCGTCGCAAACTTGTCGCCCAGCGTCGCGCTGGCCCGGGGCGCGGCCGTCGCCGCCTCGGCAGGCGCGGGCTCCTCCTTTAACCGGGTGGCACTGCTCATAACATCGGGCACGAAACCCTGACAACCCTGACGCGCTCCATGCGCGACACTAGGAGACGATCCCGCGGAGTCAATCGGGTTCTCCCGGAACTCGGGGCTCGATGCCCCACGTCGCCAAAAATTTATCGGCACTGGCCGCCACGGAATACTCCGCCGACAACGTGCGCGCGATCGCGCCCGCCTTCACCCACCGCGCTGAATCCGAGGCGAACTCCACGATGGCATTCGTCAACGCGTCCGCGTCGCCCGCGGCGGTCACGACGCCGACGCCGCTTTCGCCCACGACGAGCGCCACCTCGGATGCCGGCGGACCAACGAACACACAGGGACGACCGGCCGCCAGCACGCCGTAGAACTTACTCGGCACCGCGAGCCCGCTCAAGCGATCGGGCATCGTGACGAGATGGAGATCCGCGGCGCTCAGGCTTTCGGCCAGCCGCTCGCGGGGTTGCAGCGGGAGGAATCGCAGGTTCGAAAGTCCGCGCCGAGCGGCTTCCGCGCGAACGTCCTCCAGACGCGGGCCATCGCCCACCAAGAGAAACACGATCTCCGGTCGATCGGTGCGCAGCCGGTCCGCTGCGTCGAGCATTTCATCAAAGCTGTGCGCGAGACCAAAATTCCCCGAGTACATCACCACGAACGCATCGTCCGCCAGACCGTGCTGGCGGCGGAACGGATTTGAAGCGCGATCAATCGGTTGCACGCGCGACGGGTCCGACCAGTTCGGCACCACGCGGATTCGTTCCGCGGGCAAGCCGCGTTCGCGCATTCGATCCGCCATGCAGCGGCCGGGCACGACGACGAGATCGCATTGTTCCAAACCCCAGGTCGAGAGGCGGCGCAGCACGCGCGCGGCGGGCCCGCCGCGTGCCAGCACCTCGAGCTCCTCCGCCAATTCTGGATAAAGATCCTGCGACCATTGGATCAGCCGTCCGCCCTTCGTGGCGCGGAGCAGCGGACCGAGTAACACCTGCAGCGGCGGATCGCTCGTCGTCACCACAAGATCCCATCGGCCGGGGAGCCGCCCGGCCGCGCGCAGCAGCGCGGGATAAATTCCCAGATAACTCAGCGCGCGCTTTCTGGTGCTCTCGCGCGTGAAGGCAAACGAACCCGGTACGCGGCTCACCTCGACCCCCGGGATCGATTCGTCGCGCCCGCCGGCTGGGCTCGTCGTGGCCACCCCCACCCGCCAGCCGCGCGCGGCGAGTTCGCGCGCCAGCTCCGCCACCAGCTGACCGACCGCCGCCGGATCGGGCGGAAACGTGCGGCTGACAATGAGGACGGAACGCGGCGCGGTCGGCACGCCGCAAGACTGGGCTGGACGGGGCCACGCTCGCAAGCCGCAACCGGCGTTCGCGACCAAGGCCCGGATATCAAAACTGTCCGACCCGGCGGAACCAACGCAACGCCTCACGAAGCTGGCTTAGCTTAATCACATGGTCGGCGTTGAATTGCTCCAGCCGCACGCGTCGAAAGCCGGTCTTCAGCATCGAGCTTTCGACTTGCGCGTGATGATTGGGCGTGGCGGTCCTGTCGGTCCATCCGCTCGAAAGATAGATGGGCACGTCGAAAAACGAATCTGGCGGACGCTGAAGGTGCACAGCCGGGGAGAGCGTGTCCTCATTGATTCCCGTGAGAAAGACCCCGACGAGTCGGACTCCGCCGGTCTTGGCGAGTACCGGGGCCAGGTAAGCGCAACGATTGGCGCCGCCCGAAAGTCCGGCCAGCGCCACCGGCCATTTCACGGCGGTGGGCCAGCGCTGCCGCAGGGCTTCCAGTCCCGCCGCGATCATCGCGAAGCGCCACGCGCTGGAATCGACCTTTGGGCGGATGGTGGCGTCGGTCCCGAGAACCACCCAACCCTCCGTGCGGGTGGCCATGCCAGACAGGTCCACATCCATGGTGCTGTCCCGTCCCAAGTCAGACGTCGAGATGACGATGAGCAACGGCCAGACCCGCGACGGATCAAAATTCTCGGGCAGCGCCAGCTTCATCCGGCCGGTGGCGGGCCGGGGATTTCCGCCTCGCGCGGCGAGCTCCTGAAAAGGCTCGGGCACCGCGAAGGTGTATTCAAGGTCGCGGGCCTGCAGTCGCGGCGTGGGCGGCAGCGCACCGAGGACACCAGCGAGCAAGGCGATCCGCCAGCCGAGCGTCCGGGGAGGCGGTGTCGTACGCATGAATCAGGGCTCTCTCTCGAAACCGCTCGACCGGCTAGGCCGGGACCGCATTCACGGGCGCGAGCACTTGCAGGGTCACTCGGATGACAAAATCTCTGACGCGTTCGCGGTAGGCTTGCATGTGCGGCGCGGCGCCATGAGCGGCGAGCGTTTCGATGCTCGACCACGTCTCGACGACGGTGACCACATCGGGGCGAACCGGAACCTGCCCGGGCACGCCGCTTACCAGATCGACCGCGGCGCCGTATTCGATGCAACCCACCTCGGCGTGAACCTCGGGCTCCAGTCGGGCAAACTCGCGCAGGAAGCGATCGCGCGTCCCGGGATGCAATTCGATGGCAGCGATTACGTGAATCAAAATGAACTCCATGGATGAACGTGCACCGGGCTCGCCTTCTTTGTCATATTCAAGGGTGCACTTCAGCAGAGTTTGCCGGATGCCAGGGCCAACTGCGACGGCGCCCGACATCGCGGACGGATTTCACCGGGCGTTCGCCGGCGAGGACCAGGTCGGCCGCAGCATATACCTGCACGCCACGTTCAAGCACAACAGGCCCGAACAAAGGACGAAGCGAACTGAAAGGGGCTCGATCCATGGAGAGACGCACGCCAACAAATGACACCAAGCTCAGCGTCCCGCGCGGAGGAAGGCAAGCCAGAATGGCGGGACCTTCTGCTTGGAGACAATCCTCCTTGTTCCCTCCTCCTTGTTCCGTTTCCATTTCGTGACAGTGCCCCGCGTGGACTGATACGCTCCGAGGGATGGAAGCGGCCGATTGGGTAACCCTTAACGACCAGGATCTTCTCGAGCGCCGCATCTCCAAGCTCGGCCTGTATCTCGACGGCTCAACTCTCGAGCCGCTCATTCGCCAGCTTTATGAGGAGCTCTCGGCGCACGGGCTCGCGTTTCATCCGCCCTGCCACCTCGGCGATGAGTGGTTCGTGCCGGTCGGCCTCCCGGCGATTTTCGTGCCGTTTTTTCTCGCGCACGACCGCCTGCGCACGCTCGAGCGGACGCTGATGCTCGAAGTCGAGGGCGGCACGCCGGAATCGTTCATGCAACTCATGCGGCACGAGACGGCGCACGCCTATGCCTACGCCTTCCAACTCCCGCGGAAGAAAAAATGGCAACAGACCTTCGGGCAAACCTCGCGGGAGGAGACGCCGCAGTTCTACCGGCCGCGCCCGTTCAGCCGCAGCTACGTGATGCATCTCGACGATTGGTACGCGCAGAGCCACCCCGACGAAGACTTCGCGGAGACCTTTGCGGTGTGGCTCACGCCGGGTCTCGAATGGCGCAAGCGCTACGCTGGCTGGAAGGCGTTGCATAAACTCGAATACGTCGATGCCCTGATGCGCTCGCTCGCCGGCCGGCCGCCGGTTCATGCCCCGGAGTATCGCGTGGCCGAGTACGACTGCCTGAACCTCAAGCTCAAGACGTACTACGCACGCAAACGAAAGCAGTATGAAGATTCCTATCCGGATTTCTACGACGCCGACCTGCGGCAGCTTTTTCCCGCCGCGGCCGACGGGCCGGAGCGAATCAAGGCCGGCACGTACTTGCGTGGGCGCCGGCGGCGGTTGATGAACACGGTGTGCCAATGGACAAACGAGAAGAGGTTTCGCGTGAACAAACTTCTTTCGCGGCTCATCGAACGGTCCGACCAGCTCGGGCTTCATGTGCTCAGGGACGATCCGCAGCAGGACATCGGAGTGACGACTTTCATCACGACTCTGGTGATGAACAATCTCTTCACGGGCAAGTTCAAGCGGACAAAATAGCGTGAAAAAGAAGCCCAAAATCCTCGCGCTCTTCGACGCCGTCGCGCCCACGACGCTCGACCAGGACCTGAGCGCGGAGATGAAGACGGAGGATTGGAAAACCGAGCGGAACGTCCTCGCGGCGCTCGGCAAGCTTGGCTGCGTGGCGGAACATCTCGCGATTTTCGACGACCTCGATTTGCTGCGGCAGAAACTCGCCAGCTTCGCGCCCGACGTGCTGTTCAACCTCGCCGACCAATTCAAAAACAATCGCGGGTTCGACCAGAACATCGTTTCGTTTCTCGAGATGCAGGGCGTGCCCTTCACCGGCTGCGGCTCGACCGGCCTCACGCTGTGCAAACACAAGGGCATCTCGAAAAAAATTCTCGGTTACCACCGCATCCGGGTGCCGGACTTCGTCACCATCCCGCGCGGCGGGCGCATCGCGCGACCCAAGCGCCTGAAGTTCCCCATCCTCGTGAAGCCGCTCAAGGAGGAGGCGTCGCTCGGCATTTCGCAGGCGTCGTTCGTCGAGACCGACGAGCAGTTCCGCGAGCGCGTTGCCTTCATCCACGAGAAGTACGACAGCGACGTGATCGCCGAGGAATACATCGAGGGCCGCGAGCTCTATGTCAGCGTGATGGGCAACCTGCGCCTGAGCGTGTTCCCGATTCGCGAGCTGGTCTTCCGCGAAGTGCCGCCCGACGAACCGAAGATTGCCACGTATCGCGCGAAATGGGACGAGGAATACCGCAAGCGCTGGGGCTTGCAGAATCAATTCGCCGCGGGGCTCGACCCGGCGCTCGTGACGCGCATCGAGCTGACGTGCAAGCGCATCTACCGGTTGCTGACGATCGACGGCTATGCGCGCATCGACCTGCGCGTGACAGCGGCGAACGAGGTGTATTTCATCGAGGCGAACCCGAACCCGATGCTCGCGGAGGACGAGGATTTTGCGATGTCAGCGGCCAAGGCGGGTCTGGCGTATCCGCAATTGATCGAGCGAATCATCCGACAGGGGATGAAGACGGTGAGAGACTGAGCGGCGCCGGTCGGCACCAGAAACTCGAAACTCGAAGAAAATTCGAAGTCTGAAATCTGAATTCCGCAATCCAAAATCCGATGCGAATCTCCATCACGCAGATCTTCACGGCGCTCGCCACGACGCTCGTTTTACTCTCGCCGTTTGAGGCACGAGCGCAGGCCGCGAAGCCGGCGCGGTCGCCCAGCGCGACCCTGAAGGAAGTGCTTTCGGACTATGAGCAATACATCAAGGCGGTCGATCCAATCGCGGCCGGTCAACGCGGCGACCTCGGGGCGCTCGCGCGCTGGCCGGACAACAGTCCGGAGGCGATTGCCGAAAATCAACGCCTGCTCAAGGCAATGCAGGCACAACTCGCGACGCTGGGGGACGCCAGGCTCTCGGACGAAGAGGCGCTCAATCGCGATCTGTTGCGCGAGCGCATGGAACTCGACGTGGCCGGCCTCGCGTTCGATGAGGAGCGGATTCCGTTCAACACCGGCGATGGGTTCTTCACCGTGCCCCACTACGCGGCCGATGGCGTCGTGTTGCGATCGGAACCACAGGCGCGCGCGTGGCTGGCCAAGCTCGCGGCGGTGCCGGCGTACTACGCGACCGAGACGGCCAACATGCGACGCGGGTTGAAGACTGGACTCGTGCGACCGCGCCTGGTCGTGGAGCGGGACGCGAGGGCCCTGCAGTCGCGCGCGACGCAGCCCCCGGAACGCCAAGCCCTGTTGAAACCAATCAACGGGTTGCCAGCGACGATGCCGGAGGCCCTGCGCAAGAGCCTGCAAACCGAGGGGCTTGAGATCGTGAGGTCGAAGATCCAACCCGCGGAGAAGCAACTCGCGGATTTCTTCCAAAACGAATATCTGCCGCGGGCCTCCGATTCGATCGGCATCAGCGAGCAGCCGGACGGGAGGAATTTTTACCGTTACCTGATCTGGCGTCACACTTCGACCAAACTCAGCCCCGAGCAGATCCATCAGATCGGACTGGCGGAGGTGGCGCGCATTCGCGAGGAGATGCTCGCGGTAATCGCCGAGATCGGTTTTAAGGGCAGCATCGCGGAATTCGTCGCGCAGCTGCGCACCGACAAGCGCTTCATCGCGGCCAGCACCGAGGAATACGTCGAGAAAGTGCGGGATCTCGCCAAACGGGCGGACGCCAAACTGCCGGCATTCTTCCACACGCTGCCGCGGCTGACGTACGGCGTGCGCGTGCTCGCGCCGGAACTGAAGGACTCCTCCTCCGGCTACAATCCGGGCAGTCCTGAGCAGGGCGTCGCCGGTTACATTCTCGTAAATCCCGGGCCGGTCGACCAGAGCCCGCTCTATGGGATGCCGGCCTGGGCGCTGCATGAGGGCGTGCCGGGCCATCACCTGCAGATCGCGCTGGCGCAGGAACGCACGGACCTGCCGCTATTCCGCCGCAACAGCGACATCAACGCGTACGTCGAGGGCTGGGCGCTTTACTCCGAGCATCTCGGCATCGAGATGGGCATGTATCGCACGCCGCACGAGCACTTCGGCCGCCTCTCGCTGGAAATTTGGCGCGCCTCCCGGTTGGTGATTGATACGGGCATGCACGCGATGGGCTGGACGCGGGAGCAAGCGGTGGCGTTTCTGCGCGAGAACACGGCGCTGTCAGAGCCTTTTCTCAACTACGAGGTGGATCGCTACATCGGCTGGCCGGCGCAGGCGCTCGGATACAAGCTCGGCGAGATGCGCATCCAGCAGTTGAGGGCGCGGGCCGAGAAGGAATTGGGATCAAAGTTTGATCTACGGGCGTTCCATGACGCCGTGCTGCGGCCGGGACCGATGCCACTCGACCTGCTGGAGCAACAGATTGACCGGTGGATTGAGAAGTCACGACGTGACTGATGGAACTTAAGGGCTACGCGTTAAGCGTGAACGGAGACATCGGAGGCATCGGAGGCTCATTTGCGGCACCGGCATTCAAGTCCCATCACCCATAACTTGTCCCCGTGATGGCCCGTCACCTGCTTGGGACGACGGGATGACCAAATGACTGACTTGGGCCCTTTGCCTCACCCTCGCATTCACCGCAACGCTTTCTGCGAGATCGATAAAAGTTCCCGAAGACGATCCGGCCGTGACGGTGAACGTCCCTGATTCCTGGAACCCGGAGACGATTGACGGGGGCATTACCACCGAGTCGGAAGACAAGGAGGCCACCGTTTTCTTTGAGGTCACCGACGCGAAGGGCACGGCCGCCCTCCTCGACGAGAATATCAAGTGGTTAAAGGGCGAGAAAGTCACGATCGACCTGTCCACAAAATCCGAGAAGGAGTTCAAGGCCGGTTCGATGACGTGGAGCAGCGTCTCCTGGAGCGGCACCAGCGAAGAGTGGGGTCCCGCGACGATTGGCTTCGCCTTTTCGGACGTCGGCAACGGCAAAGTGCTGGTCATGACCTATTGGATCACCAAGAAGGGCATGGCCACACATGAGGCCGAACTGAACAAGATTTTCGAAAGCGTGAAGAAAATTAAAGGCTGAGCTGAGAGTCGAAGGTCGACCGTCGACGGCCAGAGATTAACCATTCAGGAGGGGGCCGTCATTGAGCGGTCCATCGTTTTGGCGCCGGGAAGGCAAGGCCGGAGTCGACCGAGTCGCTGAGACTGGGCATGATTCGTCGCTACGAAATCCCCGCCGTCTTCACTCAGCCCAAACCATGACTTCCATGAACCCGGACGTTCCCCCCACCGTAAATCACATTTTCGTCGACTTCGAAAATGTCCAGGAAATCGATCCGGCCGTCATCGGCCGGACGTCGGTCCGATTCACGTTGTTGGCGGGACCCCGCAACACGAAGCTCGACATCACCGTGGTCAAGGGGCTCCTGAGCCATCCCGACGCGGCGCAATTGATCCAGCTCAATGCGTCCGGCAAGAATGCGCTCGACTTCGCACTCGCCTACTACGTCGGCCGTGCCGTGATTGGTGATCCCACCGGTCGTTTTCACATTGTGTCCAAGGACAAGGGTTTCGACCCGCTGGTCGAACACTTGCGTCTCAAGAACATCCAGGCCTTTCGACACGATAGTTTCGTCGCGCTCGACCTCGCGCGTTCGGTCAAGGTGAAGGCTTCCCCTGCGGTGCCATCACGATCCAAGAAAAAGCCCAAGGCTATGGTCAAGGTCTCGACTTCACGCCTGGATGAACTCGCGGCCAAGACGTTGGATCATCTCCGCCAAGCCACGACAAAGCCGCCGAAGAGTCTGCAGAAACTCGTCAGTCACTTGGGCACGCACTTGGGCAAGAAAATCACGGCGTCTGAGGTTCCTGGTTTGGTCGACAGCCTGAGGAGCGATGGGTATCTCACCATCGACGAAAAGGGCGCAGTCACCTACCTACTTGAGTCAAGGTAGATGGCACAACGACCGTAACGTTTCCCCTTCGCCACAATTCTCTCGCCGAAGCCGCGCTATCTCCAGTATTTCCTCAGAATCCACGCCGCTGCTCAATTCCGGCGGACCGTTTCCACCACAACCCAAAAGACGAAATCAAAGCATGAAGAAGCTCATTCTCCCCCTCCTCTCCGTTGGCCTGTTGACCCTCGGTGCGCCGGCCACTTCCGCGCAGACGGCGACGGCGCCCAAGTCCGTGATCCATGTAGTCACCGTATCTTGGAAGCCCGATACTAAACCGGAGCAAATCCAGGCGGCGCTCGACGGCGTCAAGGCGCTTCCGGCCCGATACCCGGGCATCACGCGCGTGTGGACGAAGTCGATCAAGGTCCAGGGCGGCAAGGCGAACGCTATCGTCATGGAGTTTGCCGACGAAGCCGCACTCAAGGCCTACACCGACAGCCCGGCCCAGATGGAATGGTACAAAGTTTACGCTGCGATCCGCGGCGAGAGTACGACGTTTGACATCACGAATTAGCCGCCCCGTGGGCCGGGGGCGGAAACTCAAAAGTCGAAAAGTCGAACGCCTGCGTCGCAGCCAGACCCGCAAATCGTAATCAGATTCAAGACGACCATGTTTCTGAGATCGACCATCACGGTAACCGTTTGCTTTGGCCTCCTGGCCGCGCGTCCGCCGGCACTGGTCGCGCAGAATCAGCAGGAGATGAATCGCCAGGCCGCGGACGAAGCGGAGAAGGCGGACCAGAACTTGAATCGCGTCTACCAAAAGGCGCTCTCGACGCTCGATTCCGACGGCCAGAAACTCCTGCGCACCTCCCAGCGGGCTTGGGTCGCCTACCGCGACGCGGACGCCGCCTCCGCCGCCGACGAGATGCGGGGCGGATCGGCCTCGCCGCTATTGTCCGATGGGACCAAGGCAGCATTGACGCGGGAACGCACCAAACTGCTTGTGGAGAGGTATGACTCCCCGGCAATTTCTAACCCCGCGCCCGAACCACCCGCCAAGGCGGCACCGGGACCGACGAGTCCGGCGGGCGCGAAAACCAAGCGCGCCGCGGCGGAGCAATTCCTCGCTGCCTACCAGACGGGCGATCGAGTAGCGGCGGCCCAAGTCGCTGTCGAGACTGCGTTGAGACCTCTGACGTGGACTTCGGACATCGTCAAAATGAAGCCGGGTTTGAAGGTGAGGGACGAGAACGTAATTTCCTACAAGGGCGGCATGATCACGCTCGATTATTCGCAGAACCCCGACGGGAGCTGGGTGATCACGTCGCTTGGCTTAATCGTGACGGACTAGTCAACGGCCGTCCAAATCGTCGACTGCCGGCTTGCGCGAGCGCAGCCACGCCGCGATTTCGCGAATTTCGGCGAGTTGCACAAACTCTTTCCCGGCCAATTCCTCGGCCGACACGCGGTCGTGCACCCACGTGGTCGCGTACGGGATGTGAATCGCCGTCCCGCCCAGTTCCAGCACGGGAAGGATGTCCGACCGCAGCGAATTGCCGACCATGAGGAAATGCTCGGCCCGCACTCCGTGGCGCGTGAGAATCGTGCGGTACGTCAACGCGGTTTTCTCCGCGACCACCTCGATCGCCGAGAAGCAATGGCTCAATCCCGAGCGAGCGAGCTTGTTTTCCTGGTCAAACAAATCGCCCTTGGTCAAGAGCATGAGTCGCCGGTCTCGCGCGAGGTCTTCCACGGTCTCCCGCACGCCCTCGAGGAGCTCAATGGGCGCGCAGAGCATCTCGCGGCCCCATTTCAGAATACGCAATATCTCCGCACCCGAAATACGACCCTCGGTCAATTCAATGGCGGTTTCGATCATCGAGAGCACGAAACCCTTCACGCCATAGCCAAAGTGCTGGAGGTTTTTCGCTTCGGTGGCATTGAGCCGTTCCTCGATCCACTCGGCCGAATGATAAGGCGAGAGCATCTCGCGAAACTGGCTTGCCGTCGCAAGATAGAGCCGCTCGTTGTGCCAGAGCGTGTCGTCCGCGTCGAAGGCGATGAGGTCGAACATTTTTTGGCGGAGCGGCGACGAAGCGAAGAACAATTATCCATGCCGAAGTCCGAACAAAGACGAATGCGAAATAACGCACGAAGGACGACCAGGGTCGAAGTTCAGGAAGCGATGGCCGGGGGGCGGAGCCCGTGGTGGCGATTGGTTATTTTCGAACGCGCCTCCGGCGTTTCAAGCATTCGGCGGTCGGCGTTCGGCAATCGGAGTCTTCAGTGCGGCCAGACGTCGGCGCAACGTTTCCACGGCCGTCACACATAGCATCAGCCATGCGAGGCCAGCGGTCACCGCGGCCACGACATCGCTGAAATAATGCACTCCGAGCCCGATTCGACTGAGGCCGACCAGGGCGATCAAGACAACGGCGCACAGGATGGCGAAAAGGCGCCCGCGGACCGACGGCAAATAACGGAAGGCAAACACCGCGAGCAAACCGTAGAAAAGCGTCGCGGCCATGGTGTGGCCGCTGGGGAAACTGTAGCTATCCAACGCCTGAATGGGATCGGCAAAAAACGGACGCTGGCGATGAAAGGCCATCTTGATCAAAAGATTCAGCCCCGCCCCACCCGGGGTGATCAGGAGCAGAACGATTAGCCGGTACCAGTCGCGTCGCCGAGCCAGGTAGATCGCCAGCAACGCCGCCGTACCGCCAATCCAGGCGGTCGACCCAAAAAAAGTCAGCGTCTTCATCGCCTCGACCGCGGCCGGCGTAGCGCGCGCATGGAACCAGTTTGCGATGCCCTCGTCGATGACCACAATCGGATCGCGGTTGACGACGTCCTCCGCAAGGGCTCCAAAAAGCCAGGCCGCGCCGACGAGCATCAACGCGCCGATCGTCAGGTGAAGACCCAGCCAGCCTTCGGGAGAAAAGCGAGCGTGAATCCACGTACTTAGGGATTTTCGAGGCGCAAGATCAGGAGGCATGGCTTGAGCCGGGCGTCGTTGGCGGACCGGCGAAAACATCAGATAGCACATCGGCGCACCCAACGTGCGATCAGGATGGCAGCGCCGCGTTCGTATGAAAGAACCCGCCCCGACATTCATGGATCTCCAAGAGCCGATCGAGCCCCAAGGGGTCCCTCCCCCGTGTTTCCCGTTTCTCTGCCCTCGTTAAGGCCTATTGACGAAAACGCCGCCGGTAGGCACTCTCCGCGGCATGCGAATCTTCGTGCCCCGGGAGATGAGCAAAGGCGAAAGCCGTGTGCCTCTGATTCCCGCGACGGTCGCCAAGCTCGTAAAGCTTGGCGCCGAGGTGGAAATTGAAACCGGCCTCGGCATCAGCATTCACCGACCCGACGCCGAATACGCCGCCGCCGGCGCCGTCGTCAATCCCTCGCGTCAGGCCGGACTTTCTGGCGCGGACATGATTCTCCGCCTTCAAAAGCCGCCTCTCGCCGAGATCGCGACGCTGCGGCAGGGCGTGATTCACATCAGCTACCTCGATCCATTTAAGGAACATGAGCTCGTCGGAACGCTGGCCGCCGCCGGCGTCAGCGCGATCAGCAAGGAGATGATTCCACGCAGCACCATCGCACAGAAAATGGACGCGCTCAGCTCGCAGGCGAATCTGGCCGGTTATTCCGCGGTCATTCTCGCCGCCGAGCGGCTGAACCGCATCTTTCCGATGATGACGACGCCCGCCGGCACGATGCGTCCGGTCAGGGTGCTCGTCATCGGCGTGGGCGTGGCGGGCCTGCAGGCGATCGCGACCGCCAAGCGACTCGGCGCGCAGGTGGAAGCGTTCGACACGCGACCAGTCGTCGAGGAACAGGTGAAATCGCTCGGGGCCAAGTTTGTGAAAATCGATCTCGGCGAGACGGGCCAGACCGCGCAGGGCTACGCCCGGGAACTGACCCCGGAGCAACTCGCCAAGCAGCGAGAGGTGCTCGCCGACCGCGTGGCGGCCTCGGAGGTGGTGATCACGACGGCGCAAGTCTTCGGTCGGTCGGCGCCCCGCATCGTCACCACCGAAATGGTCCAGCGGATGAAACCCGGCAGCGTGGTGGTGGACCTCGCCGTGGAGAGCGGCGGAAACGTGGAATGCTCGCGCCTCGGCGAGGAAGTGGACGTCAATGGCGTGCTCGTCATTGGCCTGCCCAACCTGCCCGGGCGCGTAGCGGCCGCCGCGAGCGAAATGTATTCGAACAACATCGGAAACTTCGTCGAGCACTTCTGGGATACCAACGCCAAGGCGTTCCGGCTCGATCGGGAACACGACATTCTGAAGGGCTGCCTGATCACGCATGGTGGCGAAATTGTGCACGCAACGATCCGTGAACTGATCGAGTCACGCATGAGGGAAAACGGAACCGCGGGAGGCGCCGGCTCGTGATTTCCGCCCGCGTCCCGGCCCGCCGAAGTCAAATCTTATGGAACACGAAACCCTAATCGGGGCGTTTTACGTTTTCGCGCTGGCGGCCTTCCTCGGCTACCAGGTGATCTCGCGCGTGCCGCCGTTGCTGCACACGCCGCTGATGTCGGCGACCAACGCGATTTCCGGCATTTCGCTGGTCGGATCGATCGTCGCCGCGGGCGCCCACTACAGCACGTTCAGCACGGTCCTCGGATTCATCGCGGTGACGTGCGCGACCACAAACGTCGTCGGTGGATTCGTGATCACGGATCGGATGCTCCGCATGTTCAAACGGAAACCAACGGTCAAGAAGGAGGATTAGCCGCATGCAAAGCAGCAGCTACTTCATCGAGGCCACCTACCTCCTCGCGTCGATCCTCTTCGTCATGGGGTTGAAGGGGATGAGCCACCCCGACACGGCGCGGCGCGGCATGCACCTGGCGGAATTCGGAATGTTGATGGCAGTTATCGGCACGTTGCTCCACCGGGACATCGTCAGTTACGAGTGGATCATTGCGGGCTTGCTCCTGGGTTCGACAATTGGCGCGATGATGGGCGTGTGGGTGCCGATGACGGCGATGCCGCAGCGGACTGCGCTCTCGCACGCGTTCGGCGCGTTCGCGGCGGCGCTGGTGGGCGTTTCGGAATATTCGCGGCACGGCGCCGACCTGTCGAAATTCACGATGGGCGCGATCGGATTTGAAGTGCTGCTGGGCGCCCTGACCACGACGGGCAGCCTGATCGCATTCGCCAAGCTTCAAGGCCTGGTGCGCGGGACGCCCGTGACCTACAGGGGTCAGAACGTCTTTAACATGGCACTCCTCGCGGTGACGGTGGCCTCCTTCATCTACCTGCTCGTCAACCCCGGCGCGTCGTGGGTTTTCTACTTGATGACGGCGCTCGCTTTCGTCTTCGGCATCTTGCTGGTGATGCCGATTGGCGCGGCGGACATGCCGGTCGTGATGGCTCTGCTGAATTCCTATGCGGGACTTGCGTCGGCCGCGACGGGCTTCGCCCTCTCGAACAACGTGCTCATCATTGCAGGCACGCTCGACGGATTCTCCGGCTTCATCCTGTCCGTCCTGATGTGCCGCGCGATGAACCGCTCGATGACAAACGTGCTCTTTGGGGCGTTCGGATCCGTGTCGGCGGACACGGGCGCGGGCACGACCGGACATATGCGCGAGGTCGTGCTGGACGATGCCGCCATGCAACTCGCCTACGCGCGGCAGGTCGTGATCGTGCCGGGCTACGGCATGGCCACGGCGCAGGCACAGCACGTCGTGCGCGAGCTGGCCGACGTGCTGGAGGAGCGCGGAGTCACGGTGAAATACGCGATTCATCCGGTGGCGGGCCGCATGCCGGGCCACATGAACGTGCTGCTCGCCGAGGCCAATGTTCCCTATTCCTCGCTCTACGAATTGGAGCAGATTAACCCCGAGCTGCCGAGCACCGATGTGGCCCTCGTGATCGGCGCCAACGACGTCGTAAATCCTGACGCGCGCGACAACCCCGGCAGTCCAATTGCCGGCATGCCGATCTTCGAGGTCGACAAAGCGAAATCCGTCATCGTCTTCAAGCGCGGCAAAGGCCGCGGATTCTCGGGACTCGAGAACCCGCTGTTTTTCAAGGAGGTCACCGGGATGCTGTACGGAGACGCAAAGGAATCGATCGCGCAGCTCGTTCAGGCGGTGCGGAAGGCATAAGGAAAGTGATGAGTGAAAAGTGATACGTGACGAGCCCACGGCTCCACTCCATGGACGCGGACGGAGCCCGCCTTTTGCCGCTCATCACTCGTCACTTGTCGCTCATCACTTCCCCGTCACCTTCACCGGTCCGCTGATGCGCGTGGCGCGACCATTTTCAATGCGATAGCGCACCATCACCACCTCGCGCCGATCGACGCGATAAGTAATCGAAACCTGGCGCGAATCCGCGGACCATTCGGCGGAAAATGCGTCCGGGCCGGTGTCGAGAGGGTCTTTGATTTCTTCCAACGCGCCGATCTTCCGGCCGGTCGACGCGTTCATCAGATACAGATGAAAGTTGTCGTAGCCGAGATTGCCCTGGCCGTGCGCGGCGATGGAATATTTTCCATCGGGTGAGCGGCCATTCGTGATCACGACGAACTCGTCGGGTTTGAATTCGTAATTCGAGGTGGCGCGCGCTTGGGACGGAACGAAGGCCAGGCCAAGCGCGAGGCACGCGAGAGCGGCGACGGGAGACCGGAGGTTCTTCATACGACGGCGGGTTTGATGAGAGATTCGGCGGCGAGGATACGATCTCGCGTTTCGGGATGAAAGATCGATCTGGACTGATCGGGCTTCGCGATTTCGCCTTTCTAATTCGACCTTTGACTGCCCGGCCGACGTTCTGTCGCCCCGCCTGGGTTCTAAATTTTCACGAACCGATCAGTTCGCGGTGCGCCTCAAGCGCTTCGAACATTCGTCATTCGTTCGGGCTTCGTCGTTCTGAGTTGCGTCCTTCGGTTCACGTCGTGGACCTCGGCTCGTCGTTCGAAGCGCAGCGACGCCTGGTCTTGCCGGGTTAATCGAGGTCGTAAACCTCGACGAGGGCGACGCCCGTGGCTCCGCCCTTACCGCTCACGACGGCGGTGTACGCACCCGGATTGAGCGTGATCACGATGGCCGACTCCGCGTCGTTGCCCGGCTGGAACGGGGTGGCGGCAATCAGGGCCTGCTGCGTGTCTTTCCAATTGTCATTCGTCGCAATCGCCTGATTCTGACCGTCGAAGATCGTCAGGGTGGGATCCGCCAGCGGCCCCTGAACGCCAGCCTGCGCCAGCGACGGGCCGATTCCGCGCACGATCACGCGCCGCGGGCCGGTGCCCGAAATCACGAAACCGCCAATGAGCACGTTGGCCCCCGTGAGGACGCGGGCCCGCGCCGAGACGTTGATGGGCCGGCTGATCGAAGCGATCGGCGTATCGAGGTCATACACCTCCACCAGGCCCACTCCCATCTCGCCGCCTATGCCGTAGACAATCGCGGTATACGCGCCGGGCGCCAAGGTTGCGATGATGGCGCTCTCGCGGTCGTCCGTGGGTGCGAAGGTCGTGGCGATGATTTCCGCCTGCTGCGAGGACCGCCAGTTGTCGTTCGCGCCGATGGATTGGCCCTGGCCATTAAAGAGAACGAGCCCCGGATTTGAGAGCGCCCCGGCAACGCCGCGCGCGACGAGGCTGGGCCCGATCCCGCGCACGAGGACGCGCTTGGGCGCGGTTCCGCCCACCACAAATCCGCCGATCAAATAGTTCTCGCCCGTCTCGACGCGGCTGCGCGCCGAGATGTTGACGAGACTCGCCGTGGTCACGTCGCCGCCGCTCAAGACCCGATCCGCGGCCGCGGCAATTTGGAAATGCGCGGCGGACGTCGGATGGATGTCATCCCAGAATAGGTATGAATCGGGATTAACCGTGGTCTGAAATTGCGCGCTGTTCTGCGTGTTCGTGAAACCGAAGTAGCCCGGCTGGGCGACGAGGGTTTGGAACAGGGTGAAAATATCCAGCCGGTAAATCCGCGCGGCGATGCCTTGGGAAGCGAGCGATGACGAGGTGGCGTCGAGCACAGCGTTGAGCTGCGTTCGGTAGCTGGCTGACGCGGCGTTCAACGCGGCCGCTCCGGCCGTCAGATTGTAATGCGGCACGGCCCCGAGTGGGGGGATGTTGGGCACGAGAATATTCCGCGCTCCAGCCACGGCGAGCCGGGACACGAGGGCGCCGACGCGGTTGGCCGTGGCGGTGACATTGGCGGCGCCGGCATCATCGAAGAGATCGTTGCCTCCGCCCCAGACGACATAAAGCGCACCGGGGTCGGGCGTGTGGCTCGCCAGATAGTTCGTAATTTGCTGTCCAAGATTATCGATCCGGATCGCAAGCTGGCCTCCGCCAAAGGGTGTGACGTTGGAGATGACCGTTCGCTGAATGACGCCGTCGTTCGTGGTGGCGCCGCCGAACGCGTAATCCAAGCCGAGGGAAAGGCTGTAGAACGCGGGCGCCCGCTGAAGGAATTTCCCGGCAAGTTGTTCGTGCCAGACTCCGGCAAACCGCAGGGACGGCGGGAACGTGTTCGTGCTATTAGTGAATCGTCCGTCCGCATAGTCAAAATCGTGCCCCGGATAACTGAGGAAGAAGAGGTCGTTGACCCGCCGCGTGATGTTGCCGTCGTCGGACAGGCTGTCCCCAAACACAATGATTTGGGTGAAGGACGGCGGCGTTTGGCCCAGGGCTGGCCGAGACGGTAAAGCGCACGCGAGGGCGAAGAGGAAACCCACCCCGACGAATCGAAGGATAAAACGAATGGAAACAAATGACATCATAAGACTTACAAGCGGCCGAGCGATCAGGGACTGAATTTTGCCGACGATGGCCAATTCCCCGCTGGCTTCGACTGCTGATACGGGCTTCCCGAGTGTACCGCGAAGCTGCCCCCGGGTTTTCGGCGGGGGACCATCATGGCGTGCCAGCTACCGGAATCGGCCCTCCTTATCAAATCGCGCTCAATATTCTGATTGATGCGCGGGAGCAGATTCGAAAATGGAGCCCGCCAAGCCGTTCCAGCCCGGCGCCAAGGATGGCCGTTCGCAAGTGCCGCCGGATTCGAACATCATTCAATTGACGACGAGGGCCTACGCCCAACCCCTAACCCATAACTCCGAGCCCTTAACCGCCCTTGCTCTTCGCCGGGATGCGGACTTACCTTGCGGCGTGGACGAAGAACCGCCACTCGATCCGTTGAGCCTGACGCCTGAGGAAAAGGAGTCGGCGGCGGCGTACCTGCGGACGACCTTTCGGATGCATCCGATGGAGCCCGAAGAGAAGGACAAGCCGGCCGCAGCACCGTCCCCAATCGGTGACGAGGCGGGCGCCGTGAAACTCGTCCTGTTGAAAAAGGACCAAGGCGACGACCTTCCGGCGTAACCGGGAATCAATGCGGGCATCGTTTCCGGGGACCGCGGGAAGCCGCCTTTACGAGCCGGGGTTTCCTCGCGACTGTCGCGCGTGAAACCGCCCCTCGCATCGCCCGGACCGCCGGTTCGGCCGCGCCGGGACTGGCGAATAGCCGCGGCCTTTCTTGCGCTTTGCATCATTTGGAGTTCCACGTGGCTCGTCATCAAGGTGGGTCTCCGCGACCTTCCGCCGATCTCTTACGTAGCGATTCGCTTCGTGATCGCGATTGTTTTGCTCGTGGCGATTTCCGCCGGTCGGGTCCGACTGCTGCCCACGCGCCGTGAGGATTACACGTTGCTGGCGTTCACGGGCGTCCTGATGTTTGCGGTGAATTACGGCCTGCTCTTCTGGGGCGAATTGCACGTCTCGTCCGGGCTGGCGGCGGTGCTGCAGGCGACCATTCCCATCTTCGGACTCGTCTTCGGACATTTTCTGCTGCCCGCCGAACCTCTGCGCTGGCAGAAGCTCGTCGGCTCGATCGTGGCGCTGGGCGGCGTGGCCGCGATTTGCGCGCGCCTGCTCGATTTCAACGGTTTGCTGGCCTTTTGGGGCGGGCTCGGGATCGTGGTGGGCAGCGCGTGTGCGGCGTACTCCAATGTGCTGATGAAGGCCCGCGCGATCCCGCTCGCGCCCGCGATGATCGCGGCGTGGCAAATGATTTTCGGTACCGCGCCCATGCTCGCAACCGGATGGATCTTCGAAGGAAATCCACTCCGCTTTCATTGGAGTGCGGTCGCCATTTTTTGTTTGCTGTATCTGGCCGTGTTTGGCTCGGCCCTCGCGTTTCTGCTGCTCTACTGGCTGATGCCGCGCATGAAGTTGGCGAGCCTCCAGACGATTTCTTTGATCACGCCGCCCGGCGCCATCGCGATCGGGTGGGTGGCAGGCGGCGAACGCCTTTCCCTCTCGTTTCTTTTCGGCACCTGCCTGGTGCTCGTGGGCGTGTGGATGATCTTTCGCAAAATCGACGAGCCGGGCGAGAAGTCTCGAACCACGAATTGAACACGAATAAACACGAACGAACGGAAGAACCCCGAGTTTCAAACCACAGATTTCGCAGATTTCCGCAGATTATTTGTTCTTAAGCGTTGGCATTTTCTTCGAGTTTCGAGTTTCGCGCTTCGAGTTTCGGAGCAAAGCGACGACCATGGTGCGGATCGAACCCCCGTGAAACCCTTTCGCAATCTCGCCCAAACGCGCACGCCCGATGGATCGCAGTTCACGCTCCATGAGCACGACGGCGAATATTTTCTAAAGCTCAACGGCCGCCAGCTCATGAGCACGACGTCCACCTCATCGGAACTCCTGCTCGCGCAACTCCCCTGCCAGTCGCTCTACCGCCAGCCCGATGCCTGCGTGCTGATCGGTGGACTCGGACTCGGCTTCAGCCTGAAACGCGTCCTCGAACTCGTCGGCCGCCGCGCCACCGTGCAGGTGGCGGAATTGCTGCCCGAGGTGGTCGCGTGGAACCGCGAGTTCCTCGGCAAGGTGAACGGCGCCCTCCTCGATGATCCGCGCGTCGAGGTTCTCGTCGCCGACGTTTTCGAAGTCATTCGCCGCGCGGACAAAGCCACGTTTGACGTGATCCTCCTCGACGTGGACAACGGACCGACTTCCTACGTCCAGCGCGACAACTCGCGCCTCTACGACCGTCGCGGTTTCGGGCTCATCGCGCGCGCGCTCAAGCCCGGCGGAAAAGTTGCATTCTGGTCCGCCGAGCCGGAACGGTTTTTCGTGGAGCACCTCGAGCGCGCCGGATTCAAGGTCGAATCCCACCCGGCCAAGGCGCACGAGCGCTCGAAGCGGTGCGCGCACGTCATTTATGTGGCGGAAAGAAGTGCGCCGCCGCCGGCGGGCGAACCGGCAGGTCGAAATGTAAAACTCGAGACCCGCCGGAGGCCCTGAGCGCCGGTAGCCGGCAAACACCGGCCTTACCGGCTGACGATGCCCTTTTCCTCGGCCTTCATGCCCGTGTGGTACGTGCTGTAGACAACGATCGGAATGTGCAGCGCGCCGAGATGAATCTCAACGAGCGGTTTCACTTTTTCCCAGTCCAATCCGCCCACCCCGGTCGCGAGACGCGGCAGCGCGAGGCTGGTGATCTTTTCCGTCTCGATCCACCCGTGCAGCTCGCGCAGGCAATGATTGACGTTTTCAATCGATGCCTTGCCGGGATGCGCGTGCTCGTTTGGCGCCGGTTCCTGGGTGAATAGATTGATGACTCGCCGGCCGTCGGCACCCGACCAGACCCACAAGCCACCCGGCTTGGGATGCGCCGTGTGCAGATAGTGGCGGAAGTCCTTGTAGAGCGCGGGCCAATCCTCGCGCAAACTCAAAGCCAGGCCGTGGTCAAAATGATCGTTGGGCGCGATGCCGTGGGCGATGGCTTCGGCTTGGGAAAGGAGGATGTCACCGGAAACGTGTTGAATCATAGTTGTCGCTGAACATCGCACGCCGGGCGCAAAGTCGCTGTGCCTCCCTTGTCGGAAGTGACACCAATCTTGGCGTGCGAGCGCGGACCAGAATCGATTTTTCAAGAGCGCGACCGCGCGAACTCACGTCATTCCCAGATCGATGGTGAGTTTTCGCAGACCCCACAGCAGACCCGCGTTGCCGGCGACAAACCAAGGCCAGAAATGGGCCGGACGTTGCACCGCGAGCAGCACGTTGAAAGCGATGGTCATCGGCAGAAGCACTCGCGTCGCGGCGATGTTTCCCACCCAGACCTGTGGGCCGAGAATGAAAAGTAGGGCGGTGAAAGCAATCCCACTCCACCACAGCGCGGAATCCAACTTGGGAAACCGCCAAAGATAAATGGCTTGCACCACCAGACAGATCGGCGTCAGGAGCAGGAAGAACCGGCGGTCATTCGGCCGCTCAAGGAAATCCGACCAGCCGACCGCCACGCGCTGAACGATGGCGGCGCCGGGAAGCTCAAAGTTCCCGTCGGGCCCGCCGCCCCAGCTGCGCAGGTGGAGAAAAAGGTACACGTACCACGCCACCGCCGGCAGAACGACGGCACAAAGTCGGACAAAATTCCTCCGCTCGAACAACGGCAGGCCGATCACGCAGGGGATCGCGCTCAGCACGGCGGTCTCGCGAGTGAGAATGGCGGTGGCCAGCAATGCGATCCGGGTCGCCGCCAACGGAAACACGACGGCGACAAAGATGAGCGTGGCCGCGGGGAGATCACTCAGGGCGCGGTGCAACGAATCCATGGTCCCGGTCGTCAGCACGGCGGCAGCGACGACCGCCCACTGCGGCGGGGAGGTCGGTCGCACGGCGAGGATCACCGCGCCGAGCAACGCGAGGAAGAAGACGTAATTGAGAGACGCCAGGATGTTGAGCGTCAGGGCGGGATTGCCAAACCCGAGCACGTTCGAAATGAGCGGCAGGAATATACGCCGCGCGCGATAGCCGGCATCGTCGACCGCGGCGCCGGTTCGCGGATCGCGGAGAAATGGATCCATCGCGATCTGTGCGTAATACTGCGCATCGTAGCCGTGAAGGAAATCGCGGGGCGGGTGAAGTCCCGCGACGGCGGGCACCGAGGAGGCTTCGAACTGCGTGCCGAACTGGATCAGATTCAGCAAGCCTCCCGGCCGGGCGAGCTGCGAAAAGAAGTAAACGGTTGGGATCAGGGCGACCAGCAATCCGCCGAGCAACCACCGGCTTCGCGCCGAGCGCGTTTTATTCCGTTCTTCGCCGCGCTCGACGGATAGTTGGTTGGTGGGCACGCCCGCCCCCTTCTCCCGTTCCGCTACGGTGGTCAAATCATCCACCGAGAGACCATTCAAAAAGTTCGACCTGCTGTGGCCTCGACGGCGGGCACCACGCTCCATCAATCGCGGCAAGATTTCCATTTTTAGTCAGGACCCCTAAACGATGCGATCCACTTCGCCACCGTGCCTCGCGCGTGCTCCGTTCGGCGTTCCGCAGAATGGTTCGCATTGTGATATTTGAGGTCCCAATCCCAGATTTGCCGCGCAATGGTGGGTTAAGACGAAGCACGCCCAAACCATTGTCCGATCTCTTGTCCTGACCCGCTTATTCCTTCGTCAACGTTGGCCCAGCGCAGGTGGGAGTCACCGGGATGCCCCTTACCTTCATGGATGGCACTGTCCCCAGCGCCAACGACGGTTTTTATCGCGTGGTGGTCGATCCCTGATCAAGCGGCGCGGCGAATCGGCCCGTGCCACGCTTTGCCCAATAGTACCAAACTTTAGGCGGCGGGCCAGCGTGCGAATTCCAGCGCGTCATTCGGAAATCCGCACGTGCGCCAGCTGTTGGGTCGAAGCGCTCGAGAGGAGCCAGCGCCACGAGAAGAGTCCGGCGAGACCGACGGAGGTAGTCAGCGTGGCGAACACGAGATTATCCACGATGGATCCGCTAAAGGTGGTTGCCAGCGTGACGTTTCCAAGACCCAGCATGAGGCTGCAAATTGTCATCATACCCATTTCTCGTCGCCAAGGCGCGTGGCAGATGCATCGGGGACACAAAAAATTCCGGTTCGCCGCTGCCGGGAAATGCCAAACAAATGACCTGTCGCTCTGTAGATTACAGTGAAGCAGCCCGCTTGTAGACTGTCGCACACTGCAGCCAAGGTGCGTTCCAACTCTGGAACAGGAAACAAGGCCGAAGGCGGCCCGGTCGAATGAATCAACAAGATAAATCCCGCCTGAACGCCCTGCTCGCGGCGACCGCGATATTCGCCGCGTGGGGTTCGCCGCACCTCGCTGGCGCAGGACGTAGTCGAGGGATCCAAGCCTCCCAGCATCGTGATCGAAAGTGTCGCGGTGGTGGATGTGGTGCGCGGTGAGACCGCGGGTCCGCGGACGGTGCTAATCGTCGATGGACTCATTGCCGCAATCGGAAAGCCGGAAGCGATCGCCCTTCCGCCCGCAACGGTGCGAGTGGATGGTCGAGGCCGTTATCTCATGCCGGGACTCGTGGACATGCATGTGCATCTTTTCAACAACGCTTCGCGCCGGGCGCCGAACGAGTGGGCATTCCCACTTTTCGTCGCCAACGGCGTCACGGCCGTCCGCAAGATGAGGACCGAGCCCGCGCAGATGGCCGTGGTGGAAGGTGGGCGCGCCAAGGTGGACCGGGGCGAGCTCATCGCTCCCCGCGTGGTGGCGGCGGGCATGGCCGCGGGCGCCGGGACCGTGGAGGCGACGCGCCGGCAGGTGCGGGAAGCCAAGGCGGCCGGGGCGGATTTTGTGAAGGTCTTTTCGGAAGTGCGCGAGCCGCAATGGCGCGCGATCCTCGAGGAGGCGCGCGCGCTGCAAATGCCGGTGTGCGGACACATTCCCGGCGAGGTGAGCCTGCTCGAGGCGGCGACGGCCGGGCAGCGAAGCAATGAACATCTCACCCAGGTCTATGAGACGTGCTCGGCCAGGGAAAGGCAATGGCTCGGCACTCGAAAGGGATTGGACGGCGCGAAGATCGTTGAACTTCGCGACGCGCAAGAACAGGAGGTGCTGGAGAGTTTTGACCCGCTCGTTTGTGATCGGATCGCCGCCGCACTCGCCAGGACGGACCAAGTTCAGGTGCCGACCCTGGTCCTTCCATATTTCGAAGCGCGCGGCTCACCGACGACTTTTCGTGACGACCCACGCTGGCGTTACCTGCGCCCGGATGAACAGGCGCGATGGCAGCGGTTTCTCAAAATCAGGGAACACGCCGTCGAAGACCAGAAGCTGGCCGCCCGCCGTTGGGAGGTTTCCCGTCAAATCGTTAAGTCGCTGCCGGCGGCCGGGGTGCGCTTGCTGGCCGGGACCGATGCGCCCATGCGCTCGTCTATCCGGGTTTTGCGCTGCACAAAGAACTGGAGCTGCTCGTGGAAGCCGGCGTGAGTCCGACGGACGCGCTGCGCGCTGCCACCGTCTGGCCGGCTGAATTCCTGGGTGTGAGCGACCGCAGCGGCTCCATCGCCGTGGGAAAGCGCGCGGACCTGGTGTTGCTCGACGCCAATCCGCTTTCCGATATCCGCCACACGCAGCGCATTCGCGCGGTCGTCCTGGCTGGTCGATTGTTGCAGCGCGCCGATCTCGACACGCTCCTTGGTGCCGCAACCGATCCCCAAGCAAGTGCTCGATAAAGGCCCGGTGCATTCGTAGATTCTAGTTTGTCGCTGGCAGTGCCGACCGGGCGCACCTGCAAAAAACTTCCGCGCAACTTCACCCTCGATATCTCCAAGACCCATGTCCGAACCCGTCATCGCCCAAAAATCCCCGATTCCCGTTACCGTGGAGGCCGGCAAGACCTACTACTGGTGCGCGTGTGGCAAGAGTGCTTCGCAACCCTTTTGTGATGGGTCGCACAAGGGAAGTGAGTTCGCTCCCATTGCCTTCACCGCCGAGAAAGCTGAGCAGGTTTACTTCTGCGGCTGCAAGCATAGCGGCAACCGCCCCCTTTGTGATGGCTCCCACAAGCGACTTTAGCCAGAAATCCATAGTGGGCCGGTCGTTTCCAAGATTCACCAACTTCTACGGCGGAATGTCGATCGACCGAAACTCGCCGGCGCCAATTTCCTCGACCGCCGATCTGACCAAGGAGGCCGGCGTCGTGATGCGTCGGATGTCGTTGGTTGAAAGCTCAAGTATGGCGATACGTCGACCGGTTAGATTCTGCTGGTATCGGAGGTTTTGATCGGAGGTCACGAAGACTTCGATTCCGCCTCTGCCACGCGCAGCAAGTCGCCGTTCTTCATGCCGGTCCAGCCGCGACGCGATAGCTGGTGACCTCGTGACCGGGAAAAATGCTCCGCATCGGCCACGGGACGCATTCGTCGAGCCCGATTTTCACTTCCGCGACCCAGCCAGCAATTCGGTGCCGGAATACTCCAGGACGCGAACAGCCGTCTCACGGGGAACCGAGGGAAAATTCCCGAGGAATTCGTCCAATGTGTAGTTTCGCTCCAGATAATCAAACAGACTGCGCACGGGGACGCGCGTGCCCGTTGAAAACGGACGTTCCGCCCAGGACATCCGCGTCCGTGCTCACCAGATCATGCACGTTCATGCTGATGATACCGTACGGCAAACCCAACGCTTCGCCAAGATCAACCATGGTACCGGGAGAAGGGAAGCAAGTAAGTGGACCTTTCCCGTGGTAGATTCCTGTCTCATGCTGGAACGGCTTGACGACTGGCCGCCGTAGCTACATTGTAGATACATGCAAACCGCCGTGCAACGATGGGGCAACAGCCTGGCGCTGCGCATTCCCAAGAACTATGCCCAAGAGACCCGGATCACGGAAGGGTCCAAGGTGGAACTGACGCTCAAGTCCGGCGCACTCGTCATCCGTCCCGTCGTGCGCAAGCAGCACGCGTTGGCCGATCTGCTCAAGCAGATCACGAAGTCGAATCGGCATGCAGCCATTTCGACCGGGGCGAGGGTCGGTCGGGAGGCTTGGTGATGGCTGGATATATCCCCCAGCGCGGTGATTTGGTCTGGCTGAGTTTTAGTCCCCGAGCCGGGCATGAGCAGGCGGGCCGGCGTCCGGCCTTCGTCCTTTCGCCGGGGGCGTACAATCGCAAGACGGGCTTGTTCCTGGCGTGCCCGGTGACCTCGAGGATCAAGGGATATCCATTTGAAGTGCGACTTCCCGCTGGTCTTGCCATTGGCGGCGTCGTGCTGGCCGACCAGGTCAGGAGTTTGGATTGGAAAGTGCGAAAGGCGGAATTCGCCGGACGCACCACCGAGGCAATCGTGGAGGATGTCGTGGCGCTCGTGCTGCCGTTGATCTGTGAACTGGAGCCCTGAAAAAAAGGACGAAAGACCTGTCCCACGAATGGCACTAGGTTAACGGCCGTTTGGGAAGTTTTTACCCTCTCGGCGCTGAGCACGAACGCCCGTCAGTCATGCTTCAGTACCTCTCCTCAATTGTCGTCATTCCAGAAGGAAAACAAATTCCCGCTCGGTGTGACCAGGCGCGTGCAATCAGATTTCACGAGCCTTCTACTCTGGAAAACCCCGCTTATCTTAGTGCCATTCGGACCTGTCCGTTTGTGCTTGCAGCCAAATTGAACGGAGCGCGCTGTAGCTCGCCATGTCCGTGAACACGATAGCGGCGAGCTTTCGTTGATCGGTGCCGGAGCTCATCGGTCGAGGCCCGTCTTCTTCAAGAGCGCCTTGAACCGCGGCTCGTTGCGCACGCTGTCATATAGCGGATCGCCATTGATCGCAAAAAGGGAGGGATCCTGCTCTTCAAAGCACCTCTCCAGCCAATCCAATGCTTTCGCCTTTTCACCGAGCCCCAGATAAACTAACACTCGGGGCGCCGGTGAGACGTATTGCTTCGTCGCCAACTCGTCCAAGTCGCGAAGGATCTGCTCCGCTTTGGCACGATCACCGGTTGCGCCGTAGACGAATCCGAGTGAACCGACATACCAGGGCAGGTAGTCCAGCGTGGCGGCTTTTTGAAACTCCGCCAGCGCGTCGACCATATTCCCCTTCCAGAAATAGCACGTGCCTAGGCCCAGGTGGGCATAGGCATTATTCGCATCCAACTCCAATGTCTTGTTCAGTTGAACAATTGCTTCGTCGTACCGGCGCGCCCATTGCAGAAAAAGCCCGAGGTCGGCATTGAACAAAGGATTCAGTGGATCCAGATCCAACGCCTTCTTCACCTTGGCGATCGCGTCATCGAAGCGGCCGTACGCCATCAGGTTCAAGCCATATTGGTCGTACGCCGGGGCCAGGTTGGGATTCAATTCCAGGGCGCGGTCGAGTTCCTTGTCCGAGCCAGGAAAATCCTCCAACGCGCTAAAGAGAGCCACGGCCAGCGAAAGGTGCGCTTCGGCCAGATTAGGATCGAGGGCCAGCGCCTTGAGCGCCAGGTCCTTTTCCTTGGCCCAGGCCTCCCGGCCCGACAACAGCTGTCCTCCACACCAGCCATAAGTGTCAGCCAGTCCGCAATACGCCAACGCGAACGAGGGATCCATCTGCAGCGCTTGTTCGAAGTAGCGGATCGCGTTCGTCCAGCCAGCCTGCGTAAACTTGGCGAAATGGAAGCGGCCCAGCAGGTAGAGACGGTAGGCTTCCGGATTCTCGGTCGGTTTTTTTGCCAACGCGCGCGCATCTTCGACGCCAAGCTGCATTTGCAGCGCGCGGACCACGCGTTGCGCCACGTCGCTTTGGAGGGCGAGGATGTCCTGCATGTTCCCGTCGTAGGATTCGGACCAAAGATGATAACCATCGGCCACGTTAATGAGCTGGGCGGTGATCCGAAGCTTGTCGCCGGCCTTGCGCACGCTGCCTTCCAGCACGGTGTCCACGTGCAGTTCCTCGCCGACCTTGCGGAAGATGCCATCTTCGGTCCGTCCCCTGAACGCGAAGGAGGAGGTGCGTCCCGGCACGCGCAGGCCTCTCACCTTGGCCAGCACGTTGAGCAGTTCTTCCGTCATGCCGTCGCTCAGATATTCGTCGCCCTTGTCCGCGCTCAGGTTCACGAACGGCAGGACGGCGATCGCCTTGCGCAGCAGGGCGGGTTGCGGCGCGGGGGCGGGCGTCGCTAGAGCCGGGGGCGCCCGCGGATCGGTCGTCGCGGGCCGCGGTGTGCCCGTCTGCTTCGTTCCGAAAATCCAATACGACCCAGCACCTGTCAGCATCAGGACGCCGATTCCGACGGCGGTCCGCCACAGGCTGCCGCGACGAAACGCGACGTCGCGGCCGGGTCCCGCAGAAACCATCGCATCCGATTCCCGCGTGGTCAGTCCCGGATCGGCGGTCCCATGCTCCCCGGCTTGCATCCGTTCAAGGCAGCGCGCCAGTGCTTGCACGAGTTCGTCGGCGTTCGCAAACCGATTGGCAGGATCCTTCTCCAGCAGCCGCGCGAGCACCGCCTGCAGACTGGCCGGCAGATGCGCGATGCCGGCGAGCGGCGCCGCCTGGGCCACGTGCTGGTTCAACAACTCCCGGTGCGTCCGTGCGCGAAAGGGTGGCGCGCCCGTCAGCATTTCCCACAGGATGCAGCCGAGCGAATACTGGTCGGAGCGGCCGTCGATCTCCCCGCGCTCCTCGCATTGCTCCGGACTCGCGTACAACGCCGTGCCGCGAAAACCGATCGTTTGCGCGTCCAGCTCGGTGCCCAAACGCCCGCCCCCAAAACCGCGCGCCAGGCCGAAGTCGATGATCTTGATCTGCCACGCGTCGGGATTCGCCTCGACTGGTTGGCCGGATTTCCCGCGGCCGGTCGGAACGATCATCAAGTTGGCCGGCTTCAGATCGCGATGCACGATCTGCTGCGCATGAATCGCCTCGAGACCGCGCGCGATTTGCAGCGCGAATGAGACCGCCACGCGCGGCGCGATCGCTCCGCGTGCCCGCAGCCAATCCTGCAACGATTCGCCAGCAATGAACTCCATCGCATAAAAAAGATTCCCCGGCGTCGTGCTGAGAAAGAGCACACTTGCGACGTTTGGATGGCGCACCCGCGCTGCAGCGCGCGCCTCGCGCAGGAACAGCGCTTTCGCCTTAGGATCGTCGACCTGCCCGGGCGTGATGAGTTTCAGCGCCACGTCCACGCGCAGTTGTTCATCGAACGCCTTGTAGGTGACCCCCATCGCGCCGCGGCCGAGTTCCCACGTCGATCCATTGGGACGCCGAAGAACGCAATACTGCGCGAATTTCAAATCGGAACCGACCAATTCCGCAGGTTGGGGTTCATCCGCCACGGCTGAAGCATAGTCGCTTTGGGCGCCATGGGAATCCTTCTCGTTCAGCAACATCGCTCGCCAGATGCTGGATATTCGGAAACGCGCGCGTCCGCCGGCGTTCAGCCGACGAAGGAGGTTGTCGCGCATTTGTACCGCGATGACATAACCGCCTCTGAGATCGGTGAAAGCAAGGCAACCAGACGCTCCAGTGATTGATGACGCCGTCGACGCCCTCGTGCGCGATGCGCGCATGCTCCTGATACTTCCTGGCCCCGGAGGCTGCGGAATACACCCGAAAACGATATGGCCGGGTCTGGGGCATTCCCATGTATGCTGCCGCTGAATTCGGCGCTTACGGTCGCGTGGAAGCCCGTCACCATTACCCCAAGACGTGGCCATTGGTGCGGGTATCGGCATTGCCAGCAGCTTTCTTTTTACGCGTCCCTTCGTCGGATTCAACGTTCAGCCAACGGTCGGCAAGAAATCGGCCGGCGTGACGTTCTCAATGGAATTCTGACCCGACAAACATCCTACTGCTCAGCGGTCGGCGTCGCTTCCGGAATTACGGGCTTCCCTTCGCCTCGCCGGTCTCTCGATTTGGGACGTTGAATGGAGTTCGCGCATTTCCCGATGGATCACAAACCAATAGCCACACAGCTGGCCAAGAGCTCATTCCCGTCGTGGAGGTGAAACTTGGTCTCTACTCAAACATATTGATTACGCCTGGGCAAGAAGCCCTGCGTGATTCGTTGCGCCCGTTATAACTTCAGCACCGGACCGCCATATTCGGACCCGCTTGGAATGGTTTGCCCTTAATGAACGAATGAAACCGCCAAAACAAGCCGCATGGCTTACGGCCCTGGTTGTTGCGGTCGGGGCCTCAATTTGTGCCTTCAGCCAGGATCGGCCGGACTCAGCCAAGCTCATTGCAGCCCAGCGTGAGGCGATGCTTCCATTAGCCTTCCTTGACGGGGTGTGGAGGGGCCCGGCATCTGCAATTCTGCCCTCCGGTGAGCAGTATAACATTACGGAGACCGAACGGGTTGGTCAGTTTCTTGACGGCTCGCTTAGGGTGATCGAGGGGCGCGGGTATGATGCGAGCGGCGCCGCCACGTACAACGCGTTTACAATCATCTCATATAACCCTTCCACGCACGCGTATACGATGCGTTCGTATGCCCTGGGGTTTGTCGGCGACTTCCCTCTAGCCGTTTCGGCCGATGGTTTCAGCTGGGAAATCCCCGCAGGCGCGATGACGATTCGCTACACGGCCACCATCAAGTCCGGCGTTTGGCACGAGGTCGGTGAGCGGATCGTGCCAGGCAAAGAGCCGGTTCGCTTCTTTGAGATGGACTTAAAGCGGGTGGGCGACTCGGATTGGCCGCGCGCCGGAGCGATTAGCCCAAAATGAAAATTGAAGAATGACAGGGGAGAACGACGACGGTGCGCATCGCGCCCGAGCGCCGGTCGGCCGCCGGGAACGAATGAAGGACGTCCTCGTGTCTCCGACAATTTTGGATTAACCGCTGCTGCGGAGATCGGCGTATTTCGGCGTACCCGTTCTTGAAATAGTTGAAATAGGGGTCGGGACATCAAATATCATACTATTGGGCTTGACGTGGCGTTGGGCGCTGCCCTTCACTGCGAAACATGCCCCGCCAACTGAAATACGAAATAAGGGTCGGGACATCAAATATCATACTATTGGGCTTGACGTGGCGTTGGGCGCTGCCCTTCACTGCGAAACATGCCCCGCCAACTGCGCCTCGAACTGGCCGGTGGGCATTATCACGTGATGGCGCGGGGCGACCGGCGGGAGCCCATCTTCCTCAACGTCGCGGACCGGGAGGATTTCGTGGGCCTGCTGGGCGAGGTCTGTCAGCGCCACGGGTGGCGGGTGCACGCCTGGGTGCTCATGGGCAACCATTACCACCTGCTGCTGGAAACTCCGCAACCCAACCTCGTCAGCGGAATGAGTCAGTTGCAGCAGACGTACACGCAACGCTTCAACCGGCGGCACCGGCAGAGCGGACATCTTTTCGGCGGCCGCTACAAGGCAGTGCTCGTGGAGGGTGATCTCGAAGGGCCAGATCAGCGCGCGCGTCTGGAGCGAAGCCGGGTGCGTGAGCGGAGCGATTATTTCACGATCGTAGCGGACTACATTCACCTGAATCCGGTGCGTGCCGGCTTGGTGAGCTTGGGCCGGGGTAAAGGCCTGATGGGCTACGCGTGGAGTAGCCTGGTGCAGGCGTATGCGCGACCGGCGAGCCGGCGAGCGCGGTGGATGGAAGTGGGCCCGGTGCTGGCGGGCTACGAGCAAAGCGACACGCCGCGGGGCCGCCAGCGGATGATGACCGAGTTGGAGGGGAAGGCGCGGGCGGAGGCAGCGCAGAAGGTGGGGCTGAGGGTGCCGGAGGGCCAGAGCCTGCAGTCGACGTTGCGCCGGGGGTGGTACTTTGGGAGTCAGGAATTTGGAGAGCGGACGCTGCGGCTGGTGGGCAAGGTCGGGGCGAAGTTGAGTCGGAAGGGCGAGCATTACGAGGGGGCGCGCGTGGCACGCGACCACGGCGAGAAGGAAGCCGAGCGCTTGAGTACGTTGGGGCTCAAGGAGGTCGCGCGCCCTGGGAGTGGGAGTGCCCGGAGACGCAAACGGAAGGGGCGTGCGGTCGGGGAGCGTCTGGCGGCGGCAGCGGTGGCGAGCGTGGTGCGCGAACGCACCTCGGTGTCGGTGGCGTGGGTGGCGCAACGATTTAGATTTGGCAGCGCGGGCAACGCGTCGCAACAGATGTACCACTGTCGGCAGCAGGCGACGCAGGACCGAGCCCTCGCGTCGCTGCTCGCCCGCCTGCGCGCACTATGATATCTGATGTCCTGACCCCTATTCTGAGCTTTCGCGACGTGAGCGCCGAGCGCGTCAGGAGAGCTTCCGCCATCCTGTGCTGCTCTCGGGAGGCAGAGATGCGGTGAGATACTTTGATTCAGGCCGTGTTATCACGATCGAGGTGGAGTGGATCGGAGGCAACAGGTTCCAAGTTTACAGCAAGGGCATAGTCCAATGGGAAGGGCAGCCGGAGTCTTCAGCAGTTACCAACGAAGAAAAGAAGAATATTCTTGAGATGCTGTCTAAGCACTACAGCAAGAGGCGAAAAATCCTTGTCGAGTCTCCAGGCTGATAGCACGGTTCCGCCGCCTAACCAGGCGCTGCACCTAACCGATTCGGCGGAGGGATGTCTGCGCCGATTTTGGAGTTGCGTTCCGCCTCATCGGCAGGTGAGCTTGGGTCGTTAGGCGATTCGCATGCCTTCACTCGATGCACGATTGATTGTTGCTGATCTCTCTTCGGGTGATTCGGCTCGCTTTGAGGATGCAACTCTGATCATTTCGGAGATCGAAGCCGACTCCAAAATCGATCCACAGCCGTTTGTCGAATCGCTCTTTTCGGAGAATGACAAGGTCGTCTTCTGGTCCGAAATTGCGCTTGAGCATCTCGGAGTCCGTGCGCAACAGAGTATCCCTGCGCTATTGACCGTTCTGGAGCGCGGCTCTCCTCTTTTGCGACAAGCCGCTGTCAAAACTCTTGCCCGAGTAGGGCCGTGCGATGGTCCCGCTAGAGAGGGTATTTTCAAAGCATTCGGCGATGCGAGTTCGTTTGTGCGCCGCGAAGCACTTCAGGCCTGCATCCACCTGCACGGGCACTCCCGACGCGAGCTTGATTTGATTTCAGCGATGTCGGCCGATCCCGATGAGGCAGTTTCGTCTTGGAGCGAGATCGCATTACGAAACATTCGCCTAGGCGATCTCCAATCGCCTAACCCCTATGAAGGGTGTCAAGCGTGGCAGGCGATATTGAGTTGGGGGTGAGGAGTGGGTTTACATGCGAGGTGGGGGTTGGCAGGTTTGGTTGATCTTCGGGACGCTTCCTCTTCGGATTCGCGTGAGTGCGGTCTGCCTCACGGAGATATACTCCTATCCATGCGTGCCTTTTTTAAAGGGCAGCATCAGGTGACCAATACAGTCGGGTGAAGAGGAACAAAGGACCCAGTCTAATCTATGGCAGCGAG
>JANXRG010000078.1 GCA_025353105.1 Verrucomicrobiota bacterium
GATCACGACGCCGCCGAGGAGAAAGCCGTCGCGGTTAAGGATCGAATTTACGAAGAACCCGCCCATGCCGGGCAAATTGAAGATCGATTCCACGACAATGGAGCCCGTCAGGAGATTCGCCGCGAGCGGACCGAGAAACGAAACGACCGGGAGAATGGCGACCTTCAGCGCGTGTTTGTAGACGATGTCGCGCTCCGGCAGGCCTTTCGCGCGCGCGGTGCGGATGTAATCCTGGCCGAGTACTTCGAGCATCGACGTCCGCATCAAGCGCGCGATGTAGGCGACATACGGCGCCGCGAGGACCAGCGCCGGCAGCACCAGGCTCCAGGGTCCATTCAGTCCGCCGACTGGAAATATTGGGATCAGCAGCGCGAAGGCGAGGATGGCGAGTGGTCCGGTCACAAACGTGGGCACCGAGATCGCGCCCAGCGCGCCGAACATCGCGACATGATCACCGAGCCGATCGCGTCGGACTGCCGCGAAGCAGCCGAGCCAGATGCCGACGGTCGACGCGATAAAAAACGCGAGTCCACCGAGCAGCATCGAGAGTGGGAGAGTCTGCGCGAGGATCTCGTTCACGGAGCGATCGCGGTACTTGGTCGAGAGCCGCAGGTCGCCGTGCAGTAGGTCGCCGAGGTACGAGAAATACTGCTGCCCGAGCGAGCCGGTGTTGCCGAGCGTGACCTTGAGCGACTCACTGAGCCCAAGATTCGCGCCAAGTTTCACGCCCCAGGCGCGGCCCTCGGTGCCGTCGAGCTTGTAGCGCTTGAGCAGTTCCTTCTCGATCGACGCGGGAATCTTGCGCTCGCGATCGAACGGGCCGCCTGGGGTCAGGCGGATCATGAAAAAGGTTAGCGTCACCACCGTCCACAGCACGCCGATGAGGGCGAGCGTGCGGCGGAGCAGGAAGGCGGGCATGGCGAGGGAGTCTGACGACTAAGCACAAAGGTGGCGTTGATGTCCAACGGCAACCATCGGGGCAGGCGGAACGCGACCTCCAGACGCGTTGACAAGGATTTGGCAGTCCGCGGGCGCGGGCTGCATTTGCTTTCGTCAACGCGCCCGGAGGTCTCGTTCCACCTAGTCGAAGTTCAGCGAAGCCGGCGCTTCCACGCAGCGGCGCAGCGCGGCATCGGGCTGGCAGAGCAACACGTCGAACGGGATGATCCCGCCGTCGCGAACGTGCTTGAGATTTCCCGTGTGCGCATCGCCTACCAGCACGTTGTCGATCGCGCGGTAGTACGTCTTGTCGTTCACCGCGCGGAATTTGTGCCAGCGGAAGAACTGGAGCACCTCGCGTTGGGTGGGCGCCGGGCCAGGAAGGTTCGCTTGCGATGTGACCAGCCGCCAGCCGTCGGACGCGTCGATCACGCCCAGAAAGCGGATGTCATCGCCGAACTTCTCGTTCGCGAGCCGGATGCGCTCGAGATATTCGAGTGGGGTGGCGAGTCGCGACTCGAAATTTCCGACCACGCCTTCGACGGCATCCCGGGCGCGGAGGACGAAGCCGGCCTTGGCCGCCAGTGTGATCTTGAACCACCGGTCGCTCGTCTGGTCGTAAAAACCCTGATGCTCGCCCTGCTCGAACTGGACGGCGTCGAGCAGAGAAGGGACGATCAGTCGGCTGGCTTGTCCGGCCCATTCGACGAGGCTTCGTCCTTGTCGCTGAAGGGTGTCTTCCGCACCGAGGCGAGGCTGGCGCGCATTTCCGCCTCCGCCTGCGCGGAGGTGCTTTTCGGCTGCGCGGCGCGAATCTTCCGCAACTCCCGAGCGAAATCGTCGGGGGTCTGTAGGAAGTCCTGCGTCGAATCCATGCCGCCAATCCTCCGATTCCGCGGGCTGCTTTGCAAATGGGGAATCTCTGGAAGATCGATCGCCGCGGATCGGGGGGGTGTCTTGACAACTAAGTAGGAATTCATACCTTGAAAGTATGAATTGCGTGGTTTCAGAAAAAGGTCAGACGACCATCCCCAAGGTCTTGCGCGACAAACTCGGCATCGGGCCGGGCTGCGTGTTGGATTTTACGGCCGTGAACGGACGTTTGGTGGCGGAGAAGGTTCTCGCCAACGATCCGGTCCGGAAGTGGGTGGGCACGGGGCACTTGCCCCTGGGCAAGAGTGGCGATGACTATCTCCGGCGCGTGCGCGAGCGATGATTACGGCGCTGGATACCTCGGTGGCGCTGGACATCTTATTGCCGGACTCGGAATTCGCCGAACGTTCGGTTGAGTCCTTCAGTCGGGCCCGAGCTGAGGGCCAGGTGATTGTCTGTGAAATGGTCGTGGCGGAGATCACGCCCGTCTTACCGCGGACCGCAGATTTCTCGAAGTTGGCGAAGGATTGGTCATTGCGATATGTGCCGTGTGGCGAGGAGGCCGCCATGCTCGCGGGTCGGTGGTTTCGCTCGTACCTGCAGCGCGGCGGCAAGCGCGGGCGGATTGTGGCCGATTTCATCATTGGGGCGCACGCGATGAGTCACGCCGACCGCCTGCTATCGCGTCACGCCGGGTTCGAACGCCGGTCCGTGCCCGGCCTGACGATCTGGTACCCGTAGAGTAGGCTGGTCGGAGATCGGCAATGCGGGCAATGCGTGTGTATTCCCGGAGTCGCGACACCACTGGCCCACGAAAAAGGGGCGCGAGCCTTTCGACTCGCGCCCGTGAATTTTTCGTTGAGCGGGCTGACTTACGCCTGCGCGGGCTCTTCGGCGGGCACACCGCTCTTGCCGGCGGCTTGGTCGCGTTCCTTCATCGCGGCGCGGCGGCTGAGGCGGACCTTGCCGTTATCCTCAATGCCGATGCATTTGACCCAAATCATGTCGCCCTTGCGCACGACGTCCTCGGTTTTCTGGACGCGGAAATCCGCGAGCTCGCTGATGTGGACGAGGCCTTCCTTGCCCGGCAGGCACTCGACGAACGCGCCGAACTCTTTCGTCGTCACGACGCGAGCGTGGTAGGTCTCGCCGACCTCGAGCTCCTTGGTCATGCCGAGGATGATTTCTTTCGCGCGCGCCATCGCGTCGCCGTTGTTCGAGTAGATGTTGATGGAGCCGTCGTCCTCGATGTTAATCTCGGCGCCGGTCTCGGCCACGATGCCCTTGATCGTCTTGCCGCCGGGGCCAATGATCAGACCGATCTTATCCTGCGGAATCTTGATCGTCTCGATGCGCGGGGCGTACGGGCTCATCTCGGTGCGCGGGGCGGCGAGCACGCTGTTCATGACGTCGAGGATCTTCATCCGGGCGTCGCGCGCCTGATGAATCGACTTCGCCATGAGTTCAAGGCTGATGCCCTTGAGCTTCAGGTCGAGCTGGAATCCGGTCACACCATCGGCGGTGCCGCAGAGCTTGAAGTCCATGTCGCCGAAATGATCCTCGCTGCCGATGATGTCGGTGAGCGTGACATGGCGGCCGAGTTGGCCGTTCGCGTCGAACTCGGAGACGAGACCCACGCTGATGCCGGCAACCGGCTTCTTGATCGGGACGCCCGCGTCCATGAGGGCGAGACAGCCGGAGCAGACCGACGCCATCGAGGTGGAGCCGTTGGACTCCATGATTTCGCTCGAGACGCGCAGGGCGTAGGGGAAATCGGCTTCCGACGGGATGACGGCGGCGAGCGAGCGCTCGGCGAGGGCGCCGTGACCGATTTCACGGCGACCGGCGCCGCCGGTCCGGCCGGTTTCACCGACCGAGAACGGCGGGAAGTTGTAATGCAGGATGAAACGCTTGCGCCTCTCGCCGCCGACGTAGCCGTCGAGGTCCTGCGCGTCCTTGAGCGTACCGAGCGTCGCGAGTGCGACCGCCTGGGTCTCGCCGCGGGAGAACAGTGCGCTGCCGTGCGAACGCGGGAGCAGGCCGACTTCGGCGGTGAGCTGACGCAAATCGAGGGCGCCGCGGCCGTCCGCGCGCTTTTGCTTGTCGAGGATGCTGGTGCGGAAGGCCTTCTTCTGCAGGTAATCAAACGCCTGCGAAATCTCGAACTTCCCGGCGGTCGGAAACTTCGCGAGAACGGCGGCGGAGACTTCTTCCTTCAGGGCGCCGACGGCCTTGTTGCGGGCGGTCTTGCTCGGGGTGTAAATGGCGGCTTCGATGCGGTCGCCGGCGACTTGGTAGGCGATTTCCATCAGTTCGTCCGACACTTGGAACAGCGTGGGCGTGCGCTTCACGGGCGCGATCTTGGCGGCGAGTTCCTTCTGTGCAGCGATGAGCGGCTGGATCGACTCCTGGCCGAATTTCAACGCGGCGATGAAGTCGTCCTCGGCGATCTCGAGCGCTTCGCCCTCGATCATCACGACTTCCTTTTCGTTGCCGACGTAAACGAGGTCCAGGTCGCTGTTCAGGCGCTGACTGTTCGTGGGATTCGCGACGAATTTTCCGTCGACGCGGCCGACGCGCACGGCGGCCACCGGGCCGGCGAACGGGATGTCGGAAACGGACAACGCGGCTGAAGCGCCGTTGATGCAGAGCATGTCGGGATCGTTTTCACCGTCGGCGCTGAGCAGCACGGCGATGATCTGCGTGTCGTAAAGATAGCCCTTGGGGAAGAGCGGGCGCAGCGGGCGGTCCGTCATGCGGCAGGTGAGGATTTCCTTTTCGCTGGGACGGCCTTCGCGCTTGAAGTAACCGCCGGGGAAGCGACCGACGGCGGCCGCCTTTTCGCGGTAATCAACGCTGAGCGGGAACCAATCCTGACCCTCTTTGATGGAGGTCGCGGAGACCGCGCTGACCATAATGATGGTATCGCCCTGGCGGACGGTGACGGCACCGTCGGCGAGCTTCGCGAGCTTGCCGGTTTCGATGACGATGGGGGTTTCGCCCACATGGGCGGTGGCTTGATGGATCATGTTATCTGACTGAGGCCACGCGTTCGCGGAACGCGGTCCCGCAGTGCGGGACTGACCTGGATCCCCATCTTTAGGTTTCAAAGCTGGTCCCGCGGGGCGAGACAGCGCTGAAACCTACCGATGAAGTGCGGTGGTCAGCGGGAACGGCGGGTGCGCCGCGTGGTCGTTTGTTTTGGTTTTTTGGTTGTTTCGGGCGGGAAGCGAGACGGGGCGGTTTGGCCGCCCCGTCTCGTGAAATTCGTTGGTTACTTGCGCAGGTTGAGCTTGGCGAGAATTGCCTTGTAGCGATCGTTCGCCGTGCGTGCCAGATAGTCGAGCAGGCTGCGGCGACGCGCGACAAGCATGAGGAGGCCGCGGCGGGAGGCGTGGTCCTTGACGTGGGACTTGAGATGCTCGGTCAGGTGCGCGATCCGCTCGGTGAGGAGCGCAATCTGGACATCGGCGCTGCCGGTGTCCTTGTCGTGGAGTTGGAGGCCCTTGACGTTTTCGGAGGTAACTTTGACTTCGGAAGCAGGAGTAGTTTCGGTGGACATGTTTTGGGCTTGTTGGAACCACCGGCCGAAGCCGGAGATTCCGCAATGGCGCGCGACAGCCTATCGCGTCCAGGGGTTTTGGGTGATTTACTCTGATTTTTCTGGCTGCCCCGCATGGATTCGAACCATGAAAAACGGTTCCAAAGACCGCTGTGTTACCATTACACCACAGGGCAAACTGAGCGCGGAAGGTAGCCGAGAATGGCGGCGGCGCAAGGGATGGGTGACCGCGGGGGGGGACGTCGAGACGGCCAGAAGCTCTTTGATGGCCGCCCGGAATTGCGGATTGCGGATTTCGGATTGCTGAAGACCCGCGAGCGCAACCGGCAAGGAATAGCTCGACGTTGGGAAGTCAGCGAATGAGCGCCGGAGGCGCGAGCCACCGGTGCAGCGCGAAGCGGACCAGAGCCCCAGCGGGGCGACGGAACGATTGGTAGTTGCTTGCGCGAGGTTCCAACGCCCCGGCCGGGGCTCGTCTCAGTTTCCGGTTTTGACCCGCAAGATGTGAAGGTCAAACGAGCGGCCTTGGTTTTCGTTTTAACATGCTGTGGCAAAACCAGGACGCGATGGTACGGGGGCTCCCAAACCCCCGGTATTTTGGAATCACGGAAAGGCCGTCACGGCAGCGACGGCGCGAACCTTGGGCCTACAAATGGCCAGGCTTTTTTGGACGGGTTTTTGTCCGCGCACAGGAATACATTGGAATTCCAGCTTTTGACTTGAAGTGCACCCACCAATGCCGAAAGCCTTCGCTTAACTCGCGGTTGGCCTCCCGTTCTTCCGCGAACCGACTTGGGAAACATATCCCGGGCGGAGACACCTCATGAAACCCTTGTCGGCCCGCGAACGATTCAATATTTCCCGAATCGCGATCGCGTACCCGTGGCTCACAGTCGCGTTCTGGGTTGGCGTGGCCGTGGCGGGGGTCTTTGCGTTTCGAACGTTGCGCTATTCGCTTCTGCCGGACATCACGTTTCCCGTCGTGGTTGTCAATGCGGCCGGCCCAATGTCGGACGTTACGGAAACGGCCGACCAACTTTCCCGTCCGATCGAGGCCCGCCTGAAGTCATTGGAAAACCTGAACGAAGTCCGCGCCTCGATTTACCCCGGCCGCGTCGCGGTCACGCTTTCGTTCAAGGTCGGAACCAATCTCGGACGCAGTGCGCGCCAGGTGGAGGCGGAACTTGAGTCGCTCAAGCTGCCGACCGGTGCGCAGTGGGAGGTCATTGCCCTCAATCTGAACCAGACGTCGGTCGCCACCTACGCGATTTCCGCGTCCGAAAAATCACTGCGCGAGCTGGCCCAGATCGCCCACGAGAAAATTATCCCGGCCCTCCAAAAGGCGCCCGGCGTGCTCGAAGTCACGTTGTTGGGTGAGGGCCCCGGGCTTTCCGGGGGTACCGCCGCCCGGCAGGCCCCGACGATCGTGCGGTTGAACGGGAAGGCGGTGCTCGCGCTCGACGTCATCAAGCGCGGCGACGCCAACACGCTCGACGTCGTTAAGGAACTAAAGGAGGTGGTTGGGAAACTCCCGGGCGAAATTCCCGGCGTGCAGCTTGCGCTCGCGCGCACGCAGGCCGAGTACATTCGCGAGGCGACCCACTCGACCGTGGAGGCTCTGCTCATCGCCGTGGCGCTTTCGGTCCTGGTGATCTTCCCGTTCCTCTGGAGCTGGCCGGCGACGCTGATTTCCGCGCTCGCCATCCCGGCGTCGCTGCTGGGCACCGCGCTCGTCATGGCGCTTTTCGGATTTGAACTCGACACGATTACGTTGCTCGCTCTTGCGCTCGTCATCGGGATCATCATCGACGACGCGATCGTCGACGTGGAGAACATCGCGCGACATCTCGAGGACGGCAGCGCGTCGACCCGGAATGCGGCGCTCGATGCCACGCGCGAGATTGGCCTCACCGTGGCAGCGGCTACGTTCACGATTGTAGCGGTGTTCCTTCCCGTGGGCTTGATGGGCGGGACGGTCGGTCAGTTTTTCAAACCCTTTGGCGTGACGGTGTCCGCGGCGGTGCTGATATCGCTGCTCGTCGCGCGGACTCTCTCACCGATGCTCGCCGTCTTCTGGCTGAAGCCGATGCCGGCGCGCGGCCCCGGCGTAGTTTGGACCGCGGTCAGCGCCCGTTATCGTCGCACTTTGGAATGGGCACTGCAGCATCGCGGGACGGTCATCGGCCTGGCGCTCGCAAGCCTGGTGGGAGGGCTTGCGTTGGTGCCGCTCATCCCAAAAGGCTTCATGCCGCGACTCGATCGCGACGAATTCAAGATCGTGTACCACGCGGCGCCTGCGGATCCGGAACCGTTTGGATCCTCGCTAGCCGCGGCCGCGAAGATCGAGGACTTCACGCGCGCATTTCCCGATGTTGAAAGCCTTTACACCGTAGTTGGCTCGCCCGACGGCGATCCGGGCATTGGCGTCCTCTATGTCGGTCTGCGGAAGACCCGTCGGCTGCACACGGCGGTGATCCAGGATCGACTGCGGCGGGCGCTGCCCAAAATCGACGGGGTGACCACGAGCGTGGAGGACATTCCCTTCGTCGAGTTGGGCGATCAAAAGCCGATCGACTTTGCCTTGGTGGGGACGGATCGAGCGACTCTCGATCGGGTGGCCGCTGACCTCGCGGCGCGGCTCCGCACCGTCCGGGGTTTCGCGGACGTGACGACCCCGGCTCTCGCCGGCGGCGAAGCACTGCACAACGAACATCTCGACGGGCTCGACGCGGTTGGCATCAGCGCAAATCTGAGCGAGGGCCTGAGTCTTGGGGATGCCACGGAGAAGCTGACTGCGATTGCGCGCGAGGTGCTTCCCGCGAGTGTGTCACTTCAGCTCGGCGGCGATTCAGAAAACGTCGGAAACGTCTTTCGCGCGTTCGCCGTGACGCTTTGTCTTTCGGTCGCATGCATTCTTGCCGTGCTGCTCTTGCTCTTCCGCAATTGGGTGGACCCGGTCGTGATTGTCCTCTCGTTGCCGCTCGCGATCGTCGGCGCGGTCGTTGCGCTGCTCGTGGTGCGCAGTGAATTCGGCATGATCTCGCTGCTGGGCATCGTGTTTCTCTTCGGCCTCGTAAACAAGAACGCGATCCTGCTGGTGGATTATGCGAATCAAATCCGGGCCACTGGCGTGGGCAGCGTGGAGGCGATTTTGCGCGCCGGCCCGGTGCGATTGCGGCCCATCCTGATGACCACGCTGGCCACGATTCTCGGCATGATGCCGGTCGCCATCGGGCTCGGGGTTGGCGCCGAGCTGCGCGCGCCGATGGCCATTGCGATCATTGGTGGATTGATCACCTCCACGCTGCTCAGCTTGATCGTCGTGCCGGTAGTTTATGTTCTGCTCGATCGCTGGCGGCGACGGCCAAAGATCCGTGCCGCTGATTGAATGGGACGGCTGACTAGTAGGAGAAATTCGCGTTGGGTTCGGTCGTGCCGAGCGTACTGGTGGCGCTGAAGCCGTTCACCGTCGAGCTGAGGAAACTTCGGCGGTCAACGATAGGCCCGAAGACGTTGCCAGCGGCCAGGACCCAATCGGTGGTGTTGCCCGAGCAAGTATTTTTGATGATGAAATTGCCGGCCACATCCACGGTGACGCCTCTGCCGGAGCTGGTGCAGGTGTTCCCCTCGATGCGATTCTGTCCGCCGGTGGCGTGGATGCCTCCGACACTGCTGACGCTGCCGTTCGACGAGCAGACATTGCCGCGGATCAGGCAGCTGGCCACGCAGATGATTCCATCGAGGGTGTTGGATTTCGCCGTGCAGTCGGCGACCACGCAGCTGTTGTTCGTGAGGATGCCGTAGCCGAAGTTCTGGTACGCTGAGCAGTTCAAGATTGTGCAGCCTCCGCCGATATCCATGCCATCCCCGGTGTTCTGGTGCGTCGCAGAGTGGGTCACCGTGCAACCGAAGGCGACGGTGAATCCGGCGTTGTTGTTGGATTCAGCCACGCAGTTCGAAACTGTGCAGCCGTCTCCAATGGCGAAGCCGCTGCCCAAATTGCTGCTCGCCGAGCAATGCAGGACGGTGCATCCGGCAATCGTGGTGATGCCGGCGCCGGTGTTTTGCAAAGCCAGACTATTCGAGATCATGCAGCTGGCGTTGGCGGCAATGCCGCCGGCGGAGTTGCCCGCCGCCGAGCAGTTCAAGACCGTGCAACCAAAGTGCACCCGGATGCCGCTGCCGCCGTTTTCGGTCGCCTGCACGTCGACCACGCGGCTGTTTCTTGTAAAATTGGTCCGAAGGTCAACGCCATCACCACCCCAGCTGCGCACGGAGCCATTGATCACCGCGATATTTGTCAGGTCAAAGACGGTCGCGCTGACGCCGTCGAGCGAGCCGGGGACCCCCACCAAGTCGAAGCCGTTGAGATCAAGTGAAACCCCGCTGGAGGCAATGGCGATGCCGTGCTTGCCGCTGATGCCAATGATGTTGCCCGTGAGGAAATAAGAGCCGGGCTGGGTGATCTTGAAGAGGCTGATGGCATCGCCGGGCGTGTTGGTGGCGTTGATCGCGATGCGGGACTCGAGTTTGGCGTCGAGCTTGGCGTCAAGCTGGTCGAGCGTCTTCATGGTCGGCGCGGGGGCGCCGGGCGGAGTGAGGGCGCCCTGGGCGAACAAGGAACCGGGAAGAAGGTACCAGGAGCAAAGGACGATGAGTGACGCACGCAGGGGCAGGCGGGATGGAGTATTCATGGTGAGGAATGAAATGTGGAACCCTGCATCGTAAGGAGGGCAATCCGCCCGCGGCGAGGGCAAAGATCGACCACGCAGATTTGGGACGACCGGGGACGGTCGTCCCCACCTACATTACCAACGCGCCCGGAGGTCGCGTTCCACCTGCGCAAACATCAATACGAGATGTTCGCCCCCGTCACGAATCGGGCCCTACGCCTGAGAGGTACCTGTGCTGCGCACTAAGTATGCCGGTAAGTCGGCACCCGATGGCTATCTCGGCAACCAGTGCGACGTTACCAGTAGTGTTATTGCCATAGCAGCCGATGGCTATGTTAGAACTCAATCCGACACCGGTACTGCCTGAACTGGAGCCAAAGCAGGCGATCGCGATTAAGGCGCTTAGGCCCAAATCGCTCGAGCTTTGGCCATAGCAGTTGCTGGCGTTGGCGGTCCTCAGGCCGGTGCTGCTCGAGCTTTGGCCATAGGAGTTGCTGGCGACGTTGGCGTTTAGGCCGAAACCGGACGAACTGCTTCCATAACAATTGGAGGCGCTATCGGCATTGAGACCGGTACCGGAACTGGCGCTTTGACCAAAACAACCGTTGGCGCTGGTCGCGCGCAAACCGATGCCAGTGCCGAAACTATTAAAGCCGTAGCAGCCGGTGGCGGTGACGGCGTTGAGGCCGGACCCAGGAGACCCTATCGCCGTGCTTTCGCCCCGACAGTTTGTCGCGCTGTCGGCATCCAGACCCGTCCCGCTAACGCTAGTGCCTACGCAATTCACGGCGGTTCTCGCGTAAATGCCGCGCTCGGTAGCGCTGCTACCCCCCGAGCTGTTGGCCACCGAAAGTGCGGAAATTCCCGTGTTGCCGCAGGACTCCGCGACAGAATTGTTCACGCTGCCGCCGGTAATGCCGTCCACACCCACCTGCCTGACCGTGCAGCGATCGATCACGATCGATGGAAATAGGCCGAGATTAATCCCGTCGCCCGAACAGCTGGAGACCGATATGCCCTCGACTCGAACGTTCTTCGATAGTCCCAGCGCGCTGGGAAATCTAATCCCGTGCTGGAAACTGCCGCCGATGTGACCATTCAGAATTGTGATGTCTGTAACCGTACCGCCCACGGCCACTGCGATACCGCCAGCCGGGCTCGCGCTGGAAGAAATCGTGAAGCCATTGAGGTCGAGGGTTACGGTGCTCACGCTAATCGTGATCGCATTGCCGGTGGTCACGCTGAGATTATTTGTCAGGTAGTATGATCCCGAGGCGCTAATTGTAATCGGCAGCGTTGATATCGGCGTGCGCGCTTCAATCTGATCGAGCGTCTTCATCGTCGGCGCGGGGGCGCCGCGCGGAGTGAGTGCTCCCTGCGGGAACACGGAACCGGGAAGGACGAACAGTGAGGAGAGGATGAGGAGCGGCGCGCATCGTCTTAAACGGCTGGGGGTATTCATGGCAAACGGGGAACCCGGCAGCGTAGGGAAGGCAGCGCACGCGCGGCGAGCCCAAAAGTCGCTCCCGCGACGACAACGCTGGCCGGGTCGAGAGTGTTCTACGATCTTTCAGCACACCGGGCGATTAGGTTGTCCCGGGGCAGCCCGACGCGCGTCGTAATTAGTACGAGAAATTCGCGTTTGGTTCGGTCGTGCCGAGCGTACTGGTGGCGCTGAAGCCGTTCACCGTCGAGCTGAGGAAACTTCGGCGGTCAACGATGGGCCCGAAGACGTTGCCAGCGGCCAGGACCCAATCGGTGGTGTTGCCCGAGCAAGTATTTTTGACAATAAAGTTCCCGGGCGCATCCACGGTGACTCCGCGGTCAGCGCCACTGCAGTTATTCCCTTCAAGGCGGTTTTCGCCGCCGGTGGTGTGGATGCCGGAGCCGAAGCCGGCTTTGCCATTGGACGAGCAGGAGTTGCCACGGATCAGACAGCCGGCAACGCAGATGATGCCATCCAGGCTGTTGAAACTGACTGTGGAGTCTGTGATCAGGCAATCGCTGTTCGCGAGGATGCCGTTGCCGAAATTTTCGCGGACCGTGCAGTTTGAGACTGTGCAACCGGGTCCGGTCCGGATGCCGGTGCCGGCGCCGCTCGCCGCGCAATTTGAGACGGTGCAGCCGTAACCAACGTCGATGGCTGAACTGTTGAGGTCGGTACTGGACACCGTGCAGTTCAAGACCGTGCAGACGCCACCGGTGGAAATGCCACCGGTTGAGTTGCCAGAAACCACACAATTCGAAATCATGGCACCGCTGAATGTGACGATGCCGGTGCCGCTGTTGCCGCTCGCCTGACAGTTTGAGATTGCGCCCTCGACTGTCATGATGCCGTTGCTGGCGTTGTTGCGCGCAGCGCAGTTCACGGCCGTAAGGTCCCTGGCGGCGTGGAGTCCATTCCCTGTGTTGTCGCTGGTGGACACGTCCATGACGCGGCAGTTGTTTGCAAAACTGGTGCTGAAGTTGATGCCATCACCGCCCCACTTGCGGACCGTCCCATTCGTCACTGCGATGTTCGCCAGATTCATCACGGTGGAGCTAACACCGTCGAGCGAGCCGGCGACGCCCACCACCTCAAAGCCGTTGAGATCCAGGGTGACCCCGCTGGAGGCGATGGCGATGCCATGCTTTCCGCTGACCCCGGCGATATTGCCAGTCAGGTAGTACGAGCCGGGCTGCGTGATCTTGAAGAGGCTGGTCGCATCGCCGGGGGTATTGGCCGCGTTGACAGCGATACGCGGCTCAAGCTTGGCGTCGAGTTGGTCGAGCGTCTTCATGGTCGGCGCGGGGGCGCCGGGAGGAGCGAGCGTCCCCTGTGGAAACAGGGAGCCGGAAAGTACAAAGAGGGAGGAAATGGCCAACACGGAGACAAACGCGCGGCGACAGCTACGGGTATTCATGGCGGATGGGAATAGGGGAACCAAACACCGTAGCGGTCGCAACGCCCGCGGTGCGAGGAGAATCCTCCGGTACGCTCACGTGGAGGAGTTTCAACGTGACTCACACGGCCCTGGGCTACGTTCCGCTCGATCGCTGGCGTCGTCGTCCATGGATTGGCTCGCCAACTGTGGGCCGACGCCGGTAAAACCCCACCCGAAGATCTTGTTCCAACCTCTTGGCTCAGGGACAACAGGCGCCATCACTGTGACATTTCAACATCGCGTATTTGCCGTGGTTCTGACGCTGCCATTAATGGTCACGTCGATGCTTGCCCAGATTTACCTGCCGTCCACCAGCACTCCGCCTGCCGCACCGCCGCGCGATGAAATCAAGAGTGTCGCGCTCGCGCTGCGCGGCAATCCGAAGACGCTCTCAAAGATGAAACCGACCCCGGAGCAGGTCGCGCAGATTGCGGCGACGCCGGAAGATGCGGTGAAGCTCAACGCCTACGTCGAGAAGATCTTCGCCACGATCCCGCCGGCGGGACTCACCGGCTCGCCCGATCAGACCGAGATTATGGTGAGCGACAGTCTTCCGGGCGGATACGAACGGACCAAGGGCCGGCTGAAGGCAGGCGTCGTCGTCTACGGGTTCAAATACGTCGAACCCGGCAAGGACGTCGGCATGGCCTTCGACGGTTTGATTAAATTGGGCGACCAATGGATCCTGATCCCCAAGTTGTGGCGCGCCTTTGGTGACTAACCGGAGGTGAGCGCCGCCCCGTAAGGGTGATGTCCGCTACGACGGGAAAATCACTTGCGGTGGCTGTTACAAATTCGCGGCTGACCATGCCTACGGCGTGCCGAGAAATTTGCCCGCGGCCGTCACGGTGCCGATCCCCTCGCAGCCGATGGCATTCCCGTTCGCCGCATTGATTGCCACCCCACCGTCGCGCCGGCCGCGGCAGAAGGTCGCGCTGCCACCGGCGGCGATATTGATCCCGTTGGTGCCGGAAGTGCTCACTCCCTGGCAATTGAGGGCGTTGGTCGCGTTGAGGCCGTTGCCGGAGATGCTCGTGCCAAAGCTGTTGGTCACTTGTTGACCCTGGAGGCCATTGCCAGAAAGCGAGGTCCCGATGCAATTCTGGACCACGGAAAAGCCGCTCACGCCAATGGAACTCGCGACGGTTGAGACGGTATCTCCGATGCAATTGATGGCAGAATCAGCGGAGATGGCATTGTTTCCAATCGTCTCCGCGACGCAGTCGCGCACCGTGCCCGCGTTGATCCCAAGGTCCCCACAGCCGCTCACCGTGCAACGCTCCACCACGAGCCTCGCGACGGTGTTGAAGCTCAGATTGATCCCGTCTCCTGCCATGCCGAGCACGCTGACTTCGGAGACCCGGATGTTCGCGCTGGTTGCGCTGATTGAGGTAATTCCGTTGATGAAGCCGCCCGTGGTGAAGGTGGCGGCAAACGTGGTGGTGCCGCGGATATGACCGTTCTTGATTACGATGTTCCGGCGCGTGCCGCTGACGTTCACGGCAGTTCCCGCGGCCGGGCTTGCCGTCGACGAAATGGTGAATCCGTTGAGATCAAGGGTCACTTGATCCACGCTGATGGTGATGGCAGACCCGGTGGTGACGGCGAGATTGCCGGTGAGATAGTAGCTGCCCGATGCATTGATCGTAATTGGAACAATGGAGATGGGTGCGCGTGACTCGAGCTTGGCGTCTACCTGATCGAGCGTCTTCATCGTCGGCGTGGGTGCTCCGGGGGGCGTCAGGCTTCCCTGCGGGAACAGGGAACAAGGAAGAAGGAACAAGGAGGCCAGGGCGATGAGCGCGGCGCGGCTGCGAAAGCAGGAAGGGGCATGCATGGCAATAGGGGAACCCCGTCTTTTAGGTGGGCGCCGGGCTCCCAGGCGAGAGGAAATGCCAGTGCCGGCGACTTATCTTGGCCGGCTCTGCGCTCTGGGCGCGAGCCGGCTTTCTGGCACGCGAAGAAAATTCTCGCCAAGTTCTCGTCATTCCAGAACGAAAGCTCAGGGCCACCCGATTCATCAGGCGCGCGTGCTGACGTTTCAGAACTGCGGCGGCAGGATTTCGTATAAATCTTTGGGCACCGAGAACAAATCCCCAGGGTCGATCTTCTTCCGGTCGATGTGGCTGACTTTGAACGACAGGCGCTCCTGGCCGCCGGGTTCGCTGCGCAGGGTGGCTTCGAGCGGGAAAAGCGATTTCCTTTGCAGCAGTTCGACCCATTGCTCTTCGATCATCTGTGGTCCGAAACGGCGGACGTTGTAGTCGCGTTGCAGCAAACGAAATGGAAATAACGCGGCGTCGTTCGTCGCCCAAATCTCAAAATTTTCTCCGCGGTCGCTCATCGTGTAGAGCGTGCAATCGAATCCTTGAATCTTTTTTGTCTTCTCTGTTTTCTTCAATTCAGCTGCGCCAAACATTCCCGGCATCGGCGGCGGCATCATCGGCATTCCGGCTGCGCCCGAGCCTGACGAAGGCATTGGCGGAATCGGTGGCATAGAAGCGATCGGCAGCGGAGTCGGAAATCCTGGTGGCGGCGACATCTTTGGAGCTGTAGGGGACGACGTTGTCGTCCCTCGGAAGCCAGCGGCTTCCCCTCCAGAATTCGGATTCAGTGGGGGCGCGCCCGGTTGCGCTCGATCCGGCAGCTGCCGGATTAGATCGACATGTAGGAAGGTCGAGTTGTGCGGGAAAATGATGGTCAGCTTCTTCGCATCAAGATCGACAATGTTGATCGGCTCGAGCTTGCTCCCGCTGTTCTCAATGCGCAGTTCGTTTTCTTTGCGCGTGAAAAGAAATTGCGTTGTCGCAGCGCCGCTGCGGGTAAGTGTCGCAGTAACTCTGCCTTCGAACGCAGCGCCCTTCTCCGCGGCAGGAATTTCACGCGATGAAACGGCGCAAGTAAGTGCCAGCGCGATCGCAAAACGTCCTCTGCGGTTGATTCCAGCAAGAGAAAAAATTCCGAGGATGAGCAAGAACAGAAGCATGAGTGAGGGTAAGAAATTTAAAATCCGACCTGAGGCCGCCGATCTCAGGTGTTTGATCTCGCGCTTTCGGTTCTCAACCCGTTAAGGTGGAAAATAGTTACGGGTGAAAGAGATGGATGTGTATGTGCAGCCGATGGCAGTACCTACATTGAGACCCGTGCCGGAAGTGCTGCCCCCGTAACAGCCGGAGGCAAGGTTTGCGTAGAGCCCGAAACTGGACGTGCTGCGTCCGTCGCAGGTGGAGGCGGAGACTGCGCCCAAGCCAATACCGGAAGTGCTCTGACCCGTGCAGGCGGACGCCACGGATGCGTATAGGCCAAAGCCTGAATCACTGACCCCGCAAGAAGAAGTGGCCGAGAATGCGAAAAGGCCTTCGTTCGAGCTAGCACTCTGACCGAAACAACCAGTGGCCGTGGTCGCACTGAGACCGGGGCCTGTGTTGGCGACTCCGTAACAACCAGTGGCCGTGGTCGCATTGAGACCGGTGCCAGTGTTGGCGACTCCGTAACAACCGTTGGCGCTGGACGCGCTCAGGCCGGTGCCCGTCCCATTAACGTTGGATCCGTAACAGCCAGTGGCGGTGGCGGCGTTGAGACCTGTTCCAGTGGAACTCAGCGCCGTGCTTTCGCCTCGACAACCTGTCGCACTGTCCGCATCGAGCCCCGTTCCGCTGACGCTGGTGCCGACGCAATTCACGGCGGTGCTCGCGTAAACGCCGCGCTCGCTCGCGCTGGAACTCCCCACGCTGTTTGTCGCCGACTTTGCGGTGATCCCCGTGCTGCCGCAGTTCTCCGCCACGGAATTGTTCACGCTGCCGCCGGTGATGCCGGCCACGCCTACTTGCTGAACCGTGCAGCGATCGATCACGATCGATAAGAAAAAACCGAGATTGATGCCATCGCCCGAACAGCCCGAGACCGATATCCCCTCGACGCGAACATTCTTCAATAAACCCAACGCGCCGGAATATCTGATCCCGTGCTGGAAATTCCCGACGATGTGGCCGTTCAGAATTGAGATGTCTTTGAGGCTGTTGCCGGTGGCGATGGCCGTGCCGCCCGCCGGGCTCGCGGTAGAAGAAATGGTAAAGCCGTTGAGATCGAGGGTCACGTTGTTGGCGGAGATGACGATCGCATTCCCTGTCGTCACCGAAAGGTTCGCCGTGAGATAATAGGAGCCGGGAGCGCTGATCGGAAACGGCGCGGATGAGATCGGCGTGCGCGCTTCGACTTGATCGAGCGTCTTCATCGTCGGAGCGGGCGCGCCGGGAGGAGCAAGCGGGCCCTGCGGGAACAAGGAACAAGGAAGAAGGAACAAGCAGGAAAGGGCGACGAGCGAGGCGCGTGGACGAAGGCAGGAACGGGTAGTCATGGCGAAAGGGGAACCCCGTCTTGTAGCGGTTGCGCCACGCCGCCGGCCAGCCAATTCGAACATTTCAATTGTTCGCGATTAACAATACCGATAGGCCAGTCTGTGATGGCTCACGCAACCACCAAGCCCGCTGGCTTCGGCCTAAGCGCCGAATGGCCGCTCGCCGCCAGCCTGCTGACCGTCGGCGCCTTTTTTGTCTGGGGCGACGCCATCTTTGTCCGCCTCGCTGAACCGCTTTGGTTTAGCCTGAGCTTCGGCCTGCTCTTCGGCGTCATCCTCGTTTCCGCCTTCGCGATCGTGCGGCATGCGGAATGCCTCGCGATCAAACTCGGCGAGCCGGTGGGCACGCTGATCCTCACGCTCTCGGTCATCGGCATCGAGGTGATGATGATCTCGGCTTCCATGGCCACGGGCAAAGGCAGCCCGACCCTCGCCCGCGACGCGATGTTCTCCGTCGTGATGATTGTGCTCAATGGCCTGGTGGGTTTGTCCCTCCTCCTCGGTGGTCTTCGGCACCGTGAGCAATCCTATAATTTGCAGGGCGCGGGCGTGTATCTCGCCCTGATCGTCCCGCTTTCCGTGCTCGGTCTCATCCTGCCCAATTTTACGACCACGACCGCAGGCCCCACGCTCTCGACCACGCAGGGCATCCTGCTGGGATTGATGTCGGTGGTGCTGTACGCGACGTTCCTGTTTGCGCAGACAACGTGGCATCGCGAGTATTTTCTCGATTTGAATCCGGCGGGTGGAATCACGAAGGGGGTGGACGATCACGCGGGACTCGTGCTCCAGAGCTTGCCATTCCACGCGGCGCTGCTGGTTTGCTACCTCGTGCCGCTTGTCATCCTGGCGAAGAAACTCGCGATCCCCATCGATCATGGCATCAGTGTTCTCGGGGCGCCGCCGGAGTTGGGCGGCTTTATCATCGCCGCGCTGGTGTTATCGCCCGAGGCCTTCAGTGCGCTCCGCGCGGCGATCCGCAACCAGTTGCAACGCAGCGTGAACCTGTTGCTCGGCTCCGTGCTCGCGACCATCGGCCTGACCATTCCGGCGGTGTTCGCCATCGCTGTGCTCAGCGGGAAAAGCGTCATCCTCGGCCTCATGCCGGCCGAAATGATCCTGCTCGCGTTGACGCTCGGCGTGAGCTTCATCACGTTCACGAGCCGGCGGACCAACGTCTTGCTGGGCGCCGTGCACCTGCTGTTATTCGTTGCGTATTTGATCCTGATCTTCGACGGGCAGTAGGACTTAGCCCGGCGTCGATCGCCACCGAAAATCCCGCCGCCGTGCGGTCGACATCTTGTTGAGACCGCGTCGCGCAAAAAATCGCGCAGATTTTGCGAATTTCGCCGCCGGAAAGATTGACGCGACGCGCAAGCCCGACACTATTAGATTTCCTAATCACGCGGCACGCGCCGGCATCGACGCGAAAATTTCTTCGGAAATTCTCGTTGTCGCCAGAAATGGCACCTGCTGAAATGCGCGGGCAGCGCGATTAGGCGAAAGCGCGCATTTCCCGTTCAAATTTTCCGGCTATGGCAAACATTTTCCCGAAGTGGACGAACCATCTGCCCATCCAGATTCTGGTGGCGGGCGGCGTTCTCTTCATCTCGGTGATCGCGGGGATGACCTACTACTTCACGCCGAAATATACGCGCGTGGGTTACCAGCCGGTGCAGCCGGTCCCGTTCAGTCATTCGATCCACGTGAACCAGCTTGGGCTCGATTGCCGTTACTGCCACAGTCAGGTGGAGAACGCGGCGCATTCGAATCTCCCGACGACGCAGACCTGCATGAACTGCCACTCGCAGATCAAGCTGAACAGCCCCAGGCTCGCGACGGTGCGCGACAGCTGGAAAACCGGCCAGCCGATTGCATGGGTGCGCATCCACGAGGCGCCGGACTACGTGTACTTTAATCACTCGGCGCACGTGAATCGCGGCGTGAGCTGCGTGAGTTGCCACGGCCAGATCAACAACATGGCGGTGGTGTGGCATCACGAGCCGCAGAGCATGGACTGGTGTCTGACGTGCCATCGCGCGCCGGAGAATCATCTGCGCCCGGTGAACCAGGTGACGAACCTGAACTGGAAGCCCGAGGACGAGGGTCCAGGCAAGGACGGCAAACTGCGCACGCAACAGGAAATTGGCGAACAACTGAAGGTCGCGTGGAACGTAAATCCTCCGGTCACGTGTGCGGGCTGTCACCGCTGATCGCGCGCCAACCCTGATTCCAAGCGGATCCGACGACCCCTCAAACTTTCCCTCCTCCGAAGATGAAGCACGTTTTCCAGCACCCGCCCGAAGCCCCGAGTCCGACCGGTCGCAAGTACTGGCGCACGATGGGTGAGTTGAACGACACGCCGGAGTTTCGCGGGTGGCTCGAGCGGGAATTTCCGTCGGGCATCGACGAGATGGAAACCGACGCGCTGTCGCGGCGCAGCTTCTTGCAGTTGATGGGCGGGTCGCTCGCGCTGGCGGGCCTGGGCATGAGCGGCTGCCGCCGCCCGGAGGCGTTTCTCGTGCCGTTCGCGAAGTCGGCCGAATGGCTGATCCCGGGCAACAACCTGCTTTACGCGACCTCGATGCCGCGGCGCGGCGGCGCGATGCCGTTGCTCGTCACCACGACGGACGGACGTCCGATCAAGAACGAGGGCAACCCGCTGCATCCCGCGAGCAACGGCGGCACGGATACTTTTGCGCAGGCTTCCATCCTTGAATTATACGATCCCGAGCGGTCACGGACCTTTCTGCTCGACGGCCAGGCGTCGGACGCGGAGGCGTTTGCCGGCTGGATAATGACGCTGCGCGACGAGGCGAAGGCCGACGGTGGCGCGAGCCTGGCGGTCCTGACGGGCGAATCCCACTCGCCCACCCGCGAGCGAATTCGCGGGATGCTGCTGCAGCAATTTCCGCAGATGACGTGGTGCGTGTACGAGCCGCTCTCGAACGACAACGAGCGCGAGGCGATGAAGGTCGCGTTCGGATCCGCGGCGATGAAACTCGTGCCGAAGTTCGCGAAGGCCGATGTGATCGTTTCGCTCGACAGCGATTTTCTGTGCGTGGAAGAAAGTGACCTCGCAGCGGTGCGGGATTTCTCGAGCAAGCGGCGCGTAGCGGCTGCGACCGACCCGATGAACCGGCTGTATTCAGTCGAGAATCGGTACACGGTCACCGGCGGCATGGCGGATCACCGCCTGCGTTGCCCAGCCAGCCAGGTCGGCGCGGTGGCGGTTGCGCTCGCGAAAGCGGTGGCCGATGCGACCGCCAGCGGACCACTGAGCGACCTGCTCAGCGTGGTGCCCGCGACCGAGTTGACGAAACTCGAGAAGAGCCTGCCCTGGATCAACGAGGCGGCGAAGGATCTCGTGGCGAATCGCGGCAAGAGCCTCGTCGTGGTTGGTCCGAATCAACCCGCGTGGGTGCACGCGCTGGGCTTCGCGATCAACGGCGCGCTGGGCAGTTACGGCACGACGCTCACCGCGGTTGCGGCGCCCGCACCGGTCGGCGTTTCGCTGGGCGCGCTCGCGGAAAAGATGAAGTCGGATGCGGTCAAGACGTTGTTCATTTTCGGCGGGAATCCCGCGTACGACGCGCCTTCTGATCTCAACTGGCCCGAACTCCAGAAGAAGGTGGCGGTGGTGGCGCGCATTGGACTCTTTGATGACGAGACCTCGACCGGCGCAAAGTGGCACGTGCCGGCGGCGCATTATCTCGAGAGCTGGGGCGATGATCGTTCATCCGACGGCACGTACGTGGCGGTGCAGCCGATGATCCTGCCGTTGCATGGCGGCGTGTCGGAGCTCGAAGTGCTCGCGGGGCTTGCGGGCCGCGACAAGATCGAGGGGCCGGCGCTGATCCAGGAGACGTTCAAGACGATCGCGAAGAACGTTTCGGATGACGCCATGGCGTGGAATAGTTTTCTCCGGGACGGCTTCCTCGCGAACTCGGCAGCCGCCGAGGCGTCGGCCACCTTTAATCCGGCGGGCGCGAAGGCGTTCGTGCAAACGAATTTCAAGTCGCCGCCGATCCCGACGGTCGACGCGATGGAATTCGTCATCACGCCAGATTACAGCGTGTGGGACGGCCGCTACACGAACAATGGCTGGCTGCAGGAGCTGGCCGATCCAATCACGAAGCTGACGTGGGACAACGCCGCGCTGATGAGCAAGGCCACCGCGACCAAGCTCGGTCTGACGTGGAAGGAAGATGATATTCGCGACGGCAAAGGCACGGGCGTGTACGGCGACTGGATCGAGATCGTGGTCGGAGATCGCAAGGTGAGAGCCGCGGTCCTGGTCGATCCGGGTCATGTCGATAATTCGGTGAGCCTCAGCCTCGGCTACGGCCGCGAGAAGGTTGGCCGCATTGGCCGGGACGCGGGCTTCAACGCGTATCCGCTGCGCACCAGCGCGGCGCCTTATTTTGTCAGCGGCGCGAAAGTTTCCAAAGTCGCTGGCGACGTCTACGTATTCTCAACGACGCAGCACCATTACAACATGGAGGGCCGCGCGCTCGTCCGCGAGCTGCCGATCGAGACCTATCGCGCGCACGCGGGCTTTGACGAGGACGGCAAGAGCTTCGTCCAGAAGTTCGGGATGGATTCGCACATCCCGCCGAATGTCTCGCTTTACAAGCACCCGCCGATGACGGCGCAGCACCAGTGGGGCATGGCGATCGATCTGAACACCTGCACCGGCTGCAGCGCGTGCGTCGTCGCGTGCCAGAGCGAGAACAACATTCCGATCGTCGGCAAGCATCAGGTCCGCCGCGGCCGCATCATGCAGTGGATCCGGATGGATCGTTACTACTCGACGATGACCGACAAGGAGGATGACGAGGATCCGCAGGTGATGATGCAGCCGGTGACCTGCCACCACTGCGAGAACGCGCCGTGCGAAACGGTCTGCCCGGTGAATGCGACCGTGCACAACGAGGAAGGCCTCAACGTGATGGCGTACAACCGTTGCATCGGCACGCGTTACTGCGCGAACAACTGCCCGTACAAGGTGCGCCGGTTTAATTATTTCGATTACAATTCCCGTCCGCTCGATCAGCTCTACCTTGGCCCCCTGGCGAAGAAGGGCGTCGCCGAGACCGTCAAGCTCTCGAAGAACCCGAACGTCACGGTCCGCATGCGTGGCGTGATGGAGAAATGCACGTTCTGCGTGCAGCGCATCGAGGAGGCGAAGATTGGGCAGCTGCGCGTCGCGCGCGATTCCAACAACACGAAGGTGCCGACCGATTCCTTCAAGACGGCATGCCAGCAGGTTTGCCCGTCCGAGGCGATCGTGTTTGGCGACATCGCCGATCCGGAAAGCAAAGTCTCGAAGCTGAAAAAGCGGGATCTCAATTACAAGATGCTCGAGTATCTGAACATTCAGCCCCGCCTCAGCTACCTCGCGCGCCTGCGCAATCCGAACCCGAAGATGCCCGGCGCCGAAGCGGTGGGCATGAGCACGCTCAAGGATTCGCACGGGCATTAGTCGATCGACCGCGCCTTCCCCAACTCTTTAACCCCGCGACTGAATATGGCCGACACCGCAATCGAGACCGCGCCCCCCGCCGCCCAATTTGATCCGGAGATGGTCCGGCAGGTGACGAAGCTCCCGCTCGTCACGAACAACCGCGACTTTCATTGGGTTACGGAAAAAGTGTCGGGCATCGTCGAGATGAAGACGCCGGGGTGGTGGTGGATTGCTTTTTTCCCGGCCGCGGTGCTCGCGGGGTGCTGCATCGGCGGCTTCGTTTACCTCATCAGTACCGGCGTCGGGGTCTGGGGCCAGAACTCGCCGGTGATGTGGGCCTGGGACATCACGAACTTCGTGTTTTGGATCGGTATCGGTCACGCCGGCACGTTGATTTCGGCGATCTTGTTTTTGACGCGTCAAAAGTGGCGCACGTCGATCAATCGCGCCGCGGAGGCGATGACGCTGTTCGCGGTCATCTGCGCCGGTCTTTATCCCGGACTCCACGTCGGCCGCCTGTGGATGGCGTGGTATCTCGTGCCGGTTGGCAACGCGAATGCCATCTGGCAGAACTTCCGCAGTCCGCTGCTCTGGGACGTCTTCGCGGTCGGCACGTATTTCACCGTGTCGGTCATCTTCTGGTACGTCGGCCTGATCCCCGATCTCGCGACGATCCGCGATCGAGCGACGAACAAGGTGAAGAAATTCATCTACGCGCTCCTCGCGCTCGGCTGGCGCGGCGGCAACCGCCATTGGCGCAATTACGAAAAAGCTTACCTCATCCTCGCGGGCATCTCGACGCCGCTGGTGCTCTCGGTGCACACGATCGTGTCCTTCGATTTCGCCACGTCGATCGTTCCTGGCTGGCACACGACCATCTTCCCGCCGTACTTCGTCGCGGGCGCCATCTTCGGCGGATTCGCGATGGTGCTCACGCTCATGCTGCCCGCGCGGCACTTGCTCGGCCTGCAGGATCTCGTCACGAAGAAGCACGTGGACGTGATGACGAAGATCATCCTGCTGACTGGATCGATCGTCGGTTACGCGTACATCATGGAGTTCTTCATCGCGTGGTACAGCCAGAACCCGTTTGAGCAATGGGCGTTCCTGCGCAACCGCGTCTCGGCGCCGTTTACCAAGTGGATGTTCGACGTGCCGAACGCGCCGTACTGGTGGGCGTACTGGGCGATGATGAGTTGCAACGTGATCTCGCCGCAGGTTTTCTGGTTCCGCTATTGCCGGCAGAACCTGTGGATCGTCTTCACGATCTGCATGTGCGTGAACGCCGGCATGTGGTTCGAGCGCTTCGTCATCATCGTGACGTCGATCGCGAACGACTTCCTGCCCGGCAGCTGGGGCATGTACGCGCCGACCTGGGTCGACATCATAACCTTCACCGGCAGTTTTGGCCTGTTCCTCTCGCTCTTCCTGCTCTTCTGCCGCTTCCTGCCGATGATCGCGATGTCAGAGGTGAAGGGCGTGCTGCCCGCGGCGGACCCACATTTCCACCCGCCCGGCCACGACGCGCCCGGCGGCGACGACCATTCCACCGGGTTGGGCGCCGGCGTGCGCATGATCACGCCGGCCCCGAGCACCGGCCATTGATTTCAAGATCCGAACGACCATGAGCGACACCCTCACCGTCACGAACCCGGCCGCGGCCAGCGCCGTCGCCGAGGCGCCGCGCACCTTTGGCATCGCGGCCGAATTCTCGAGCGCGGCGGACCTTTACCATGCCGCGGAAAAGTGCCGTGATCATGGTTTCAGGATATGGGACGTGCACACGCCGTTCCCCATCCATGGCATGGATGAGGCCATGGGGCTCGGCAACTCAAAGGTCAGCCTCATCGCGTTGGCCGCCGCATGTACCGGCACGGTTCTGGCCCTGATGCTGGAGTTCATTCCGTCCATTTGGCTTTACCCGTTGGTTGTTCACGGCAAGCCGCTGGACTTTTTCACGGTGCCGGCGTTCTTCCCCGTTATCTTCGAGTTCACGGTCCTTTGCTGCGCGTTCGGCTGCGTGTTTGGGATGCTTGCGCTCAATCGCCTGCCGCGCTGGAACCATCCGCTGTTCAACTGGGAGCGCTTCGCGAAGTTCAGCGACGACGGCTTCTTCCTTTCGATCGAGGCGGATGACCCGAAGTTTCAGGAAACGCGCACGAAAGAATTCCTTGAGGGCATTGGCGCCGAGAACATCACCCTGATTTACGAGTGATCCCGCTCCCGCTTTCGCATTTGCCATGAAATATTTCTTCCTCGCCTTCGCTGCGGTCGTCCTGGCCGTCGTCTTGATCGCCGGACCGCGGGGCTACAAGTCGACCAACCGGCCGTTCGAGTTCTTCCCCGACATGGACCGCCAGCCCAAAGTGAAGGCGCAAACGGAAAGCGTGTTCTTTGCGGACGGCATTGGTCCACGCCAGGCCGTGCCGGGCACCGTGCCGCTCGGTTGGGACATTCCCGCGAAGGCTGGCGGCGACAAACCGGAGATGCAGCGTGCGACCAATGGTTACACCGCGGCGCCGGACTATTTCAACACGGGGAAGATGGGTGACCGCTGGGGCGACGGCCTGCCCGTTCCCGCGACCGCGGCGTTGATGAAGCGCGGCCAGGATCGCTACGTCATCAACTGCCAGATCTGCCACGGCGCGAACGGGGGCGGCAACGGCGTGACCTCGAAGTATGGCTGGGTCGGCATCGCGAACTATCACGACCAGCGCATCGTCGACATGGCCGACGGGGAAATTTTCAACACGATCGCCAACGGTAAGAACACCATGTACGGGTACGGCGGAAACATCACCGTGGCCGACCGCTGGGCCATCGTCGCCTACGTTCGCGCGCTGCAAAAGGCGCAGCTCGGCCGCCCCTCCGACCTGACCCCGGAGCAGCAGGCCAATCTCAAGTAATCCACCCTTCCGATTTTTCCGCCCTGCATGAGCGCCGTCGCCACCATCCCCGCTGCCAAATCGCCGAAGGTTGAATATTTCCAGACCAATAATCTTGGTCCGGTTTTCTTCCGACTGCTCGCGTTCGGCGCAGTCTCGCTGCTCATCTTTCTGGTCATGACGCTCTTCGCGAGCGATCCGCAAGCCAAGAGGCAGATCCTGTTTTCGCTGCTCTTCGCGTATTCGTATTTCTTCACGATTACCTCCGGCGCGCTGTTCTGGATTCTGGTGCATCACGCGACGGACGCCGAGTGGTCGGTCGTGGTGCGGCGCGTGCTTGAAACGATGGCGCAATCGTTTCGTTACGGCTGGGTCTTCTTTCTGCCCGTCGTGATTTTCGCGCCTCAGGTCTACGCGTGGCTGGATGTGCCGGTCGGACGCGACCCGGTCCTCGATCCCAAGCGCGGAATGTTGAATTACCCGTTCTGGACGCTCCGCGCCTTCGTGATCATCGGCGGCTTTGCGCTGATCGCGTTCCTGCTTCGCAAATGGTCCGCGGCGCAGGACAGGGACGGCAATCCGCGCTACACGGTCATCACGCGCAAGCTCGTGTTCGCGTCGATTCCCTTTTTCGCGCTCGGAATCACCTTTGCCGCGATCGATTGGCTGATGAGCCTCGACTACTACTGGTTCTCGACGATGTGGGGCGTGTACATTTTCGCCGGGGCCTCGTGGTCGGCGATGGCGATGCTGATTGTCATCACCGTCACGCTGCGCAAGAACGGCTACCTCGAGGGCCTGGTGACGGACGAGCACTACCAGATCATGGGCAAGCTGCTGCTCGCGTTTACGATCTTCTGGGCCTACATCGGCTTCGGCCAGTACTTCCTCATTTGGTACGCGAACATCCCGGAGGAGACGTCGTACTTCATCCGGCGCAACGCGGAGCATTGGAACTGGATGAGCACCGGGCTCGTCGTCCTCCACTTCTTCGTTCCCTTCCTGCTGTTGCTCAGCCAGTCACTCAAGCGCAACCCGGGGTACCTGCGCGGAGTCGCGGTGTACTGCCTGGTGATCCACGCGCTCGACCTCTACATCATCGTGCTGCCGGCCCTGCACTACAAGGACGTGTCCTTTCACATTCTCGACCTCGCGGGCCTCGTGATGATCGGGTGCACGCTCGCGTTCTTTTTCCTCAAGAACCTCGCGAAGTTCCCGCTTTATCCGCTCCGCGATCCGCGCCTGAAACAGTCGATTAACCTCAAGAACTAGTCGCGCATGTCCTCACCCGAAGCTCCTGCGGTGTCCGTCCCGGCCCCCAAGCCGTCCATGTTCTGGACGGTGGTGTGGGGCTACGGAATGCTCCTCGTTTTCGTCGTCCTCGTCATGCTTTTCATTGGCCGCAACGCCATCACCTTTCAGGACGCGGAGGCCGTTCGCGAGCTGGAGCGCATCAAGATCCGCGACGAGGTGGCCGTGTCCTCAAAGAAGGCACTGGAGGAGGGCCCGAACTGGCTCAACAAGGAGAAGGGCGTGGTTCACCTGCCGATCGACCAGGCGATGGCGCTCACCGTTGAGCGCTTGAAGATCAAGAAGCCCCGCGCGGCCAATCCAATTGAAGTGCCGGCCGCTGTGCCGGCCGCCGCCGCAACGTCTGGCGATGCGACGACCCCCGCCGCTGCGCCCGCGCCTCCGGCCACTTCGCCTGCAGCGGTGTCGCCTGCGCCGCCGAAGTAACCAATTTTTCACGCACCCATGAGCTACACGTATCTCTTCATCGCTGGCGCGATCGCCGCGGCGAGTGTGTTTGCGATCCTCGCGTTTTATTGGGCGGCGAAACACGGCCACCTCCAGAACGTCGAGAGCGGCGCGAAGATCATCTTTGATGACGGCGAGCCGATCGGCCAGGCCACCGATGCGTTCCCCGGGCACCAGCCCGGCACCCTGACCAAACTCCGCCGCTGAATTTTCCGACCCTTCCCTTTCGCCATCGCTTATGAGCCCCGCCGTCGCCGATCTCCCATCGAAGCCAAGTCTTCTTGAATCCATCTCGCCGACGAGCGTCGAGCCGGTGGAGGACAAAGCGGAGCGCGTCGAGATCGATCGCGCGATGCGCGGGCCGGTGCTGCTTTTCTTCGGTGCGGCGATCGCATGGCTTCTCATCGGATCGCTTTTTGCATTACTCACCTCGCTCAAGTTCAACCTCCCCGACTTTATCGCGGATTATGCCCCGATGACGTTTGGCCGCGTTCGTCCGGCGCATTTGAATTCGGTCATCTACGGCTGGTCGGCGCAGGCGGCGGTGGGGGTCGGCCTCTGGCTCATGGCGCGACTCTGCCGGGTCGCGGTTCGTCACGGAGGCATTCTCTACGCGGCCTGGGCGCTCTACAATTTTGGCGTTCTGCTCGGGGTGCTTGGCATCCTGAGCGGGGCGGGATCGTCGGTGGAGTATCTCGAATTTCCGCGGTGGGCGAGCGTCGTGATTTTTGCGGCGTTTGCGCTCATCGCCATTTGGACGGTCATCATGTTCCGCTTCCGCAAGCCGGGCCATGTCTACGTCTCGCAATGGTTTATCCTTGCCGCATTTTTCTGGTTCCCCTGGCTGTACGCCACGGCGAATCTAATTATCTTTTTCCTGCCGGTGCAGGCGGCCGTGCAAGGCCCGGTGAACTGGTGGTTTGGCCACAACGTGCTCGGCCTCTTCTTTACGCCGATTGGCCTCGCCGCGGCGTATTACCTCATTCCCAAGGTCATTGGCCGCCCGGTGCACAGCTATTACCTCTCCATTCTCGGATTCTGGTCGCTCGCGTTCTTCTATAGCTGGAACGGCATGCACCACCTGATTGGGGGGCCATTCCCCGCCTGGATGATCAGCGCGAGCGTGGTGGCGAGCTTCATGATGGTCGTGCCGGTGGTCACGACAGGCATCAACCATCATTTCACGATGAAGGGAAATTTCGGCGCGCTGCGCTGGAGCCCGACGCTGCGCTTCACGGTGTTCGGCGCGGTCGCCTACACGCTGGCGAGCTTGCAAGGGAGCAGCATGGCAATCCGCTCGTGGAATCAGATCACGCACTTCACGCACTACACGATTGGCCACGCGCATCTGGGCATGTACGGCTTCTTCACGATGGTCATGTTCGGCTCGATTTATTACATTGTGCCGCGCCTCGTGGAATGGGAGTGGCCTTCCGCTTCGCTCATCCGGTGGCATTTCTGGCTTTCCGCAGTCGGCGTCGCTGTCATGTTTGCGTCCTTGAGCGTGGCGGGATTGATGCAGGGATGGGCCCTGGAAAATCCCGACATTCCATTCCTTGCGAGCACGAATTTCACCCTGCCGTTCCTCTGGATGCGAAGCGTCTCGGGGATCATGATGACCGCCGGACACGTTGCCTTCGCGGCTTCGTTCGCGCTCATTATGCTCAAGGCGGGCACGCGCCACACGCGTCCGACCCTGCTCGCCAATCCCGACGAAGCCGCCGCCTGAGCCCACGCCGCCGCCCTGCTTTTTTGCCGACATGAATCGAATGCCGCTGCTCCTCATCGGGATCTTCCTCACCTTCCTGACCTCTTGGATCGGGCTGGTGGCGACGCCGTATTTCCAAATTGGGCAATACAAGCCCGAAGTCGACGAGATCACAAAGGATTCTGTTCCGCCCCCGTTCTCGGGCCAAGCCGACCAGGGCAGCGTGGTGTACGCGTCGAACGGCTGCATTTATTGCCACAGCCAGCAGGTCCGTCCGTCCGAGGCCGGCGCTGACCTCGCCCGCGGATGGGGTGCGCGGCGCACCGTGGCGCGTGACTATATGTACGACAAGGTGGCCTATTTTGGCACGATGCGGACCGGACCGGATCTTTCAAACATCGGCGCGCGCCAACCGAGCGTGGATTGGCACTACCAGCACCTCTATCAGCCGCAGGTCGTCTCGCCGGGATCGATCATGCCGCCGTTTCGGTTCCTCTTCGAGAAGCGTCGGATTCTTGGACAGCCCGCGATCGATGCAGTGAAAGTGCTGCCACCGGATCAGCCGGAGCCTGGTTACGAAATCGTACCAACCCAGGATGCGCGGGCGCTGGTGCAGTATTTGATTTCGCTCAAACGGAGCAGCTACCCGCTGCCGGAAGCCCCTGAAGAAACGCCCTCCAAATGAGTCAGGACCAAACCGATTTGTCGATGCAGCCCGCGCCGGTGATCCCGAATGCGCACATCATCGAGGAGCGCTTTCGCGAATCCGAGCTGAGCGCGGACATCGATCTCCGCAAGTTGCACGGCGCCATCCTGCGCGAGATGGCGGATCCGCAGGACGGCTCCGAGCCCATTCCGATGTGGATGATGGGCGCCGTGGCGGCGCTCACAATTTTTTGCGGCGCCTACCTCGGCTATTACAGCGGTGGATTCCGCGGCAACGTCTTCAATTTCACCCCGGACTTCGGGCCGCGACTACCTGTTTCAACCGGTCCGCCGGACCCCAAGGTGATCGGCAAGAAAGTTTTCACCGCGAATTGCGTCGCATGCCATCAAAGCACTGGCCTCGGTCAGGCGGGGCAGTTCCCGCCGCTTGTCGGTTCCGAATGGGTCGTGGGCGAGGCGCCGAATCGCAACATTGCGATCCTGCTTCACGGCGTCCAGGGCCCCATCAAGGTGAACGGCGTCACCTACAACGGCGCCATGCCGGCGTGGGAAACATTGGGCGACGACAAGATCGCCGCGGTGCTCACGTACGTTCGCTCCGAGTGGGGAAACAATGCGCCGCCGATTTCCAAGGAGGCCGTCACGTCGATCCGCGAGAAGACCAAGGCGCAACAGGGCAACCCGTGGACCGAGGCGCAGCTGCTGGCGATGCCGCCCGATGCGTCGATTCTCAACCTTGGTGGCGCCGCGCCTGCACCTGCGGCCGGTGCGGCTCCCGCCGCCGGTGCCGCCCCCGCGGCCGCGAATGCCGCCCCAACTCCAGCCGCGCCCGCGACCGCCGCGCCGAAATAGGATACCCGTCTCCTTCCGCAAAATTTTCCGCCCAATCCTCCGATGAAACGCTCGTTCCGCGCCGCCTGGATTCTCCTGGCGTGTTTGTTCCTTCTGGCCCTGGTCCCAGCCGCCTCGGCCGAGATTCGCGACACCAATCTCTGGTGGATACCGGAGGTCGTGACCAAGGGCGGCGAGAAGATCGATCGCCTCTTTTACCTCATCTTCTGGCTCACGTTCGCAGTCTTCGTTCTTACCCAAAGCGTGTTCCTTTACTTTATCATTGCGTACCGGCGGAAGCGTGGGGTGCCGGCCCATTACAGCCACGGAAACAACCGGCTGGAGATCGTCTGGACCACGCTGCCGGCGCTCATTTTCATCGTGCTCGGCGTTTACAGCAACCGGCTGTGGAACCGCGAATTGCGGGCGCCAGCGCCGGCTGACTCGATCAAGATCGACATCGTCGCCTACCAATACGGCTGGCACATCCGCAACCCGGGACGCGACGGCAAGCTCGGGGAATTCAGCCAGGCGAATCTCAGCAAGGACAACTGGTTCGGGCTGACGGAGGGCGACGCGGATGGCAACGACGACTACCAGAGCGAAAACGTGCTCACGATTCCGGTTGGCCGGAACGTGAACATCGTGCTTCGCTCGCTCGACGTCATCCATGCTTTCTACGTGCCAGTGTTCCGGATGTACCAGGACACGGTGCCGGGCCGGCAGATTGACTGGGTCTGGTTCCAGGCGACCCGGACCGGTAATTTTGAACTCGCCTGCAGTCAGCTGTGCGGCTCCGGCCACTACAACATGAAGGCCAAGATCAACATCGTGACCCAGGAGGAATACGACACGCTTGTGGCGGAGAAGAGCAAAGCGGCCCTCATGCAAAAACTGCAGAAGAATGCGGCGTCGCTCCCGCCGCCGCCGGTCGATGCGCCGCCCGCCGCGGTCGCCGCGAAGTAGGAAAGTCTTTCATCCGTAAACCCAACTTTATTCGATCCGATGCAAACGCTGGCCGCACCCCACTCCGTCGTTGAAACCGAGGCCCACGGCCATCACGACGGGCACCATCACCCGAGCTTCTTCCGGACATACATCTGGTCGCACGATCACAAGATGATCGCGAAGCAGTACCTCGTGTGCTCGCTTTTCTTCCTGTTGGTCGGCGGGGCGCTCGCGTTGGGCGTTCGTTATAAGATCGCCTTCCCGGATTCCCCGGTGCCGCTGCTGCAGTATCTGCTGCCCTCGTCGATGGTGGTGGATGGCGTCATCCAACCGGGCATGTACAACATGCTGCTGACGATGCACGCCACGATCATGGTGTTCTTCGTGGTTATGCCGCTGCTGGTCGGAGTGTTCGGCAATTTTCTCATCCCGCTGCAGATCGGCGCGCCCGACATGGCGTTCCCGTTCTTCAACGCGCTCTCGTTCTGGCTCTGGACGTTCTCGGGCGGCCTCATGATTTTCAGTTTCTTCGTGCCGGGCGGCGCGGCGGCGGGCGGATGGACGAGTTACGCGCCGCTTTCCACGACCGCCGCTTATAACGGCACGCAAATGGGCCAGAGCCTGTGGGGCGTCGCGATTTTCATCAACGGCCTCGCCTCGATCGCCGGCGCCGCGAACTACATCACGACGGTCATCAACATGCGCGCCCCCGGCATGACGATGTTTCGGCTGCCGCTCGCGGTCTGGTCGTTGTTCATCACCTCCATCCTGCTTCTGCTGGCCATTCCCGTGCTTGGGGCGGCGGCGGCCCTGCTCTTCATGGACCTGAACATGGGCACGCATTTCTTTGCCGGATCGAACGGCGGCGATCCGCTGCTCTGGCAGCACCTGTTCTGGTTCTTCGGCCATCCCGAGGTGTACATCCTGATGCTGCCGGCGATGGGCCTCGTCTCGGAAATGATGCCAGTCTTCGCCCGCAAGCCCATCTTCGGCTACCGCGCCATGGTGTATGCGATGGCGGCAATCGGGCTCCTTGGCTTCATCGTCTGGGGGCACCACATGTTCGTCAGCGGCATGAACCTGACTCTTTCAGCGGCCTTCTCGCTTTCGACGATGGTCATCGCGGTGCCGTCAGCCATCAAGACGTTCAACTGGCTCGGCACCGTCTGGAAAGGCTCCATCCGCTTTGAGACGCCGATGCTGTTCGCCCTCGCATTTGTGTCGATGTTCGTCATCGGCGGCCTGAGCGGCATCTTCATGGCCTCGACGCCAGTCGATCTCTTTGTCCACCACACGTACTTCATCGTCGCGCACATCCACTACGTGCTGTTCGGCGGCTCGATGTTCGGCATCTTCGGCGCGCTCTATTTCTGGTTCCCGAAAATGTTTGGCCGGATGATGAACGACACGTGGGGCAAGATCCACTTCGTGCTCATGTTCGTATTTTTCAATCTCACCTTCTTCCCGATGCACAATCTCGGGCTCGGCGGGATGATGCGCCGGATTGCGGATCCGACGCAGTACGAGCACCTCAAGGCGCTGCAACCGATCAATATCTTTGTCACGATTTCCGCCATTTGCCTCGGTTTCAGCACGATTCCATTTCTGATCAATTTCTTCTACTCGATGTACCATGGTCCGAAGGCCGCGATGAACCCTTGGGAGTCCAACACGCTCGAGTGGACGCTGCCCTCGCCGGTGACGCTGCACGGGAATTTCGAGAAGACGCCGACCGTCTACAACGGCCCGTACGAATACAGCGTCCCCGGCATGGAGACGGATCATCTCCCCCAGGACATGCCGCCCAAGCCTGGCGCGCGCATCGCCGCGCACTGAGCGCCGTCCCCGCCGCCGCCGCGCGGCGGGCCGCCGCCACCCGATCATGCGACCGCTCTACCGCTTCGCCTGCTTCACGGCCGGCGCGACCCTGTTGCTCATCTGCAGCGGCGGTCTCGTCACCAGCACAAACTCCGGGCTCGCCGTGCCCGACTGGCCGAATTCATACGGCTACAACATGTTCACGTTTCCGTGGCCGCGTTGGAGCTCGGGGGGCGTTTTTCACGAACACTCCCACCGCCTCATCGCTTCCGGCGTCGGCCTCCTCACCATCGTTCTTGCCGCGTGGCTTTGGCTCTCCGAATCGCGTCGCTGGCTCAAGCGGCTGGGCGTCGTCGCCGTCGTCGCCGTGATCCTGCAGGGTGTGCTGGGCGGTCTCCGCGTCATCGCACTGAAGGATGAGATCGGAATTTTCCACGCCGGCCTCGCGCAGGCGTTCCTTTGCCTGATCTGTTTTATCGCGTTTGCCCTTTCACGTGCCTGGGATCGACTTGGCTCCACCGCCGGTCTCGACGTGGCCGCACGCCATCGAGTTCGCGCGGTGGTGGTGCTGGTCACCGCGCTGATCTACGGCCAGCTCATCCTCGGCGCCACGATGCGCCACGCGCACGCCGAACTGTCCGTTCGCGATTTCCCGCTCGCCTACGGGAAAATTTTCCCGCCGCTCGACGACGCGTCGATTGCGCGAATCAATCAGGAGCGTCTCGACGTGCTGCATCTGCCGCCAACGACTCGCGTGCAAATCGTCCTGCAGATGCTGCATCGGGCGGGCGCTTTGCTGGCTGGTATCGGAGTCGGCGTCGTCGCGTTCGTGGCGGCGCGGAGCGGCACGCTGCCCGCGTCCATCCGGCGCGTGGCGTTCGTCTGGCCGCTGCTGATCGGGGGGCAGATTCTCCTCGGCGCGTACACGATTTGGACACACAAAGCGGCGGACGTTGCCACTGCGCACGTGGCAGTGGGCGCCGCTTCGCTGGTTTCGGGCGTAATGCTCACCGCGATGTTGAGCCGGTTTGGTGCGGTGGCTCCTTTGCTCGCTCGCCTAGCCCAGCCATCTGCGCGAAGGGTGGAGGTCGCCGCATGAAAGCAACCTTTGCCGCTCCCGCCCTCGACCGGCCATCGCCGGACGCCGCGGACGTGCTCGCGCCCGACCCGCACGCGACGGATACCAGCGTGCGACACACTTTATTCTCGGACCTTAGCGAGCTGGTAAAATTGCGGCTTTCGACGCTGGTCGTTGCGACGACGCTCAGCGGCTTTTATCTCGGCTGGGAGGGCCCGCTGAATGTGCCGCTGCTCCTTCATGCGCTGGTTGGCACCGCCCTGGCGGCGGCCGGAGCGTCCGCGCTCAATCAGGTGTGGGAACGCGCTTTTGATGCCAGGATGCGGCGCACGCGCGACCGCCCGATTCCGGCGGGTCGGATGTCGGTCGAGACCGGTCTGATTCTGGGCTGCGCGTTCGCGTTGTTGGGATTGCTCTACCTCGCGCTTTTCACAAATCTTCTCGCCGCCGTGCTCGCCGCGGTCACGGTCGCGATATACGTTTTCGCCTACACCCCGCTCAAGCGAGTGACGACGCTTAACACGCTCGTGGGCGCGATCCCCGGGGCGATTCCGCCGATGATCGGCTGGGCGGTGGCAACGGGCGGGATCAACTACGGCGCGTGGCTGCTCTTCGCGTTGATGTTCCTTTGGCAGATGCCGCACTTTCTTGCGATCGCCTGGATGTACCGAGACGACTACGAGCAGGCGGGATTTGTGATGCTCCCCGGTCGGGATCCCGCCGGCTTCTCGACGGGCCGGCAATGTGTTAATTATTCGTTCATCACTTGGATAGTCGCACTGCTGCCCTCGATTGTCGGGCTGACCTCGCCTGGCTATTTTTTCGCGGCCTTTGCGCTGGGTCTCGGCTTTACCATTGCTGCGGTGCGGTTCCAGTTGGAGCCATCGAATCAGCGCGCCCGCCAGCTCTTTCTCGCCTCGATTCTCTACCTCCCGTTGATCCTCGCGGGCCTCGCCATTTTCAAACGCCACTAGTCATGCCCATCGATCCCCAGATCCGCCGCGCCAACTTTCGCCTGCTCGTCGCCATCGCGGTGTTCGCCGTCGCGCTGGGAATCACCACCTTCGTGTGGATGCTCATGCGGCAGCAGTAATGATTGACCGTCCGCCCTGATTCACTAAAACTAAACCCAGCCCCGAACGAAACCATGAGTGCCACCGCCACCGCCGAAATCGCCGACTCCCGCGGGCTGAATCCCGTCGCTCCCCGCGCCATCGTGCGCTTCGGGATGTTCACCTTTCTCGCGTCGGAGGTGATGCTCTTTGCGGGCCTGATCGGCGGCTACATCGTGCTGCGCAAGAGCATGGGGACAGCCTTCGTGCCGGAAGGCGCTCCGCATCTGCCCATCGTGCAGACGGCGTATGCGAGCATTTTCCTGATCTCGAGCAGTTTCACCTGCATCTGGGGTGAGAAGCGCGTGGTGCAAGGCAAACGCGCCAGCTGGCCGCTGTTCATCACGATTCTCTTCGGCGCGGTGTTCCTCGCCAACCAGGCCCGTGAGTGGATCCACCTCAAGGAGGAGGGCCTGTGGTTCAACACGTATGGCACGTATGCGTCGACCTTTTTCACCATCACGGGCTTCCACGGTTTCCATGTCTTTGTGGGATTGATCCTCCTGACGATCACCTGGTTGCTTTCCGTGGCGGGTAAGTTCGATGGGCACAATCACAACTTTATCGATTGCGTGTCCCTGTACTGGCACTTCGTCGACATCGTGTGGATTGTCGTCTTCGCGATTCTTTACCTTCCGAAATACGTCCCGTTCCTCACCTAGATGCAACCCAGCCCAGCCCCGGTGGCCGGGGCGGGTGGTCCGCCCGCGGCGACGCCCGTAAACCGGACGCTCCAGGCCGTCCTGTGGGCCCTGCTGGTCGTCGTGATCGTCGGTCTTATCGCGGCCTTCGCGCGTCAGGAATGGACCAAGGCCATGCGGCGCAGCGCGGTGACGCTCGACCGCTTCAACACCCTGCCGGACTTCACGCTGACCGAGCGCACGGGCAAGGATTTCGGGACCAAGGACCTGCGGGGAAAAATCTGGTTGGCGGACTTCATCTTCACCAGCTGCCCCGGCCCATGCCCGAAGATGAGCGAGAAATTTTACGAGATGCAGCAGGCGTTGAACAAGACCAACGACGTCAAGCTCGTCTCGTTCACCGTCTGGCCGGACTTCGACAAGCCGCCCATCCTGACGACGTACGCAAATAAGTTCAACGCCTCGCCGGACAAGTGGTATTTCCTCACCGGCAATAAGAAGACCATTTACGACCTCGCCCATAAGGGCTTCATGCTTGGCATCACCGACAAGGAGACGGGCCGGGAGATTTTAAAAGAAGGGGAATTCGTTCACAGTACGAAGATTGCGCTGGTTGATCGCCGGGGAGTGGTGCGCGGCTACTACGACAGCGGGAACGAAGAGGTCTTGCAGAAAATTCTCGTCGACGTCGGGAACCTGATGCGCGAACAGCCGAATTGAGATTTCGTCCACGCTCCACGACCAGCCCACACCATGAAACCCACGATATTTTCCCTCTTCGCTGCGGCGGCCATCCTCGCGTCAGGTGCGTTTGCGGCTGATCCCATTAAGATCGGCGTGATTGGACCTCTCTCCGGCGGTTCGTCCCCGATGGGAATCTCCATGCGTAACGCCGCCCAACTTGCGGCCCGGGAAATCAATGCAGCCGGTGGCGTGTTGGGCCGACCGCTGGAACTCGTCGAGCGCGACGACGCGGCGACCAACGAGCGCGGCGCGCAGCTCACCCTCGAGTTGATCGAAAGCCAGAAGGCCGTGGCGATCACCGGCTTCGCGAATACGGGCGTGGCCAAGGCGAGCGCGCGTTATCCCACGGAGAAGCACGTGCCACTTTTGATCAACGTGACGACCGGCATCATCGTGAATGACTATTTCAAGGACGCCGACGGCAAAGATCAGGAGAATTACCTTTTCTCCATTACGCTCAACGACACGCTTCAATCGGCGGTATTAGTGCACGAAGTGGTCGATCTGAAGGGCTACAAAAACATTGCCCTCCTTTGCGACGATACCGCCTACGGGCAAAGCGGACGAGTCTTCGTCGAGGCGGAATTGAAGAAACGCGGCATCACGCCGGTTTCCGTCAGCAAGTTCAAGCTCAAGGATACCGACATGACCCCGCAGCTGCAGGAAGCAAAGGCGGCCGGCGCCGAGGTCCTGATTGCGTACGGCATTGGTCCGGAGGATGCGCAGATCGCCAATGGACGCATAAAGCTCGGTTGGCCCGTTCCAATGTTTGGTTCGTGGGCGATGTCGATGTCGAACTACATCGACAACGCCGGGCCGAATGGCGACGGGACATTTTGCGTGCAGACCTTCATCCAGGATGATCCGCGGACGGAGAAGCAGAAGAGTTTCCTCGCGGACTACGCCCGGGAGTTCAAGCCTGACGCGGGGCGCATTCCCTCCGCGATGTCCGCGGCCCAGGGCTACGACGCGATTTACCTGCTCGCGGCCGCGATCAAGCAGGCGGGCAACACCGAGGGCAAGGCGATCAAGGAAGCCCTCGAGAATCTCAAGACGCCGATCGTTGGCGTGTCGACGACTTATACGACGCCCTTTTCCGCGACCGACCACATCGCGCTCAAACGCGAGGCCGGTCGGATGGGAATGGTGAAGGAGGGGAAGGTCGTGCCGGCGTCAAGGTGATTCAAGATCGAGCGTTGGGGAGTTTCTCCATGCAACTTTCCGGCAAACGCGCACTGGTCACGGGCTCCACCGGGGGCATTGGACTGGCGATTGCGCGTGCGCTCGCGGCCGAAGGCGCGGACGTCGCGTTGAACGGATTCGGCTCGTCGGAGGATATCCATCGGATCGAAGCCGAGTTGGCCGGAATCCGCGGCGCAAGGGTCGAACATTTTACCGCTGACCTCGCGACCGCCGACGCGGTCACCGATCTTGTCCGGCGCGTAGAGGGGGCGCTGGGCGGCGTCGACATCCTCGTCAACAACGCGGGGATTCAACACGTGGCGCCGATCGAGTCGTTTCCCACCGAGCGGTGGGACGCCGTGCTCGCGGTGAATTTGTCGGCGGCCTTTCATGCGGTGCGCGCGGCCATGCCGGGCATGCGCGCCCGCGGGTGGGGACGAATCATCAACATCGCCTCCGTGCACGGGCTCGTGGCCTCCGTGCACAAGGCGGCCTACGTCGCCGCGAAACACGGGCTCATCGGTCTGACAAAGGTCATTGCGCTGGAGACGGCGCGCGAGCCGATCACCTGCAACGCCATCTGCCCGGGTTGGGTGGATACACCGCTCGTGCGCGCGCAGGTTGACGCCCGAGCCCGGGAATCCGGGCGGAACGCCGACGCGGAAGCCGACGCGCTGATCTCCGAAAAAATGCCGTCCGGCACGTTCGTCACGCCGGAGCAGCTGGCGGCGCTGGTGATCTTTCTTTGCGGTGAGGCGGCGTCGCAAATCCGCGGGGTCGCGTTGCCGGTTGACGGGGCCTGGACGGCGCAGTGAGCGTCCCTTCCCACCGCGGGGTGAGCCGGTCCGGGAAAAGGACATTCGTCCACGGCGGAAATCTTTTGCACGAACCGCTTGTCTCGTGAATGATGTAGCCGGCTCGTTTATGACAACCTTTCGCCACATCTCGACGTTCGTGACGATGACCATGTTTTGCGCGGGGCCGTCGATGGCATTCGCGTGCGAGGGGTGCAAGTCCTCGGCCCAAATCGGGGGCGCGCCGAATGCGATTGGCGAAGCGTTCGGAATCAGCATTTATTTCATGCTCGCGGTGCCGACCCTTCTCCTGATCGGCTTGGTGCGCATGATGGTCCGCCAGTGCCGTGCGCTCGACGAACAGCACGCGCGGGTGCTCGCGCCGGTGGCGTCGGAGCGTCCCGACCGCGGGCTTGGAGGAATGGGCGCGGCGATTCCTGCGCGCTCGTAGCGGCGCGCCCGTTCGTGCGGTCCACGCCGGGCCACGCCGGCTCGGCCGGTTTCCGGAATTATGTCGATCGAGAACTTCCCCGCGTTGAATGCCACATTGAATGCGGCGAGCACCGTGTTCATCGCTGCCGGCTGGTGGTTCATCCGGCGCGAGCGGAAGTTGCCGCACATCGCGTGCATGCTCGCCGCGCTGGTCACATCGACCGTTTTCCTGGCCTGCTACCTCATTTATCACTTCAACGTGGGCAGCGTGAGATTCACCGCCGGCGGGGCCGTGCGGTGGATCTACTATTTCATCCTGCTGACGCACGTCGTGCTGGCGATCGTCATCGTGCCGATGGTCGTGCTGACGGTCGTTCCCGCTTTGCGCCAGCGGTTCGACCGCCACCGCCGGATGGGTCGATGGACGATGCCGCTCTGGCTCTATGTTTCGGTCACGGGCGTCGTCGTCTACTTCATGCTCTACCGGTGGTTCCCGTCCAATGAACTCAAGACGCGGTTCCGGATCCGGACCGCGGAGTTGTCCGCGCCGACGATGCGATCATGATTTTTCGCCGGGATGAAGCACGAGGCGGTGGCTGAGATCCAGCAGGCGCCGCTTTTCGTCGAGGCCGGCCGCCAGCGGGAGTTGGGCGATGCCGATCAACCGGCGCATGATTTCCGCCCCGGCGAACTGCCGCGCCCGCGCGATCGAAAATTCCCCGGCCGGGCGGTAGAGCGACCATGCGCGGGCAATAACCGGTGCGGGTTGCGCCGCGAGATGCAGGTGCGCGACGAGAACACCGACATCAAATTCCGCTTCACCGGCAAAGCCGAACTCCGGATCGATGATTTTCAGTCCCGTGCTCACACGGAGAAAACTGCCCGGGAAAAAATCGCCGTGGAGCAAGGTCGGTCCGTCCGCGAGATAGCGCTGGCCCAGCTCCTGCACCGCGGCGACGTATCTTGGGTCCTGCTTCAGCGATTTGGCGACGGCCTCGAGCCCGGGAGTGAATGCATCCAGCGGGAAGCCGTTGTCCGCGCGCAGCGGAAGATCGAAAATGTGCGCGTGATTCAACTCGCGCATCGCGCGATTCGCCAGCATCGCCCGCTGGACCGGCGCGAGCGGGATCGCGTGCAACGCGGAAAGGTAGGCAAGTAGTGCGCGCAGCGTTTCTTCGGACAGATCGATGACGCCGCGATAGAGCGGGAAGAAATCCGCGGCCTCGCCGAGATCCTCGAGCGCGAGCATTCGCGCGCCTTCATCGGTCCAGCGGACGCGCGGCATCATCGACGCGACCCCGGCGGCGTTCGCAATCGCAGCGTAGAACCGACCCTCCGCCAGCGCGCGATCCCAAGGTGCGGCGATCTGCGGGTACTTTTCCACCCACGGTCGTGATTGTTTCAGGATGAAGCTCTGCCGGGTCGTGGTGACCCGGAGCACGCAGTTCATGTTTCCCTCGCCCGCCTGGGCGACGCGCACGACGTGCTCCCCCGGCTCCAACCGGTTGTGGGACTCAAGATAGGCACTTAACACCCCCGGTTCGGCTGAATCCAGATAAGGGACTTCGGGGTGGTCGCGAACGAAGAATTCCTTTGTCATCGGAGGGCACCGGACCCCAGTTTTGGGGAATTGTTCAAAAAAACTTCAAAAAAGTCACATTCCAGTGATGAAAATGCTTGTGTCGGGCCTCAACCCGTCTAGAAACTATCGACTTGCAGTTCTAAACCTAACCAAAACCACACAACCAAAGGAATCTGAGATGAATTTCAATCTCCTCCCAAAGGTCGGCATCCTCGCCGCGGTCAGCTTTATTGCTGGCGGCATCGGTACGGCGACGGCAGCTGATCCCTACGACAAGGCACTTGAGGCCCGCGTCGCTGCTCTTGAGCGCGAGCTGAACCTCATGCAAGGCGACGACAAGGGCAAAGCGGTCAAGCCGGCCGACGTGCCAACCTTTCTCCGCGCCAAGGGCGCGAACGTGAAGGAGCTCGTGATGTACGGCGACCTTCGTTATCGCTGGCAGTACACGAACTTCGAAAATCAGCTGTTCACCAGCCCGGTGTACTCCCACGACAACGGCAATTCGCGCAACCGGTACCGCCTGCGCTTCGGGTTTGAGTATCAGCTGACCGATAACTTCTTCATGGGCTTTGCCCTTGGTTCAGGAGCCGATAACGGCAACGACGGCACGACTGCCAGCTTCACCAACGGTTTCTCGAAGCAGTCGATCTGGATCGACAAAGCGTACCTGGGCTACAAATTCAAGGACATCCCCCTGACGATCATCGGTGGTAAGCAAAACTGGGCGTTCTACGCCCTTGACGACTTTGTCTACAATCCGGCCGATAATCGCCCCGAAGGCTTCACGGAAATCTACAAATTGGACGTGTCTCCGATGACGAGCATCCAGTTTATCGCTGGCCAGTATATCTTCTTCGACAATAACGAGTTCAACAACTCGGCCGGTCTATCGAAGGGCGTCAAGACCGACGCGTACCTGTTCATCCAGCAGGTGGTGTTCGAGTTCAAATTTGGCGGCACGGGCGCGTCGACGCGCACGGTGCAGGACGGCAAGACCACGCGCACGGAGACCGTTGCTGGCGCGCCGGCCATGAGCCTGAAGTTCGGCCCAACGTTTCAGTTTTATCCGAACAACGGCAATGTGACGGTGGCCGGGGCGAACACGAATCCGCTCAACGGCATCACGAATGTCGCCGGCTTTGGCTCGGCGTATGGCAACGCGACTCGCAACCTGATGGTATTTGACATGCCGGCGGAGTTCAACTTCAAGCTTGGCGGCCTCGCCATCAAGCCGTACGCGGAAATCGCGTACAACTTCCAAGGCGGCGCGCGTGCGTATGACGTCTATGGCGTCCGGGCGGACAACTTCACCGACAAGATCGCGTGGATGGCGGGTGTGAAGTTCGGCGACCTTCGCAAGAAGGGCGACTGGTCCATCTCGGCGGACTACCGTTCGGTTGGGGTCGGCTCCATCGATCCGAACCTCAATGACCCGAACTGGGCGGGGAGCCGGCTAAATATGCAGGGTCCGAAAATCGCCCTTGCCTATCGCTTCACGAACTGGCTGACCGGCAACGTCAACTTTTTCTCCGGCTGGAATCTGCGTTCGAACCTCCGCCCGTCGGCGGTCGTCGGCGCAGCAACGAGCCCGGCCATCCTGCCCGCTCCTGGTGCGGCGACTGTGACCTTCAAGAATACGAAGGTTGCGATCGTTCCGTTCGACTACAATGCGTCGCAGATTATCCAGGTGGAACTGAACGCCACGTTCTAATCGATCCGGACATCGGATAGTTACTTGCAAGACCCCACGCAGCAATGCGCGGGGTCTTTGCTTTGAGAGGCGAAATCGCCGTGAAAATGGCCCTCCGATCCGCGCCACCAGCTCGTCCGGCGCAACGTGTGCCAGCGCTCGCGCGCGGTCATTGCAGCCGGTCTCGCTGAGGGCGTTGGCGGGGAAAACTCGAAGAAAGCTTAAGACGGAAAAACGAAGAAAGCGCAAAAGGTCGCCTCGGGGATTTTCACCGTTTCATTCATCTTCGAAGCGTGCTTCGAGTTTCGAGCTTCAAGTTTTCCCTGTCCTCAGGGTCAGCGACCCCGGCTGGAGCTCTGCGAGCGCTCGGGCGAATTTCGTCCAATTTCGCGAGCACGGTTGCTCCACCATCCCGCTTGGGTGATACCGCGGGCCCTTTATCAGCCCTTGATCTCCAACCGGTTGCTGATGAGGGCGAGGATGTAGCAGATCACGAAATAGATCGACGCGATGACGAACAACGTTTCGAGCACGATCGGTTTGCCAGCCGTCTGCCCGTAGTACTCGTAAAGCTGGCGGCCGGCGGCGGTCAGCTCCTGCAGCGCGATGATGGACGCGAGCGACGTGTCCTTCACCAGCGTGATGAGCTGGCTGACGATCGACGGCACCATCCGGCGGAGCGCCTGCGGAAGAATGATGTTTATCACCGTATCGAACGGCTTGAGGCCGAGTGCGTAGGCGGCCTCCAGCTGGCCTTTCTCCACCGAAAGGATTCCCGCACGGAAGATCTCCGCCATCACCGCGCTCGTGTAGAGCGAGAGTCCAATGATCGCGAACCAAGGGGAAGGCAGCTTGATGCCAATCTTCGGGAAGACGATGAAGACGTAGAAGATGATGAGATACGACGGCAGCGCCCGCATCAACTCGATATAGCCAGCGGACAAGCGGGAGATGAGCTTGTTGTTTGAGAGTCGACCCAGCGCGAGGACGAAGCCGACGATGGTGCTGATCACGACGGAGAACACCGCGACGAACAGCGTGACCTGCAATCCAACCCAGAGAAACTGCCAGGTCGAGAGCGCACCGAAGGGCGACCAGTTACCGAACCGAACGGCGGGGATGATGAGAAAATAGACGAGCAGGCCGAGGATTAACCAGCCCGCGGCATTGAACATCCGCGCAAACGTAAAGACCGGTGCGCGATGGAGCGCCGGAAGTTGCGTCTCGGGGTCTGCCGAAAGGGCCGTGGAGGACATGGGCGGGTACGGGTCCGTTCAAATGCGGGCGCCTTGCAAGCGCAACGTCTTTGCGCGCAGCGGATTGTACTTCTTCTCCAGCCAATGGACGAACCACCCCATCGGCAGCGTGAGCATGAGATAGAAGAACACGACCGAGGTAAACACCTCGAAAGTCTTGAACGTACGGTTGTTGACAAAGTCCGCTTGGAACATCAAATCCATGACTCCGATGGAGGACAACAGCGCTGAATTCTTCAGCATTGCGCTGTAGAGATTACCTAGGGGCGGGAGGACCAGGCGAATAGCCTGGGGCAGCACGACTAGGCGGAGGGTTTGTAGCACGGAAAGACCGAGGGAGCGGGCCGCCTCACCCTGGCCCCGGGGAATGGCGAGCAGGCCGGATCGAATGGCTTCCGCGACGTACGCGCCGGTGTAGAGGCCCAACGCGAGGGTGCCGGCGGAAAACGAATCACCGACCTCGATGCCGAAAAAACTAAACTTCAGCTGAATGCCGAGCTTTGGCAGCCCGAAGTAGAACACCAAAACCTGCACGTACAATGGCGTGTTCCGGAAAAACTCCGTGAATGCCGTCGCCACGACCTTCAGGCCACCGCTGGGCGTGACGCGCAACACCGCGACCACCAACCCGATGGCGAAGGATACGATCGCCGCCCAGAACGAGATGTTGATCGTCATCAACATCCCGCGCAGAAAATACGGGAGGTACTCGACGATGGCCGAACCGAAATAGTCGCTGACGGCCGGCGCCGCGGCGTTCGCTTCGGCCAGCAGGATCATGGCAAGTTGGAAACGGCCGGATGCGGTGAGCGCGCAACCGTGGGGAAAGGAAGACGGGATGCGGCGCGCGACGGCATGAACTCGGGGCGGGTCATCGCCAAAGTTTCTCGTCGCGCGCCTTGGGAAACTTCAAATCCTATTTCGGCGGATCGATGCTCACGCCGCTGACGGGCTTGATGTTCTTGTCGTAGATCGCCTTCCAGCGTCCGTCCGTCTTCATCTTGGCGAGCTCCGCATTGACGAAGGCCGTCAGGTCCGGCTTGCCCTTCTTGATCCCGATGCCATACGGCTCGGAGGTGAACTGCCCGCCCACCATTTCGTACTTGTCCGGCGCGGTGGCCTTGAAACCGAGCAGGATCGCGTCATCCGTGGTCATTGCGTCCGCCTGGCCGTTCTTGAGAGCCTCGAAGCATTCCGAATAACCCTTGAAGAGCAGTGGCTTGCTGGTCGGTGCCTTTTCGACCAGCGTTTTTTCGCTGGTGGAACCCTGCGCGGTGGCCACGACTTTGCCGCCGAGATCGCTCACGCTCTTGATGGGGCTGCCCTTGGGCACGAGGAGCGACTGGCCGGCCACATAGTAAACGTCCGACATATCGATCTGTTTCTTGCGATCCTCGGTGATGGTCATCGTGCTGGCGACGAGGTCCACTTTGTCCTCCTGCAGGAATGGGACGCGGTTTGCGGAGATGGCTTCGACGAGTTCCAGCTTGTCTTCGCTGCCGAGGAGCGCCTTGGCGAGCGCGCGGGCGATGTCGGCGTCGAGTCCCTCGACGCGCTTGGTGATCGGGTTGTTCTGGCCAAACAAAGGCACGTTGAATTTCACGCCGACGACCAGTTTTCCCCGGGCCTTGATGTCAGGGATGACGTTTTTCGCTACGACGGGCGTCGGAGCTGGGGTGGCGGCCGCAGTGGCGGGCGGAGCTGCGGCCGGCGTCTGGGCGAACAGGCTGCCGGCGGAAAGGGCGATCGCGACAGAGGCGATCCACGGATGAAGCTTCATGATTGCAGTTTTGGTTTTGGGTTTCTGGGGAGGCTTTTCCGACCGGCGCGCTGAACCATGGCGCCGGGCGGGAGAGTGGGTTTTGTCGAAAGCGGTGACGGCTGACAAGGATCAATGTTTGAGAATCTTGCTGAGAAAATCCTTCGCGCGCTCCTCCTTTGGATTGTCAAAAAACTCCGCCGGTGTCCCGCTCTCGCAGACCTTGCCGCCGTCGATGAACAGCACGCGATTGGCGACCTCGCGCGCGAAGGCCATTTCGTGCGTCACGATCGCCATGGTCATGCCGGCCTGGGCCAGTCCGCGCATGACGTCGAGCACTTCCCGAATCATCTCGGGGTCGAGCGCCGACGTCGGCTCATCGAACAACATGATCTTTGGATCCATCGCGAGCGAGCGGGCGATGGCCACGCGCTGTTGCTGGCCGCCGGAGAGTTGGATGGGAAAGGCGTCGGCCTTTTCTTCGATGCCCACGCGTTTGAGGAGCTTCAGGCCCTTTTCGCGCGCCGCATCCTTGCTGATCCCGCGGACCTTCATCGGGGCCAGCATGACGTTTTGAAGCACCGACAAGTGCGGGAACAAATTAAACTGCTGGAAGACCATCCCGGTTTCCCCTCGGATCCGGTTCACGTTCGCGTGCGGATCGCCCAGATTGATGCCGTCGACGATCAAATCACCGCCGTCGATTTTCTCGAGATGATTGATGCAGCGCAGCATCGTGCTCTTGCCGCAGCCCGACGGCCCGAGGATGACGATGACCTCGCCCTCCATGATCTTCTCGTTGACGCCGCGCAGAATGTGCAGCTTGCCGAAATGCTTGTGCACTTCGCGAAACTCGATCAGGGGTGTGCGGCCGTTGGGCTGGTCGACGGAAATGCTCATAGATGGCGCGGGGCGCAGTATTTCAACCGGTCTGCGGCGTGTCACGCACAGAAGTTTGCTTTCGCCCGGAAAATCCCGTAATCCCTCGACGTCGCGCGCCGCGCGTTCCCCCATGACGGATCCGCCGAATCCCTCCCTGCCGCCCGACGAATCCGATCCGACGATTCGTCCGCGCGCCGTTGCCTCCCGACACTTTCGCAAGCCGCCGCAGGATCCTGCTGCGCCGGCCCCGGTGGAAAACGAGGCCGAGGCGAATTCGGCGGCCCGGACCGCGAGCGAGGAGGAGGAGTTGGAGCAATTGACGAAACAATTCAAGGATCTCGTCGGGCGGAAGAAATCGCCGTCCGCGGAGCCGCCCGCGGACGAGGAGGCGCGCGCGCGGCGCAAGCCCATGCCGCGCTCGGGCAACGTGAACATGTCGATCATGCTCGGCGAGGCACCGGACCCCACGGCGGCGGCATCGTCGGGATCGGCCTACGATTCGACTTCCACCCGGACAGACCCCGCGCACCTCACCTTGCCTCCGGATTTTGCGCCGCTGGCCTGGAAACTTGGCTCCGTGGCGCTGGTGATGTTCGGGGTTGGCTATATCCTCGCTTGGCTGATTCATCGGCCGCCGCCGCCGGCGGAGGTTGCCGCGGTTCCGCCGCCGCCGCCCCCCGCGGTCTGGCGGGCGCCCACGATGGACGTGCTCGACCGCGCCCTCGCGGCCGATCAAGCGGGCGAGCTCAAGACGGCGATTAAACTCGTCACGGAACTCGCAGCGAAGGAGCCGAATCTTCCCGGCCTGGCGCGTTATCTCGCGGTCCTGGAGGTCCGCGAGGGAAATTTCGTCACCGCGGAAAACGGCCTGCTCGCCCTGGAAAACGCCGGACGCGAATTGCCGCAGGCTTGGTATTTGCGGGCGCTGAACGCGGCCCGACAGCGGCACTTTGATGACGCTTACAAGATGCTGCTTTCTTCGCTCGTGCTCGATCCTTTGCCGGCCGACACCTATTATCAGATGGCGGAGGTTTTGCGCCGGCAGGGAAAGTTGACCGACGCGGTTATCGTTTCGAGGCAGGCGTTGCTGCGAGTCCATCCCGGCTACGGCATCTCGCGGCCGACAATCGCGCTGAAGCTGCGCCTCGCCCAGATCGAGGGCGGACAGGCGGCCGAAGTCGAAGCGGCGTTGGCCGAGGCAATCAAGGTCCCGCCCGCGGCACCCGAGTGGATGTTCACGGCGGCGGCACTCGGTCTCCAGCGGGGGGATCGCGCCGCGGCCGCCGAATGGCTGGGCAAGGCGCGGGCGATCATGCCGCCCGACGAGTTCAGCGCGTGGGTCGACGATTACTTTTTCCGGCAGCAAACCGCGACCCCGGAACTCGTGGCATTTCGCCTCGCGGAGGACGAACGTCGTCACCGGCGCGCCACGTCGTGGGAGTTTTTTATCGATCCGTAGGCGCGCCCGGCGGGGCCGCAGCGTGAATTCCTGCATCTGCGCGGTCGCCTGGCGGCGCATAGGTGGTCAGAACCCGCGTGACAGGTGGGTTTGAAAGCTCCCCTTGCTGATCCATGACCGCTGTGCTTTTCTCGTTTTCGGCCGTTGAGTGGCTGCGTCGGTTCCTCGACGTGCTCTCCGCGCCCATTTTCCGTTTCAAGAGCCACCCGCGCCGCGCGATGAATTTCACGACCGACGCCCCGACCACGGTGGGACCCGAAGTGGTGCAACGCATCGCGACGGGCGATGCGAAGGCGTTTGCTTCCTTTTACGATGCTTTCTCCGGTGCGTTGTACTCGCTGGCCTTCAAGATTCTCGGCAGCGCCGAGGAAGCGGAGGACGTGCTCCAAGCCGCCTGCCTGCGGATGTGGGACGACGCCGTCCGGTTCGACGCGCGTCGTGGCACGCCTTTCACTTGGGCCTACACGATTACGCGCTCCAAGGCGCTCGATCGTCTGCGCCTGCGCCAGCGCCGCGCCCAGCTGATGGAGTCAGGCGGCATGCAGGAGATCATGGCGCAACGCAGCGAAACGCCGTCGGCCGATAGCGAGTTGGCGACGGGCGAGCGCGCCACCGCCGTGCGCTCGGCGCTCGGCACGTTGCCGGAGGATCAGCGTGAGGCCATCGAGCTCGCGTTCTTCAGCGGCCTGACGCAGCAGGAAATCGCCACGCGCACGGGCGAGCCGCTTGGGACGATTAAGGCGCGCATCCGCCGCGGCATGATGAAACTCAAGAGTCCGCTCGCGAAATTTGTATGAACGCCCAGCCCGAATTTGACGAACAAACGCAGGAGCGCGCCGCGCTTCATGCGTTGGGGCTGCTGGCGCCGGACGAGACCGCCGAATTCGAACGCGAGATGTGGACACGGCCGGGGTTGCGCAATCTCGTCCAGGAAATGCGCATTGGCCTCGAAGCGGTGGCGCGCACCGAATCGAAACGGGAAGCGCCGCGGCACCTGCGCGAAACTTTGATCGAGCAGGTCTCGAACCGTCCAGCGTCGAATCCGCCGATCACCTTTCCCGCTTACGTCCCGGAAACCCCCGTCGCGTCACGCCCGACCAACATCGTGTGGCTGCCCTGGGCGGCGGCGGCGTCGTTTGCACTGCTCGGCTCGATTTTCTTTTTCCAGCGCAACGCCGCGCGCACGGAGACGAAGACGGAGATGGTGAAGGCGGGCGAGGCCACGCAGCAGCTTTCTCTCGCGACCTCGCAGACGGTGGGGCTCAACCGCCGCCTCGCGGATCTCGAGGCCGAGACCGCCAAGCTGCGCGCGGAGACGTCGCGCCTCGCCCAGACGCAGGCGGCCTCATGGTCGAAATTACGCGTCGCGGCGCTGCGCACGACTCCCTCGGCAAATCCGGCATCGCTGGCCGGCGGCCTGGTCCTGTGGGACGCGGACCAGGGCACGGGCATGTTGAACGTGCGGAATCTGCCGCCCGCGCCGGCGGGCAAGGACTATCAGCTCTGGGTGGTCGATCCCTCGCAGCCGAAGCCGCTGAACGGCGGCGTCTTTAAAACGAACGCTGACGGCACGGCCCAGATTTATTTCCGCCCCACGTCCACGACGACGGTCCGGGCGGACAAATTTGCCATCAGCCTTGAGCCCGAGGGCGGCCGCCCGGTCGCCGAGGGTCCGATCTTCATGGCGGGCGATTAGCGCACCGCGTGTGCCTCCCGCAGCCACGCGAGCGCGGCCTCGCGATCGGCAAACACGCCTTCCAGTTGGCGGTTCTGCGCGCCTTCCAGAATCGCCTTGAATTCCGGGCCCGGCTTCAGCCCCAGCAGAATCAAATCGTGGCCCGTGACGAATGGCTTGGGAATCAGCGGCTCGCTCGAGAACTCCACCTGCTTCGCATGGAGAAAATCATAGTTGTCGAGCATCGCGTGGCTGCCGAGGCAATCGGCCCGGTGCAGTTCCAGTTCGTCGCCGAAGCCCGGCCGCGCGAGAAAGCGCTTCAGCTTCGCGACGCGCATCTGCTGGACGTCCTTGAAGGCCATGTGATTTCGCACGGCCTCGGTCGTGGCTTCAATTTCGTGGTTCGAAAACCGCAGACGGCGCATGACCTTCGCCGTCATCTCGGCGCCGACGTGCTCGTGCCCGTTGAACCGGATGCGGCCGCCGTCTTCCACATCAACGCGCGCACAGGCGGGCTTGCCGATGTCGTGAAACAGCGCACCGAACGCGAGCGGCACCGATACCGTCTCCGCCGGCAGCAACGAGAGTACGAGTCGCGTGTGCACGAAGACGTCGCCCTCCGGATGGAATTGCGGCGGTTGCTCGCAGCCCTTGAGCGTTTCGAGTTCGGGCAACACCTCCTTCATCAGGCCGCTGGCATCGAGGAGATCCCAGCCGCGCACGCGGGTCGACGCGGTGAAAACTTTCACGAGTTCGTCGCGGATCCGTTCCGGACTGATCGCGTGAATCTCGCCGGCCGCCACTCGCACCGCTTCCCAGGTGGCGGGCTCGATTGCAAAATCGAGCGTCGCGGCGAACCGCACCACCCGCAGCATCCGCAGGCGATCCTCCGCAAATCGCGCCGCAGGGTCGCCGATCGCCCGCAGGATCCTTGCGTCGAGATCGGCCCGGCCGCCGACGTAATCGATGACCTCGCCGCCGCCCGAGCCGGCCAGTGGGTCAAAGAACATGCCGTTGATCGTGAAATCGCGTCGCGCGGCATCCTCCCGGGCGTTCGTGAACCGCACGGTCTCCGGTCGGCGACCGTCGATATAAACGCCATCGGCCCGGAAGCTGGCGACCTCCAGCGAGTGACCGCCCTCGAGCACGACCACCACCCCGAAATGCGCCCCCACCGCGACGTGGCGGGGGAAAAGTTGCTGGACATCCTCGGGGGTGGCATCGGTGGCCACATCGAAATCCTGGGGCTCCTTGCCGAGCAGCATGTCGCGCACGCAGCCGCCGGCGAAATAGGCGGTGAACCCGGCGTCCCGCAGGCGTCGCACGATGTTCCGGGCGGCATCTTCCAAGGGGGTGGAGGCGGGCTTCACGACCGAAGGGTAAGCCCGACCGAAAAAAAACCAAAAAATCGTCTGACAAATTGAACGGGCCCCTTCCCTCCGGGTCTAATCTATCAGGTTAAGGTGATTCGGGTCCGCGCACGTTTGCTTCGTGAGATTCCTTGGCGTGCGCGGCCCGAATTGTTTTTTGTCGGGGTGTTCCCTCTGTAGACCGGCTTGTCACAGAAAATTCACTTG
>JANXRG010000080.1 GCA_025353105.1 Verrucomicrobiota bacterium
TCACGAAGGAGGAACAACTGGCCCGTTTCAATCTGCGGCTCGGCGACCCCAACAAGGCGTGGAAGATCAACGACGAGGACTGGCGCAACCGCAACAAGTGGGAGAGCCATAACACGGCGGCTGAAGACATGATTCGCCTCACGAGTACACCAGCTGCACCCTGGTACGTCGTGGCCGGAAACTTCAAGTGGTACGCGCGCCTACAGGTGCTCCGCCGCGCGGTGAAGGCCGTCGAAGCGTTGGAGTTGTAACCGGATTGAAACGCCCCGCTGGGAGTCGACCTACTTCGGCTCGCTCGTCGCCCCGCCCTCGTCGATGTAAAACGAGCCACCGTAGCGCGTGACCAGCAAATACTGGCGCCAGCGCGATTTTTCAAAATCCTTCCCGCGCTCGATCCGATCCGTCCGACTCTTCGGCGGCTCCCGGCCCGCGGCCGACGACTCGCGCAGCGCCTCGCGCAGCACGCGACCGTCCATTCTCCCGCCCGGCTCGATCCCCAGCAGATGGAGGATCGTCGGCGCGACATCGATGTTGCCCGACGGCGTTTCGCTGCGCGCGCCTTCGCGAATGTCGGGGCCGGCCGCGACAAGTGTGTTGTGCATTTCGAATCGGCTCAACGACGCATGGTTTCCCGATCCCCTCGCGCGCCGCCCGTCTGAATACAACATTCCCGGGACGCCGAACTGGCTCGTTTCCGCGCTCCAGCGCATCGAGAACACCACATCGGGTGCATCGGGACTGTCCAGAGCGCCCTCCGCGAGCGTGAATGTTCCGTCGAACGTCTCCCGGGCAAAAATAGCGGAGGCGTATTCCGTGGTCTGCAGATGTTCGACAAGCTTCTGCGTCAGAGTTCGGTCATGTCCAATCACATAAAGGAAAATGCTCCCGCCATTGCCGACGACCATCACCTGACCGGGCTTGGGTTCCTCATTGAATTCGCGCGCGGCATCGAAGCCGGCCTGTCGCAGCAGAGCCGCCACGTCATGCGAATTCCCGACGGTCGAGAATCCGTGATCCGAGACAACAAAAATGTCTGTCTGGTCCAGCAGTTCCCGCGACTTGAGGACTTCGACGATTCGACCGAGATTTCGGTCCGCGCTTCGGATCGCCGCCAGCGCTTCCGGCGAGCCTGGTCCGTGCTGGTGCTGCGTGTAGTCGGGTTCACTCAACCAGAGCGTCGTAAAGACCGGCACCTCCTCCCGCCAGAGTTGATCGAGCACGGCCGTGGTGGTCCAGGCGTCCTGGACCTCATTCGGATACGTCAGCGTCCCGGAGAGGACTCCGACCGCATCCTGAATCACTTTCATCGCGTCAGTCGGAACGCTCAGCGCAATCGTTTCGGAGCCGCCTATCCCAGCGCGGTTCTGCGTACCCGTGAAAAGGTCGGTGGACGGCGGCACGGTCTCGCCGTGTCTTCCACCCGGTCGGTCAAACAGGAGCGCCACGCTCTTCGTCGAGGCCACGACCGTCCGTTGGCCTGTGGCCTGCACCTGCGCGGCGATGGTCGGAAGCGCGAGATACTTCCCCTTGGTCAACGCGTCGCCTTTCGCGATGTAGTCCGGACCCTGCGTGTCAAAACTCCGCCGTGCTTCGATGGCAGGACGGAACTCTCGGTTACCCACGATCCCGCTCGTGCGCGGCAACGCGCCAGTTGCAATGGCGGTGCCGTTCGCCTCGGTCGAGCTCAGATAAACCGCGTGATGATTTTCAAAGAACACACCGCGTTGCGCGAGTGCCCAAAGATTTGGCGTCGTGTCCGGACGGACAAAATCCGGGCGCATGCCGTCGAGTACGACCAGCACCACGCGTCGGGGAGGCGTCTTCGGCGCGGCGACCGAGACGACAAGGCCGCCGAATGCGACGGCCGCAAGGCAAAGAAGCATTCGACGCATCGACAGACGGTAACGGGAAAAAGTCGCGCGAAAAGCGAGGAGCTCCTGGCTGGTCGTGACGAATCTGTAACCTATTCTCCTCCTGCCGGATCCGCCGCCAGACTCGGCCAAAGTTCGCGCACATCATCGTCGCCCCGGGCGATTTGGTTCCAGCGCCGATCGAGCGCGATGGCGGCGCGGACATAGCGTTCTGCCGGACCGAGTTCGCCGAGCCGGCAGTGGTAGCAGCCGATCTGGAACTTGATGTGCGGATTTTCGGGAAAGGATTTCTCCGCCTCGGTGAGGATTTCTCGGGCGGCCTCGAGCGAAACGCTGTGCCGCGTGGCATCGGCCAGCCAAATCCACGTTTCCGCCTGTCCGGGCCGCATCCGGCGGATCAGCGCCGCCACTTCGCGCATCGCATCCCATTGTCCGGCGTCGCGCAACACCGTCATGCGCAGCGCCAGGACCTCGAAACGCGGTCCGGCGTCCTGCTCCAGCGCGGCCAGTTCGCACAACGCCTCAGCGTGCATGCCCAATTCGAGGTAGCCCTGCACCGCTTCAAATGTCTTTTTGAATTCTTCCATGATGACAACAACCGCTTCGCCTCCGCGTTTTTTGACTTTGCGCAATCCCGCGGTCCTGTCCACGATTCGTCCAAACCTCCCCCCGGATTCCGCCCGATGAGCTTTGAAATTTTCACGCAGCCTTGGGCCGATTCATTCCGCGAACAGGTTAACCGTAACGCCGACCATCGCCGCGCCGCGAGCACGTGG
>JANXRG010000101.1 GCA_025353105.1 Verrucomicrobiota bacterium
GGCGGATCATTTTCTCGCAGGCTTCCGCCGCCACGTCGGCAAACTTGAATTCACCGCGCTCCGCCGCGATCGATGCGCGCGACCTCGCCAACCTGCGCGAGGAACTGGGCGACCTGCTGCTTCACGTCGTCTTCCATGCGCAGATCGCGGCGGAGCGCGGTGAATTCAAGTTTGCCGACGTGGCGGCGGAAGCCTGCGAGAAAATGATCCGCCGGCACCCGCATGTCTTTGGCTCGGAGGAGCAGCGCCTGGCTGGCACGGGCGCCGTGCTGACGCAATGGGAGGAGATCAAGCGGCAGGAGAAGGGCGGGGGTGACGGGGGGGCGGATTCGGCCATGCACGGCCTGCCGACTTCGCTGCCCACGCTGATCCGCGCGCAGAAGGCGCAAGTGAAGGCTGCACGCGTGGGTTTCGATTGGCCGGGCGACGGCGTGGCGCCGCTGCTCGACAAGTTGCGGGAGGAAACGGCCGAACTCGAGGGCGCGCTCGCGGAGGGTGAGCCTGCGGCGATCGAGGATGAGCTTGGCGACCTGTTCTTTACGCTCATCAATCTTTCCCGCCGGTTGGGGGTCGATGCGGAACTGGCGGCCGGGCGCGCGACGGAGAAATTCATTGGGCGTTTCCGGGCGGCGGAGGCGTTGCTCGTCTCGCGCGGCCTGACGCCGAAAGAAGCGACGCTGGAGGAATGGGACGAAGCGTGGGAGGCGTCCAAGCGCGCCCGAGCGGCGGGCGATCGACGGTGAAGTCGTTTGCAGTCGTGTCATGCCTTGCCGTATGTTCTGAACGTTTGGCATGAAGCGTTGTCTAGCATCACGACTCGACTGCAACCTTCAGACATTTCCGCTCATGAACCCGCTTTCCCTCGTTGATTTCCTCGCCCAGATGATGACGCCGAGCTTTGGCGCTCCCGGTGGTTTCTCCACGCTCTGGATCCTGGTAATTTTCGCCACCTTCGCCATCTCGCTTTGGGCGCAGTGGCGCGTGAAGCGCACGGTCCATAAGTACAACGACGTGGCGGCGAGTTGCGGTTTCACCGGAGCCCAGGTGGCCGCGCGCATCCTGCAGACCGCCAATATCAATGACGTTGATATCGTCGAGGGCGAAGGTTTTCTCGGTGATCACTACGACCCGATGCACAAGCGGCTGGTCCTATCCCCCGATAACTTCGGCGGCACCTCGGTCGCGGCGCTTGGCATTGCCGCCCACGAGTGTGGTCACGCCCTCCAGCACAAGGTCGCCTACGCGCCGTTGCACTGGCGCATGGCCGCGGTCGGGGCGACCAACTACGCGAGCACCATCGTCGGCATCCTGCCTTGGTTGGGCTTGATGGGCGGTTTCTTCCGCGGCCCGACGGCTTTCGCCATCATGGGCGTCTGCTGGGGCGTGATCATGGCGTTCAACCTGGTCACTTTGCCGGTGGAATTCGATGCCTCCAATCGCGCGAAGTTGATCCTGGGCCAGATGGGCTTCATTCAACCGGGCGCGGAAACGACCGCAGTTAACAAGGTGCTGAACGCAGCCGGGTTTACTTATGTTGCCGCCTTCCTGACGTCGCTCGCCTGGGCGTTGTATTACCTCCTGCCCCTGCTGCTGGGCGGCCGGCGGAGTGACTAGCCCAGCGCCTGCAGGCGCTGGAATTTGCCGGCTTCCGTCGGGCGGGTGGAAGCCCTAGACTGCGCCCTGATGCCGGAATTATCGCCAGCGCAGCCGGATGCGGACCTGAGGTTCGCGCATTACCGCGTGGAACGCAGCCCGGATGGCTCGCCGTGGAAACTCGGCTCGGGCGCGATGGGCGTGACCTACAAGGCCTTCGACGAGCGCTTGCGCATCGAGGTGGCACTCAAGGTGATCACCCCCGCCCAGGTCGATGAGGCCAAGGCGCAGGCGCTTTTTCTGCGCGAGGCGCGCGCCGCCGCGCGCGTACGTCATCCCAATGTAGCCAGCGTGGTGTTCCTCAACGACACGCCCGGGAAATTTTTCTACGCGATGGAATTTATTGCGGGCGAGTCGCTGGCGGATTGGCTGCGGACGCGGGGCGCGCTGCCGCCGGAGATGGCGATCGGTTTTGCCATCCAAATCGCGCGCGGACTGGGCGCGATCCATCATCAACAGATTGTGCATCGCGATCTGAAACCGGCGAACCTGATGATCGTGGCAGCGGAAGGGTCGAAGACCCACGTGGGTGCGGATTCCGACCCGGAGGCGTGGCAGATCAAGATCATCGATTTTGGCCTGGCGCGGGGATTTGGCGGAGGTGGCTTGGGCACGGAAGCCGACGCGCAAACCATCGGCTTTCGCGGCACGGCACTTTACGCGAGTCCCGAGCAATGCGAGGAGCGCGGCCAGATCGATGGCAGGTCGGACTTGTATGCGTTGGGCTGCATCTTGTGGGAGATGCTGGTGGGAGCGCCGCCGTTTCGCGCGCGGACGCACCGGGAGTTGTTGAATCAACATGTGTCGCTGCCGCCACCGCTGGAGCGCATCGGCTATCTGCCATCCGGCTTGCGGTCGGTCCTGACGCGGTTGCTGGCGAAGGATTCCGGCGATCGTTTTGACAACGCGGACGCCGTGGTGAAAGCGCTGGAGAGTTGCCGCGAGCAACCGCCGCAGGATGGCGCCAAGATCGATCCGGTCGCGGAGACCACCCACGATGTGGCTGCCGTTCCGGCGTTCGCGTCCGCGCCGCCGCCGCCGCCGCCCGCGCGCACGGCGCAGCCGCGGACCGTTGGCATCGCGTTGGCGGTCGCGGCCGTAGCGTTGTTGCTTACGGGCGCGGCTTGGTTTTTCACGCGCGGCCAGTCCGCTTCGACGTTGTCGTCCGCGGTTGCCCCAGCGCCCGTGGTCGCGGCCGGGGCGCCGACCGCGGTGCCGTCGCCAGCGCCAACCCCGATCGCGCTGTCGCGCAAGGCGGTCGCCGTGCTGCCATTCGAAAATCTGAGTGGCCGCCCCGAGGACGCCTACCTTGCCGACGGTTTGCAGGAGGAGATCCTCAACGCACTGGCGCGCCTGCGTGATCTCAAGGTGATCTCGCGCACGTCCGTGAAGGAGTATCGCGGCAAGGACTTGAATATTCGCAAGATCGGGGAGCGCCTCGGCGTGGGGACGATCGTCGAGGGTTCGGTCCGGCGCGATGGGGACACCCTGCGCCTGACGATTCAGGTGATCGATGCGCGCGATGACAGCCACTTGCTCGCCACCAGCTACGATCGTGAGCTCAACAAGGTACTTGAACTGCAGAGCGCGGTGGCCCGGCAGGTGGCGGATGCGCTGGCGGCGACCCTCACCCGGCAGGAGCGCGGCAACCTGGATCGCGTGGCAACGAACAATGGCGATGCCTATGACCGCTACCTGCGTGCAGTCGCGTTGTTCCGGCAGCCGGCCCCGGACGATCCGGAAGGCTTGATCGTGCCCAAGCGCCTGCTGGAGGAGGCCGTTCGCCTGGATCCAAACTATGCGGATGCCTACGCGATGCTTTCGCTGGCGAACATCTGGAGTTTCATGCTAATCGGCGAGCGGCCCGAGTTCGCCACCGCCGCCAAACAGTACCTCGATCGCACCTATGCCCTTGACCCGCAGTCGCCGGACGCGCAACTCGCTCGCGGGCTTTATGCCCTGTACATTTCCAAGAACCGGGATGAGGCCATGGTGGATTTGGCCTCCGCGTTGAAGTCGCGGCCGAACTCGGCCGAGTTCCACCAAGCTTATGGGCTGGTCCTGCGCCGCGCCGGGCGCATGGACGAAGCGCTCGAGCATCTCGTGCGAGCGTGGGACTTGGATCCGCTCAACCAGGCGTACGACGGCCCCGGCATTATCACGCTAATCGGGCTCCGGCGCTACCCGGAGGCGATCAAACATGCGGAGCTCGATCACGCACGATTCCCGGGCGGCGCGGACTCTTATCTGGTGCGCGCACGACTCGAGGCGCGCCTCCGGAATTCCAGCGAACCAATGCGGGCGGCGTTGCGCGACCACGGCAATGAGTTCGACCCGCGCACGCGCACATGGTTCGAAGCGGAGATCGCGCAGGCGGAAGGACGCTACCTTGATGCCATCAAGCTTCAGGAAGGGTTGCCCGTCGAGGACGCCCTGTGGCGCAGCCTGTGGATCGGCAGCCTTTATTACGCGGCGGGCGACCCCGCCCGCGCCGAGGAAAACTTCCGCCGCGCCGAGGCGGCGGGGCTCGACGGGGCCAAACGCTCGACGCTGTCCGACTATGAGCTTCCGCTCGCCGTGGTGCAATCGATGCTGGGCCAGCACGCGACGGCACTCGAGACCGTAGAGCGCGTGCGGGCGAGAAACCCCGAGTCGCGCGACGCCGTCAACGGACCGGCGGCCTCGTTCGTCCGGAGCTTTGTCCTGGTGCGCGCGGGGCGGACCGAGGAGGGTTACGCCGAAGTTGCGCGTTTGCTGCGGGTGCCATTCGGTGACAATGCTGGCTACCTCTTTTTTGGTCCACGCGATCCTATCTCCCTGCTGACCCTGGGCGATCCGCGCTTCGATGAGTTGATCAACCACCCGCCGCGGCTCTGAGGCTGCGCGGTTGAAGGAATCATGGCGGCAGAGAATCGTTTTCAACTTCCTCGCAGTCCGCTAAGCTCGGGAGCGTGGCGGAAGAACCACAAGCTGACAGCGGCGACGGGCGGGATGTGAAATTCGCGCATTATCGCGTTTTGCGCCGGCCCGACGAATCGATTTGGGAACTGGGCCGCGGCGCGATGGGTGTCACTTATAAGGCCTACGACCCGCAGTTGCGCGTGGAGGTCGCTTTGAAGGTGATCAGTCCCGGGCAGGTGGGAAACGCCAAGGCACAGGCGCTTTTCCTGCGCGAGGCGCGCGCCGCCGCGCGCGTGCACCAGACGAATGTGGCCAACGTGGTCTTTCTCAGCGAGGACCCGGTGAATCCGTTCTATGCGATGGAATTCATTGCCGGGGAATCGCTGCGCGACTGGCTGAGCACGCGCGTACCGCTCTCGCCGCTGCTCGCCATCGGCCTTGCGGAACAAATCGCGCTGGGACTCGAAGCGATCCACGCGCAGAACGTGGTCCATCGCGATCTGAAGCCGACTAACTTGATGATTGTGCGCACGCCGCGCGGCCACGAGAAGGGCGCCTCGGAAATAGATCCGTCGACCTGGCAGGTGAAGATCATCGACTTTGGACTGGCGCGCGCTTTCGCGGGTGATGCGCTGAGCAGCAACTTGGACGCGCTGACCACCGGGTTCCGCGGCACGGCAGTGTACGCCAGCCCGGAGCAATGCCAGGAGCGCCCGGATCTGGATGGTCGGGCAGACCTGTATTCGCTGGGTTGCATCCTGTTTGAGATGCTGGCAGGGACGCCGCCGTTTCGGGGCAGTTCGCTGCATGAGTTGCTGACGCTGCACGTTTCGCGGCCGGCCCCGGTGAGTCAGTTGTCGCGATTGCCGGCGAGTTTGCAGGCGGTGGTGGCGCGCTTGCTCGTGAAGGATCCGGACGGGCGCTTTGCCAATGCGGCGGCGGTCGTCGAGGCGCTGGAAAGCTGCCGCAGGCGGATGAAAAGCGGAATGGAGGGCGCGGACGAGTCGAGTCCGGCCGCGGACCTCGAGACCGCCGTCGAGGCCGCGGGTACGCCAGATCTGCCGCACAACGGGCCCACCGCCAGCCGCGACACCGGTGCAAAGGCGAAATCAGCGTCGCGCCCCCGCGTTCTGCTCGGCGCCGTTAGTGCGATCATTCTGTCTGCTGTAATCGCGTTGGCGCTGGGCTGGTGGAAGCGGACCTCCCCGGCTCCGGCGGCCACTCCGGCTGCCGCGTCCGTGCCCGCGACGGCGGCGCCGTCGCGCAAATCGATCGCTGTCCTGCCGTTCGAGAATCGGAGCGCGGAAAAAGAGAACGCGTATCTGGCTGATGGGATTCACGAGGACATCCTGACCAGCCTTTCCAAAGTGCGGGACTTGAAGGTGGTTTCACGCGATGCGGTTCTCGCCTACAAACCGGGCGAGAGTCGCAACCTGCGGCAAATCGCCGGTGAGCTCGGGGTGGGCAGCGTGGTGGGGGGAAGCGTGCGACGCTCGGGCAACCGCATCCGGGTCACGGCGCAACTGGTCGACCCCTCGACAAATCAAAATGTCTGGGCGGAAACGTATGATCGCGATCTCACCGATGTCCTGGCCATTCAGACCCAGATTTCCCAAGAGATTGCCAAGGCGCTGGCCGCCAGTCTTTCGCCGGCCGAGTCCCAGCAATTGGCGAAACCGCAAACGAATAATTTGACGGCGTACGATGAATATCTGCGGGCCCGGGGAATCGAACTTCGCCGGGCGAATAAGGCCGATAATGAGAAGGCGATCGCCCGCCTCGAGCACGCCGTCGAACTGGATCCCGATTTCGCCCTGGCCTACGCCGAATTGGTGTACTTGCGAGCATATAGGGTGAGCGCAGGTTGGAACAAATCGGACGCTGATGTCCAACGCGCGCGGTCCGAGCTGGAGATGGCCCGGCGGTTGTAGCCAAATTCGCCCCAGGTGGCCGAGGCGCACGCAAATTTCCTTTTTCGAGTCGAACACAATTACGATGAAGCCTTGCGCATCCTCCGGCTGGCCGAACAGAATTCACCGAACGATCTCTCCATTCTCGTGACGATCGGAAATGAACTGCGGCGGACCGGCCGGCTAGAGGAGGCGGTGGTCTATTTGCGCCGAGCCGAGGCGCTGGCTCCGCGGGATTTGCGTGTCATCGACTTTCAGTTCAGTGCGTATC
>JANXRG010000115.1 GCA_025353105.1 Verrucomicrobiota bacterium
GGACGAGAATTTCGACTAGTAATCGGTTCTCCTCCTTCGCGATGATTTTCAAGCCCTCTGGCGGCGGCTCCAGCGTTATCGGGGCGTAATTCAGTTGGAAATCGGCCCTGTCGTACTTCCCCAGCGGGTTGCCGCGTCGAATGTCGTAAGCCACGCGGATGTTTAGGCGCGCGGGCGGCTTCGTTCCGGCATCACCGCGTGTTACGGTGAAACCGCCTTTGGACTTTTGAACTCGGAACCTTTTTTTCTTTGGTTCTTGTGGATCGGGGTTATCAGAAGTCTCTCGCCCTTTACTCTTCTTTTTCTTTTCTGACTGCTTTGGCTCGTCCTTATTTTTGTCTGCGGGTAGAGAGAAGATGTCGAGTAACAACGTCTTGTCCTCTTCATCTTCTTGGGCTGTCAGCGCGTGGACAAAATTCGCAACCGCTCTCGTAACGAAGTTGAGAACGGCTGGGCCGTAGATGTATTTGCCATGGAAATTCTCGCCCTTCGATTGCCATTCTGTGTGCGCTGGGTTTTCCGCGTCGCCGAGCAACGTTGCCAGCGCACCCCCTTCCGCGATGACAAATGAACGGACGCCGCGAGCCCGCGGCGCGCGTACGTCAGATATTATTAATCCCTCGCGGATAAAGACCGGACGCCCGCTCTCGAATCCGTCCTTCCACAAAAAGAAATCGAAATGCGATGGGCGCGGGCTTCTGCCTTTTTCCCGCACAGTGAGCGATGCGCGCACGGCGAGTTTCCTGCCATTTTCCAGCGCCGTTCGCAGTGGCTTGAGTTGGTCGGCGGGAATCAGCTCGTCGCGCCACTCGGGACAGTCGGGATCACAAGGGAAAAGCTTCACAATATCCTGCGGCTTCCACTTTGCTGCTTCTTCGGCAAGTTCGACGAGGTTCAGAATGTCGGCGCTCTCGTCGTCTGGGAGCATTAGCGCTGCTTCGTCGAGTGTAGTGTCATCGATCTTGAAAGTTTTCTCCGGTGTCTCGATTGTGACGGAAATTGCTCCGGTCAGAATGGGGTAAAAGTAGCCACGTACGGCAGCGTTGATGAGCGTGGCAACGGTGATTTCGGGATCCACCCACGGCACGACTATGGACAGACCGGACTCATCGGTTCGCTCAATGCGGAAGACCTGCGCAAATTTGTCGAGTGTGGCTGAGTCCGTAAATGGTAGTGCTAGTTGGGAGCTGGCCTTCACGCCAAAGTAGCCGTCGGGACAGAAGTATCCGCCGGGCGCACGATGCGACTTGAAAACGCTGTGCCCCATGAGGACGCGCTTGCCGTCATCCGCCCGGATCGATAGACCGAAAAAAGCGTTCGCCCGGCTGGAGCGCGGAAAAACGTGTTTGCCTACCCCCCAACGCCCTCGCTCCTTTCCGCCTTCGACTGATTTTCCCTCTGCGCGAAAGAAATAGAAGAAATGGTTTTGTACTCCGTCAAGCGGATCGGATTGCGTGATGTCGCCCTTCAATCCAATTGTGTTAAAGTCTTCAAACACCAGAAATGAGCAAGCTTCAGTCTTTGACGGCGGCTCACGCAGACCGTTGCCCGGGGCTTGGAAATGCTCCCACGCTCCATCAAACCACATAGCTGCCTGTATGGCTGGTAGCGCATGTTTGCCAGTCGCCAAAAAAAAGCGGACACGCAGTCCATCCTTCGGTCGCCCTTCACCATCGCGGATGGATGCATCCATTGCGTTCTGAACTGCCTCGCGCACGAGCGCATCGGCGGGACTCTTGATCGCCTCGGTGGAAAAGAACTCGCCTTGAATCGGGTCGCGCACCTTTTCATCAGGGGCTTTGACGCGGTAGTGCCAGTTCATACGTATTTCGTGGGTGGAACAACTACTTCAGCCACCCAATTTTGATTTCCGTGTCAAGCGCCTTGAACTCCGGATCGCCGGTGACGAGTTCCGCCTTCCGCTCCCGGGCCAGGGCGGCGGCGAAGGCGTCGGCGAGACTGAGTTTGTGGCGGGCTTTGAAATCCGCCGCCACGTCCGCGAGCGCGCGGGTGGCGGGGTGAAACTCGATCGGAAGCGCGGGGAGTTCCCCGGCGATTTCCCGCCAGCGCTCCGCACCATCCTTCCGGATGACGATGTATTTAACCTCGGCGTAGTTCACCTCGCTCATATGCAACGGCGCATCGCGCAAACCGGCGCGTTCGAGCAGGGCCGCAACCCGTTCCGCGCCGGCTTCACCGCGCAGAAAGGCGAGCAGCGCGAAGCTATCGAGAACCACGCGTGTTGCGCTCATATTTCGCGTCCTCGAGTGCCTTCTCCTCCGCCTTGTGCTCCGCCCACTCCTCGGCAAAGGGCCTGCCTACGGGCTTGCGCTTGAGGATGCCGCGCAAACGGGCGATGGCGTGCTTGGTCACCGGCTTGAGCAGGATGCCGTCGGGCGTGGCTTGCACCACCGCGCGGGTGCCATTCTCAATGTGAAACTCCCGCCGCAGCCAGGCCGGGATGACCACCTGACCCTTGGTCGTGAACAATACAGAATTCGTCTTAGGTTTCCCACTCATGTTAACTAGTCTTACTTTTCAAAGAAAGTATGTCAATCGCATATGTGTAGGTCTGGAACGATGACGTGCCGGCGTGCAGTTGGCTCAGTGGTAGAGCGGCTCGTTTACACCGGGGTTGGCCGGGGGTTCGGGCCCATCACCGCCCAGGCCCGATTCCGCCGGCGTCCGCTACCCCTGCGCCAGCCGCGACTCTGCGGCTGCCAGCATGGACTGAAAACGGGGATCGTCGCGCAAAGAATTGAGATCGGGATCGACCTTCGCATGCGCAAGGAAGTCGCCCGGCACCTTCTGGAAAAAAGGACCCAACAAGGCGAGCGCGGCATCCGATTCCTTCAAGTGCGCGGCCAGACCGCAGGCGAAGTTGTAGCGCATGTTCAGATTGTCAGGATCGATGAGCAAGGCGCGATTGATCCATTCCTTGGTACGCTCAGTCTCGCCAAGGGACGCCAGGGCTGAAACGCCGTAGCCCATGGCCGAGCCGTTGTTCTTGTCCTGCGCCACGACTTTCTCAACCCGGGCGAGCGTAACCTGCGCGGCCCGCGCCGCCGCGGGAGAATTTCCCAGCGCGGTGTAACAGGTGATCAACATGCTCGGCGACGAAAAATCCGTCTCGACCAGCGCGGTCGCTTTTTCCCAGTAACGAATGGCTTCTTCCAACTGTTGCTGACGGAAGCAAAGGTTGGCCGCGGACCGGTTCACCTCGAACGACTCGGAATCGAGTCGCAGGGCGACGGCGATCTCGGCCGACGCCTCGTCATTCCGGCCTTCGTCGGCGAGAATCTGGGCCTTGATGGCGTGCGCCTCGGCCAGGTTGGCATCTAGCGCGAGAGCGCGCTCGGCCGCGGCCAGGCCGCTCTCGCCCTGCCTCCCGTGGGTCGACCAAAGCAGTCTCTGCCCCGTCGCCATCAGTGCCCAGGCTCGCGCATAATTGGGATCGATTTCCGTGGCGCGCCGGCACAGGCGGACGATGGCCTCATCTCGTCGCACATCGCCCAAGTTGCCTGTGACATAATTCTGGCGGGCCATCAAATAGACGTTGTAAGCCTCGATATTGTCCGTGCCGCGTTGCTCGATGGCCTTCTTTTCCTCTGGCAGCAGCTTGAGCTTCAGCGCCTTGACGATGGCCTCCGAGATTTCATCCTGCAGCGCGAAGATGTCGGTGAGTTCGCGGTCGTAACGCTCGGCCCAGACGTGGTTGTCGGTCGCGCCGTCGATGAGCTGCGCGGTGATGCGCACGCGCCCGCCGGACTTGCGCACACTGCCCTCGAGCACATGGCTGACCTTGAGCTGCCGGGCGATCTGTGGGACCTCGACTTGCTTGCCCTTGAAGGTGAACGCGCTGTTGCGCGAGATGACCGAGAGGGCGGAGACCTTGCTCAAGTCCGTGATGATGTCTTCGGTGATGCCGTCACTGAAATACTCCTGCTCGGGATCGCCGCTCATGTTCGCAAACGGCAGCACGCAAATCGAGAAATGGCGCGCCGCGTCGGGTTTGACGGGCTCGGCACCAGACTCCCCGGCCGGGCGAAGCGAAAACACATGCACCGGGCGCTGGATGTTCTTCACGGTGTGCTCTCCGAGGTCGTCAAACGAACCCGGCACCTTGCCCTCCACTTGATCGCGCACCGTGCGGGAGAGCGCGATGCCGCCTGCGGGCGCGAGCGACTCCAGCCGCGCGGCGACATTCACTCCCTCGCCATAGATGTCGTCACCCTGCACGATCACGTCGCCGAGGTTGACGCCGATGCGGTAACGCAGGCGCTGCGGGTCGGCGCACTCCGGCTCGGCTCGCGAGGTCGCCTGCTGGATCTCCAGCGCGCATTTCATGGCATCGATGACGCTGGGAAATTCGACCAGCGCGCCATCGCCCATGAGCTTGATCAGGCGGCCTCCGTGCGCGGCGACCGCCGGGTCGAAAATCTCGCTCCGGTTGACCTTCAGACGCTCAAGCGTACCGGTCTCGTCTGCCTCCATCAGGCGGCTATAGCCGACGACATCGGCGGCAAGGATGGCGGTCAGTTTGCGTTGCATGTTTGGGCGGAGGCGGATACGCTACCAGTGGTCTTGGTGCGGGCACAGCCCCAATCTTGGGGCGGTGGGTAGCGGGTTCCTTTCCCTCTCCGGTAAATTTGTTCAAACAAATGACGTAACCCGGTGTTAAATAGATTCGTCCGTTTCACCGTCGAAGATCGCATTACCTGTATGAAGTCCCTCCTGATTGGCACTCTTTCCCTCGCGCTCGGCGCCCCCGCATTCGCTGGAATCCCCTCTGTTACAACGGCTGCCGCCGAGAAATTCGGCTCCAGCGTTCAATTGAACTACACGGCCGTTGCGGGTGCGCGCGGCCGTGCTGCGGTTGCCCCCGGAGGTTACCGAGGCCGAACCGCGCGTGGACATTATGGCTACCGCGGCGGCTATTACGGCTACGGCGGCGGCTATTACGGCGGCCGGTATGGGTACGGTTATCGGTATCCCTACTACGGTGGTTACTACGGCGGTTATTACGGCTACCCCTACGGGAGCGCCTTCGCATTCGGCGTCGGTTTCCCGTTGGCCTACAGCGCCGGGTACTACGCCGCCGCGCCCGGCTATGTCGCGTACCAGCAACCGGTTTACCGAGGCCAGATTGTCGCGGAGACGGCCCCCGGCCGCATCGCTCCCTCGACCTCCGGCACGGTGGCACGCTCGGTGCAGGCCGCCCTGCAGAATCGCGGCTTCTATCAGGGAGCGATCGATGGCGAATTCGGCCCCGAAAGCCAGGCGGCTATCGCCCGGTTCCAACAGGCGAATGGCCTCAAGGTCACCGGCCTGATCAATTCGTCCACGCTCAAGGCCCTGAACTTGAAGTAGGGTCGCCGCAAAGTTTCAGAAACAAAGAGGGTGGATCCGCGTCCACCCTCTTTCTTTTTTCGCCGCAGACCGAGCGGCTCAACCGGATTTTTCGGTTTCGCGCGACGTCAGCACGCGGCACGGATGCCCGGCGCAAATCGTGTTCGCGGGAAGATCGTGTGTCACCACCGAGCATGCGCCCACGATGACTCGGTCGCCGATTGTCACCCCCGGCAGCACGAAAACACGTGCGCCGAGAAATACGCCTCGGCCGATCGCGATCGGCGCCGTCTGCAGCGGCAGATTCGGGTCGTCAAAATCGTGCGTGCCGGTGCAGAGGTAGGCCTCCTGCGCAATCGTGCTGCCCTCTCCAATTTCGATCGGTGCGAGTGAATAGGCATTGCTGCGTTCGCCGAGGCAGGCGCGATCGCGCAGCGTCAGATGCCACGGGAGGCGCACCTGCGCTGACGAGTGCACGAAGGGGCGGCCCTCGATGCGCGCGCCAAAGGCGCGCAGCCAGAGCAACCGCCAGCCGTTGCAAAACTTCGGGGTCCACGCGCACAGCAGCTTCCACGCGACGACCCACACCGCCATGCGCACGCGTGCGCCGACGCTCCACGGCGATCGCCCGAAGCCATCCTGGGCATGCGTGACGGGCGGAACGTTCATGGCGGGAATGCTAGCGCGAATCGGAGTCAGGGCGAGGCTGTGGAGGACGGGGCACCGGCGTTTGATCGATTTGCGACTTCACGAGGCGCACGATCGACGCGCGGTAGCGCTCCCAAGTCAGCCCGCGCGCCTTGGCAGTGGCGGCGTCCTTCATCGCGGCGAGTTGCGCGGGCGAGGCGAGCAGCAATTCGAGTTTTTCCGCGATCGCGTCGGCGGATCGGATTGGAACGATGAAACCTTCAATGCCGTCGGTCAGCACATCCGGTGCACCGGTGTGGGGCGTGGCGATGACGGGCAGGCCGCAGGAAAGCGCCTCAAGAATCACGAGACCGAATCCTTCGCACAAAGAGGGGAAGAGCAACACATCGTGCCGTCGCATCTCGCGCAGGACTTCCGCGGACGAGAGATCCGGAAACCAGCGGTGATGCCGGAGCGCGTCCTCGAGCGCTGCGCATGGTGCCGCGGGATGCGCACCGACGAGCGTCAGCTCCACGCGATCACCGAGCCGTCGCACCGCCTCCAACGCGTAGGAGAGACCCTTTCTCTGCGTCAATGCGCCGACAAAGATCGCGCGCAAGCGTCCGGGCCGCGCTGGCTCGCGCGGTTCATCGGCCACGGGTGGCGCGCCGTACGGGACGATTGCCACGGGGGCCTTCAGGTTGGGCACCTCCCCGAGGGTCCCGGCGGTGAAGCGGCTTGCCACGATGACAAGGTCCGCGCCCGCGATCTCGCGTTCCTTGCGCGCGAGCTTTTCCTCGCTGTCGAGGACACCCTCGATCGTGGCGGCCCACGCTGGTTCCCGCTCGGCTTCCTCGCCATAAATGCGCTGGGCCGCGCGCCAGTAGCCAATCGGTAAATCGTAGATGCACTGCAATCCGTACTCGCGCGCCGCCGCAAACGTGGCGAGGGCGCCGTCCTCGTACGCGTACACGGCGCGCAGGGCAGTGACCGTCTCGGTCTGCAGCCGGCGCGCGATGCGACGGTCGAGCCCGCGGTAAACGGCATCGACGCTGAAAATGCCGCGTTCGTGCCGGGCGAGCGCCGTGAGGCCGAGCTTGGACGAGAGCAGGCGGGCGACCTCGAGCCATGGATCGATCTGGGTCCGCGCGCGCACCTGCGGCGGAAGCACGCGGCGCTCGAGCAGCTCGCGGACGCGCGCGGGTAGCCACCCCGCCGCCCGGGCAGTCGGATTCCAATGGAGGCAGGTCCAGAATTCCGCGAGCAAGTCCGCGTCCGCGAGTGCGAGCGCCGCCTGGCGAACGTTCACGTTGCCGGTGGGATGGGAGAGGAGAACCATGTGCTCCGGAATTCAGTATGCCGCGCCCGCGCCCAAGCGCGAGTCGATGTTCGCCGCGGGTTTCATGACGCGGCGGTCGCGCGCAGCCCGCGACGGCTCAACCAGAGATTGAGTGCGATCGATGCAATCGAGGGGAAGAGGCCAAAAAGAATGACCCCGCGCACGGTCGATAGATCCAGCAACGAAACGCACGCGGCCTGGATCGCGAGGGCGAACGGAATATTCAGCCACGACCAGCGCACCCACGCGCGGGCGAAGTTGAGCGACCACAGCACGGCCGCGAAATACGCGAGCGCCGAGCTGGCCATGAGCAACGGCAGTTCCCGCTGTAAATGTGCGTAGGAAGGTCCGAGCAACCACAGCAACGGTTTCGGAAATGCCGCCGACAGCGCCCACAACGCCAGGGCCGCAACCGCGGCGAGGCCGACAATCTGGGCGTACCGACGCGTCAGGAGCGGGCGATTCGCCGGCAGGCGCGCAAATCGGGGCAGGATCAGGTTGTTCTGAATCGCGTTTGGGATCGTTAGCACGAACGCGAGCCGGCCGAGGGCGCCCAGGTCCGCCACGCCGCGAGTATTGCCGAAGCCAGCGATAATCCACAGCCCGATCTGGCCCTGCAAACAAAAGAAGATTGTGTTCGCCAACTGCGACCGCGCGAGGGAAAGCAGCGCGGCGCGATCCGCATCGTCTGGTTTCGCATGGACATTGACGAGGTCCGCCACAGCGGGGCGAATCCAAAACCATTGCCAGACGGCGATCGCGGATCCGACCGCGACGGCGAGCGTTGCATTCAACGCTCCCAGAGCGGCGAGCGCGAGAATCGCGCCGAGCCGGAGCGCGTTGCCGGCGAGATCGATCCGTTGCACGCGCGCGACTTCGCCGGCGAGCCGTGGCGCCGCGCCGAGCGCGTCAAAATTGAGCTGCGCCCACAAGGTGAGGATCACAGCGCCGACGATGGCGACGACGTGAACGTGAGAACCGCCGTTGCGCCCGAGCAGCCAGACGAGCAAGGGGACGGTTGCGGCGAGCGCGACTAGCGCGAACCGTCCCCGCAGGCTGCGCGCCGTGGCGATCAAGCGCCCAAGCCGGTCGCGGTCGCGCCAGACTTGGCCTCCGATCGACGCGAGTCCGATGCCGATGCCCGTGTCGGCGAGCAGCGCGAGCGTGAATTGGAAATTCCCGGCGAGGGCGACCTGCGCGTATTGATCCGGCGAAAGCGTCCGCACCACGGCCAGGCCGGCGAGGAAGCCGAGCGCCTGCACGCCAAGTTGGATCCAGATGTAACTTCCCAATTCGCGCAGCCAGCGCCCCGAGCGGTTCCAGGCGGTCATGTCGCAATCGGCAAAAATTCACCCGCGCCGCCGGGCAGCGGGTTCAGAGCACCTCGTTCATCATCGCGTGGACGACTTCATTCATCTTCCACTTTGCGTGCCAGCCGAGATTGGCGGCGGCCTTGGCGGGGTTGGCGGCGCCGTGGCGCAGGTCGGTCGGTCGAAATAACGCGGGATCGGATTCCACGTGCTCGCGCCAGTCGAGACCGACCGCCTGGAACGCTTGGGCCACAAAATCCTTGAGTGGTCGCGTCTCGCCGGTGGCAATCACGTAATCGTCCGGCTCCGGTTGCCGGAGCATGAGCGCCATCGCCTCGACGAACTCGGGCGCCCAACCCCAGTCGCGTTCGATGTCGAGATTGCCCAACCGGAGCTTGCCGGGCGATTCGCCCGCGGCGATGCGCCGGGCGCCGGTGACAATTTTTTGGGTGACGAAGCGCCCGGGCCGCAGGCAGGACTCGTGATTGAAGAGGATGCCCGAGCACGCGAAGAGACCGTAGGCTTCGCGGTAGTTCGCAACCTCCCAAAACGCCGCGGCCTTCGCGACCGCGTACGGGCTGCGCGGGCGAAACGCCGTTTGCTCGTCGGCCGGCTCGCCGTGCGTATCACCGAAGCATTCGCTCGAGCACGCATGATAGAAACGAATCCGTCCGCCGAGAAAACGCACCGCCTCGAGGATGTTCAGCGTGCCCAGCGTCACGCTCTCAAGCGTCTCGACGGGCTGCTCGAAAGAGAGACCGACCGACGACTGGCCGGCGAGATGATACACCTCATCGGCCTGCGCCTTGGCGAGGACCTGCAGCACGCTCCGAAAATCGGTAATCGCCGCTGAGGCGAGCGTCACGCGGTCCTGGATACCGAGGCGGGTGAGATTGGGGAATCCACCCATGGCAGCGTCGCGCGACGTGCCCCACACCTCATCGCCGCGCGCGAGGAGATGGCGCGCGAGATAAGCGCCATCCTGTCCGGATATGCCAAAGATAAGACACCGGGCCATGGGGAATCGATTCAGCCGGCGAACCGGCGAAGCGGATGATGCACTGACGGCAGCGCGGATCGAGCGGGAAGTTCAAACTCCATTTGTCGGCCCATGAATTCCAGCAGGACTCGGATGCGATCGCGCGCCGGCAGGTATTTCGTCACGACGGCCTCCAACCCATGCAGCGCGCCGCCGGTCAGCATCACGTCGTCGCCCGGCCCGGGCTGGCTGGTGACCTCGGTCAACTCCTCTTCGCCGACGCTGAGCCGGAGTTGGTCGATCACCGCGTCCGGCACGGACGGGTGGATGCCGCCGAAATGCACGATGCCGCGCAGGCCGTGCGCATGGCCAATCTCGCGGTGGCGCGACGGGAGGTCGAAACGCGCAAAAAGGTAGCCGGGAAACAGCGCCTCGGTCATCCACATCTGACCGCCCGCGCGCGGGCGGCGAAACCGGATGCGTGGGCAGAAGACCTCGATCTCGTCGCGCTGGCGCAGCGCGCGCGCGGCGATCGATTCGTGGCGCGGTTGGGCCTGCAGGCAATACCAGGCGACGCCGGCGGTCGTGCTTTCCTCAAATGCCGGCGGTGGGAGCAGGGTCGCGTTCATGTCGGGTCGAGCATTTTCACCAGCGCCGGGAGCGACTCGCGCGCCATGCGCTGCCAGCCCTGGAGCCGTTCCGCGCGGTGGCGAAGAAATTCGAATTCAGCCGACCGGCGCGTACCGGACGGCACGGCGTTGAGCGCCACCGAAAGCCGGCCAAGCCGGTCCGCGCCGCCCTCGAGGGCGGGGGCGATTCGCTCGCGCAGGAAACCGGAGACGAGCTTGCGCAGCTCGGTCTCGGCGACAAAATGATCGCGCCGATCGCCGGCGACATACGTGGCCTTCACCGCGCCAAACGAGCGGAGCAACCGCAGTCCCTGCGAGGCGGAACCGCGGCTCATCGCGAGCTTGCGGACGATGGCGTCGAAGGTCAGCGGCTCGGCCGAGGCAAAGAGCAGCGCGTAGATTTCGCCGATCGACTTCGGGGCCTTCACGCTCCGCGCCAGCCCGACAAAAAGATCCACGAATTCGATCTCGACCGGTGACAACCGGTCCGGGCCGGATTTCGTGGCCGGCAACGCCGACCGGACCCTGGGTTTCGCGCGCATTGCGACGGACATGAGCGCATTCTGCTTCGATATTCGAAATGTTCAACAAAAAATGAACAAAGTGATGCTTGCCGCTGGACGAGCGGCCTCCGGCAGCCCGTTGGCCGATGCGGACCAGGAAAATTGCGCCGAAAGGGTGAATGCGGTTGTATCCAACCCCGCTCCGCACGAACGCTCTCGCGTGGCCGACTTCCCGACTGAATCCAACCTTGCGATGGATCGCACGGGTCTCTTTCACCCGTACGTCCTGGTCCTCTTGTGCGAGTCACTCGTGACCGCGTCGGAGGTGCTCCTGAAACTCGGGGCGCGCGAGACGGCGAACCTGCCGCCGTTCCTCCCGGCGCTGCAGTGGATTGGCGCGAGCGGCCTGCAGTCGAAATGGGTGTGGCTGGCGATTCCGTGCATGATCGCGAGTTTTGTGGCGTGGCTTTGGGTCATCCGCGCACTTCCCCTCAACGTCGCCTCGATGCTGGCAAGCGTCGTCCACATCATGGTGCCGCTGAGTTGCCTGCTGATCCTCGGTGAACACATCAGCGCGCGACGCTGGTGCGGGATTGCCCTGGTGCTGGCGGGACTTGTCCTGGTGGCCGCACCGCGAACCGCCACTGAACGATTGCCCGTTTTCCCGTCATGAAAATCGTCACGCTCCTGTTGATCCTCCTAGCGCACTCGTCCAACGTCGCCGGCCAAATCGTGATGAAGACGGCGCTGCTCGCGACCGGTCGGGCGAATCGTTTCATCCGCTTCGTGATCGCCATCGGCGGGATGACACTTTCGTTTTTCGTGATGCTGGGACTCTTGCAGCACTTCGATCTGAGCTTTCTCTATCCGTTTCAGGCGTCCGGGCTGATCTTGATGGCGATTGGCTCGCGCGTCTTCCTGGGCGAAAAACTGGGCGGCCGAAATCTCGTCGCGATGGCCATCATCGTCGCGGGCGTGGCGTTGGTCTCGACCAGCTGACTCTACCGCAGCCCCACCGCCTCCCGCACCCGCGCCAGCACCCCGTCCGCGACGCGCTTCGCCCGATCGGCGCTTTTGCGGAGGACGAACTCGACGTAACTGGGCTCGCGTTCCAGCTCGGCCCGCTTCGCGCGCATCGGCGCGAAGATTTCCCAGATCGCCTCGAACAGGCGCTGCTTGAATTCCCCGTAGCCGAACCCGCCGCCGCGAAATTCGGCTTCCATCCGCGCGAAGTCCGCGTCGTCCGCCACCAGCCGGTAGAGCGCGAGCACCGTCGAATTCTCCATCGGCTTCGGCGACTCAATGGGCGTGGAATCCGTGACCAGCGCCATGACTTTTTTCCGCAGCGCCTTCTCGCTGCCGAAAATTTCCAGCGTGTTGCCGTAGCTCTTGCTCATCTTCTGCCCGTCCGTCCCAGGGACGGTGCCGGTCTCGTCGCCAATCAGCGGTTCCGGCAGCTTGAAGGTCTCGCCGTAGCGGTCATTAAACTTTTGCGCGATGTCGCGCGTCATCTCGAGATGCTGCTTCTGGTCCTTGCCGACGGGCACGCAGTCCGAATCGTAAAGCAGGATGTCCGCGGCCATGAGGACCGGATAGGCGAAGAGTGCGTGCGTGGCCTCGAGTCCCCGCGCGACCTTGTCCTTGTACGAATGCGCGCGCTCGAGCATCCCCATGGGCGTGACCGTGCTGAGAATCCACGCCAGCTCCGTCACCTCGGGCACGTCGGACTGCCGGAAGAAGCAACTGCGGGCGGGGTCGAGCCCGCAGGCGAGGAAATCGAGGGCGACGTCGCGAGCGTTGTCCCGCAGCTCGGTGGCGTCGTGGACGCTGGTCAGCGCGTGGTAGTCCGCGATGAAGTAAAAGCATTCGCCGACCTCCTGGAGGGCAATGGCCGGCTTCATCATGCCGAAGTAATTGCCGAGGTGCAGGGTGCCGCTGGGCTGGATGCCGGAAAGAATGCGTTTCATCGTGCAGCCGCGATCAACGCGTGGAATCACAGCTTCGCAAGCAGGAGCCGCAAAGTTTCTGTCAAGCGCGCCCGGGCCGGACCGAGCGACTTCAGCATCTGCACGAACGGACCGATGCGCCCCGGATGCGTCACGAGATACCACAGGAGCCGGCCGATCGGCGGCCGCTGCGCCTCGAGATCCCAGAGCAGGTAACCAGGGACCGGCAGCGTCGTCTGGGCGTCGTCGCTGATAATCCGCAGCGCGAGCACGGGCACACCCGCCTCCGCGCAGACCCGCGCGACCGCCGCGGTTTCCATGTCAACGGCGAGGGCGCCGGTCTTGGCGCACAACGCTGCTTTGTCGGCCGCGGAATCAATCACCACCATTTCCGAAGTGAGATTGCCGCGGTGCACGCGTTCGCGGCCCACGATATCGGCCGCCCGCAGCAGGAGTGCAGGATCGGAAAAATTCTCAACGAGCAGCAAATCCGCGTGGCACAAATGTGGCGCCAGCCCGCCGCCGAAACCGGGGCAGATTAACAGGCGTGGCTTGTCCGGACCGGCGAGCACGCCCGAGGCGCGCAGGCGGACTTCGGCGGAATGCGGTCCCACGCCGACGTGGACCACCGTGACTCGATGGCCGTTCAGCGTGCCCTCGATGATCGGCAGGTCGGGACGGTCAGCACGCGTGGTCGTGTTCTCGAGCAGGGGCACAAATTCCTTACTCTCCTCCTGCATGGCGAAGGTGATGATGATCATGGTGGGTGGGGGTAGCCGCGCGCGGATCCCGAATGAGAGCAAGGTCCCGATCGCGCCGCGACCGGCTCGCCCGCTGACAATGGGAATCGCGTCGATTCGTTCCTACTCGTTCCCCGCGCCACCGGTCATGGCTTCCAATTCCACGACGGCCCAATGCGGGGCGGAAATCGTCTTTCCAATCGGCGGAAGCAGGAGGTCAACGCCCGCGATGAGCGCCTTTTTCTGCGCCCCGACCGGATCGATCACGATGGGCGGGAAGGTGTTGTAGTGGAGCCCGAGAATGGTGCGCGTGCCGACGTAATCCGCCGCCGTGATGGCGTCGTCGATGCCCATCGTGAAATGGTCGCCAATCGGCAACGCCGCAAACGTGAGATGCAAACCGGATTTCGCCACGAGACGCATGTCGAAGGTCAGCGCGGTGTCGCCAGAGTAGTAGAAATTTCCGTCGTCGGTCTGGACGACAAAGCCGGCTGGGTTGCCTCCGTAACTGCCGTCGGGCATCGACGAGCTGTGGATCGCGCTGGTCAATTTTACGCGCCCGAAATCCGTCTTCGCCGCGCCCCCGTGGTTCATTGGCATCGTGGTCTTTACGCCCTGGGCTTCGAGCCAGACTCCGACTTCGTAGTTGGAAATAACGGTCGCGCCGGTCCGGTTCGCAATCGCCACGCAGTCTGCGATGTGATCGGCATGCCCGTGTGAAACGAGGATGAAGTCCGCGGAGATCGCGTTGACGTCGATGTTCTTGGCCAGGGGGTTGGGCGTGATGAACGGATCAAAGAGCAGGCGATGGCGCGAGGTTTCAACCGCGAAACAAGAGTGGCCGTAGTACGTGATTTTCATGGGTTGGACGGGGCGGGGGTTTCGACGGCGGCGTGACAGGGGATGGAGACGGCAACTTTGAGGATTCCCCGGAATTTGTCCATGCTCCCCCGCGGAACTCGCCGCGTCTTGGGCGCTCGTGTGCTATGGATGCGGCGCGCCGTCATGCTTCCTCCCGATCTCTCCATCCTCCTCGGTCCACATTTCGGGGTTTCAGGGCCCGATTCGTTGCGCTTGGAAAAAATCGAAAAGGGTGGTTCCGATCGCGAGTTTCACCGGCTCTGGCTTAAAGGCGAGGGCCGGAGCTTCATCCTCGTGACTTACGGCACCGCGCGCCCGGAGAATGCCCGCTATGCCGGCATCGCCGAGTTCCTCTTTACTCGCGGCGTCGCGGTGCCGGAAGTGCAATGTCATGAGCCCGACCACGGTGTGCTCGTGATGGAGGACCTGGGCGTCGCGGACCTTTGGTCGTTCCGCGGCGAACCGTGGTCCGTGCGGCGTCGGCTTTACGAGGATGCGCTCCAGCAGGTGCACACGCTGCATGGCATCGGTGTCCACGAAGCCGAACGCGCCGGCTTGACGCTCGAGCCGCCCTTCGACGAGGCACTTTACCTTTGGGAACAGAAGTATTTTTTCGACAATTGCCTTGGCAACGCGCTCGTCTCGCAGATGGACGCGCCGCGGGTCACCGCAATGGCGTCGACCCTCCTTTGGAACGCGATCGCGCAAGAACTGACCGCGCGGCCACGCGTGTTGGTGCATCGCGATTTCCAGTCGCACAACATTTTGGTTCACGAAGGGCGCGCGGGATTGATCGATTTCCAAGGCATGCGCGCGGGGCTTGCGCACTACGATCTCGCCTCGTTGCTGTACGATCCGTACGTGGAACTCTCCGCGGCCGAGCGCGCCGAGCTGCTCGGATTTTACCGCGGTTTGGGCGCACGTCCCGACCTTGGCCGCGACGAACCGGAGTTCCTGCGCGTGTTCAGGCTTTGCGCGGTGCAGCGTTTGATGCAGGCGCTCGGGGCCTACGGCTTTCTTGGCTTGAAGCAGGGGAAGCCGGCGTTTCTGCGGCACATCCCCGCGGCGCTTGCGAACTTGCGCGAGGTCGTGGCGCTGCTCCCGGAGCTGGCGGAATTCGGCGCGCTGCTTGCACCGCTGAGGGGCGAGTCCCCGCCCACGTTAGAGCAGTGAGCGCAACAACGACTCGGTCTGCGTCCAGCCGATGCACGCGTCCGTGATCGACACGCCGTATTTCAGATCGGCGATGTGGGCGGGAACGTCCTGCTGGCCGGCCTCGAGGTTGCTCTCGAGCATCACGCCGATGATCGGGCTGGCCGGATCGTCGCGGCGCTGCTTGAGCACGCTGTCCCAGACGATCTCCTGCCGGGTGTGTTCCTTGCCGGAATTCGCGTGGCTGCAATCGACCATCACCGCGGGCGGCATGCCCGCTTTCGCGAGACGCGCGGCGGCGTCGGCCACGCTGGCCGGATCATAATTCGTGCGGCCGCGGCCGCCGCGCACCACGAGATGCCCCAGTGGATTGCCCGTTGAATGCACCACGCTGGTGAAGCCGTCCTGGTCGATGCCGAGGAAGCTGTGCGGCGCGCGCGCCGACTTCATGGCGTCGAGTGCGGTCTGCAATTCGCCGTCCGTGCCGTTTTTGAAACCCACCGGCATCGAGAGACCGCTCGCCAGCTCGCGGTGCGTTTGCGACTCCGTGGTGCGCGCGCCGATCGCGGCCCAAGCGACGAGATCGGAAATATACTGCGGCACCAGAGGATCGAGAAACTCGGTGCCCGCGGGCAGGCCGAGGTTCACGATTTCGAGCAACAACTCGCGGGCACGACGGATGCCGGTCTCCATGTCGCGCGAGCCGTCGAGACGTGGGTCGTGGATGAGGCCCTTCCAGCCGATCGTGGTGCGTGGCTTCTCAAAATAAACGCGCATGAGGACCTCGGCCTGCGGGGCGAGTGCCTCGCGCAACGCGACCAGGCGCCGTGCGTAGTCGAGGGCGCCCTTCGGATCGTGAATCGAGCAAGGACCGGCGATGACGAGCAGGCGAGGGTCGCGGCGTTCGAGGATGTTTTCCACGGCGGCGCGGCCATCGAGCACGGTCTTTCGCGCCGCTGGGTTGAGCGGCAGTTCGGTCTTCAGATCATGCGGCGAAATCAGCCGGGTGATCGATCGGACCCGAAGATTGTTGATCTTGGTCATGCGCGGACGGGAAACGTAGCGGAAAAGCGTCGCGCGCCAACCTGAAGCGGAGGGAAATGCGTCATTGAGGGCTCGCGGCGCCGTTGTCGCCGGGGTCGCTGACTCCGGGGTGACAGGTAAACTCGAAGTAGGTCTAGGTTGAAAACGCCAGGAAAGCCGTGGAGGCAGCCTCAGAAACTTTTCCCGCTTCAATCATTTTCAACACTTCCTTCGAGTTTCGAACTTCGACTTCGAGTTTCCCAAGGCCTCCCATTCGCAGGGGCCTCGCCGCCCGACAATGCTACCGCCTTCGCCACAGGCTCGCTTGGGACACGCTCCACTGGAATTTGCGGGCGTGCTCGCGGATGAGAAGGGGCAGGTCTTTCGTGCCGCGAAACACGAAATTGGCCGACAATATTTCCTTCAACGATGCCAGCGTCCCGACGGGCTCGCCGCTTTCGTTGAACCGCCCCGCCAACCATTTTTCGCGCGGCGTATATTCCTCAAGCCAGGTGTACGGCGAGGCGATGATGAGCTGGCCGCCCGCCCGGACAAGTCCCGGGAGCGCGGCGAGGCATTTGGCGGGGTCCGGCAGGCGATCGATCAGATTCGCCATCAGGACCACGTCGAATGTGCCCAAGCCTCCGCGCAGATTGCAGGCGTCCCCGACTTCGAAACGCGCGCGCGTCCGGTCGATTTCACGGTCGACCTTCGCCACTAGCGGCGTCATCAAGGTGCCCTCTTCGGCGCGCTCATAGGCCATTTCGCCCCAGTCGCGCAGGGTTTCACACGTCCGGATGAATCGCGTGGAGAAATCGAGGCCGAGCACCTCTTCGCAATGACGCGCCAGCTCGAACGTCGACCTTCCCACCGCGCAGCCGAGGTCCAGCGCCCGCGCCTTAGCCGGCAGCGCGGGGACATCCAGCGTTTCCTGTACGACCCGCAGCGGGAAATCCACGGCCGCGCGCGGGCCAAACTCGTACGGCAGGATTTCGCCGGCCGTTCCGTAGTGGAACAGCAGATATTCCGACAGCAGCTTCTCGGTTTCGTACGGGTTGCTCATCGCGGGGGGGTCGCAAAGCAAACGACCCGGCAACCGTAACCGGTCGCCGGGTCGGGCGTGAAGCGTGAATCTTTCGGGCGTCAGGCCGCGTTGCGCAAATTCATGATGTATTCGGTCGGATGATAGTTCTCGATCAGCACCGTGGTCTTGCCGTCGCGGAACATCCGGACCTGCGCGGCGCCGATTTCCGGCGTCTTGGCGGGTGCGAAGAGGATGTCGTCGTGCGTCGCGTTTTTCTTCGTCGCAAACTTGTCCGGGGTGAGCGAGCCGCCGAGATGATCGCTGCGGCCGGTGGCGACGTGGAACGTGCCGAGCACTTTCTCGTCCTGGATGTCGCGACCGGACACCGGAAGCACCTGCGTGCCGAAGCCGAGTTCGCCGAGTTCGCCCGTCACCGGATCACTCTTGAGTTTTTCGTTGTGCGCCTGGATGACGTTCGAGTCCCCCTTGAGCAGCTTCGCTTCAACGATGCGGCCGCCAGTCACGGTCATCAGGCCCAGCGTCCCGTCCTCGTAACGATGCGGGAAATGGCCGCTCGCGCCGGTCGGCACGTAGTAGATTTCGCCGGCGGGAAGATTGGCGATGTCAGGGCCGCCGAGACACAACCCGTGGCTTTTCTGCGCCTCCTGCTTCCCGAGGTCCAGATGCAGCGTGTACGTCTCGCCGGAGTAGGTGAAATCAATTTCCACCCAATCCGCGCGGGTCATGCCGAGACGCATCTTCTCGGCGGTTTGCGAAACCTCTGCGTAGTCCACCGCCAGGCCGCTCGCGAGGATGATGGGGTTCACGCCGTGGAGCGTGGCGCCGCGGAAGCCGTACTTCTTTGCAAAGGCGGTGAGCGGCGCGGTGGCGGAATACGTCGAGATGCACAGGATCAGGTCGAAGTTCGGATAGACGTCCTTCTCGAGGCTGAGTTCGCGGCCCTCGGCGTCAATGCAGAGGTCGGACAAATCGAGGTTACTGCCGCCGGTCTTTTCGAACGCGAACATCTCGCCGCCGCGCAGGTCGAGCTCGGCGAGGACGCGGTTCTTCAGTGCCTGCTGGAAATCGTGGTAGGCGTGCGCCTGGATGGTGAGCGCCGGATTCTTGAGGAAGCTGTAGTCCTTCATCCCGCGTGGGTCATCGAGATCGATGAGGATCGCGACCCGTTCACCGGGATGCGGGTTGAAGACGGTCTTGAGCAGCCTCCCGAGATTAAAGGGCGGGAACGCTTCGGTCCCGGCCGGATTGGCGTCGGTGCCGGGGGTGGGGTGGATCAATTCACTGGTGGCCATACGCTTTGTCTCCTTGGGGACTCCCTGACGGTATCCGGGTTAATGGTGGAATGCCTGCCTACTACATCGCGACGCTAGCATCCGGATGCGTCCGCGGCAAAAAAAGGCATTTGTACCGATGCCCGTCAGAAGGAGGAATTTGTGTCTTATGCCCAGCTCTCCCGGTGCCGGGAGTGATCGTGGTCGTGGCAAGGATCGAAACCGAGGAACCAAACCGCCGTACCTAGCCCGCCAACGCCTGGCGGATGATCTCCTCGAGCTTGATCAGCAACACGGGTTTCAACAGGCACGCGTACACGTCGTACTTTGAGAGTTGGTTCGCGTCGGCGAGATTTTGGAATGCCGTGATGGCAATGATCTTCGTCTTGTACTTCGCGGCGCGGACGCGACGGATGAATTCCAAACCGCCCATCACCGGCATGCGCATGTCGGTGAGGATCAAATCGAAGTTCTCCTCCCCGAGCCATTTCAGCGCCTCGTGCCCATCCGTGGTCGTGCGCACGTGGTGCCCCATCTCCGTCACCAGCGTGTGGTAGAGCAGGAGAATGTTGAAGTTGTCGTCGAGGATCAGGATCTTCCTCGGCGGATTAAACGTCAGCGCGGGCATAATACGGGCGGTATTCTTCGATCTCCTTCTCGAGGCGTTCTTTGAGGAGTTCGGCGACGCGGGTGCGCCCAGCCGGTTCGGTGCGCAGGGCGATCTCCCCGCAGAGTGCGACGAGCCCGGCAAGGTCGTCGAGCGAAATGTACTCGGCGCCGATGCCGCCGTCCGGCGTGACGTTGTGATAGTTGCCCAGCGCGACGCACAGTCCAGCGCTGGTCAGGCCGTAGAGCTGGAAGACCGTTGCCTCGCAGGTCCCGCCGGCCATCAAGCAGCGTTGCACGGCAATGCCGCTCTCGCGCGCGATGTGCAGGATTTCCTCCGTGGCTCCCGTGTCGAAAAGCGAAGTCTTGTCCCCCACGCGCACGATCGGTCCCGCGCCGATTTTTGCCGGTGCGCGCTCCGCGCTGGTTTCCAGCGAGATCACGGTCAGGCCCTGGTCCTGGAAGGTGCCCAACCGAGCGAGGTGCATCGCGCCGATGAACCCCACTTCCTCCGCGCGCGTGAAAAATCCGTACACCTCAGTTTCCGCGCCGAGGTGCTCGAGCTCGTGAAACATCGCGACGATGGCCGCGCAGCCACCTAGGTCGTCGCAGGCGCGCGAATGCAACACGCCGTCGCGCACCTCACCGACCGGCAGATCCCACATCGCGAAGTCACCGAACGCGCGGATCCGGTGTTTGTTCGCCTCGCGAATCGGTTCCGGCACTCCGCCGAGAAACGTCCATTCGCCAGGCTTTCCATCCGGCGGGCGCACCCAACCGGGATGATCCATGTGCGCGGCGAACGCCCAGCGCGCGGTTTTCGTGCCGTGGCGGTAGCGCGCGATCAGGTTGCCGAATTCGTCCGACTCCACGCTGACGTGCGGCAGCGGCTCGAGCAGCGCGTGAATCACGCGGCGCATGCCGGCCTCATGGAACGGCGCCGTGGGCTCCTCCCAAATCGCGCGGGTGAGTTCGAAAAGGGCGAGCGGATCCGGTTTTGTCATGGGCGGGAATCGGAAGATGACGCAAATTGCGTTACACTCCAATCGTGAAGCCGCGCTGGAAAGCATTTCGCTACCGCCTCGAGGCGATCGCCATGCGCGGCGTGGCCGCCGCGATCCCGCGGCTGCCGCGTTCGTGGCTGCTGGGGCTGGCCGCTTGCGCCGCCGCCTTGTTTTACCGGTTCGACGCGCGCTCCCGGCGCGTGGCGCTCGAGAATCTGCGCGCGGCCTTCCCCGGCTTGTCCGCGCGGCGCCGCGATCTCATCGCGCGGGGCGCGGCGCGAAATTTTGCGCGCACTTTTCTCGATTTATTCTGGGCGCGAAACCTGACGGCCGACAACTATCGGAACTACTGCACGATCGAAGGCTTTGAAGCGGTGGAAGCCAGCCGGGCTCGCGCGAATGGCAGCATCCTGTGTTGCGCGCATTTCGGAAATTTCGAGTGGGCCAGTCTCGTCACCGGGTTCGCCGGGCTTCCGACGTTGATTGTGGCCCAGGAATTCAAGAATCCGGGACTCGATGCAATTTTTAACGGCGCCCGTGCTGTCTCCGGGCACCGCATCCTCCCGCGCACGCAGGTCATGCTGAAGATGCTCCGCGCGGTCAAGCGCGGCGGCAGCGCGGGATTACTCGTGGACCTGACGCTGCCGCCCGAAATGCCGGCCGTGGCGCTCCGGGCCTTCGGCGGCCTGCGCATTTGCGCGACGATCCTGCATCCGATCCTGCACCAGCGTACCGGCGTACCGATCACGCCCGTGAGCGCCTGGCCGCGGCGCGGCGGCGGCTATCGCATCACGTTTCATCCGCCGATGGATTTTCCGCCGGGCGCCACGCGGGCGGAGATTGCGCAGGCCGTTTGGGATTGTCACGAGGCGCTCATCCGGCGGCGGCCGACCCTGTGGCTGTGGTCGTACAAGCACTTCCGCTACCGGCCCGAACACGCCGAACGCGAATACCCGTGGTACGCGATGGAACATCCGGATTTCGAGCGGCTCGTCCGGGAAGGCCCGCCGGCGGATGCGTGAGAAATTCGTTGCCGGGCGCCGTTTCTTTCGTTCAGTGTCGCTTTCCTTATCCTTATGAAATCCCTCCTTCTTCGCTCCACGGCCCTTGTGCTCGGAGCCGCGGCCCTCGGGCTCTCCGCTTGCACCACCATGACCAGCAGCGGTGGAAATTACAACGTGGTGGCCCGCAAGCCCGCGAATCCGAACAACGTGAAGGTCAAGGTCTCGCTGGAGAACCAAGCCGTTTACGTGATGGAAGGCGACCGGCCTCTGATGGTCGCGGCCACGAACGTTGGGTTGGTGAACAAGCCGACGCCCAAGGGGAACTTCCACGTGACGAACAAGATCGCGAAGAAGCGGTCCGGCTCCTACGGATTCTGGGTGAATGGCAACTCGATTATCCCCGGCACGGGTGGGGTGTCGAAGGGCGGACATTACGTCGGCTATCCCATGGCGTACTGGGTGGAATTTCTTCCGGCCTATGGCTTCCATCAGGGCTTTGTCTGGCCCGTGCCCCGGACGCATGGGTGTCTGCGCCTGCATCAAACGGTCGCCCCCAAGTTTTTCGCCCTCGTGAAGATTGGGACGCCCGTGAGCATTGCGCAGAGCCAGCCCGAGGATCAAACGATTGGCAAGAATCTCGCGCGTCCGACCGATTACAACGATCCGGATCCGCCCTCAGCGCTGCTGACCTCCGATCGCACGTTCGCGCCCCCCGCGGGTCCGTTGCTCGAATAGTCGGGCGCCAACGCCGGTGCGGGGGTGACGCAGATGCCCGGCGTCACGGGTTGTCCTTTCGCCGCTTCGGCGTAGGATTCCCTCCCACTTATGTCCGCTCCCGCCGCCGCCGAAAAGAAGCGCATAAATCTCCGCACCCCGGAGGTGATGGCCGCCGTTCTCAAGCAGGTCGAATCGCACTACCGCAGCGAGCTGGTCGACCGCGTCATCGCCGAGGGCGGAGTGGTCTCACGGGGGGGTCTCACCATCCGGCTCGCGCAGAAATTCGGCTTTTGCTACGGCGTCGAGCGGGCGATCGACATGGCCTACGCGGCGCGGAAATATTTCCCAGCCGAACAACGTCTTTTCATCCTCGGCGAGATCATCCACAACCCGGAGGTCAACGAGCAGATCGGGGCGATGGGGATCAAGAATCTCATTGGCCCCCAACGGGAGGCAGAGATCGATCAGCTCCAGCCAGACGACGTTGTCATCGTGCCCGCTTTCGGCGCGGAGACGCACACGATCGATCGCATCAAGCAGATCGGCTGTCACCTCGTGGACACGACCTGCGGCGACGTGATGAGCGTCTGGCGCCGGGTGCGCAGCTACGCCCAGGAAAATTACACGTCGATTATTCACGGGAAGTCCGAGCACGAGGAGACCAAGGCCACCGCATCGCGCGCACTCGGTCCGGGCGGCAACGGCCACTTCCTCGTCGTGCTCACGCTCGCGGAGACCGACTACGTCTGCGAGTACATCCGGCACGGCGGGAACAAGGACGAATTTCTCGCAAAATTCGGACCGGGGGCGCGGTCGGTGGGCTTCGATCCCGATCTGCACTTGCGCTGCGTTGGCGTGGCGAACCAGACCACGATGCTGCGCAGCGAGACCGAGGAAGTGCAACGCCGGGTGCGCCAGGCGATCGTTGATCGCGACGGCCCCGAGTCCGGCGAAAAAAACTTCCGGTTCTTCGACACCATTTGTGGCGCGACGCAGGAACGGCAGGATGCGCTCTTCGATCTGCTCAAACTTCCGCTCGACATGATGATCGTCGTGGGTGGCTACAACAGCTCCAACACGTCGCACCTCGCGGAAATCGGCGAGGCCACGCTGCCGACCTATTTCATCCGCAACGCGAGCCGCCTCGAATCGAGGGACCATGTCACGCACTACAACATCCATCTCGGACGTGAAATCGGGACGGATGCCTGGTTCCCCGACAAGGAACACGTCGTCGTCGGCGTGACCGCCGGCGCCTCGTGCCCGAACCATTTGATCGAGGAGACGATCTTGCGCCTTTTTGAACTACGCGGGATTCCGACTTCGGATCTCCTTACGTCGCTGGCGCGGTAACGGTCGCGCCGCCACTGCCGGGTGCAGCGGGCGTGGCGCAATCGGCTTGGCGTTGCCGACTTGGTCTGGCATCAATGGGGGTTCCCCTCGTCATGGTCCGCTCCGCCGTCTGGTTTGACATTCCCGTGCGCGATCTCGATCGCGCCATCGGATTTTATTCGGCGGTGTTGTCCGTTGAGGTGAAGCGCGAGGTCTATCCCAACTTCACGATTGGACTGTTGCCGCATGGGGACGATGGCGTGGCGGGTTGTCTGCTTACCTCCGGCGACACCAAGCCCTCAACGGAGGGCATCCTGCTCTACTTCAACGCGAACGGCAGGCTGGAGGAAGCCGTGGCGGCCGCGGAGGCGCACGGTGGGCGGGTGCTTGAGCCGCCCCATCCGATCGGTTCGTTTGGTTTCCGCGCTGTCGTGCTCGATAGCGAGGGGAATCGCATTGCGCTTCATTCGGAGCGCCTCGTCGCGTGAATCCGCCCACGCCGAAACGCGGGGAGATCCGCGAGGCGACCGTCGACGATTTACCGGAGCTTCGCGATCTCGCCTATCGCTCGAAGGCGCACTGGGGCTACGACCAGGAGTTCATGGACGCCGTCGCGCCGTCCCTCGCTCCCACGTCGGAGGAACTCCCGGAGGGCGTTTTCGTACTCGTGCGCGACGAGCGCATCGAAGGTTTCTGTGCGTTCAAGACAAAGTCGGGGTCGGTTTTTCTGGAGAGCTTGTTCGTCGCGCCCGAACGGATTCGCCACGGGATTGGGGAACATCTCTGGGATCACGCGGTCGACTTCGCCCGCCGCGCCGGGCATCCAAGTTTCCTGATCGAAAGCGATCCGAACGCCGAGGGATTCTATCTGCGGATGGGCGCAAGAAGCGCCGGTGAAATCGTCTCCCGGGCTTCCGGTCGAACGCTGCCGCTGCTGCGGTATGAGGCCTGACGTTCGACCCGATCGTTCGCTGGTTCCTATTTCCGTACCGATCCGGCGCTTCACGCCGTCGCTGCCGCGACGCGCTGAAGGCGCCGCTCGATCTGAAGGGCGCTCCGTTTCGAGGATTGCATCAACCCGTGGTTGTCGGTTTCCATTCGCGGCGGCGCAGGTAGATATCGAGCGGGAGGAGCAGAAGCGCGGCGGCCAGTAGCGGACCTGATAGATCGATCCATTGCGAAGTCTTCGCCGCCGGACGCGCAAAGATCTCCTCCGGTTTCGGATCGAATTTACCGTGGCCGATCCGCGCGAGCGACCGCAGCGCCTCCTCGTCCGTGCTTGTCTTGAGGAATTCACGCGCGAACGGTTTCGTGTAGCCCAGAACATACGGGCGCTCGAGAAACCCGGGCGCACTCATCGCGAACAGCGTCGTGCCGTCGGCCGTCGGGGTGGGGAACTCTGCCACATACCGGCCCGGCGCCACCGCCTTCGCCGGGCGCGAGATGCTCGTGCCGTCGGGCGCAGTGGCCGTGGCGGCGATCACTAAATCATTACGGAACGAGCCGTCCGGGCGTGCGGCTTCCATTTCGAGCGTCACGGTCCCGTCGCCCTCGCCGAGGTGAACCTGAAAATTCGAGGCGTCACCCGGCCGCATGAGGCCGCGCACCAGTTGCGTCCAAAATTTACCGAAGCCCGCCCAGCCCATCCAACCGCCTGCCCAGCGCGATTTCGCGTCGCTGGTGAATGCGGCCGATTGCCCGAGTCCATAACGCCACGTTGCGAGCAGTGGTTCGCCGATCTCCGTGGCCAGCAAAAGATCCGCGGTGGGTTTCAGCTTCGTCGAATTGTACCCGAGCAGCAGCGGCACCTGCGTCCAGTTCAAGCCCGCGAGAATTGGGGAGCGGCCAACCGGCTTCGCGAGGAAAGGTTCCTCCACGAGGCTGGACTGCGCGACCTTCATTGTTTCGGTGGTGAAGATCTGCGGAAGGTTGAGCGCGTCGTTCGTGAGATAGAAACGCCCGTTGCCGCGCTCCGCGAGCAACCGCAGAAAATTCACGTCCTTGTCGCGCTCGAATCCAAGCGCAACCACCGAGGTCGTGATCTTCGCCTGCAGCATCTGGCCCACGAGATCAATCGCGCTGCCGCCGCTCTGGGCGCCGTCGGCCATCTCGCCGGCAAATTTTTCCTCCGCGTCCGCCGCGTCGGAGAAAAGGATAACGTGCTTGATCTTCGCATTCGCGTCGCGCATGCGCTGGAAGGCGTCGGCCAGCGCCGTGTAAATATAGATGCCGCCGCCGCTCGCGGTGATGCCGAGGATCTTTTGTTCCACCGCCGTGCGCGAGGTCACGCGGCCGAGCGGCACGATGAGATTCACCTTCGTGTCGACCGCGGTGAGACAGAATTGATCCTTTGGCTGCAGCACGCCGAGCGCCAGCGCGGCCCCCTGGTCCGCGAGCGAAATCTTGGTCTGACCCTGCACGGGCGCAGACATCGAACCGGAGCGATCGAGCGTGACCAGCAACGCGACGGTGGGCGTATCCTGTCGGTCGTCGTGCTCCATGCGGACGGGCAGCATCTGCTCAACCGGCGTCCGGTAATAACCACCCACGCCGAAACTGTTGTCGCCGCCGATCATGACAAATCCACCGCCGAAATCCTGCACCCAGGCGCGGTAGAGCTCCATCTGTTCGCGGTTCAAATTCAGCGCGGACACGTCGCTGAGCAGGAACAAATCGAAGCGCTGCAAATCCTCGAGCGCGCGCGGCAGGCCGGAGATACCGCGGGTCTCGACCGCGATCTTGCCCGCTCGCAGGGCGTTGGCGAGCGGCAGCGCCCGGGTTTCGTCGCCGTCCACGAGCAGGACGCGGGGCTCGCCGCCGGACGTCACGCTGACCTGCGCGCGGTTGTTCTCAAGCAAAGTATCTTGATCGGCGACAACCTCGACCTCGAGGGTCGAAAAGCCCCCGCCGACCGTGAGGTTGGCGAACACAATCTCGTTGCGCCCCGGCTGGAGCGCGACATCGCGCCCACCGACCAGGAGATTGTCCTGGTAAAGATTTACGCGTGAGCGGGTGGCCGTGTTGCTCTCGATATTCGCGCGCAGGTCGAACGGCTGGCCGTTTTTGACGTTGCGCGGTGCCTGCAAGAGGCCGACGAAGACTTCCGGGCGATCGGGATTGCGCAGCGGCACGGTGTAGAGTTCCGCGTCTCCCGCCGCGAGCCTCGCCGCAGCTTCCTCGGCGCGACCGGAGGTGTCGTTGCCGTCGGTCAGGAGCACGGCGCGCTTGAACGACTGCGCGGGAAAAACCGCGGAGGCGAAATCGAGGGCTCGGGTAAAGTCCGTGGCGTGGCGATCGGCGTCCGGCGTTTCGGGCCAGGTGGCGGGCAACGATGAAGACTCCGACGAGGGCTGCCAGACCCGCGTTCGCGCGGCGAAACCAAGGATCCCGACCGCGTCGGATCCACCACGCGATTTCACGCTTTGCTCGACGAAGTGGCGCGCCTGCGCGGCGGCCTCCGGCGAGATGCTCGCCGAGGCATCGACGAGGAAGAGCACGCCGAGCGCATCGGAATCGCGGCGCCAGCGCAGTCCGGCCAGGGCGAGAAGCAGGCAGAGGAACAGCAGCGTGCGCACCGCGAGCGTGGCGCGACGCTGGGGTGACTCCATTCCCACAAGCGAGCGGCGCAGGGCCAGCCCCACGAAAAACGCGATGGGCAGGCCGAGGAGGAGAAAGGCGGGGTGCGCGAGCTGCATGTCGGAATGAACGGCGACGGTCCACCATTCCGCGCTCGACGCCCCTCGTCATTCGGCAAATTCACCGACGCGGGAAAAATCGGCTTTCCTCACGGCGGGTGGATTCTATCCTCCGCCGCGTGGGACAATTCTTCCAAGGGTACGAGACGGGCGGATTTTTCGACGAAATGTTCGCCGCCTCGGGCGAGGTGCGCCCGCATTACGGCGCACTGCTGCGGCGCTATCAGGAAATGGGGGGCGGCGAATACGAGCGGAAGCAGGCGCTCGCCGACAAGTCGTTTCTCACGCAGGGCATCACGTTCACGGTCTACTCCGACGACCGCGGCACGGAGCGGATTTTCCCGTTCGACCTGATTCCGCGCATCATCCCGGCGAAGGAATGGGCGCACCTCGAGCGCGGTCTTGTGCAGCGTATGACCGCGCTAAATCTGTTTCTCAAGGACGTCTACAACGAGCAGCGGATCCTGAGGGAGGGCGTCATTCCGGAACATTACATCCGCAGCGCCGCGCACTTCCGGCCTGAATTCATGGGCTTCCGCGTCCCGCGCGACATCTACATTCACATCTGCGGCACCGACCTGATCCGCGATCACGACGGACGATATCTTGTGCTGGAAGACAATGGGCGGACGCCGTCGGGCGTGAGCTACGTCCTGACCAATCGCCAGGCGATGAAGCGCGTGTTTCCGAAGTTGTTCGGGAGCTACCCGGTGCGGCCGGTGGACGAGTATCCGCAGCACCTGCTGCAGATGCTGCACCACATCGCGCCCGGCGGTCATCCGGATCCCACGATCGTGCTGCTGACACCGGGTATCCACAACTCGGCCTATTTCGAGCATTCGTTTCTCGCGCGGAGCATGGGCATCGAAATCGTGGAGGGCCGCGATCTCGTCGTAAACAACGACCGCGTGTACATGAAAACGACGAAAGGCCTGCGGCAGGTTCACGTCATCTACCGGCGCATCGACGACGATTTCCTCGACCCAAAGGTTTTCCGCGCGGATTCGCTGCTCGGCGTGCCCGGACTTGTCGACGCGTACCGGAAGGGCCACGTCAGCCTCGCAAACTCAATCGGCACCGGCGTCGCCGACGACAAGGTCATGTATTATTTCGTGCCACGGATGATTAAGTTTTACCTCGGCGAGGAGCCGATCCTGCCGAATGTCGAGACGTGGCTCTCGTCGGAGGAAAAGGATTGTGCCTACATCCTCGAGCGCCTCGATCAGCTCGTCGTGAAGAGCGCGAACGAGAGCGGCGGCTACGGAATGTTGATGGGGCCGTATGCCGCAAAGGAGGAGATCGCCAAATTCCGCGATCTGATTCAGGCGAACCCGCGCAACTTCATCGCGCAGCCCGTCATCTCGCTTTCGCGCGCGCCGACGTGGTGCGGCGAGGGCGCGATCGAGGGGCGCCATATCGATCTGCGCCCGTACATCCTGTGCGGGGAGACGATCAAGATCGTGCCGGGCGGGCTCACCCGCGTTGCCTTGCGCAAGGGATCGCTCGTCGTGAACTCCTCGCAGGGCGGCGGGAGCAAGGACACGTGGGTGCTCGACGAGTGACGCCGCCGGGGTCCGACCACGCGGGTGTTGTAACGCGCACACAATCAGCTTGTCACGCGGCCAGCGGGCGGCGTGTAATTGCCAGGTTGGGGCTGCGATGGAATGGCATCCGTCGCGGCGTTTCATCACCCGCATCATTCTTCGCATCATGAGCACACCAAATCCCTCGGTAAATTCTTCGGAACACGGACTGTTCACGCGACTCGGCGCGTCGCTTTCGGATTGGTCGGAACGGTGGTTTCCCGACGCGTTTGTCTTCGCCCTGCTCGCCGCGATCATTGTGTTCGTGGCGGGTCTGATTTTGGGCAGCACGCTCCAGCAGCTCGTGACGTGGTTTGGCACCGGCTTCTGGTCGTTCGTTCCGTTCACGATGCAGATGGTCGTGGTGGTCGTCAGCGGGTACGTCGTTGCATCCTCGCCGCCGGTGTACAAACTAATCGTGAAGCTGGCAGGCGTGCCGAAAACCGCGCGGGGCGCGGTGGCGTATGTGGCGTTCATCTCGACGTTCACCTCGATGATCAGCTACGGCTTGAGCCTGATATTTGCGGGCTTTCTCGCGCGGGAAATCGCGCAGCGCATGAAGGTGGATTATCGCGCGATCGGCGCCGCAGCCTATCTCGGGCTCGGCAGCATCTGGGCGCTTGGGCTCTCGTCCTCGGCGGCGCTGATGATGGCTTCGAAAGGATTAATCCCGGCGCCCGTCCTGAAGATCAGCGGCATCATTCCGCTGGATGCCACCATTTACACGTGGCAAAGCCTTCTGACCGCTGGAATCTTGATGCTGGTGTCGGTCCTGGTGGCGTGGCTGACCGTGCCGATGGGCGACAATGTGCGCACGGTGCAGTCCTTTGGCCTGACCTTTGAGTCCATGCAAGCGCCGCTCGAGAAGCGCGAGAAACCCGGTGAATGGCTCGAGTATTTCCCGCCGCTTACGCTCGTCATCGCGTTGATGGGTTTTGGATATCTCTGGACCGTCATCAGCGAGAAGGGCTGGCTGCAGGCGCTCGACCTGCCGAATTACAATCTGTTCTTCCTCATGGTCGGACTCGTGCTGCACTGGCGGGCTCGGTCATTCACCAAGGCGGTGTCGGCCGCGATCCCGGCGACCGCGGGCATCGTCATCCAGTTTCCGTTTTATGCGGGGATCGCCGCCATCATTGGGGGATCGCCCATCTCCAAGACGCTTGCCGAATTGTTCGTGAAGGTGACGACGCCCGACACGTACCCGATTCTCGTGTCGATTTACTCCGCCGTGCTCGGCTTGTTCGCTCCGTCCGGCGGGGGCAAATGGATTCTCGAGGCGCCCTATGTGTTGCAGGCCGCGATCGACCAGAAGGTGAACCTCGGCTGGGTCGTGCAGATCTATAACACCGCCGAGGCGCTGCCGAATTTGGTGAATCCGTTTTGGATGCTGCCGCTGCTGGGCATCCTCAAGTTGAAGGCGCGCGATCTCGTCGGCTTCGGCTTGGTGCAACTCTTCGTGCACACTCCGATCGTCCTGTTCCTCATGTGGCTGCTCGCACGGACTTTCACCTTTGTGCCGCCCGTGATGCCGCCGTAAGCCGCCGGGGCTGAACGACGCTGCGTTCGGACCAGGGTCAGCGACCCCGGCGACAGGCGCTACACCGAACGCAGGAAGTCCTCGAGGCGATCGAGGCCCTTCTTGATCACGTCGAGGCTCGTCGCGTAGCTGATGCGAATCGTCTTGTCGTTGCCGAAGGCGATCCCCGGCACGACCGCCACCTTTTGCTTGCTGAGCAAACGGTCGGCGAAATTCGTCGAGGTTAGCGAGGTGCGCTCGATGTTCACGAGCACATAGAACGCCCCGTCCGGCTTGGTGACGGTGACATTGGGCATCGTGGAGATGCGGCCGTAGACGTAGTCGCGGCGGACGTTGAATTCGTCGCGCATGTCGGCGATGCACTGCTGGTCGCCCTGGAGGGCGGCGAGGCCGCCCTTCTGCCCGAACGACGTCGGGTTCGACGTCATGTGGCTTTGGATTGAATCGATGGCCTTGGCGATGTTCTCGGGCGCGGCGAGGTAGCCGAGGCGCCAACCGGTCATCGCATAGGCCTTGCTGAAGCCGTTGATCGTGATGGTCAAATCGTACGCGGCCTTCGAGAGCGAGGCGATGCTGACCGCCTTCACGTCGTCATACACGAGTTTCTCGTACATCTCGTCCGAGAGGATGATGATGCCTTCCTCGTCCGCCACCTCGACGATGGCCTCGAGTTCCTCGCGGGTGTAGACCGCGCCGGTCGGATTGCACGGCGAATTGATGATCACCATCTTCGTTCGCGGCGTCATCGCGTCGGCGAAATCCGCGGCCGTCATCTTCCAGTTGTTGGATTCCTTGGTCTGGACGAAAACCGGCTCGGCGCCGGAGAGCCGCACCATTTCCGGATAGCTGACCCAATAGGGCGCCGGGATGATGACCTCGTCGCCAGTTTGGCACGTCGCGAGGATTGCATTCATGCACGCCTGCTTCGCGCCGGTGCTGACGATGATCTGGGTCGGTTTGTATTCGATATTGTTGTCCGCGAAAAGCTTGTCCGCGATCGCCTGGCGCAGCTCGGGGATGCCACTGCTGGGCGTGTATTTCGTGAACCCGTCGTTGAGCGCCGCGATGGCCGCGGCCTTGATGTGCTCGGGCGTGTCGAAGTCGGGTTCGCCGGCGCCGAAGTTGCAGACATCCTCGCCGACCGCCTTCATCTGCTTGGCTTTGGTGTCGATCGCCAGCGTGGGCGAGGGTTGGAGAAGGGTGGCGCGTTCGGCGAGTTCCATGAGTGGGAAAGTTGGGAGATGGACGAGAGTTTAGTTGAGCGACCCGTAGGTCTCTTCGATCAGCGGTCGGAGATTGTTGGTTTGAATGCCGACGATGGGCATTTCGCGGGCGGCGCTCTCGGGCGAGTCCGACGCGTGCGCGGCGTTCACCATGATCGAGTTGCCAAATTCCTTGCGGATGGTGCCGCTTGGCGCTTTGGAGGGGTCGGTTGGCCCGAGCACTTCACGAATTTTCTTCACGGCGTCCACGCCCTCGTAAATGACGGCGACAATCTTCCGGTCACCCGGCAGATTGCGTTCCGCCTTCGGGGTGTCGCTCGGCCGGCGGCCGGACATGAATTCCACGATGGCTTCCCAGTTGTCGCGGCCGAATTCCGGCCCGATCAATTCACCGAGCTTCTTTTCCATCGCGTCATCCAGCGCGAGGCCGAGTTCGCGCTCGATCGCGAGGCGGGAACGCTTGCCGCCTGGCTCCTTGAATTTTTCCTGCAAAAACGCGAGCACCGGCCCGTAGAACTCCTCGGCCTCGGCCACGCTCATGCGGTGAACCTTGAAGCCGATGATCGAAAGGCCGCTGCGCGAAAAGACGTCCATCACGCCGCCGGGCCGCGCGTTCGGAAAGCGGAAATTGTCGGGCTTGATCAGGACGAGCGTCTTCTCGACCTTCGCCCCGACCGGATAGCTGATGATGTTTTCGAGCAGGCCGCCGTCGCTGTCGGAGTACCGCGCCCAAAGCTTGAGCGCCTTCTCCGCCGAGGCCGCATCCGGCGCGGTGAGCACCGCGGGCTCGAAGTAGATCACCCTGCCGTCCGCATCGGCCATGTAATCACCGTAGGTATCGCGAATCGTCTCGCCGCTCGTGCGCTCGTTGACGATGTGGCCGACTGCGCCCATGACCTTGGCGACGGCGTCGGGCCCTTTGAAGACGAGCAACAGCGTGCGGGCGCGCCGGCCTTTGGCGTCGGGGGCGAAATTCTTGAGGATGTAGTCCCGGATTCGTTCCTGCGTTGCGCGGTGGCGGGCGTTGTCGGGTTCGGTGATCGCCATGGCCGCGTAGGCCTCGGCGAGTTCCTGGCTGGGAGCGAACATCCGGGCGCCAACGAGGTCGAGACCGGTGCGGGAAATCAGCCGCGAGAGGATGCCGCCCGTGCGCGATTTTCGGATCGAATACGGGTTGACGAGAACGTAGGAAAGCTGTTCGGCGGACATAGCTGAGACGACAGGAAACCCTCGCTGGGTCCGGCTTTCGGCGCGAATCCAACGCTGGCATCGTGTCCAAAAGGGGCCTCGTGGAACGAAGGGACTGCCTAGCTACCGCAGGCGGGAAGGGGCGTCAAATGAAACCGAGGGCGCGCGTCTCTGCGCGGCTCGAAAACTCGAAGTTCGAAATTCGAAACTCGAAGTAAACGGGGAAAACCTGGAAAACTCCAAGGGCGGAAAGCGCGGGGGTCGCGACCAGGCGTTGCCATTTTGCCATTTTCCAATTTCGGATCTTTTAAACTTACTTCGAGTTTCGGGTTTCGGGTTTCGAGTTTATCAGTCTCGCATGCCCTCTGCCGCCAAAGCTCGCTTCACCCCATCGGTCGAACACGATGACCCCCTCAACGCCCGCATTCTCGCGGTCTCGGAGGACCGGATCGCCGGGTTCGTTAGGGAGCCGTTCCGGCAGATTGCCGCGCAAAGCGGGGTCGACCTGCCGATCGTACTCGAACGCATCCGCGCGATGGTCGAGGCCGGGACGATTCGACGCGTGCGGCAGACGCTCCTCGCCACGAACCTCGCCACCGGTGCCCTCGTCGCGTGGAAGGTGCCGCCCGATCGGCTGGAGGCGGCGTTCGATTTCATGGTGCAAAAGGATCCGTTCAGCGGGCATGTCGTACTCCGGTCCACGGACGCAGACATCGCCGGCGCGACCTACCGGTTGTGGACTACGCTCAAGGTGCCGATGGGCACCACCACGCTGGAAGATCATTGTGAGCTGCTCTCAAAAAAGGTCGGCGCGGAACGCTTTCGCCTCATGCCAGCGAAGGGGATTTTCGCGCTGGGCGTGGGCCATGTGCGGCGGAAATCTCTGGAGCCCGGCGCGCGGGCGGAAGAACCAGCGCGCATGATTCCGGTCAAGACCGTCGAGCTCGACGAGCACGCATGGCGCATCCTCGTGGCGCTCAAACGCGAATTTGCGCCGGAGGAAATCGTCGATTCGCCGTGGGCTGCGCGGGCCGGGGAAGCGGGGGTGAACTACGAGGCGTTTTGTGAGACGGCAGAAGATTTGAACAGTCGCGGCATCATCGGGCGATTCTCAACTTTCCTCGAGCACGTGAAGCCGTCGCAGAGCGGCGTGCGCGTCACGCGGTTCAACGGCCTGTTCCACTGGGCCGTGCCCGCGGGCCGCGAGCTGGAAGCGGGCGGCGAGGTGGGCCGACACGAGATTCTCACGCATTGCTACTGGCGCGAGGGCGGTCCGGAATTTGGCAACGTGAACATCATGGCCGTGGCGCACGGCACGGAGAAACCGCGCCTGCTCGAGCACAAGGCGGCGATCGATGACCACCTCAGCGCGGTGGGAATTCCGGTCCGCTACACGAACGTGTTCTGGGGCGGCCGCAGCGAGATCAAGCCCTCGGAAATTTCGCCGTTCGCATATCGGGAATGGCGCGAAAAGGCGGCGTCACTGTAATTACGATTCCTTCGGCGTCTCGATCATCATCCGCGTCCGCGAGAGCAGTTTCCCGGTCCCTGGGTCGAAGGTCTCAATGCGAAGGGTGCGCAGGACCCACAGGCCGTTGACGACCTGCGCGGAAACCACTTCGAAACGCTTCGCCAGTTTTCCCGCGACGTCGAAACCCTCTGCCCGCACGAGGGCCCCGTTTTGTTTGCCGACCCAAAGGATGACTTCGCGATACGCCGAGCGACCGCCCGGCGGCGCCTGCAGCCGGATGCGCCAGACGTCCATGGTTTTCATCCGTTCCTCGCCCTCGATTGCTCCGCGCGACCAGTAGATGAATTTCAGCGCGAGGTCCTCATAGGTGAGATCGGTGCCGAGGATCTTCTTCGCGAAGTTCGCCGGGGTCAGCCGGCCGGCCCCGGTCCCGCCGGTCTGCATCAACTCCGAGTCCGTCTCGCCCAGCTTGATTTGCAAGGTGACGGGCTCCGGGTCGCTGAATTGGTAACGCACCGTGCCGCCCTCGGCGACCAGCCGGAACGACGCTTCCGTCGGTTTTTTGAGGGCATCCACCGGCTGGGTCTCAAGCGAACCCTTGAGGTCGATTTTCTGGCTCGCTTGGGCACGCCGAATTGACTGCATGACTTCGGCGGCGGGCGGATACTCGGCGTGCGCGGATTGCAGGATCGCCACCGCGAAGAAAATTTGGGCGATGCGCTTCATCTTCGATTAAGAATACACCGGTAATGGACGATCGAATCCTGTTTCTCATCAATCGGGAATGGACGCACCCGGTGCTCGACTGGGTGATGGCCATCGCGTCCAGCTACGATTTTTGGCTCCCGTTCTTCTACCTAACGGCCGCGCTGATGCTCTGGCGCGGCGGATTTCGCGCCCGGATGTGCGTGTTGTCGGTGGGAATCGTCCTGCTCGCCTTGAACCAAGCGGCCGGCGTGGCGAAAAAGCATTTCGACCGACCGCGTCCCAGCCAGCATTTGCCCAACGTGCGGCAGATCGATCTCGACCCGCAGACGAGTCCCCGGGTTCTCGCGCTCGGTCAACCGCTCACGGAGAAGATCGGTGAAGAGCCCGCGACGATCAAGGCCGGCAAGGGCCGGTCGTTTCCGTCCGGCCACGTTACGAACCTGTTCGGATTGGCGACCGTGCTCGCGGTTTTCTTCCGCCGCTGGGGCTGGCTGGCCTATTTCGCCGCTGGGCTGGTCGGCTATTCCCGCGTGTACACGGGCGCACATCATCCCAGCGACGTTATCGTCACCGCGATTTTCTCCGTGGCCATCACGCTTCTCGTTCTCGCCCTGCTGGGATGGCTTTGGCATTGCTTCGGTGGCCGCGTCGCCCCGGGCATCCATGCGCGGCATTCGCAGCTGTTTGGTGAACCCAAGCCGGCGGCCGCCTGATCGCATTCGCTCTGATTCATGCGCGTCTTCCTCGTCCTGTTTCTCGTCGCCGTCGCGGTGATTCGTCTGACGATCATCAGCTACGACGAGCTGCTCGCGGACGAGGCCTACTATCACATGTGGAGTGAGCGCCTCGACTGGGGCTACTACTCCAAGGGCCCGGGCGTGGCCGCCGCGATTCGCGCGAGCACCGCCCTCTTTGGCGACACCGAATTCGGGGTGCGTTTCTGGAGTCCGATTCTCGGGTTGGGCACGGCGCTGCTCCTGACTTCCCTGGCGCGCCGGCTTTATGGCGGGGCGGCGGCGGTGTGGACCGCGATCCTGATCTCGTTGATTCCGATCTTCAACGTCGGCGGCGTGTTGATGACGATCGATCCGCTCTCCATTTTCTTCTGGGTGGTCGCGATGTACGGCGTCTGGCTTGCCTTGGAACGCAGCCCGCATGGGATCTGGTTTTGGGTGCTCGCGGGTTTCTCGATTGCGCTGGGGTTCCTGTGCAAATACACGAACGCGCTGCAACTCGCGTCGGTTACGCTTGCCCTCGGGTGGGTGCCCCGCTGGCGAGTCGAGCTGAGGCGCGGTGGATTCTGGACGATGTGCGCGGTCGCCTGCCTCGGCGCGCTGCCGCCGATCATCTGGAACGCCAACCACGCGTGGATCACCGCGACCCACCTGTTCGAGCGCGGTGGCTTTGGCGGGGGCGGTTTCAAGTGGACCGCCTTCCCGGAATTTATTGGCCTGCAGGCCGTGGTTTATTCGCCGCTGATTTTTGTCGGACTGCTCATCTCGTTGGGTCGCGGGTGGAAGGAGGCGCGCAGTCACAAGCCGGGTCGCGCCGAACGGGCACGCTTCCTCCTCGCATTCACGCTGCCGGTTCTCGGGTTCTACGCGGTGCTGGCCCTGCGCCGGCCGGGTGAGCCGAACTGGACCGCGCTGGCCTATCCCAGCCTGTGCGTCCTCGCCGCGATGCTCTGGCATGAACGCGCGAGTGTCAGCCAGGGCGCGGGCGCCTTCGCGATCGCCGCTCTCGCGCTCGGCCTGGTGATGTCCGTCGCCATTCTCGATACCGACGTCGTTCGCCAAATGGGATTCACGTGGCCCTACAAGACGGATACGAGCAGCCGGATCCGCGGCTGGCACGCAACCGCCGAAGCGGTGGGCGCGGTGCGCAAGCAGGTCGAGAAGGAACTCGGGCAGAAGGTTTTTCTGATCGCCGACAAGTATCAACTGGCCGCAGAGTTGAATTTTTACCTCGTGGACAAACGCATCGAACAGCCGGGGCATCCGCCGGTGTACATGCCCGAATCGCAGGAGATCCAGAATCAATTCTCGTTCTGGGGTCGGTACGACGAATTCACCGAGCCGCCCGTACCCGTGCCGGCCCCGGGAGCAAAACCCAACGCGGCGTCCGCGCCGCCCGCCAATGAAATGCCAGAGGCGCTCGGTGAAAACCGCTTCATCGGCCGCAGCGCGTTGTTCGTCACAGACAGTCCCAACCTGGCGGCGCCCCCATCGACCCTTGAACAGGGCTTCGAGGAATGGAAGTGCGTGGCGCGGTACGAGATCAAGCGCCGCGGCCTGCCCGTGCGCACGCTGACGTTCTTCTTGCTTTCCCGTTACCAAGGCATGTCGCTTTAGGCGCCCGCCGGGCGCGTCCGCATGACTCCCGCGATCTCCATCGTCGTTCCGCTGTACAACGAGGAGGAAAACGTGACCATTCTGCAGCAGGAGATTGCCGCGGCGCTCGCCGGGCGTGATTACGAACTCATCCTCGTGGACGATGGCTCCACCGATTCCACGCGGAACCGCATTCGCCGCGATGAGCGCACGCGCGTCATCGAGTTCGCACGAAACACCGGCCAAAGCGCTGCGCTCTATGCGGGGATGAAGTCGGCGCGCGGCGCGTACGTCGGCCTGCTCGATGGCGATTTGCAAAACGATCCCGTGGATCTCGTCCGGTTGCTGGATGAACTCGGGCGATCCGGTGTCGATCTCGGGTGTGGCTATCGGATCCACCGCCAGGATCGCTGGTCGAAGCGCGTCACCGCCAGGATTGCCAATGCGGTGCGCCGCTGGTTTGTGGGCGACGGCGTGCGGGACTCGGGTTGCACGCTCAAAATCATGCGTCGCGAATGTGTCGCCGCGCTCATCCCGTTCAAGGGAATGCACCGGTTCATTCCCGCGTTGGTGAAGGGCGCCGGATTCACGCTGGTCGAGCTGCCGGTGAACCATCGCGCGCGGCGCTTCGGCGTGAGTAAATACGGCCTCGCCAACCGCGCGTTCCGCGCCACGGCCGACATGTTCGGCATCTGCTGGTTTCTCGCGCGGCGGTTCGAACACCAGAAATCTGAAAACACGAATTAGACACGAATGAACCCGAAGATCGGAAGTCGTGGAACAATCGACCGGGTCACCCTGAAGAATTCGTGTCTCCTCATGTGAAATTCGTGGTTCCTTCTCTTCCTATGAGAGCCCTGCTGCGAATTATCGGATTGTTTGGCCTGGTCGCGACGACGGCGCGGGCGGAGTTTTCGCTGGCGTTCCTGAACGACGCATACTGGTTCGACGGGAAGGCAGAATTCGACGTCTATGAGGGGACCGTCGCGCGCTACGGCGCGCCGCAACCCGCGGAGGTCATTCACATTTACGTGCGCGAGGACTTCTCGCCGGACGCCATGGTGAAAGCGGACCAATGGGACCGCCCGGGCACGTACCCGGTGCTGAAGCTCAATCAAATTCTGCGCGTCCGCACGGGGGTCTACGTCTACCAGCAGATGCACAGTTCATTCTGGACACCGGTCAACGCGCGGCTGATCAAATGGTCGCTGACGAGCAATGATTCGTGCGGCAATACCTTCAAGGTGGCGACGCGTCCGAGGGAGCTCGGCGACGCGTGGACGTACCGGTTTGACACGTATTGGGAGGGGCAGGTCAGCGGCGCGGTCGAGGTGCCCAGCCCAACCGGCGGAATTCTTTACGATGAACTCCCCGCGCGGGTGCGCAGCATCGATTTCACCAAGCCGACGGACTCGTTCACGGTTTCGCTCGCGCCCACCGCGATCACGTCGAAGCGTGGGGACTTTCCGTTCGCGCCCGCGAAGATTTCATATCGCAAGGACGGCGCGACGATTGTCGTCGATGTCGATCATGCCAAGGGCCGCGACATCTTCCTGCTTGATGGGACGTTCCCGCACCGGCTGCGCGAGTGGCGTGCGCATGACGGCGGTGTGCTGCGGTTGAAGCACAGCCTCAAGTTGCCGTACTGGGAGTACAATCACCCCGGCGATTTGGAACGCGCGCTTGGGGATCCGGCTTTGAACTTGCCGTGAGTTGCAGAAGCTCCCGCTGATGCACACGACGCCAAAACCTGTCGTTGGCCTGATCATGGGCAGCGCGTCGGATTGGCCGACCCTTGAGCCGGCCGCACAAATCCTGCAGGAATTCGGCGTGCCGTTTGAGCACCGGATCGTGAGTGCGCACCGGACGCCGAAACTGCTGTACGACTACGCCACGTCGGCCCGGAAACGGGGATTGAAGTGCATCATCGCGGCGGCTGGTGGGGCGGCCCATCTGCCGGGCATGACCGCTGCGCTCACGCCGCTGCCGGTGCTCGGCGTCCCCGTTCGCTCGAAATCGCTCGATGGACTGGACTCCCTGCTCTCGATTGCGCAGATGCCGGCGGGGGTGCCGGTGGCGACATTTCGCATCGGCGCGGAAGGCGCGGTGGACGCCGCGCGTTGCGCCATCCGGCTTCTCGCGCTCGACGACGCCAAACTGCGCACCCGCTGCGTGGCGGCAGCACGGCGAAAGGAGCGGTCGCGCGTGTGATTCCACCCGGATCCACGATTGGGCTTCTCGGCGGCGGACAGCTGGCCCGGATGACGGCGCTGGCCGCGCGACCGCTGGGTTACCATGTGCACCTGTTCGATCCCCATTCGGAACCGCCGGCCGGCGCGGTGTGCGAGCGGGTGTTTCGTGCGCCGTTCGACGATGGGGCGGCGCTCGAGGAGTTCGCGCGTTCGGTGGATGTCGCGACGCTTGAGTTCGAGAACATCCCGGTCGAGGCGCTGGAGCGAATTGAACGCCACGTGCCGGTGCGGCCGCGCGGCGCGGTGCTGCACCTCACGCAGCATCGCGAGCGTGAGAAGATTTTCCTGCGCGACCACGGCTTTCCGTGCGCGCCCTTCCGCGTCGTGAAGTCGCCGGCGGAATTGACCGCCGCGCTGGCCGAGATTGGACCACGCGGCATCTTGAAGACGGCGGAGTTTGGGTACGACGGAAAGGGACAGCGCAAGATCGAGTCGGGCGAGGATCCGATGGCCGCATGGCGTGACTGGAGCGGCGACGCCGATGATTTCAAGCCGCGGCGTGGGGTGCTGGAGGCGTGGATCGATTTCGAGTCGGAGTTGTCCGTCGTCTGCGCGCGGCGGCCGGGCGGCGAAATCGTCACCTTTCCGGTTTCCGAGAATCAGCACGAGGATCACATTCTGGCGATTTCCATCGCGCCCGGACGCTTCGCGCCGGAAGTGCATCGCGAGGCGGAGAAGCTCGCCCGGGCGATTGCGGAGGTGTTGCAGGTCGAAGGATTGCTGGCCGTAGAGTTGTTCCTGACACGGACGGGAACGCTGCTCGTCAACGAGCTCGCGCCGCGACCGCACAATTCCGGTCATTACACGATCGACGCGTGCGTTACGAGTCAGTTTGAGCAGCACGCGCGCGCCGTCTGCGATCTGCCGCTCGGAGCCACCCGGCAACATTCGCCGGCCGTCATGATCAATTTGCTCGGTGACTTGTGGCCGGAGCCGGAACGCGAGCCGGATTGGTCGCCGATTCTGCGCGCGCCGTCCGCCAAGCTTCATCTCTACGGCAAGCGCATTGCCAAGCCCGGAAGGAAAATGGGCCACGCCACATTTCTCGCGGAGACGGTCGAGACTGCGATGCGCCTGGCCACGACCACCCGCACCGCGCTATGCGCGCGAGCCAGTTAGGGGTGTTCGCCAAAGCGGCCCTCGCGCAGGAAGCGGGCGGTCAAGGCGCTGGCTTGGCGCGAGAGCAGGAGTCCGGCGTGAAAGGTGGGGATGGCGATGTGCGCGCGGGCGCCAGGCAGCTCGGTTTCATTGAGCGCGACGACCCCGTCGTTTGGGCCGTTCAAGGTTCCGAGAATTCGTCCGATTCCATAGGGGCGGGTCCCGGCGATGATTCCGATTTCAGTGCGCGACTCCCAGCGGCAGTTCGTGCCGTGGTGGACGAGCGGCCCCATCGTCCGGCCGAGCGTCCATTGGGTGGCGGGCCGCGCTGCGAGCCACTGGGCCGTGCGGCCGGCGCGAAACGGCGTTCCGAGCGCAACGACGCGCCCGATCTGCGCGGGATCGATGAAGTGATGCACCGCACGCCAGGCGATCAATCCACCGAGGCTGTGCGCCACGATGTGGCAGCGCGGGACGTCGAGACGCGCCAGCCACGCCGCCAGTTGACCGGCGCTGGAATCGAGATTCCCGCGCACCGAGGCGTAGCGAAAAATGCTGGGTGCGAAGCCCGCGAAACGGAGTCGCGTGGCCAACGGGAGCAATTCCACGCCGGTCATCCAGATGCCGTGGACGAGAACGACGGGCTCGGCGGTTTTTCCCATGCGCGGAATGACGCGGATCCAGCCGTTCGAAGCAACGCCGGCAACGTGTAATTCCGGGTCAACCAAACAAATTCCCAAGCAGCCGGTAGACGATCGTGGCTGTGACGAAGAAGGCCGCCAGCGGGATCAGGATCGCCGCTGCGATCAGCGACCAGACGAAGATCTTGTCACCGAAAGTCGATGGCCGCGGCACGCTGGGATTGCCCGCATGCTTGACCAGCAGAGCGTGATTGCGCGCGAAGGATTTGAACCAAAAGGAAAACGCGTCGCCCACGACTGGAAGCAACGTAACGCCGGAATCAATCAGGATGTTGAGCGCCATGCGGGCGAGGACGATCTTCGGCACACCGCATTGCGCGCCGCGGAACATCGTGAACGCGCTGAGTGCTCCGGTGGCGCCTCCCCCGACGCCGGGGATCAGCCCGATGAGGGGGTCGAGACCGAAACGGCGCTTCGTCCCGGGCACGCGAAAGAAATCGTCCATGACCCACGCGAGGAGCGCGAGCCACTGGTCCATCGTTCGGTCGGGCGCGTTTGGAGCCGCTCCGGACTTGGTCTCGGGCGGGAGCACTTCGACTTCGATAGTCCGGGCGGTGGATTTCATGGTCAGGCGCACCGATTCAGACGATGGGACCGTCGAATCGTTCATTCGCATGACAGAATGTGATGGTGGAACGCGACCGGGCGCGTTGAGGATGGGTAGGAACGTTTCGCGGAAACGTCCCAAGCTCCGTGGAGGCGATCCGGTTTCGGAAATGAGTCTGGGCCGGGGAGGACATCTTGCGCGCGGAGGTTGGGACGACCTAGGACGGTCGTCCCCTACCTTTCGGCAACGCGCCCGGAGGTCGCGTTCCACCATTTCGCGCTCAGAATCGAATTCGACCTACCCCGGGATGCTCGCGAGCATCTGGGCGTTGGTCGGATACTTCTTCATGAAGCTGAGCAGGCGCTCGATCGCCTCGATCGGCTTGTAGCCCGCGAGACCGCGACGGATCGTATTGATCTTTTCCAGCTCCCATTCGGCGAGCAGCAATTCCTCGCGGCGCGTGCCGGATAGGAAGATGTCCACCGCGGGATAGATGCGCTGGTCGCTGATCTTACGGTCGAGCACGAGCTCCATGTTACCGGTGCCCTTGAACTCCTGGAAGATGACGTCGTCCATGCGGCTGCCGGTCTCGATGAGCGCCGTGGCCATGATGGTGAGAGAGCCGGCTTCCTCGGTGTTGCGCGCCGCGGCGAAAATCTTGCGGGGGATTTCCATCGCGCGGGCGTCGATGCCGCCCGACATGGTGCGGCCGCCGGTCTGCACGTTGTTAAACGCGCGACCGACGCGGGTGATTGAATCGAGCAGGATGAACACGTCCTTGCCGATTTCAACGAGCCGCTTGGCGCGTTCCATCGCGAGCGTGGCGATCTTCGTGTGGCTCTTGAGGTCGCTGTCATTCGAGCTCGCCATCAACTCGGCGGTCGGCACGGTGCGCTTTAATTCGGTGACCTCTTCCGGGCGCTCGTCGACGAGCAGGATGATCAGGTGAATCTCCGGGTGATTCTTCACCACGGCCTCGCCGATGTGCTGAAGGAGCGTGGTCTTGCCCGTGCGGGGCGGGGCGACGAGCAGGCCGCGCTGGCCTTTGCCGATCGGCGTCATGAGGTCCATGATGCGCGTCGTGTAGCGATCGGGCACGGTCTCGAGCTTGATGCGCTTCTTCGGATTCACGACGGTGAGTTCCTCGAAGATGGGCGCGGTGCGCTGCTTCTCGGGATCTTCGCCGTGGATGGACGTGAGCTTGTACATCTGCGGGCCGCGATTGCTGCGGCGGGTTTCGCCCTTGATCATCATCCCATCCCGCAGGTTGAAACGGCGGCACACCTCGGGGGTGACAAATGTGTCGAGCGGATGCTGTGCAAACTGGCGTTTGGCCTCGCGCAGGAAGCCGAAGCCCTTGCCGGAAAGCTCGAGGATGCCCTCGCTGTATTCGATGGGCTGGTCCGGGTCGCGCTCGTACACCTGCGCGCCGCCGCCTTGGGGCTCGCCGCGGTCACCGCGATCGTTGCGATCATTCCGGTCGCGTGGTCCCCCGCCTTGGAACTGCGGGTCGCGCTGTCCGCCTCCTTGAAATTGAGGGCCTCGCTGGCTGTCGGCGCCATTGCCGCCACCAGGCTGGCCACCGCCTTGCGGACCGCCGCTCTGCTGACCGCCGCCCTGCTGCGGACCGCGGTCGCGGAAACGCTCGCGGAAACGGAATTTGTCGAAGCGGCGCTGATAGGTGCCCTGCTGTTGCGGCTGATGTTGCGGCCCTCCACCGCCATCCTGGAGCGGCGGTTCGTTCTGGCCGGGTCTCCAGCCTTCCGGCGCCGGTGCCGTCTCCGCCTGGGGCGCTTGCTCGGCGGGAGCTGGACGGGCCGCCTCCATCACGGCCGGAGCTTCGCTCGAAGACGTCGGCTCGGTCGACTCGCCGGCTTTCGGGCGGCGCGCGCGTTTCGGCTTCGCGGCTTCGTCGGCGGGCGCGGCGTTCGCGGCCTCCATCTCGGCCTTGGTGCGACGCTTGCGGACCGGTTTGTCCGCGGTCGAGATTTCGCCAGGTGCTTTGGATTCGGTGGATTCAGTCATGGGTGAGGTAGGAAATGGGTGGGCGGTGGGCGGCCGGCCGGCGCCATATTTGGCGTCGGGTGTCGCGGGAAAAATGGGATTTTTTTGGGGAGGAGAGCCTGTTCAGGCCGAGAGCTTTGCCATCAATTCCTCGGGCAATTCGAGGTTCATGTGGACGTGCTGCACGTCGTCGTTTTCTTCGAGCGCATCGTGCAGTCGCATCACCAGCTGGGCGACGTGTTCGTCTGCGACCAGCACCTGCGTGTTCGGGATGTAGACCAGCCTCTGCGATTCGGGGACGACCCCGCCCTTGCGCAGGGTCTCGGCGACGGCGTAAAAGCGATCGACCGGCGTGGTGATTTCGTAGGAATCCTCGGTGGTAACGAGATCCTGGGCCCCGGCGTCGAGGGCGATTTCCATGATCCGATCCTCATCGGCGGCCGAGCGGGGCACAGTGATGAGACCCTTGCGCTGGAAGAGGTAGGCGACGCTTCCCACGGCGGCGAGGTGGCTGTTGTTCTTGGTGAAAATCAATCGGATGTCGGAAGCGGTGCGGTTCTTATTGTCGGTGGCGGTCTCGATCAGGAGGGCGACGCCGCCGGGGGCATAGCCTTCGTAGACCATTTCCTCCATCGCGTTGCCTTCGAGTTCGCCCGTGCCCTTCTTGATGCCGCGGTCGATGTTGTCACTGGGCATGTTTTGGTCGCGCGCGCTCTGGATGGCCGCGCGCAGCCGGACGTTTGCGGACGGATCGCCGCCGCCCATCTTCGCGGCCAGAGTGATTTCCTTCGAGAGCCGGCTGAAAAGCTGACCGCGCTTCACGTCAAGCGGACCTTTGATCCGCTTGACCTTGGACCATTTACTGTGGCCAGCCATAGGTGGGAATCAGACGAATACGAACGGACGGAAAGACACGGAGGCCTCCAACGGTGCAAACGTCGGGTGACGTTGCGGAAACGGTGTTGCCCAGCAAATAACCTCAGGGCCGATGTCCCGGAGCGGCGGGCAGAGTGCGAACCGTGCCGGGAGTAAAGAGGCGTTCGAGCCGCTTGTCAATCGCGGATTCCGGGTGCAAGATTCTATACCTCCGCGAACGCCGCGGTGATCTTTTGAGCGGCGCGCTTGCGCTTGTTGGCGTCGAGCACCTTTTTCCGAAGCCGCAGCGACTTGGGCGTGGCCTCCACGTACTCGTCGTCCGAGATATACTCGAGTGCGCGCTCGAGGCTCATCCGGAGGGGCGGCTCAAGCGAGATTCCCTTGCCGTCGCCCTGGCTGCGCATGTTGGTGAGATGCTTGGCCTTGCAGGGGTTGACGATAATGTCGTCCGGGCGGGCGTTCTCACCGACGATCATACCCTCGTATACGGTCTCCTGGGCGCCGATGAACAATCGGCCGCGTTCCTGCACGTTGTTGAGGGCATAGGCGGTCGAGATGCCGCTTTCCATCGCCACGAGCACGCCGCGGCCGCGGCTGGGGATCTCGCCTTTGTGCGGGCCGTATTCGCGGAAAATATGGCTCATGATGCCGAGGCCCTTCGTGAGATTGACGAGGTCGGTCTCGAATCCGATTAAGCCGCGCGTCGGTACCACCGCCGTCACCGCCACGCTTTTCGGGTGGTGCACCATGTTCTCGACCTCGCCTTTGCGCGTCGCGAGGCCCTGCAACACGTCGCCGAGATTTTCGTTCGGCACATCGACGTAGAGAGTCTCGAATGGTTCGAGGACGCTGCCACCCTCATCGCGCGTGTAGATGACTTCGGGGCGCGACACGAGGAGTTCGAAGCCCTCGCGGCGCATCTGCTCGACGAGAATGGCGATCTGCATTTCGCCGCGGGCGCGCAATTCAAACGCCGCCGCGACCTCCGTGTCGCGCACTTGAATGGAGACATTGGTGCGGGTCTCGCGAATCAGGCGCTCACGCAGATGCCGCGCGGTGAGAAATTTCCCCTCCTTGCCGGCGCCGGGCGAATCATTGACGAGGATGCCCATCGTGATCGTGGGCGGATCGATCTGCGTGAATGGCAACGCCGGACGCTCTTCGCTGTCGGTGAGCGTCTCGCCAATGAAAGTGTCCTCAAAGCCCGCGAGACCGACGATGTCGCCGGCCTGCGCGTGCTGAAGTTCGATCTTCTCCATGCCCTGATGGCCGAAGAGGGCTGTGACGGTCGCGCGTTCGCGCCGGCCATCACCGTGGATGCAGACCGCGCTATCGCCCACGCGAATGCGCCCGCTGCTGATGCGCCCGTAGGCGATGCGGCCGAGGTAATCGCTGTAGTCGAGATTCGAGACGAGCATCTGGAAGAACGTCTCCTTGCCCGCCGGGGGAGGGGGAATATGCTTGATGATTGCGTCGAAGAGCGGCGTCAGATCCTTCGCCTCGTCCTTGATGTCATTCATCGCGTAGCCCGCCTTGGCGCTGGCATAAATCGTCGGGAAATCGAGCTGCGCATCCGTGGCGTTCAACTCGAGGAAAAGCTCAAACACCATGTCGAGCACCTCGTGCGGGCGGGAATTTTCGCGATCGATCTTGTTGATCACGACGATGGGCTTGGCGCCGGCCTCCAGGGCCTTGCGCAGGACAAATTTCGTCTGCGCCTGTGGGCCGTCGTGCGCATCGACCACGAGCAGCACACCATCGACCATCTTCATGATGCGCTCCACTTCGCCCCCGAAATCGGCGTGGCCGGGGGTGTCGACGATATTGACGTGGTAATGCTTGTATTTGAACGCGGCGTTTTTGGCGCGGATCGTGATACCTTTTTCGCGCTCGAGGTCCATGCTGTCCATCATGCGCTCCTCGGTTTTCTGGTTGGAGCGGAACGTGCCCGACTGGCGCAGCAGCTGATCCACGAGCGTGGTCTTGCCGTGGTCGACGTGGGCGATGATGGCGATGTTACGAATTGTCTCCATGGAAAACGGTGCTAAAGGACTTCTCTGACCAAAAGTGGCCGCCCGATAAACGGGCCGGAATCTGATTCCGACGGCACTCCCGCCCGCCGTTCTCTGATGAGAGCGAAGGGCCCCCGGGACCGCCGAACCCCTCTAATCACCTTCTATGGGCAAGCAATACAATAAAGTGATCAAACGGAAGCGTCGTGCCGCGTATGTGGCCCGCAAAGATGCTGCAAAGAAGCCCGCGGTCAAGGCGAAGCCCGCCGCGGCGGCAAAGAAAACGGCCACCACGAAAAAGGCGGCAGTTCCGGCTCCAGCGGCGGTTCCCGCGGCCGAGTAACGGCCAGCCGCCGCGGAAACTCGAAGTTCGAAACTCGAAATTCGAAGTAAGTTTAAGGGGCTTGAAGCTCGGAACAGGGCTGGATCCATGCGTGGGCGCAAGCTCCCTTGGTCACTTGCTTGGGCGTTCTGCTTTGAGTTTTCTTCCAGTTTCGAACTTCGAGTTATATGCTGGAGTATCTCATCGTCGACGGTCACTCGGTGATCTTCGGCTGGCCCGAACTGCGGGCGATGCACGACCGGCGGCGCGAAGCCGCCCGGGAGGTGCTGGTGCGCCAACTGACGAACTATCAGGATCAGACCGGCACCCGCGTGGTGGTCGTCTTCGACGGCCGTGGCAGCCGCCTAAGCGAGACCACGGAAGACGCGGGGATCCAGATTTTCTACTCGTCGACGAACACGACGGCGGACGACATCATCGAGCGGCTGGCCGCGAAAT
>JANXRG010000010.1 GCA_025353105.1 Verrucomicrobiota bacterium
GGTGTTGATCGTGATGCCGCGCGCCTTTTCTTCGGGCGCTGCGTCAATCGCGTCGTAAGCCATCGCCTGTGCCTTGCCGGTTTTTGCCAGCACGGTGGTGATCGCAGCCGTGAGAGTGGTCTTGCCGTGATCGACGTGGCCGATAGTGCCAACGTTGACGTGCGGTTTGTTGCGTTCGAATTGAGCCTTGGCCATAACTAGGAGGTGGTGGCGCGGGTTTCGTTGAAGAAGCGCCGGGGTTTGATCAAAAGTAGGGATTTTTTCGCTGCGTCTGACGTCTCGCTTCGCAGGTCGTCAGAACCTGTGGAGCCCACAACCGGGATCGAACCGGTGACCTCGTCCTTACCAAGGACGTGCTCTACCGACTGAGCTATGTGGGCCTGAATGCCGGGCAAAAAAGGCAAAACACCCTAAACCCTTTCAGATCTTAAAAATCCAAAACGGCCTCGGGAATTTTGCCCTGAGTGCTCCGAAAAGCGGCGGCAAACTACCCGTCCCTTCAGGGGTGTCAAAGAGATTTTCGGATGAGGCCGTCGCCGCAATCAAGGGTGAACTTCCCGCCAAATACCGCAGACGGAAGTCGAGGATTTCACGATGAATGACAGGAAAAAACTCCATCGCTGGGGTTTAGACCCAATCCGAATTCGCTCGTTTCATGGTTCAGGTGTCCTGCCTGCTCTTCATGGTGAATTTCGATCCCGCGCCCGCGCGTCACGGGGGCGCGACGGGCCGTCAAGGACGACCCGGCAGAGCGCATCACCGGGCGGCGTTTGATTCCCATTGAAGTCGGCTCCACGCGATGAAAGCATCGCGCAATGGAAGTCACGGAGCGCTATGTGGCCGGAATACCCAGGGATCAAAACGCGATCGACCTCTTTGCGGGCGAGTGGAGTTCCCGTTTCCCCGCGGATCACCCCGATCTTACCGGCGGCCTCGCCGCGCTTTACGAGGACGACCGCGTGCTTTGGGCCATGCAACAATTGGGCGGCTTGAAGGACAGACGCGTACTCGAACTTGGCCCATTGGAAGCTGGGCACAGCTACATGGCCGAGCAGCTCGGTGCGGCGTCGATTCTGGCAATCGAAGCCAACACGCGAGCGTATTTGAAGTGCCTGATCGCGAAAGAGGTTTTCGGTCTGAAGCGCACGCGTTTTGCGCTCGGCGACTTCTCCGAGTTCCTCCACGAGAGTCCCGCCGGACCGAAGTTCGACGTCTGCGTGGCCAGCGGCGTCCTCTACCACATGCGCGATCCAATCGCGTTGCTTGAAGGCATCGCACGGCACGCCGAATCCGTCTTCCTGTGGACGCACTACAACGACCCGGCGATTCTCGATCCGCGTCCGGAAACGTCACACCGTTTTGGCCCGATGATTTCCGTCGATCGCTTTGGTCGCACATTCGAGTTGCGCGAGTTTATCTACCAGGAAGCGCTAAAATGGGGCGGCTTTTGTGGGGGCAACACGGCTTCGAGCTACTGGATGAAACGGCAGGACATTCTCGACGCGCTTCGCCTGGTCGGCTTCCCCCGCATCGTCACCGGGATCGAACAACCGGATCATCCCAACGGTCCCGCTTTTTGCGTCGCCGCCTCGCGCTGACGCCGGCTGCCGCTGCCTCTGTCTTGTATGCCGAATCCCCGAGACACCAGTTTTCTGAATCGGTTGGGCCTTCGCACCCGGGCCTTCCTGAACTCCCGCAAACTGATCAAGCTGGCGACGATCTTCGAAACCGACAAATGGGGGCCGCATTCCTACGCCCGGCACTATGATCACCATTTCGCGTCCATTCGTAAACGGCCCCTGACCGTTCTCGAAATCGGCGTCGGCGGTTACGACAACCCCAACGCCGGGGGAGAATCCCTCCGAGTCTGGAAGTGGTTTTTCCCGAATTCGCAGATCGTCGGTATCGATCACCACCCGAAAACCGCGATCGAGGAACCGCGCATCCGGACGTTTCAAGGTAGCCAGGCTGACGCATCGTTTCTCGAGCGCGTGGTGTCCGAGATCGGCCGGCCGGACATCATTATCGACGACGGCAGCCACCTAAACGCGCACGTCATCGCCGCATTCCAGGCGCTTTTTCCGCTCTTGAAGGACGACGGCATTTACGTCGTCGAGGACCTGCAAACTTCGTACTGGCCGTCATTTGGTGGCGTCACCCATCCGGCGCCTGACACGCCGACCACCATGAACTTTTTCCGCGGGCTCATCGATGGTCTCAACCACAGCGAATACCTTGACCCCGGATACGGGCCGACGGTTTACGATCGGCACATGGTCTCGATGCATTTCTATCACAACCTGATGTTCATTTACAAAGGCCTCAACAACGAGGGCAGCAACCTCGTGCGTGATGGGCGGTGTCCGCTGGAGGACATCCCGCGGAGTTCTTCGTCTACTTGACGATACCGTTCGGTCCGGGCACGAATTTTCGAAGGAAACGCTCAATCGCGACGGCGTGACCTGACTCCGCGTCAATCGTGACAATCGCGCCGGAGATTTGGACCTCGACGCCGCGTGCGACGGGCGACGGGGACGGTAGAGCGGTCAGGAAGCGCTCTAGGATCTGCGCGATGTCGGAGCCGATAATGGAATCGAGCGGGCCGCACATGCCGGCATCGCACAAAAACGCGGTGCCACCGGGGAGGATCCGCTCATCGCTCGTCTGCACGTGCGTGTGCGTGCCGACCACAGCCGAAACTTTACCGTCGAGGAAACGGCCCATCGCCACTTTCTCGCTCGTGGCCTCGGCGTGCACGTCGACAAAGATGACCTTGGTCTGCTCGCGCATCTTTTCGACCTCCGCCTGGATGGCGAGAAAGGGGTTCTCCAGTGCCAGCTTCATAAAGGTTCGCCCCTGGACGTTGATCACGCCGACCGGCCCCTTGGCCGTCTCGAGCACGATGGAACCGGCGCCCGGCACCCCGGGCGGATAATTGATCGGCCGCAGCAGCCGCGGCTCGGTGGGTAGGTAGCCCGCGATCTCGCGCTGGTCCCAAATGTGGTCGCCGGTCGTGATCACCGCCGCTCCGGCGCGGAGCAGGTCGATGCTGATCTTTGACGTGATGCCACGGCCGTTAGCCGAGTTTTCGCCGTTGACGATGATGAAATCGATCCCATGCTCGTCGCGGATGTGCGGCAACGATTCGATGACCGCCCGGCGCCCCGGCTCGCCCACAATGTCGCCGAGAAAGAGAATCTTAATGAGCATCGGGCGGCACGATAAACCGGGAGGCCTTTGGTTCAACCGCATCCTCGCGGCGCTTGTGATGGTGCTGCTCCTCGAGGCGACCCCGGCTTCCGCTCAACGGGTCAGCCCACTGGGAGATCGCCCTGCCTGGTCCGAGCTCGACGCCTTTCAGGAAACGATGTCGCGCGCCGAGTTCGAGCGCCTGCTGCGCGAGCTCTACGCGCCGACCGGCGGTTGGGAGGCGTACATCCAGATCGACGGTGATCGCGCGTGGTTGGTCGCCGATTCGAGAAATCCCGACAAACTGTATGAATTGCGTTTTGCCGCGAATGGGATCGCCGAAAAGCGGCCGCAGAATTTCTGGCGGACCCGCGCGAAACTCCGCGAGTCGCGGAGCAAAGCCGCGCGACCATCAGGCCGAACGCTCGATGGCCTGCGCGTGGCGCTGGATCCCGGCCATCTCGGCGGCGAATGGGCCCGCATGGAGGAGCGCTGGTTTCAGATCGGTGACGCGGCACCGGTCAAGGAAGGCGAGATGACGCTCGCGGTCGCGAACCTGATCGCGCCGCGGCTCGAGGCGCTGGGCGCGACGGTGCTTTGGGTGCGCCGCGAGATCGGACCGGTCACCTCCACGCGGCCCGACAAGATGATCGACACGGCGCGCGGAGCACTGGCTGAACGCGGGGTCACCGACGCCAAGGACACCTACGCGAGCCCGGCCGATCCGGAGCGGGAGCAGTCCGTGCAATGGGAGGCGGAACGTTTGTTTTACCGGATCAGCGAGATCCGTGCGAGGGCCCGCCTCGTGAACGACGGGTTGCATCCCGACGTGACGTTATGCCTGCATTTCAACGCCGAGGCGTGGGGCGACCCCGCGAAGCCCGCGCTCGTGGAGAAGAATCACCTGCACATGCTCGTCAGTGGAAACTACGGGGCAACCGAGCTGCGCTACGACGATGTGCGCTTCGAGATGCTGTTGCGCCTACTTTCGAGAGTGCACGAGGAGGAGATCCCGCTGGCTGAAGTGGTCGGCGGCTCGCTCGCCGCGGCGACCGGGCTGCCGCCGTATGAATACACGGACAACCACGCCATCCGCGTGGGATCGTCGGCGTACGTCTGGGCGCGCAATCTTCTCGCGAATCGGCTTTACCGCTGTCCCGTGATTTACTGCGAGCCCTACGTCATGAATTCGCCGGAGGTGTTCGCGCGCGTGCAAGCCGGCGACTACGAGGGCCTGCGCGAGGTGGCGGGAAAGACGCGCCCGAGCATCGTGCGCGAGTATGCGGATGCGGTCATCGCCGGGTTACTCAGCGCTTACGGGGAGTCGGCTGGAGGTCGACCGTGAGGGGGGTTACCAGTTACGGATCAACGGAAGGATTCATTTCTTCATAACGCATCATGCGTAACCCATAATTCTTTCCGCCATGCATCCATCGCGCATTCTCGTCGTGGGCGCCGGCTACATCGGCGAAGCGTTCGCCGATCTAGCCCACGCAAACGGACGCGAAGTGGTGGCCTTCACCGCCTCGGAAGAGTCGTCACGCGTGCTCGCCACGACAAAATCGTACAAAGTCGCGGCGTGCGACGTTTCAATTCGAGAAAGTGTGGACCGCGTGCGGTCGGAGCAAGGCGGCTTCGAGATGGTCCTTTTCAGCGCGAGTTCGGGACGGGGCGGCGCAGATCGGTATCGGTCCGTTTACCTCGAGGGCGCCCGGAACCTCGCGGCGGCTTTTCCGGACGCGCATCTGCTCTACACGGGCAGCACCTCGGTTTACGCGCAGACCGACGGTTCATGGGTCGACGAGACGAGTCCGGCCGGGCCTGATCGCGAAACCGGAAAACTCCTGGTTCAGACCGAGCAGGTGGTGCTCGGCGCCGCCGGAACGGTCGCGCGGCTCGCGGGCATTTACGGTCCGGGTCGTTCGGTTCTGTTGCGCAAATTTTTCGCCGGCACGGCCGTGCTTGAGGGCAATGGCTTGCGCTGGATCAACCAGGCGCATCGCGACGATATCGCGCGGGCGTTGTGGACGATGGGCGAGCAGAGCGCGTTGACCGCGGGCCAGATATTCAACGTGTGCGACGACCGGCCGATTACCCAGCGGGATTGCTATGAGTGGCTCGCCGCACATTTCGAGCGCCCGCTTCCACCGCTGGCGCCGCCGGATTACGACCGCAAACGCGGCTGGACAAACAAGCGCGTCTCCAATGCGCGTCTCCACGCGCTTGGCTGGACGCCGGATTTCCCGTCGTTCTTCGACGCGGTACAGGCCGGGCTCGATCCCGGACACCCCATGGCGGGATCCGCCCGCGCAGATTCTGCGTGAATCAGGGGTGGTTCGCCGCTAATGATCCGCCGTCCCATCCGACGGCCATGCGTGAAATCAAACTCTCCGGCCGCGAACGCGTTGTCATCCGCGCGATCGGATTCGCGGTGGGCGTCACCGGCCAGGAATTGCTGGAGGCCACGCGGATCGAGCCGGACCAGCTCGTCGATATCCTGAACGCCATGCTCTCCTCCGGTCTCGTCGAGTCTGTGCCATACGCGGAAACCACCTCGCTGGAAACTTATCTGACGACTCATTTCGAGACGAACCCGTCCTTCAGCAACGAGCTCAAGCATGCCATCGGTCGCGGCCGGGATCGCGACCGGCTGCGCTGAGCTTCGCCCGTTGCACCCCGCGGCGATGACCCGCCCATTCCCACGCCGCAACCCTCCTGATCATGTCCGAAAAACCCATCCGCGTGTATCTCGCCGGCGAACTCTTCAGCGCCAAACACCTCCTCGGAAACGCCGTGCTTGGCCAGGCGCTTTGGGACTGCTCGGAGGGCCGCTACGTCGCGCTCGTGCCGCAGGATCTCGAGCAACGCGAGACCACCGCGCACGCCATTCGCGATCAGGACATTCGCGCGCTGATGTCGTGCGATGTGGGCATCTTCCAATACGACGGCCCCGAGCTGGACTCGGGCACGGTGGTGGAATTTCTCTTCGCGAAATTCGCCGACATTCCCTCGGTGTTGTTACGCACGGACTTCCGGAATGCGGGCGACCAGATCAAGGGGGGAGACCCGTGGAACCTGATGACGAGCTTCTTTCCCCGGACCCGCACGGTCGTGCTCAATGCCATGGAACTTTATCACGAAGGGCTGAACCGGACCGACGATCCGACGCCGGAGGCCATCTCGACGGACAAACGCGGCATCGATGCGACGATGGTGATGATCGACCGCGTGGCCCGCGAATGCATCGCCGCCCTCGAGGAGGCGCGGGCGGACGCGCCGGTGCTGTCGCCCGCGCTGGCGGGACCCGTGTACGAATGGCTGGCGAATCTGCCCGGATTCAAGGTCGGCGCGGACGTGATGCACATTGAATTCGCGCAGGCGCTGGTGGACAAGCAGGCAAAGGGCCTGTTGTGAAATCCGCGCCGGTGGCGTGCGCGGCAGGCGGATTGAACGCTCGATATTTGCGCGTAGCGTCGGCTGTCCGGCGCCATCTTCCCGCCCCGGCCAATCACCCGACTCTCCGCTCGTGAGGCTGAACTGGCTCAAGTTTTATCGCTACTCCCACGTCGTCCGGTACCAGGCGTACGCCGGCCTGCGCAATGAGATCGCGCGCACCTACATCGGGGTGATGTGGTGGCTGCTGGAGCCGACCCTCGGCGCGCTGACGCTCTACCTGGTTTTCGGGATACTGCTGAATTCCAAGCGGGCTGATTTTCTTCCGTTCCTGCTCGTAGGCACTTTTTCCTGGCAATGGTTTGCCGGTTCCGTTGTCGGGGCCGCGAATTCGATCGTCGCGAAATCGAGTCTGATGCAGCAGGTCTACCTGCCCAAGGTCATCTTTCCGGTGGTCAGCGTGCTCAACAACACGTGGAAATTCCTGTTCGCGTTCAGCGTCCTGATCGTTGTCGTCTCACTCGCTCACGCGCCGCCGACCTGGGCGTACCTCGCGCTGCCGGCGGTAATCTTCGCGCAGTTCCTGTTGAATCTGGCGATCGGCGTGCCGCTGGCCGCGTGGATTCCGTATTTCCGCGACGGCAGCACGGTGATTAGCGCGGTGCTCATGTTGCTGAGTTTTATTTCTGGCATCTTCTTTTCGCCCAATCAGGTACCCGCCCAATACCAACTCGCGATGCAGCTCAATCCGATGACAATTCTCATGACCGCCTATCGCGACATCATGCTGAACGGTGCGTGGCCCCAATGGCCCCCGCTGCTGGCGGTCGCCATGGGTTCGTTGCTCGCGCTGTTGGCCGGATTTGTCCTGCTCGACCGCCTCGATCTGTCGCTCCCGAAAGTCTCGACTTAACCCGCCGCCGAAGTGATGCCTCACTCCGCCCCGACCCGTCCGGTGATCACCCTGCAGCAGGCCGGGGTGTGTTACCGGCTCAAGCGCAAGATCGCGGGCCGCAATCGTTACTGGGCGCTCAACGACATCAGCCTCGAGGTCCGCAAGGGTGAGACCCTCGGCATCCTCGGTTCCAACGGCGCGGGCAAGAGCACATTGATGAAATTGATGGCGGGCATCGTCGCACCCGATCGCGGCGCGGTGTGGCGTGACCCGGACGAAAAAATCACGCTCCTTTCCCTCGGGGTCGGCTTCGAGAGCAACCTGACCGGCCGCGAGAACGCCATCCTCAGCGGGCTCCTGCTCGGTCTCCATCGCCATACGATCGACAAGCGGCTCGACAAGATTCGCGACTTCGCCGAGCTGGGTGAATTTTTCGAGCAGCCCGTCTACATGTACTCCAGCGGCATGATGGCCCGGCTCGGGTTTTCCGTGGCGATGGAAGTCCATCCCGATGTGTTGCTGCTCGACGAGGTGCTCTCGGTGGGCGACCACTCATTCCAGGAGAAATCCGCGCATGCGATCCGCGGGCTGATGGCGTCGGATCGGACGGTCGTGCTCATCTCGCACGACATGAAAACGATCAGCGACCTCTGCGATCGCGCCGTGTGGGTGGAACGGGGCGTCACCAAGGCGTCAGGCGCCGTCGAGGAAGTTTCGGCGCAGTACCTCGCATAGGCGGCGCGACAAGTCGGCCCCCGCATGAAATTCTCGATCGTCATCCCGTCGTATCAGCAGGCGAAATTTCTACGGACGACCCTCGAGAGCGTCCTGACGCAGGACCACCCGGACCGCGAGATCATCGTGCGCGACGGCGGGAGCACGGATGGATCCCTCGAACTCCTCCGCGAGCTTGGGCGCGACGGCGCGTTTCGTTGGATTTCTGAACCGGACGGCGGCCAGGCGGAGGCGATCAATCGCGGCCTGCGCGAAGCCACCGGCGAAATCCACGCGTACTTGAATTCCGACGACGTCTATTACCCCGGCGCGCTTCGGCGCGTGGCCGAATATTTCGCGGCGCATCCCGAGTGTCTCGTGCTCTATGGCAACGCCGACCACCTCAATCGCGATGGCTCCGTGATGGAGGTGTATCCGGTCGAGCCGTGGGATTACACCCGACTGCAAACCGTCTGTTTCCTCTGTCAACCCGCGGTTTTCTGGCGACGCGAGGTCGAGGAGAACTTTGGGGCGTTCGATCCGGCGCTGTATTTCTCCATGGACTACGAGTACTGGCTGCGGCTTGGGAAGGAGATCGCGTTTCACCATCTCGAAGGCGCCCCGCTGGCCGGCTCGCGCCTTCATGCCGACACAAAAACGATGAGCCAGCGCGGACCCGCGCACGAGGAGTACCTTCAGGTTGTCCTCCGCCACGGTGGTCAACGATCGGCCGTGCTGAAATGGCTGCGCGCCATCGCGGAGCTGCGCCTCGCGGCGGTGTCGCCACCGCCGAGCACGCGATTTCGTCGCGCGGCGACCTACGTGCGATATCTCTTCGCCGCCGCGTGGAAATTCGCGGTGCCACCGGGTTCAGACTTGTTTGCCGAAGCCAAGGCCGCGTTGCTCAAGCGAAAGATGTAGAGGCTCTCGGCAAATGCTGCGCGAAGCTCGGCATCCATGTTTGCTACTGGGTAAATTGCAAAAGTAACCTGTGAGCATTGCGTTCAATTATCCGAGCTTGGGATGGGCGCCCAGACGCGGGCAATTCCGAATAAATCATTAACGAGAGTACGACGCGCACAATTGCCCGGCTATTCTTCGTGAAGCGCTGCGGAAGTCTTGCGACGATAGTCTTCCCACGTGAATCGACAGCCGAAAAAAATTCCTTGTTGCTGTCTATGGAGAATCCGCTGGTCTTTGGCTCGGGCCACGCCCGCTTCAGCATCGTTAGCCACAGCTTACGCATCGCAAGGGCCGTTGATTCAGGTAAGGGGGCATCCGCTCTCTCAATCTTAATTGTTCGTAAGTCGGCGGGCCGCGGAATGGCGGCTGGCCGACCAAAATACTCCCAAAGCGTTTGTGAAGCCCGCGTAACTGTCACCCAATAACCGCCAGCCAGAGACCCCTGCTTGCCCGCTGCCCGGTATACGGAGACGGCCGTTTCTTGGCCAAAGGGTCCGGGCAGTGAGACAAACCTGGCAACCTCGCCTTGCGTTACGAGAAGCTTCTCCCGCCAAAGCCGCGAGTACGCTGGCGATGTTTCATCTTCTTCGCCGACCAAAACCAGGCGATCGTTGGCGGACGATGCGGACCCTGCCGCTTGCAAAATCGAACTCCCCGAAAACAAGGCGATCATCACGGCAAGCGAAAGTCGCGTCGCGTTGCGGTAATTGATTGCCATGTGTAGCCCCAGTGATCCCAGACGGCGGAATCAAGCCTGCACTTTCCTCCGCGCGATCCACGCGTCGTGAATCTCGACAAAGACGTCGTCGAGATTTTTCGTGATATCCCATTGCGGAAATCGCATCTTCATCCGCGCGAGATTCGAGATGTAGCAGATGTGGTCGCCCCGGCGGGCTTGATCGACGTATTCATGCTGCATCGGCTGTCCGCTGATGCGTTCGATCCGAGCAAAGGCCTCGAGAATGGACACCGAATTGGCGCGGCCGCCGCCAAGATTGAACACTTCGCCGCGGCCCGGTTGGTCGATGAAGCACTCGATGAAGCGCGCGACGTCGTACGAATGAATGTTGTCGCGCACTTGCTTGCCCTTGTAACCAAAGACCCGGTAGGTGCGGCCTTCGAGATTGCACTTGATGAGATAGCTGAGAAAACCGTGCAGCTCGACGCCCGAGTGGTTCGGCCCCGTGAGGCAGCCGCCGCGCAGACAGCACGTCGGCATTTGGAAATAGCGCCCGTACTCCTGCACCATCACATCGGCCGCAACCTTGGACGCGCCGAACACGGAGTGCATGGTGTGATCGATCGGGAAGATTTCCGCGATGCCCTCCACATCCCGTTCGTCCGCGTAATCCCAGCGCGTCGCGAGCTCCTTGAGCGGAAGAAAATTCGGCGCGTCGCCGTACACCTTGTTGGTGGACATGTGCACGAACGGCGACTCCGGGCAGTGCAGACGGGCGGCCTCGAGCAGGTTCACCGTGCCGCCTGCATTGACGTCAAAATCGTCCGTCGGTCGCATGGCCGCTAGATCGTGACTCGGCTGGGCGGCCGCGTGCACGACCGCGGCCGGCTGGATCTCCCGCACCGTCGCCTCCAGCGCTTTGCGGTCGCGGATATCGACCTCGTGATGGGTGAAATTGCGGTGGGCGGACTCGAGCCGCGTGCGGTTCCACGTCGTGTCGCCCGCCGGACCAAAGAAATCCGCGCGCATATTGTTGTCGATGCCGTGCAATTCCCAGCCGCGCGCGCAAAAATACGACGCGACTTCGCTGCCGATCAGACCGCTCGATCCGGTGACGAGCATTTTTCGGTTAGCACTCATGCGGGAGCAGACGGTTTCGCTGGGAACGGGCCAAATTGCAATCGGAGATGCTCCGCCAAAATCGGCGGCCGCTTGCGCCGCGGACGAAAATGGTGGAAGAAAAATCAAGCTGCCACGGGGCAGCCGCAGAAATTCGAGCGGCCAGCCCACCGATGTTCGTCTCCATCATCGTTCCCAGCTTCAACCAAGGGCGTTTCGTGGGCGACTGCCTGCGGAGCATCATGAGCCAGTCCGACGCGTCGTCAGAAATCATTCTGATCGATGGCGGTTCGACCGACGGGACGCTGGCGATGGTCGAGGAATTCCGCGGCTCGATCACGCATTTCATCAGCGAGCGCGATGCCGGCCAGGCGGACGCGATCAACAAGGGCCTGCGGCTGGCGCGCGGGGAGCTGGTGACGTGGCTCAACTCGGACGATTTTTTCGAACCCGGAGCGCTGAACCACATGCGCGAAGCCGCGGAGCGCGCGCCGCGCGCGCCGTTTTATATGGGCCTCGGGTCACGCACCGATCGCGCCGGAATCACGCGCGCTCCATTTTACCCGAAGAATTTCGAGTTTCGCCGCGAGGCCTTGCTGTGGGGCCTGAACTTTATCCTCCAACCGGCGACGTTTATTCGCCGCGCCGCGCTCGATCAGATCGGCGGAAAGGTGGCCGGCGGACTTCGCTACGCGTTGGATACGGATCTTTGGATTCGCCTGAGTGCCGTGGGTGACCCCGTGCTGGTGCCGCATCTCATTGCATGCAGTCGCGAGTACCCGGAAACGAAGACGGCGCAGGGCGGTTGGGAGCGTTTCCGGGAAATTCAACAGGTGGCGGAATCGACCACCAGCGCCGCGCTCACGCCGGGGGTCCTGGCGGAGTTGATGCGGTTGCTGCACGAGCAATGGCTGGGCGACGCGGCGGTGCGCGCGCGGTTCCCGGCCGAAACGGAACAGGGAATTCTGGCGGTCTGGGCGGCGGCTGCTGGCGGCCTGCGCGTCTTGACCGGGCGCGAGGACGGTTTCCCGATCGGGGGCACCAACCCGGTCAGCGGCGATCCCGGCAAGGAGTCATGAGGATTTATTTTAGCAGCCGGGTGGTTCAGCCGAAGCGCAGTGGCGGGATCGCGGCCTATTTTCTCGGCGTGGTGGAGGCCATCGCTGCGCGCCCGGAATCCACGGATGAGATTCATCTGGGCCTGTCCCTCCATGGCGGGGAATTCGGGAAAGCCCTGCCGCACCCGGTGCAGCACCACTGGCTGGCTGGCCTGGATCCAAGCATCCAAGCCGAAAGCGAGCGAGCCCTGATCGACCGTCTGAAACCGGACTGGGTCGTCTATTTTGTGGCGGACCCGCTGAACTACTACGGCGGGGGAAAATTCAGGGTGGCGACGTGCCTGGCCGATCTGCAGCACTTGCACTTCCCCTATTTCTTCCCGGCCGCCGATCGACTGGCGCGGGACCAGGCGTTCGGTTCCGCGGTCGGCCTTTCGGATCTTGTCTTCACGTTGTCCCGCTTTTGCCAACTGGACATCGCAAAGACGTTCGGGCTCGCGGAATCCGCGATTCGAGTGGTCTCACCAGCGCTGCGGGGCCTGTTTCTCGGCGGACCGGCCCCGGCCGCGGACATCGCGCAAACCCGGGGGAAATTCGGCCTCCCCGCGAACTTCGCGATTTTCCCGGGCAACTTCTGGCACCACAAAAATCATGCGCGCCTGCTCCGCGCCTTTTCTCAGTGGCATCGGAATTGGAAATCGCCGCCCGGAAACGCCGTCGCATCGGCGCCGTATCTTGTTCTCGTGGGAAGCCCGGTGGAGGGCGACCCGAAATTGCAGGCGCTGTTGCGCGAGGGAAAACGGGAAGGATGGCTCTCGACCCTCGGGTTTGTCAGCGAACATGAGTTGCACGCGTTGGTCAGCGGCGCGCGCTGCCTCGTCTTTCCTTCGGTCTTTGAAGGCTTCGGCATTCCCGTCCTCGAGGCCCTGGCGATGGGGCGTCCGGTCGCGTGCTCGCGTTCGACGAGCCTGCCCGAGGTGGGCGGTGCACTGCCGCACTATTTCGATCCCGAGGACGAGGAATCGATGCTCGCCGCGCTTCAAGCTGCATGGGCCCAGGAGACCGACGAGGAATTTCGCCGGCGCGCGGACGCGCAGGTGCAACGCTTTCAGTACGCGCATTCCGGCGACACGCTGCGCCAGGCGCTCGGAGATTTCGCCGCGCCCCGCGCCCCGCGCCAGGCGGCCGAGTACGGCGCCGTCGACGAGCCGGTGCTCGTCAGCATCGTCACGCCTTCCTTTCAGCACGCTGCCTTCCTGCCGCAATGCATTGAGAGCGTGCTCGGCCAGGATTATCCCCACCTCGAGTACGCGGTGTTCGATGGCGGATCCACCGATGGGTCCGTCGAGATTCTTCGGGGGTACCTGGACCGGTTTCATTGGGAAAGTGGGCCGGACGGCGGGCAGACCCACGCCATCAACAAGGGCCTGCGACGCTCCCGCGGTCAGATTCTCGCATACCTGAACAGCGATGATTTCCTGCTGCCGGGCGCGGTCTCGGCCGTGGTGAAGGCGCGGCGCCTCAATCCAAGCGTCGATGTCTTTTACGGCAAGGCGTATTGGACGGATGAGCAAGGCCAATTCACATCGCCTTATCCGACGCGGCCGTTCGAATCCGACGCGTTTCGGGCCGACTGCTTCATCTGCCAGCCGGCGACCTTTTGGCAACGCCGGGTCACGGAACGCTTCGGGCTGTTCGACGAGCGGTACCAGTACGCGATGGACTATGAATACTGGCAGCGCATCCTCGCGGGCGGCGGCTTGATTTCATTTATCGATCAATTCCTGGCCTGTTCGCGAGCGCACGAGGCGACGAAGACCCAAACGCAACGTGGTCGCATCTTCAAGGACATATTTTCCAGCCAATGGCAGCTCTGGGGCGGCATGCATCGCGACTGGTGGCAGGGCTTGCTCCATCATCTGGCCGACGAGCGCCGCGGAGTGTGGCCGCACGTGATCCCCTCGACGTGGTCCGCCCGCCAACAACTTGCCGATCGCCTCTCGCGCCTGGTCCGCAATCCATTCGCCAGCCCTGGTCGCGGTCGCGCGCGGCGGCGTCAGGGCGGATTCTTTCCCGACGGCTGGGTCGCCCCCACGTGCTGGATCGACCTCAACCTGCCAAAACTCACCGAGCTGATCCTCGAAGGCATCAGCCCAACGACCAACGAGATCCGCGTCGTCGTGGGCGGGCGGGAACGCTGCCAGGTGCAGGCCCAAGCCGCGGAGCCCTTTCGGCTGGCGTGGCAAATGTCCCGGGGCCGGCACCGCATCTACATCCGGGCCGCTGGCACTCGCCGCCCGGGTCAGGAAACCGCGACCGCGTTCCAGCTCAACGCGACCAATCTTTTTCTTCATTGAGGGAATTCGCCCGCCGGGCATCCTTGCGCCATGCGCCCATCGCAATTTATCGCCCACCTGCTCGCGCACCCGCCGTTCGCGATCCTGCTCGTGCTCACGGTGATTTCGATTCTGTCGCGGGTTTTTCTGCTTCTCTCCTAGCCGCGCGATCCGAAAATGACAGCCTCAGCCAGCGAATTGCACCGCTCCGCATTCACCCCGGTCGTCGTGTGCGCGTTCGCCTTTCTTTTTCTATACTGGGGCCTGTACGCGCTTCTTGTGCCGGTCACGGTTTGGGACTCGCAAACGTATAATCTCGCCCGCCTGTTGATTGCTCGGCAGGGCGGACTGTTCGGCAACGACGGCTGGAATTCGGACCGACAGGTGATGTTTCCGTGGTCGTTCGACGCGGTGCATTATCCCTTCTTGGCCTTGGGCGGTTGGGGCGTCGCCCTCCCGAGCTTTGCCTGCTTTGTGGGAATTGCCTGGGTAATCTTTCGGTTGGCCTGCGAAGTGCGCGGCACGCGGACCGCTTGGTGGTGCGTGCTCACGCTTTTCAGCCTGCCGACGTTGATGTACCAGGCGAGCTCGACCAAGAACGATCTCGCGGTGGTCTTCGCCCTGGCCTGCTGGCTGTACGCGTTCTGGCTGTGGAGGCGCGAGCCCTCGCGGGCCCTGTTGGGGTGGATGGCCCTTGCATTGGGCTTCGCCGCCGGCGCCAAGTCTTCGGGGGTTCCGCTCGCGCTGCTCCTTGGGGCCTTCAGCGCGTGGCATCTCCGAGGTTCCAAGCGCGCCCTTCTAGAATTTTCCGGCGCCCTGCTGGTTGCAGCCTTCCTTTGCGGAAGCGTCGAAATCTACGCCAACAACAAGCGGGTCTACGGCCAATGGTTCGGGCCGGCGGAAACGATAAATGAAAACCGTAACCGCGACGGCCTGCGCGGCGCGGCGGCAAATCTCGTGCGCTACGTCGTGGCGAACCAGAACATGGGGATCGACGTGGGCCTTCCGGCTTCGACCTTTCCGGCCAAGCTCGAGCATATCGCTCGCACCGTGCTGCAGGCCACCGCGCTGAAAGACGTCGGATATCGAGCGGATCTCGATGACGCGAAACTCAGCTTCCTGAAAAGAGGAACTGAGGCCGCGTCGGACTATGGACCGGTGGGCGGACTCGCGATTCTGGCCGCGATCCTCTTCTTATTTCTCGGTCCGATTCACAGCCTTCGTTGGCGCCTCGCGAGTCTCGGGCTGGGCAGTCTGGTGCTGACCTCTGCGACGGTCGGGTGGATGCCGTGGAACGCCCGCTTTTTGCTCCTCCCTTTCATCCTGTGCAGCGTGGCGTTGACCATCCAGATCCTTGATTGGTCCGGGGCGCGACGACTACCCGCCGCCGTTTGGCTCGCGGTCCTGCTGTTTTCGGCGCTCGCCTATCCCTGGTATTCCTACAACAAGCGCCCGAAAGATTTGTGGGATTCACTCGCCCACCGCCCGCGGCTGGCGATGAAGGAACGCACCAACATGAAGGAGGTCGTGGACGCCGTCGAACAATTGGGTCGCCCGGCGCACAGCCATCCCACGGTGTTCTTGTGCGCCGGAACTGACTCGTGGACGCTCCCACTCCTTCAATTGCGGTCGGTCCGCTGTGTTCCGGCACCCGGGATCTCACCGGAGGACTTGGGGACGGCCAGGTCGGAAAAGGACGCGCGCTACCTGTTGGTCTTGAATCACGGTCTCGACCCTGCGCTGCTTCCGCAACTTGAATGGATCCAGACTTTCGCGGAGCCCGATACTTTTCTTTATCGCATTCGATCGGCCACCACGCTGCGCGAGCCTCCCGGCCCCTAGGCTCCCCCGCGCCCGCGTCCTTCCCATGCCAGCGACAGACCCCAAGACTCCCACCCGGTCACCGCGGGTGACGAGAATCCTGTTCGTTGTTCTGGTCGGACTGATCCCGACGATCTTTGTCCTGCGGCAATTTTCCCCGGCTTTTGGTTTCGCGCGTCTGCTCATTTGCGGAAGTCAGTTTATGGAGCGCGCCGTGCCGGAACTGAAGGCGCTGGGCCCGCCGTGCGTGAATGAAACCGGCTATGACGGTCAGTTCTACGCGCAGTTGGCGACCGACCCGTTTCTGCGAGGCCCGTCCATCCACAGAGCCCTCGATGCGCCGGTCTATCGAGCCCGGCGCATTTTGCTGCCCCTGCTCTCATGGACGTTCGCGCTCGGCCAGCCGGCGCTCGCGCTTCAGATCTACAGCGCGATCAACCTCCTGTTTTTCTGGGCGCTGCTGTGCGGCATGGTGCGAAGCCTACGGCCGATCACTGCGTTTCAATACGCCTGCATCGCCGCGGCGGTGCTGGGCACCGGCTCGCTCGTTTCCATTGCACGCGCGCTCGTCGACCTGCCGGCCGCCACGTTCGTGTTTTTCGGCGCCGCGCTCGGCGGGACCATGGGCGCGGCCAGCCTCGGCGCCGCGATGCTGACCCGGGAGACATCGATTCTCGCGATTGGTGCGCTGTTTTCTCCGG
>JANXRG010000096.1 GCA_025353105.1 Verrucomicrobiota bacterium
GATCAAGCTCTACTGACATGGCCGCCGTCACCGCCCCTGCCGTCGCGGTCGCCGCGCCGCAAAAGCTGCGACTGCCGCCGCTCGCGTGGACGTCCGCGGTCATCCTCGCGCTGGTCACGCTCGGTGCCATCTTCATCCCGATGCTCCTGCCGGCGAGCGACGGCCGACCGAGCCCGGAGCAATTCCTGCCGCCCGGTTCACCCAGCCATTTGCTTGGCACGGATCTCAACGGGCGCGATCTGCTTTTCCGCGTCTTCATCGGCGCGCGCATCTCCCTCCTCGTCGGCCTCGCCGGCGCGCTAGTCAGTCTCTTCGTCGGCACGGCCTACGGTATCATCGCCGGATACAGCGGCGGTCGGCTCGACAACCTGATGATGCGCGCCGTGGATGTCCTCTACGCCGTGCCGCGGCTCATCTTCATCCTGTTGCTCGTCTATCTGGCCGAGGCGCCGATGCGCGACTGGCTCTACACCACTTTCGCCGGCACCAAGCTCGCCGGGCTCGCCGGCTACACCAAGATCGTCATCCTCATCATTGCCCTCGGGATGATCGAATGGCTGACCATGGCGCGGATCGTCCGCGGGCAGGTGCTCGCGCTCAAGTCGCTGCAATTCGTGACCGCCGCGCGCGCGCTCGGCCAAAGCCATTGGAAAATCATCACGCGCCATCTGCTGCCCAATCTCGCCGGCATCATCATCGTGTACCTGACGCTCACCGTCCCGGCGGTGATGCTCGACGAATCGTTCCTCAGCTTCCTTGGCCTCGGCGTGGACGCCTCGCAGGCGAGCTGGGGCACGCTGTTGAGCGACGGCGCGCAGGTCATCAACCCCATCAAGAGCTACTGGTGGCTGCTCGTTTTTCCCGCCGTGCTGATGAGCGTCACGCTCCTCGCGCTGAACTTTCTCGGCGACGGCCTGCGCGACGCGTTTGATCCGCGCCGCCGCGAGCGGTAGCCACCCCCTGCGTCATCGAAAAGATTTGCGGTTGCCGCCCTGCCCGCCGCGAACACCTTCTGCCGATGCGATTTCTCGACGAGCTCGAAGCGGGCGTGATGTGCGGCGACGGCGCGATGGGCACCATGCTCCTCGACGCCGGTGCGCCCATCGACGCCTGCCTGGAACAATTCTGCCTGACGCGGCCTGAACTGGTCACGGACATTCACCGGCAGTATGCCGCGGTCGGCGCGCGCATCCTCACGACCAACAGCTTCGGCGCAAACACCGCCCGACTTTCGCGGCACGGCCTCGAGTCGCAGGCACACGCCATCAACCTCGCCGCGGTGCGACTGGCCCGGAACGAGGCGCGCGCCACGGGGGCGTATGTCGCCGGCAGTGTGGGGCCGACCGGCCTCACCGCGGAGCAAATCCTCGATCTCGGCTGGAATCGCCGCGAGATTTTCCGCGACCAGATTTCCGTGCTCGTCGCCGCGGGAGCGGATGTGATCATTTTCGAGACATTCCTCGATGTCGACGAGATGGCCGACGCGCTCGCCGCCAAGCTCCAGGTGACCCGCGACATTCCGGCGATCTGCTCCTTTGCGAGTGCGGCCGAGGGACATCTTTCCACTGGGCTCCCGCTCGCGGACGCGTTCGCACGGATGCGCGCGCAAGGCGCGGAAGTCGTGGGCGTGAATTGCCTGCAGGGTCCGCAGGCCACGGTGCGCGTGTTGCAGCACATCGCGGTCAAGCCGGGCGACTTGATCTCCGCGTTCCCGAACGCCGGGTACCCGCGGTACGTCGACGGACGCTTTCTCTATAATCCGGATCCCGCGTACTTCGCCCGCGTGGCACGCGAGCTTGTCGCGCAGGGCGCGCGCTTGGTCGGCGGATGCTGCGGCACGGGTCCGGCGCAAATCGCCGCGATGGCGGAGGCGATTCGCGATCTGCAGCCGGTCACGAGCAAGCCCGCGTTGCCCCGGCCGGCGGCCACGGCCCGACCGCTGACCATCGCTCCGATGCTCGAGGGGATCGTTTCTGCGCCAGACCCGGAGGAGTCCAGCATCCTCGATCGAATCGCCGCGGGTAAGACCGTGATCATCACCGAGCTGGATCCGCCCAAGACGCTCGAGCTCGAAAAATTCCTGCGTGGCGCCAAAGCGCTGACCGACGCGGGCAGCGATGCGATCACGCTCGCGGACAACTCGCTCGCGATTCTGCGCGTCAGCAACGTCGCCGCCGCCACGCTGCTGAAACAGCGCCATGGCATCATGCCGTTGCTGCACATGAGCTGCCGCGATCACAACCTGATCGGCCTGCAGAGCTCTCTCATGGGCATGGCCGCCCTCGGCTTTCGCCACATCCTGCCACTCACGGGTGACCCCGCGAAGGTTGGAGATCATCCCGGCGCCGCGTCGGTGTACGACATCACGAGCATCGAGCTCATCGCGATCGCAAAGCGGATGAACGAGGGCTTCAACCACATCGGCAAGGACCTGCGACGCGCGACGCGCTTCGTCATTGGCTGCACCTTCAATCCGAATGCGAAGAATCTCGACGCGCAGATCAGTCGACTGGAGCGCAAGCTGGTCGCGGGTGCACAGTATGTGATGACGCAGCCAGTGTTCGACGCCGCGCTCGTGCCGCTCATCGCGAAGCGCACCGCGTCGTTCGGCGTGCCGATTTTCCTCGGCGTGTGGCCGCTGATGAATGGCCGCCAGGCGGACTTCCTGCACAACGAGGTGCCGGGCATCGTCATTCCGGAGTCGGTGCGCTCGGGCATGGCCGGCAAGGATGGTGCGGAAGGACGGCGCGCTGGCCTGGAGCTCGCGAAAGAGGTCAGTCGTGCAGTGCTGGAACATTTTCCGGGCGTGTATCTGATTACGCCGTTTCTGAATTACGAGACGACGTGCGAGCTGGCGCAGTTCGCGCGCGGAACGTAGGTGGTTCGGCTCGTCCCGAGCCGATGGCAAAATGGTAGGGACGGCTCGCCGAGCCGGCCAAAATTTACGCACACACACAGAGTAACTCGGCCAGTTTCTCTACAAAGGGACAGGTCTTATGTGGTTTTTATGTGGTTTATGTAGAGTCACACTGCCATTCACTGGCGGGCGACAGGTGGTTTGGCTCGTCCCGAGCCGGTGGCAAAAGGCAGGGACGACCGTCATCGGTCGTCCCAAACTGGCGGGCTGAACGTCCGACAGGATCGGGGTATCCAAGTCAGGTAAGCCATTATGCGGAGGCTTCGGACGAGCGGGGACGCTCGTCCCTACCCCTGCCATCGCGTCGGGACGACGCGATCCACCTTCGCATCCGCGCAGAAACCTGCTAAACCTCCGCGCGTGAACGAGCTGCGCAATCCGTTCGCGGGGCGAAATCCGCTCTTCGGTGCTGCCGTGATTGCGCTCACGAGCATCGCCGCTGCGGAGTTCCTTGGTGGTGCGTTGTGGATCCCACTCGCGCTCGTTGTCCTCGGATTCGCGACGTTTCTCGTCACCCGCCGCCGCGCCTTCGCGTGGCTCATTCTCGCAGCGGCGTTCTACGCCCTGCACTTGTTTCAACTCCGGCCGCCGGCCGCCCTCGCGCTCGCGTCGCGCCTGTCCACCAATCCCACGCTCGTCCGCGCGACCGGCCTCATCATCGACGAGCCACGCACCCGCGAGGAATCGCGCTTCTATCGCTTCACGCTGCAGCTCGAGGAAATCGTCGTCGCTAACGTCCCGCTTCCATGCCACGCGCAGATCGTCGTCGCCTGGCCCGACGAATCACCCGCGTACGGCGACCGGATCGAGATCGTTGGCTCGGCCCGGAACATCGCCCGGCCGCGCAACCCGGGACAATTCGATCTCGCCGGCTGGCTGAAGCGGCGCGGCATTCTCAGTCAAATCACCGTGCGCGACATCAAGGACGCTCGCGTGCTCGAGGCCACCGGCGGCAACTGGCTCGTCGCACTCTCCCATCGTTTCCGAAAATGGACGCAGCAGCAGTTGCGCGTCGATCTCGAGGAAAGCGATCGTGTGGCGGCGATCATTTCCAGCATGGTGCTCGGCACACAGGACGAGGCCGCCGATCAGCTCGCGGAGTCCTTCCGCCAAACTGGTACGTTCCACCTCTTCGCGGTCAGCGGTTTCAACGTCGCGATCCTCGCGCTCCTCGTGCAGCAGCTTCTCCAGCCGTTCGGATTGCATCGCGGAAAGATGTCGCCAGTCATCATCATCCCCATCCTCGTTTTTTATGCCCTCGTCACCGGCCTCGGGGCGTCCAGCGTTCGCGCCACCCTGATGGCCGCGGTGCTGCTCGCTGCGGCGTGGTCGGATCGCCCCGCGCGCCTCTTGAACTCCCTCGGCGCCGCCGCGGTGCTGATTCTCGCGTGGGACACCAACCAGCTCTTCAATGCCGGATTCCAGCTCTCGTTCTTCGTGGTGTTTAGTTTGCTCGCGCTCGCCGAGGTCATTCACTACTGGATTCGCCCGATCGGCGCGCCGGATGCGTTCCTGCCCCGCTCGTTGTGGTCGCGCCCGCGCGCGTGGGCCGACAAGGCTCGCCTCCAGGTCACGGGCCTCCTCGCCGCCTCACTCGCGGCGTGGGTCGGTTCCGCGCCGTTGATGCTCTATCATTTTCACTACCTCACGCCGGTCGGGATTCTCGCGAACCTCGTCGCCGTGCCGCTGGCGACGATCATCCTTGGCCTGGGCATCCTGACGTTGCTGGGCGCGTGGGCCTCCACCGCGTGGGCGGCGATGATCAACAACACAAACTGGCTCGTCACAAAAGTCCTGCTCGCCTCGGTGAATTTCTTCGCCGCGGTTCCTGGCGGTCATTTCCACTGCGCCTGGCCAAGCTTCGCGCCAAAACCCGCGTGCGAAATCGTGGTGCACGACTTCGATCGTTCGTCGGTCATTCTCGTGCGCGCGGGCGCCGAGACGTGGTTGTTCGGCTGCGGTCATGCCTCGGACTTCGAGCGTGGATTGCGCCCCGGGTTGTTTGCGCGCGGGCTTGACGGCGTCACGGGTCTGGTCGCCACCGTGCCGAGCAGCGCACACCTCGGCGCGATCGACGCGTTGTTGGCGCAGTTCGCGGTGGAACGCTTCATCGATTCGCCCCTCGCCGCTCGCTTGCCGGATCGCCATCGCCTGCATGAGTGGCTGGCCGATGCCCGGCGCGGAAAATCGATCTACGCGCGCGGCCAGATCATCTTTCTCGACGGCGGCATCGAGGCGCGCGTGCTCCATCCGCCGGCGGGGCTCGACCGTCGGCTCAGCGATGATCAGGCGCTGGTCCTGCGCCTGCACTTCCCGGATGGGCGCCGCGTCTTGTTCATGAGCGACAGCGGATTCGCGACCGAGCGCTGGCTCATCGAAAACGAGCCGGATCTGCGCAGTGACGTCCTGGTCTTCGGCCAGCATTCGCGCGACCTGACGGGCACGCCGGAATTTGTGCGCGCGGTCGCGCCCAAATGCATCGTCCGGCACGAGCACTCGCGGCGATTCCGCCAGCCGGACGAAACGTTTCAGCCGCCCGTGAATGCGCTCGTCCTGCGCACGGTGGAGGAGGGCGCCATCACGCTGCGGTTCTTCGCCGACGATGCTGAGGTCGGTGGGTTCGTGTCGAAGGGCACCCGGCCTATTCCGCGCTGACGGTCCTCGGCAGCACGTCGTCGAGATGGTTGCGAAAGATAGTGGTCATGGTTTTCGCAAACGCATCCACGCTCACCGGCACGCGGGCCTCGGTTTCCAAGGCGGTCATCGTGATCCCCCCAATCCCGCACGGCGTGATGGCCTGAAATGGCGGCAGCGACTCGCGCATCACGTTCACCGCGAAGCCGTGATAGCTCACCCAGCGGCGGACACCGACGCCGATCGATGCGATCTTCCGGTCCTCGACCCATGCCCCCGTCAAGCCCTCGCGACGACTCGCCACAATTCCATATTCGGCCAGGCCGAGCAGGACCAGCTCCTCAATCGCGCGCAGATGACGATGCAAATCGCGGCCGCGCAAATTCAGATCGAGAATCGGATAGCCCACGAGCTGGCCGGGTCCGTGGTACGTCGCCTGGCCGCCGCGACCAACGGTGAACAACGGGTGCGGTAACTGCCCGGGATCGAGCAGGCTCGATCGGTCCGGCGTGCGGCCAATCGTGTACACCGGCGCGTGTTCCAACAGCAGCAGGCGCTCCGGCACGTGCGCCGGATCGGCGGCGCGATCCGCCACGAGTTCCTCCTGACGACGAAGCGTCTCACCGTATTCCAGTCCGCGGCCGAGCCACTCGACGCAGATCGTGTTGGCCGGCTCAGTATCCACTGGGGGCAGAAGTGAGAATCGCGTACACCACTGCGCCCGCCGCCGGAATCAGCATGGCTAACGTCCGCCCGGGATCGCTCGCTAGGATGCCACGTTCCGGACCGAAGCGCACCAGCGCCCAGCCGGTCACGGGCGAAAGCAAAATCAACAGGGCGGGCAGCACGCCCAAGTCAGAATAGAACCGCGCGTTGACCAGCACGGCGAGCAACGCCAGCGCCGTGAACGGCACCGCGATCGCGAATACCCCCGAGTCCGGGCGCCACCACGAAATGACCAACAACGGAGCCACGACGGCGGTAAAGATGCCGGCCATGAGCGCGAGCGACGCGCTGCCCGTCGCCGCAACCGCCACGCTGCTCAGCACCAGCAAACCCAACAGTCCGATCATTGCCCACGAACGCTGCGTCCTCTCGTAGACAAGTTGCAACATCGCCCAGCCGATCGTGCCCGCCGCGAGAATCATCCCCGTCAGCCAGACCGCCTGAACGGGCTTCCACGATCCGCGCCATAGCGACTTCACCTCCACCAACGTCACGAACACCACTGCGGCGACCATGATCGTCACCCGCAACGCCGGCGACGTTACGCGTGCCAGCAGGGCCGCGGCAAGGGCGGCGGCGACCCCGACATAGATGAGCCATTGCGTCGATTCCTTCGGCACGAGCGGCACACTGCCGGTCAAGAAATAGTAGCCCAGTCCGAAGGCAATCGCGGCCTCCAGACCAATGAGAAGCCCCACCCATGGACGTGAAAGACGGGTCTGCATCGTGAGGGCGAAATAGCTCACGCCCATCGCCAGCGCCGGCACGAGGATGCTCAGCAGCAGGTTGCGGATAATCGCGTCCATGACTTCAAGCAAAAACGGGCCGGAGGTTCGCTCCGACCCGCTCGCGCCGAAAGATTACTTCTTGATCGCTTCGAGACTGACCTGGACGTTGATGTCCTCGGATATCACCGCGGCCGGAAAGGTCGCGCCAATGCCGAAATCTCCCCGCTTGATCGTGAAGGTAGCGTCCGCTCCGGCCCGCGTCTCACCCTTTGAGCCCTTGCCCGTGCCGACCGCCTTGAAGGTCGCGGTGATGGGCTTCGTGACGCCGTGGGCGGTCAGATTCCCGGTGACCGCATAGGTGCCGTCGGCGTTCTTCGTCACCGCCGTGCTCTTGAACGAGATGGTTGGAAACTCCTTGGCATTGAAAAAGTCGGGGCTTTTCAAATGCTGGTCGCGTTTTTCATTCGCGGTGTCGAGGCTGTCGGCCTTGATGTCGATCGAGATGGTGCTCTTGGTCGGGTCTGCCTCGTTAACCGTGGCGGTGCCAGTCGGGCCGTTGAACCGAACCCAGTTCGTGCTGGCGCTGAAATGGACTGCCTTGGCGAGCACCGTGCTGTGGACAGGGTCGATTTCGTATACAGCGTCTTGGGCGCGGAGCACCGAGGCGCCGCCGGCGACCA
>JANXRG010000102.1 GCA_025353105.1 Verrucomicrobiota bacterium
TCGTGGGCGGATGGAGGCTGTCGATGTCGTTGATCAACAACCGGTGCAGCGCGGTGAGCTGCACATCAAGGGCGGTCGGATTGTCGCCGATGCTTTGCGCGCGCTGGAGCATGACGCCACAGGCGGTGGGATCGTTGGTCGGGGCAATCAGGCCGCGATACGTGAATGTGGCCGCGGAATCGGGCAGGCCATTCTTCTGGTAGACGGCAAGCGTGCGCCCATTGAGAAGTCCGGGTGTGTTCTCGTTCAGCACCACGTAGGCCCAGGGGCGACCGGCGGAATCGAGCGTCGTGGTTGCCGCCGACCGGATGAGCAGCGGAGACTGCTGCGCCTTGACGGGCGCGATGCCGGCCAGCCCCACGACGGCACAAAGGAGAAGCGCGCGCCAAGGCGTGCTGCGGCCCGCCGAAAATGTGAGAGGCGTCGTCACGGGTCTAGAATTTCAGCTTCTTCACGAGGAAACCGCCCGGGGGTGGCGGAAAAGGCGGCGCGAGGTAGGTGCCGGTCGCCGTGAAATCGAATTCCTGACTGAGGCCCAACGCCTTGGCGGTGAATCTCCCCGTGATGACACCGGGAAAGGCCAACGGAATCGGAGCCGGGAACAATGACTTGGCGATATCCGCAATGCCGTCGGTGCTCGCCAATGAAACGGGCCCAAGGCCGAGGCCGTTGAGCGTATGCAGGTCGACATCGACCGTCACACCAAAGATGCCGACGCCGATGCCAAGATCCCAACGCAGGCCGGGGGTCACGAAGGATCCTCCCGCCGCGGGAACTAGAAACGCAAAGTTACCCTGGCCCCCGCGGGCCTGCAGTTTGACCACATCGTCGGGAATGGCCAGAATCCGGTTGAGCGACACGCCACCCAAGGCGTGGAAATAGAAACCGGTGACCGGATTCAGGTAGCGGCCGGAGGGTACATCGATCGAGGTGTCAATCCCAAAGCCTTTCAGCAACGGATCGATCAGGGGGTCGACCTTCTTCAGGATCGCCGGGTCGGAAGTGCGTCCGACGAATGAACTCACGTCGACATCGAAAATCAGAATGCTGCCGGCGCCCTGCGCGTAGAGGTAGTTGTCGCCCTGGCCGAACGCGAAATCGAACTCCGCGTGCTTCAAATTGACGATGTCTAGATGGACATCCGAGTCCAACGAGAGCGAACCGGAGACAGCGAGTGGATCGCCCGTGCTGCTCATCGTGTACTGGCCCATGGCATGCGCGTGGACGGGCGGGCAGCCGGCGATCGAGGCGTTTCCATCGAGGGTCGTCGTGATCACGACCGCGCCATCCGGGATCCCGCCGACCGCGCAGGCGGGCACGGGCTGGCTGGCTTGATAATGCTGGTAATCGAGCGACCCGCGCAAGGTTAGCGGACCGCCGACATTCAAGGTGGCGATGGCTTCGACATGCGCGCGGTCAAGCACGTTGCCGATGACGCGCGCGGTGCCGTTGATGCGCGTGAGACGAAAGGCGTCGCTGAAACCGCCGATCGCCTTGTTGGCGTTGGCGACATTTTCATTCACCGCTTCGAGTACGGTGTTGGTCAGGTCGCTGAGCGCCGAGCGCACGACGTCGTTCAGGACGCCGTGAATCTGATGGAAGGCGTCGGTGTATTGATCACTCAACGGTTCGACCAGACCGCGCACGGTCGATTGCAGATCCGTGACAAAAGTTGACTGGTTGATGACCTCGTGGGCCGCGCGCTTGAGGTCGGCCTGCAGTTTTCCGGAGGCGGCCATTTCGACCACGTAGTTGCCGGTGGGATCGTACGCCTTCGCGAAATAGTCCTGCATCGCTCCCGCCACCTCGTTGGGCAGCGTGCCGCCCACGGCATTGACGGAGGTGAGCGCGCCCTGAATCAGACCCTGGATGGGCATGACGGACGCGCGCGCGTCCCTCACGAGCGCATGCACGTCGTTCACCGCCCGTTGCAACTCGTCCAGGGTGGAGGCGAGCTGCACGTTGATGAGATTGTCGATTTGCATGTAAACCGGATCCCCGGGGCCGACGTCGAGCCCGCCCAGCGCGCTGCACAGCGACAGGGTGGAGAGGAGAAAGGCTCCGCGTTTGCCCATGCCGTCCTTGGCCAGGATCACGTCGGCCGCCGCCAGGCCGTCGTCGATTTTCCTTAGCGCATCGCTGATGTCCCTCATCACGGAGTTCGCGTCGGTGGCAACGCCGACAATGTTTTTTAATTGGAGTTGGAGGGCGTTGCTACCGTTGACGGGGACGGAAAGGTAGGCGCTGGCCGCGCTGGCCGACGGAGCGACCACCTTCAATTGATCCACCAGGAGGGTCAGGAAGACGTCGAGCGCGGCGTCCACGCCATTGGTGATGAGTTGATCACTCTGCCCGCTCAGCAGGAGATCAAAGGCATGGACCGCGGCGACGAGCTCGGCGCCGTGCGGTATCAGGCCGGTCAGCTTATTCGTCAACTCGCCCTCATCGGTGAGGAGTCCTGCGAGATTCACCCGGGGTAAGCCTTCAAATTGCAGACCGAAGCGAATGTCCGCTCCCGAGGGGACGAGCTGGCTGATCACGCGCTGGCTCTTGAAGACGAGAAACCGTTCCTCTTGGGGCGTGGTCGAGACGAAGCGCCGCAGCGCCGCATCCCACCTCAGCGGAAAATCAAAATTCACGACTCCGAGCCAGTTTTGCTTGGCGTGCGGATTGTAGGGAGTTGGCGAGAGAGGCGACGGCGGCAGCGCCGGGTCTTCATAATCAGTTAACAACACGCCCGGGGGAAAACCGCGGTTCTCCTGGTCAAACTTGGTGTTGCTGAAAAAATCATTGCCGGGCACGCCCCAGCCCGACCGCACATTAGTGTCTCCGCCAGTCGCACGCGCCAGCACGTGAACTTTCAGGTCGCGGAAAAACGGCACGCTCACGGTTCCTGCGAAGGCGACGAAACCCAAATCGGGCGAACCTGGCCCGGCGTCGGTGAAATAGATGTCGGAGACGGGCTGGGCAGAGAAAGCGGGACGCGACGCGCTGAGCAGCGAACCGGTGCCGTGCAGACCAATCGTTTTCGGCGGCTTGAGCCGCGAACTCACGCCCGGAAAACCTTCGCTGGCGGCCACAAGATTCCCCCCGGGATAAAAACCGAGACCGCCCCGCAACGGTTCTTTCACCACGCCGGGGAGAAAGACCTCCGCGCCGAAGATGAGCGCCCACCTGCTCGCGTCGGCCGGCTTCTGCTGGAAATTCCCCGCCAGCGGATGAAATTGAGCGCGCCAGTAGGTCAGATTGTGCAGGAAGTTGTTGGGCAACGGGATGGTGATTGGGCCCAGCTCGCCCTTGTCTGTCAGCGTCAGGCGATCAAAGGGCTGTACAAATCCGGCGAGGGTGGGCCGCGCGCCCGGCACGCTGACACTCCCGGTGATTAGTGACTCGTGCACAATATTGTCCAGGAACGAGAGCTGAAAATTGCTCAGCGAAAGCGCAAACCCATGCACGGTCAGCGCACCCGCTAGGCCGGCGAACGAGGAGGTCACCGCCTCATGGATTCCACTCACGCCAGCGGGCCGCGCGTAGTACTTGCTCGTGCCGCGCAGTGCATACGGTCCGAGCGTCGCATCGCCAATTTCGCTTGTGGCGGTTTGCGCGCCGTCGCTGCCCACGCGGAAATTCAGCCCAGCATAGTCCGCGGCGCCAATCGCGTAGCTCGCATCGCCCGGACGCTCGACGTAGCTTGCGTCTCCCGGCTGGCCGGAGCCGGTCAGCAGCAGCTCACCCGGGCGATTGTCATCGAGCGTGGTGGCGAGCGCCCCGCGCAGCACGTGGCCCGGCAGGTGGGCGTCGGCGACCGAAAAATTGCCCGTGACGTCAGCAAAGGTGGCGTCAGCCCTGGCGCCCCAGCGCAGCGGCACCGGCACCGTCGTCCCTTCCGCGCGCAGTCCGCCATCGGCGGTGAAATTCCAGGTCGCCGCGGCGGGCGTGAATGTAAACGTGTCGTCCGGACCGACAAAGGCGGGCGGGATGGGCGCGGGCGGATTGGCCGGCGCGCCGGGCCAGCTGTGAAAGGCGACATCGGACGCGCCCGGCAGCGAGCTCTGCGTCAAATCGAGCGCGCCATCCTGCACGACGACCGCGCCCGTTTGTCCCCACGCGACATTCGTCCCCAGTGGAAAATGCGCGATGAAATTTCCGGAAACCAAATCCAGGTGCGCGGTCGTCAGGACGGCACGGCCCTGCGCGTCCGCGGTGATGACGATGTCTGCCCCCGCGGAACCGTCGACGAACTGGAAGTATCCCTCGTTCGACGGACGATCCGCGGCGGTGGGATCCGTTAGGGTCCCGCGGTTTAGAGAGAGCAGGCTCAATTCACCGCGGCGGACATAGCGGCTCCCGCTGCGCGCCAATCGAAAGGTGCCGGCATTGGGATCCCAGGTGATGCCCGAGCACTCGAAATAGACGGGCAAGTCGTCATGCACCACGTAAAGATGCGTCGCGTCAATCGTTGAGGGTAGGAATGCAACCGTCCCTCCCGTCGGTTGCAAATTTCCATCAAGCGGCACGTTGTAGGCGAGGTAACTCCCCAGCAGTCGTCGAACGGTCGTGGCGTAGGTCACACCGAGGCCGGCGGGAAAATTGACGGTCAGGAAACTGGCGGTGGCGCCGGTAGGGCCGAGGATCACATTCTGACGTGAAAACGTCACGCCGTTGATCGAGCCCGTATCCGTCGGCGTCGGTGCGCCGACGAACGCGCTTCCCATCGTGACCACGGCAGTGCCATCGATCTTCAACAGGACATTGAGGTCGCCGGCCCCGGTGACGATATACGACGGAAACGCAGACAGGACCGCGCCGTCAGGCGCCAAATCAATGATCGTGTTCTCACCGACCATGGGCACGGTGCCCAAGGGCACGGGTTCGTTCGAAAGCGCGCCAATCGTGGCCGAGACGGCACCGAATAAAAGGGTGCCGTTGAAATGCAAAAGCCGCTGACCGCTCAAGGCGTTGGGGTCGGGCGTCGACTCGATATTGTCCGGCCCGGTATACGACACCTTCACGGTCACCGTGTAGCTGTCGGTTGAATCAAGCTGCCCGGCCGGCTGCAGCATGAGCGTGTTGGACAGCGGAAGGCTCGCCGGGTTGCCGAGCGCGTCGTGATTCGGCAAAGGCACCGTGATGGTCGTGCGCGAATTGACCAGCGGAACATCGGCGAGCGTGGTCTCGGACCTAATTTGGGCGTCAAAATTGACCTGGTAATTGTCGGTGGACACCGGACTGCCAAGCTGGTCGCGCCGGCCGATGATGCCCTGGACGTCGACCTGAAACGACTCGCGTCCAACGATCGTCGCCACCGCATAGGACCGGCTTACGGTCGGACTCTCCAGCCACACGGCCACCGCGTTGGACGCGGCCGAATCGACGACGTCAAAGCGATAGGTGTGATCCGTGGCAAAGCCCTGCGTCGTGAAAACGCCGGGGCTCGTCTGTTTATAGAGCTGCGTCCGCAGCGTGTAGGTCCCGCCGGTGTTCAGCCCGGCGGGAAAGAGCGTCTTCGGAATGGAACCTGTGAACACCTCGCGCGCAGGAAAGGTATGGGTGAAAGGCGTGGAGAAAACCTCCGGTCCGCTGACGCTCACCCCACCGCTGTCCCGTAACTGAAAACCCATGCGGTAGGTGGACGTCACGGTGCCCCCGAGGCCAGTGAGCTTAAAATCTCCGTTTACCGGCAGTGGATCGAGTGTCCCGTTCGTGCTGACCTCAATCCCGGTGTAATTCGTAATCGCGTTCGCCGTCGCGCCGCCAATTTGCGCGTGGACAAGGCGGGCGGAAAGCACTGCGACGAACAGGCCAAGCGTGAGGCCCGCCACCCGTCTGGTGCGGGTGCGGCCCTGCGTGACCACGGTCGGGATAGCTCGTCTCACATCCTTATTCTCCGGTTTTCGAACGCGAAGTTTCATAAAACCTTGTGGACGGGTCGATGGGAAAAAGGGGCCCCGCCCTGAAGGGCTGAAGCGAAGGGGCCCCCTTGAAGGAACGGCGCCCGGCCGCTGCCCGGCGGGCCCGACGACCTCGTGCTGCACCGAAGTGCATGAGCAACCACGCTTTACACAGAAGCGGGAAAAGGCGCGCGGCGCGCCTTTGTTCCGTCATTTCGACCCGCCGTCGATTCGACTCGCAACCTTGGTTGGCGAACCTTAACTCTTTTCCACGATGGTCAGCGAAGGGGCATCAGCCAATTTCACGCAAGCGGGCTTTCACACCACGCAATGGAACCTGGTGCTCGCGTCCGTGCAGGGCGATGACGTGGCCGGGGCGGACGACGCGCTCGATGATCTTTGCCGCAGCTATTGGTCGCCGCTTTACGCATTCGCGCGAAGGCGCGGGAAATCGCCGCCCGACGCGCAGGATGCGGTGCAGGGATTCTTTTTGCATTTCATCGAAACGCGCGCGTTTGCGCGGGCGGACCCGCAGCGCGGGCGCTTCCGGGCGTTCCTGCTGGGATCGTTCATTCGCTACATGGCCGGTGAATGGCAGCGCAGCCACACGCAAAAACGCGGTGGAAATCGCGAGATCGTATCGTTGGACATGAAATTGCTTGAAGCCCATGGGCTGCCGGAACTGACGACCGCGGCGACGCCCGAGCGCGCGTTCGAGGAGCGCTGGGCGCTGACCGTGGTGGAGCGGGCCATGGCCCAGCTCGCCGCCGACGCGGAGACGCGCGGCAAGAGCTCGGCTTTTTCTGCGGCGCGACCCTTCTTGACGGGCGAGGGACACGCCGAGTCCTACCAGCAGGCCGCGGCGGCGCTGGGGATGGGTACCGGGGCGTGGAAGACGTTGATTCATCGCCTGCGCCGCGAGTTCGGCACTTTGCTGCGGCGCGAGGTGGCTCGCACCCTCTCTGACCCCGCAGAAGTCGACTCCGAACTGCGGCATTTGCGCGGCGTCCTTGCCGAGATCCTGCCCTGACCGCGATCGCGTTGAGCACCAGCCGCGCAGAAATCTCGAAACCGGCAATCGCCAATTCGGTGAACTTCCCACGCCATGCGGTGTCGCAATCACGAGTGAGCCGACAAGCTCTCCACGCTTAGAATCACGCCATGAGTTCGTCCTCGAGCACACCGCCGGAGCCGCCGATCAAGAAGGAGTCGGCCGCCAGCCTGCTGGACATTGCCATCGAGGTTGGACCCGAGGCCGCGGTGGACGACGACGGGGCGTGGTGGGAAGATCCAGCGCGCGAGTCCGTCGGCCGGTTTGGCCGCTACGATCTGCTGGAGGAAATCGCGCGGGGCGGCATGGGGGTCGTCTATCGCGCGAGGCAGCGTGACGTGCTGCGCATCGTGGCGTTGAAAACCATCCTGCCGCACTTGCTGGGATCAAGTGGCATGAAAGAACGATTTCGCGCCGAGGCCGAGGCAGCGGCCAGCCTCGATCATCCGGCGGTGCTGCCAATCTACGAGGTCGGCGAGCGCGATGGCGCGCCTTACTTCAGCATGAAATTTGCCGAAGGCGGCAGTCTCGCGGCGGCCGCGAAGCCGATGCTCCCGCCGGCGGCGGCCCGGCTGATGGCCATCGTCGCGCGCGCTGTGCATCACGCGCACCTGCGCGGGATCCTGCATCGCGATCTCAAGCCCGGCAACATTTTGCTCGATGCGCAGGGCGAGCCCTTCGTGAGCGATTTCGGACTCGCGAAATGGCTGGAGCGGTCCAGCGATCTGACGCTCTCGCAGGCCGTGCTCGGCACGCCAAATTATCTCGCGCCGGAACAGGCCCGCGGCGGCTCGGCCGCGCTCACCACCGCCACCGACATCTACGCACTGGGAGCAGTGCTCTACGACTTGCTGGTCGGCCGGCCGCCCTTCGTTGGGGATTCTGTGGTCGAGACGCTGCGTCTTGTCGCCGAAAAATCACCGACTCGGCCATCCACGCTGAATCGCGCCATCCCGGCAGACCTCGAAACCATTTGCCTGAAATGCCTCGAGAAGGACCCGGCGGCGCGCTACGCCACGGCCGAGGCGCTCGCGATTGATCTCGAACGGTTCCTCGCCGGCCGTTCGATCCTCGCGCGACCAGCCAGCGCCCCGGTCCAGCTTGGTCGTTGGGCGCGGCGCAATCCCATGGCGGCGGGCCTCGCCGGCGCCCTGGCCCTCGCCCTCGTGGCAGTGAGCGTGATCTCCGTCATTGCGGCCGTGCGCATCGCGCGCTCGCGCGACCAGGCGGTGGCGGCGGAGAAGGAAGGCGCGATCAAACTGCGCGATTCGTACATCGCCCAGGCGCGCGCCGCGCGGCGCACCGCGCGGGCGGGCCAGCGCCTCGACGCCCTCGCGGCGCTGCGCAAGGCCGCGGCGCTCGAACCCACCGCGGAGGCGCGCACCGAGGCGATTGCCGCGCTCGCGCTAGCGGATCTGCAGGTGGAAAAAACTCTCCCCTCGCGCAGCCGCGCCGCCTCGTCCGTGGCCTTCGATCCCGTCAATCAGCGCTACGCCGCGGAAACCGCGCCGGGTGAAATCACGATCCGCGGGCTGGAGGAAAAAAGCGCGCCGATCACGCTGCCCGCCCCGGACGGCGCGGCGGCGGCGTGCTTCCTCACGCCGTTTGCCGGCGACGGCCGCTATCTCGCCGTGCGGCATCTGCCCGGTGATCGATTGCGCGTCTGGGATCTGAATGCGGCCACGCTGGTTTGCGAATTCACCGATCGACCCACCGGCGGAATCGATCCGACATTCGCGACCGATTGCGCGCTGCGCCCGGACGGACAGGTGCTGGCGCTGGGGCTGCCAGCCGGCGGCGTGAGCTTTCACGATCTGCGCGATCATGGCAGGGAAATCGGGCGGCTGGCCACGGGATCGGTGCCCTCCTTCCTCGCCTACGATCCCGCCGGTCAACGTCTCGCGGTGATTGGTCGCGACGCCAAGGACGTGCGGGTTTTCGATCTTGCAACCGGCCGGCAGGTGTCTGCGGTGCCCCACGGCGCTGTCGTGATCAGCGCCGACTTCAGCTCCGACGGGAAAACGCTGGCGAGCGGAGGGAAGGACGGATTGATTCATCTCTCCGATGCCGCGTCAGGTGCGCCCCGGCAGATTCTGCGCGGTCACCGCAACCGCATCTCCCAGGTTGTCTTCCAGCCCGGCGGGCTGCTGCTCGCCTCCACCGGCGAGGACAACACGATTCGGCTTTGGTCCGCGCGTGACGGCCGGCCGCTGGTCCATCTGCCCGCGCAAGGCCGCGAGCCGGTGCTGCGTTTCAGCGCGGATGGATCGCGCCTGTTCACCGGTTCGTACGCCACCGAGCCGCTGATCTTGCGGCTCCACGCGCCGGAAGCGTGGACGGTCCTGCACGCTCCGCCGCCCGATGCCGGCGAGGAATCATCGGTCATCGGCGCGCTCGATGTCTCGCCCGATGGAAAACTGCTCGCCGCCACGACCAATGCCGCCGTGCACGTGATCGACGCGAATCGCGGCGGGGAGCTCGTGGCGATTGAGTTCGATGGCAGGGCACGCAAGACGGCGGCCTTTGATCCGCGCGGCGGCGCCCTTTTCGTGTCGAGCTTTACGACCGCGCTGATTCGCCGCGACTACAGGTGGGAGGAAGGAGGCGCGGCTGGAGAGCGCTTGAAGCTGGGCGACCCGGTGGTGCTGGACAAGGCGGAGGGATTCCTCCTCAGCGGCATTCGCGCCGACGGACGCGTGCTCGGATTGACCTCACCGCGCGGCAACCTGGTGCGACTGATCTCGCCGGAGTCGCCCGAAACTCCTGGCGTCGTGCTCAAGCCGGCGCCGGGCGCCCGGCAGGTCACGCTCAGCGCGGACGGGCTTTGGGCAATCACCAACACCGACGGTTTCAGTGGCGAAAAGGAGGTGGTGAAATTGTGGTCGGCCGGCTCCGGCGCATTGGTGCGTGACCTCGACGAATTGGGTGAAAGCGGCGTCGCTGCGCTTCGAACGGACAGCCACCAATTCTTCGCCAACGGAAATCGCGGCGGCGGACTCTTTGAACTTCCTTCTCTCAAGCCGGGACCGCCACTCAGCGGGGAGCCGGCCGACGAATGCGAATGGGCGGTCTACTCGCCGAAGGGAAACGTGCTTGCCATGCTCGCCGGCGACCGCATCCACCTGATCGACCCGTCCAGCGCGCGGGCGCTGGCAGTGTTGGAACCGCCGGACCCGCTGGATGGCCAAGCCACGCTCATGTTTTCCCCCGACGAAGAGTTCATTTTCGTCACGGCTTCAGACGGCACGGTCACGCGCTGGAACCTGCGCGCCCTGCACCGCGAGCTCGCGAACCTGGGGCTCGATTGGTAAGAGCCGAACGAGGACCGTCGGCGGAGTAACAGGAACCGGATTTCTGCGGAAACCGCCGTCATCTCCACGTGAGGGTCGCCAGCGCGACTGCGCAGGTCCGCGAGCTTTCAATTTCCGGAGGGTTCCGCTAAAACTCGAGGCATGAGAACTTTCCATCGCCTCATCCTCGCGACGCTGTCCGCCCTGGTCGCTGCTGCTTTCGCGTCCGCCGCGGATTGGCCGCCCGCCAAAGCCCCAGTGGTCCCGGAGGCCGACGGTTACGTAGTCATCCCCCGGGCGGCAGTTCCGCCCACGAATAGCCGGACCTATCGCGCGATTTTTGACGCGACCCGGGCCGCCGACAAACCGACCGAACTGGTTCCCGCGATCAATATGGCGGCGTCCGAGCTCAACGCGTTGGCCGTCGCTGGCGTATCGCTGCGACGTGCGAAGTTCGCGCTGGTCTTCCATGGTGCCGCGCTGGATGGCATTCGTGATGACGCGAGTTACCAGGCGAAGTTCGGCGTCAGCAATCCCAACCTGAAAGTCCTCAAGACGCTGCGAGACCGGGGAGTTGAATTGTTTGTCTGCGGGCAAAATCTCGTCTCGGACAAGATCGATCCGAAAACGCTTTCGCCCGACGTTTCGGTGGCGAGCGACGGGTTGATCGTCCTCATGACCTACCAGAACCGCGGTTACGCCCTGCTGAGCTTCTAGGATTTTCCCTGTGAACTAGGAACCTGGTTCGCGTGCGCTCGACCTCACCACTCAGCCTGCATTCGACGCGTCGAAACATCCGCTCCGAGATCCGCGAGCAGCGCCGCCACCGTTTTCGCCTGACCCGGCAGCACGAGCTGCGGGCGAAGCTCCGCCAGCGGCGCCAGGACAAACCGACGCAAATGGAGACGCGGATGAGGGATCGCAATCTCCTCGTTCCGCAGCGAGAGATTTCCCGCGTACAAGATGTCCAGGTCGATCCGGCGCGAGACGTTGCGCGGGTGCTTCAACGGCCGGCCCATCGCGACCTCGATGGCGCGCAGCGCGTCGAGCAGCGTCACCGGGTGACCATCGTACTCGATCTCGATCACCGTGTTCAAGAATCCCGGAGTGCCTGGTTCGCAATCCACCGGATCACTCTCAAATATCGGCGCCGACCGCGCGGATCCCCTTACCCCCGGCAGCGCGAGAATCCGCGCGCGCGCGGCCTGCAGGGCTGCAAGGCGGTCGCCCATGTTGGACCCCAGGCCGATTCCGGTGAGCATTGAAGAGATGGAGGAAGGAAGAGGGAACAAGGAAGAAGAAGTTGTCACGCGGTCCGCGCGGCCTCGAGCTTGGCGAGGGCGCGGCCGCTGGCGAGTTGCTCCAGGGCGAGCGCGACGCCGGCGGGGAGGGTGTCGGCGAGACCGGCGACGACGAAACCCGCCGCGGCGTTCATGACCACGAAGTCGCGCCGTGCATCGGTGATTTCACCACGCAGAATTCCGACAATCAGGCGCGCGTTCTCGGCGGGTTCGCCGCCCCGCAAGTCCGCCAGCGACGCCACCGGCGGAAGGCCAAATTCCGCGGCCTCGATTCGACCGGGCGTGACCACGCCGAGCTCGACGCGGCCCACGTCACTTGGACCCAGCGGCGAGATTTCATCCATGCCGCGCGTGGCGTCGACCCAGCCGTGCACGGCCCAAGCGCAAGTGCGCCCAAGATTCGCAAAGACCTCGGCGAAGACCGGCACGAGCTCCGCGGAAAAAACCCCAGTCAACTGACGCGGCGGGCGGGCGGGATTCAGCAGCGGGCCGAGCAGGTTGAACACGCTGCGTTCGCCGCGCTCCGCGAGCAGCCGTCGCACCGGCGCAATCGATTGGAAGGCGGGATGGTAGTCCGGCGCGAACATGAACCCCAGGCCGTGGCGCTCGAGGCTTTCGCGGAGCCGCGCCGGCGGCAGCCGGATGGGCACCCCCAGTTCCGCGAGGACATCGGCGCCGCCGCTCCGAGAGGTGATCGCGCGGTTCCCGTGCTTGACGATGCATGCCCCGCCCGCCGCCAGCACGAACATCGCTGCGCTCGAAACATTGAAGAGCTCGAGCCCGTCGCCGCCGGTGCCACACAAATCAATGACCGGGCCGGCAAGCCGCTGGAAGTCGATCTCGGGATCGACGGAGAACGCGAGCAACGCCTTGGCCAGCGCGGAAATTTCCGCCGCGGTCTCGCCTTTGGTGCGCAGCGCGAGAAGAAAGGCCGCCTTTACTTCATCGTCATTATCCGGCGACATCAACGCTGCGAGCGCCGTCGCGATTTCGTCGGCGGTCAGATCGCTCCGCTCGTGCTGCAATTTCCGAAGAAGTTCCGTGAGCATACGTGGCCGACTTGCGGCAGAAACCGCGATAGTAATTCGAAATTCCCGTTGCCGCCACGAGGGGAAGAGGATCCTGCGCAGGCACCCGGGCGCGCTGATCTGTCCTATTGCCGCAAATATATCACGCCGTTGTCGATGCGAACCTGCTTGACCCGCGCCAGGACCTCGCGCTGCGGAACGAGCGCATTGTAGATCCACGCGGAGCAGGCAAGCTCAAGGAGCTTGCGCCGGTCTTCCGACAGATTCTTCCCGCCGCTTGCGGCTTGCGAAATCGCGACGCGGGCGATGCCTTCGGTCAGACTCGGCGTCATGGTCGCCGAAAGATTGAGGTACCGGCCGGCAAAGCGCTCGGCCAGAAATGACACTTCACCGAGCGGAAGCGTGAAGGCAACTTCGGCGTGATCGCGCACGAGGCGCAGCTCGGCGCGGTCCGCCAGGGACGTCTTCGAGCGAAGCAGCGAGCGGAGATCGTCCTCCGTCAGATCAAAGACCGCCTCGTCCGCCGGCTTCGCCGCCGAGAAATCCCGCCAGCGCTTCTTGAAGAGGCGCATGTCGCCCTCGATCGAGAGCCGCGTCGGCTGAATCGCCGGCGTGGCATCCGTCAGGTCTCGAAGCTGCGTGATAAAACGGTCGCGGTACCAGGTGAAGCAAAACGTGCCGAGCGCGCCGAGCACGACCAGCAGAATCAGGCAGCGGGTGAACATCCCGAGCCGCGACTGCCGGAGAACGAATCGGCGGAGCGCGGGCGAGGCGACGGGGGCGGGAGCGCGCATGGGTCAGGTTTCCATCACCCAGCGGATGACCCGCGTGCCGGCGAGGTAATCGTGCAGAGCCCGTCGTTCCGGGTTGAAGAACGCGACGAGAAATCCAAACGGAATGACCGAGCTGCACGCGCGCTTGAGTGCGGCGCCGAATCCGGCGCGTTCGTCGGTGTCCGCGGTGACGACGCGCAGGTGCAGGGCCCACTTGCCGGGCGTGGTGCCCCCGACCCAGACGAAGACCGTCCACCACACCAGCGCGCCGACAAACTCGGCGAGAAGAAAATTCGGGGCGAGAAAATAGCCGGGTTCAATCACACCCGTCTTCGCGAGGAGGATCCACGTGGACTTGGCGATGATCACGTAAAGCAGCATATCGATGACCCAGGCTCCGAGTCGCCACGGCAGGCGCGCGACGGCCCGCCGCACGGCGCGGAAGTGCACACCGAGTTTCGGGAGATTCCGGAAAAAATCGGGACGGCAGGCCTCGCAAATCCAGCGGTCCTGATAGTACATCATCTGCTCGCGAGAAAGAGTTTTCAGGCAGACGTGGCAGCGAGCGGTCCCGAGGGGATCGTCGGCCGGCCGTTTCCCGATTCGGCTGGTCGCGGCGCGTGGGCCCGGACGCGCCGCGTCGGCGAGGTCCGCGGCATGGACGTCCTCGTACGATGTCCACCGGCTCAGGCCCGGCCGCCAGATCATGCTCGCTGGCTGCATTTGTCCTGCGCTGATCCGGTGCAGGATCACCTCCTCCGCCACCGGACCAATCTCCTTGTCGCGGTCGAGATAAAACCATTTGGCCGGACCCACGGGTGAATCCGGCGGAGCCGGAATTTCCGACGTGGACCCCGCGGCGGGTCCGTCGATGTCGGCGGGGTCAGCCAGGTCCACCAGACCAAACTCCGCCAACTTGAGCAGGTAGAGCTGCACCTGGAGCACCGCCATCCCGGTGGACGCGGCGATTTCGTCGGCCGAGGCATCGCGCCGGAGCATGGCCGACGCCTGGCGCAGGAACCCGCGCAAATCACGATCGATTTCACCCACTTCAATCTGCGTGCGCCGAAATTTTCGCTCCGGGAGTGCAAACAGGTGGGTCGATCCGCGGATTTCGTCCGATCGCGAGACAACCTCCAGGACGATCGCGTCGAGCGAGAAATTGCACAACTGCTCGAGCGACGGCGGAGGCACGGGGTGAAAGGCGAATTCGCCGGTGCGGCCCAGATTCACCAGCACCAGCTTGTCGACGACCTTCGAGAGGTCCGTGACGCGCGTGTGGTCGGGGCCGACGCGACACGCGCGCACCGATCCCTCCTGCAGGTCGAGTTCAAACTGCCCGAGGTTTGGCACCCGCGTAAAGACCAGCCGGCCCACGGAAAAGCGCACCGCGTTGACGACGTCGGTGAGTGGAAAATCGTGCAGGGCACCGGCTACAGGCATGAGGAATTATTCTCCCGTGAGCGATCCCTTAGTAGAGCGGCGGCGGGACTGGTTGACAAGGCCTCGTCGGAGATGTTTGGACTGGATTTAATTCGGGTCGATGGCAATAGCGGACATCATGGCTCGACCTGTCACTGCAAGAGCCATGCCGGATCGGCGTCAGCCTCATCCTTTCTCGAGATTCCACCAAAACTCCGCCCAAAATGTCTTCGCCATCCGCGCCGCCCGCCGAGGAATCGGTGCTCGTCATTCCCCGCACACTTTTCGACGAACTCGGGGCATTCGAGGGGCTTTGTTTTGAAGCCGACCGATACCTCGAGGCCATCCTCGATCCGGCTCACGCAAGTTTTCTGAGTCGCCCCGCGGCGGAAAATGATCCTTCGTTCAAGCAGATCATCCCGTACGCGCTCGTCACAAATGGCGGCCGCATCCTGCATTACGTCCGCGGCCAGAAAACCGGCGAACAGCGCCTCGCCGCCAAAGGGAGTATCGGCATCGGTGGCCACGTGAATCTTTCCGACCTCGATTCGCCCCGGATCAACTCCGCCACGTACCGCAACGGCGTGCGGCGCGAGGTCTCCGAGGAAATCGTGTTCGAAGGAACCTTTCGCGAAAGCGTCCGGGCGTTGCTGAACGACGATTCGAGCGACGTTGGTCGCGTGCATCTCGGCGTGGTGCACGTCTTTGAACTCGAAACCTCCGCGGTGCAGCCCGGGGAAAGTGAGATCACCGATCTCGAGTTCCTCACGCCGGAAGAACTTCGGCCGCGCTACGATGCGCTGGAGAGCTGGTCGCGCATCTGCTTTGATGGTCTCGACGGATTGATCCGGAAGGATTGACGTGCGGGTCCGCGTCAACCCTCGAGTCCGCGCGAAGTGGCGAGGGCGACACCGGCCAGCACAACGCCGCCACCGAGCCAGACCGCGGCCCCGGCGACCTCGCCAAAGAACAGCCATGCGAGCACGCTGGACGCCACGGGCTCGAAGAGGACGAGCAGCGAAATCAATGTCGGGGAGAACCAGCGCACCGCCCAGTTCGTGCTCGTGTGCCCGACGAGCTGCGGCACGACCGCGAGCACCACAAGCCAAAAATAGAAGGCCAGATTATATTGCGTGTACGCCGGGAGACCGGGCGGCAAACCGAACAGAGCGGGTCCCGGCAGTAGGAGCAATCCGCCAACGCCGTAGGCTACGGCAGCATACGCGCCGATCGCGAGGCCACCGCGCTGCGCCCCGCGACCCAGCAGACGATAGACGGCCGCCAGCACGCCGCCCGCGAACGCGAGAAGATCGCCGAGGACCGGATTCGAAGCCATGGTGTCAGCGCCCGATTGCGAATCGCTGAGGCCAATGAGCAACGCTCCCCCGAGCGCGAGCAGGATGCCCGCCCACGACCTCGCACTCAAACGCTCAATGCCCATCCAGGTCCCGATCACCGCGGTCCAGACCGGCCCGAGCGTGACCAACACCGTGCTCGCGGTGACCGTGGTGTACGCCAGGGACGTGAACCAAGTCGCGAAATGCAGTGCAAGGGCGATCCCCGAGACAGCCGACAGCCACAGGGCGCGGCGCGGAATCGCCGGCTGCCGCAGCAGGGAAATCCAAGCGGGCAGCAGTAACGCGCTCGCGAGCAGCAGCCGTCCGGCACCAAGCAGCAGCGAGAGGCCGAAGGATTTTTCGCCGCCCGCCGCAAAAGCAAACCGAACGAAGATCGACGCGGACGATATTGCCAGCACACCCACGGTGAGCACGACGGTCACCTTCCAGCGGGGAGGTGTCGGCGGTTGAACGTGCATGCGGGGGAAGGGCGTCGAGCATACGCCCGAGTCCGCGGGTCCGTCCACGGTCGACGGCGCGCCGTCATTTGCGCGCATCAGGCGCATCGACGATAGGGTTCCCGATGGCCAAAGGCGCTCCCAATGTGAAATCCGGGGATCTTCCGCTGCACGGCGGCGGGTGGGTGATCGTGCTGGCCGTTCTGCTGCTCGCCGGATTGGCCACCGTCGCGCGCTTCATGGACGCCGACCGGAAGCAGATCGCACGGCTGGATGCCTTCGTAAAATCGACCGAAGCGCTGCCGACACCGCCGCCGGTCAGCACCGAGGAAATGGATCCGGAAAAGGAATGAGCTTTAGGCGAAGAGCCGCTTGAGCGCGTCGACCAGACCGTAGCCATCCTCGGCCGCGGAGACGTGTCCACCCGCGCCGCGCACCGTCTGCTTCACCGCGGGGATCGCATTCGCCGGACAGGCCACGTGCCTCGCCGCACGGCCGTCGAGCATCGGGAGGTCGTTGTAATGATCGCCCGCAGCGAAGATCGATTCGGACGGAATGTTCAGCAACCGGCCTAATTCCGCGAGCGCGGTGCCCTTGTCGTAATCGACGTGGCAGAAGCGCAGGTAAATGCTGTTGCGCTGGTAGTGCAGTTTGGGCAACTGCGCCTTGAGCGAATCAATGTAATCCACCACCCAATCCATCTCCACGTCGGTCTTCGTCATCAGGCCCGCCGGCTCGGAGGGACCGTTGACGTGATCAAAGTTGTAAAGAATCCGCGCGCGGGACCGCGATTTGATGACTTCAATGGCCTCGAGCAGCAACGGCTGCGCCGCGGTGAAAAGTTCGCGGTGCGCGGCGAGGGTTTGCTGGTTCCAATCGCCGTAGTCGACCCATTCCCCCACGCGCTGATCGCAGGGACGGTACACGTCGCGCTCGCTGGTCAGGGCGAAGTCGGGATGAAAATTGAGGCCGCAATGCTCCCAAGCGTCCTTGAGCAACCCCGGCGAGCGACCCGTGTTCACCGCCCAGCGCACACCGCGACGACGCAGTTCCGTGAGTAACTCGATGAGCTCGTCCGAAAAGGGCGCCGGGCCCCCGAACGCCGGCACAAGCGTGCCGTCGAAATCGGTGCTGATGAGCTTGATGTCGGCGGCCACGCGGGACTTTACGCGCAAACCGTCGAGGCCGAAAGCCCGGGACAGGGCCCCGCGCGGCCGAACCGCGACGCGAGATTGCAGTTGAAGCGACCGTCACCCGGCGCAAAGAATGGAGACGACATCGCCGACTCCCCATGAAATCCGCCTACGAACTCGCCATGGAACGCCTCGAAAAGGCGGCCCCCTCCGTGAAATTGTCCGACGCCCAGCGCGCGGAAATCGCCGAACTCGACTCGATGTACAAATCCAAGATCGCGGAGAAGGAGGTTTTTCTCGGCGGCGAACTGGACAAGGCTCGGGCGAAGCGTGAGGTCGACGAGATCCAAGCCCTGCAGCTCCAGCTGCAACGCGAGGTACGGCGGCTCCAGGCTGAGTGGGAGGAAAAAAAAGAGCGTGTCCGCGGCGCCGATTAAAGCATGCCGATGCCTGTCATGTCGCCGTTGGACGGACTCGTCGCGCTCGGCGCGTTCGTGCTTGGCGCGAGCATCGGGTCGTTCCTGAATGTCGTCATCTACCGCCTGCCACTCGGCCTCTCGGTGAACGAGCCGAAGCGTTCCTTCTGCCCGCATTGCCGCCAGCCCATCCGCGTGCGGCACAACATTCCCATCCTCGGCTGGATGTTGCTCGGCGGGAAGTGCGCCGATTGTGGCGGCCCGATCTCCATTCGCTATCCGCTCGTGGAATTCCTCACGGGCGCCCTTTTCCTGGCGGTCTGGCTCCGCTTCGCCCTCGCCGACCCGTGGCTGGCCGCGCCGTACTTTGTCTTCGTGGCAATTCTGGTGGCGGCAACGTTCATCGATCTCGACCATATGATCATTCCGCACGAGCTGACCGCGGGCGGCGTGGCGGCGGGCCTCGGGTTCAGCTGTCTGCTCCCGCAACTGATGGATCAATCCACGCGGCTCGCCGGCACGGGGTGGTCGCTCTTTGGCGCCGCCGTCGGTTACGGCCTGCTGCGGGTGGTCGTTGAGGTCGGGAAAATCGCGTTCGGCCGCAAACGCGTCTCGTTCGACCCGCCGGAAAAATTCGCCTGGAAGCGAGACGGGGATGACGACGCGCAGATCACGATGGGCAACGACGCGGAGCGTTGGAGCGAAATGTTTGATCGCGAGAACGACCGCCTCGACCTCGTCTGCGACCGGATCGAAATCGCGGGTCGCACGCATGAAAACGTGACGTTGCACGGCTACCACAACCGCATCGAGTTGGGGACGGCGAACTACCCGCTGCGCATGCTCGACGCGTTCTCGGGCGTGGCGCGCGAGGCCACCTTCCCGCGCGAGGCGATGGGCCTGGGCGACGTGAATTTTCTGGCGGCCATCGGCGCGTTCCTCGGCTGGAAAGCTGTCTTGTTCACGGTCGCATCGGCCTCGATGGCGGGTTCCCTCGTCGGGCTCGCCATGGTGCCATGGAGGGGTCGCTCGCCTTATGGGCAATTGCCGTTTGGTCCCTATCTATCGGTCGGCGCGTTGCTCTGGTTGTTTATCGGCCCCGCCCTGGCCGAATGGTACTTCGGATTGTTCCGAAGCTGATTTTTTACTGCCGATCGGAATATTATGTGCTGAGAATAGAAGACACCCGCATGAACCCGAACCCCTCTTCCAGCAACGAGCCCAAGATTCCCCGTGCCGATGCGGAAGCCATGATCAAACTGATGGAACAGGAATTGGCCCTGCAACGCGCGAAGCTCGCCACAAACAAGGCAACGGCCGGCGCCAACGTCGCGCGTTGGACCGCATTGGTGTTCGTGTTGCTTTTCCTCCTTGGTGTCATGATCTGGGGCTTTGCGAGACTTCAGGCGGTGAAACTGGAAACCCCGACCCGGCCGCCTCCACCACCCTCGGCGCCCGCCCGGCGCTAGGAATTTTTGGGGATTCGCGCCGGCGAGACGCGGCCGACTTCCCTTCCCACGGCCTCCCGCTATAATCATTCCTCGTGCCGGTTTTGGATTCTGAACCGGCGCCCCGAGCCATGGAAGACGACGCCCTCATTCCCACGTCGCGCATCGATCCGGCCAACCACCTGCTGCCGCGGACGTCGCTGCAGCTCACGCTCGCCCAGTTGCAGAAGCTCGCCGATGATTTCGATCTTGGTCGGATTGTCCAGATGGATCGTCCGCTCGACACCCAGTGCAACACCACGGATCCGTTCCGCACCGGCCAGGGCACCTTCCTGCTGCGCGCCCGCCACGGCGAGGAGTTCGTCGAGCGCGTCGAGTACCTGCACTATCTCATCGACCAGCTCTGCGCGGATGATTTTCCGACGGCGGCGGTGGTACGGTCGCGTGCGGGCAAGAGCTGGACCACGTGGGGCGAGCGCATCGTGGAGATTCACCGATTCATCCCGCACGACCCGGGCATTCATCGCGACTGGCGGCGGATGAATGCGGCGGCGAGCGCATTGGGCGACCTGCACCGCATGCTCGAGAAGGCCGCGGCGGGTCGCACGCCAGTCCCGCCGGAAATGCGCAACGACGCCAACCCGCAGCAGTGCTGGATGCTGCTGCGCGAGGCCGAGCCGACGATCTCCGCCCACATCGGCGTGCATCCGCAGGCCGAGGCGGCGCTCGCGGTCATCCGACAGGCGCAGGGCTCACTCGAGCCGTTGATGGGTGATTACGCACGCATTATCGGAAGCCTGCCGTGGATGACCATTCACGGCGATTACCATTTCTGGAACGTCCTCTACCGCGCCGATCAGATCGCAGGCGTGGTCGACTTTGATTTCGTCCAGGAGCGCGAGCGCCTGTTCGATATCGCGTATGCCATGCAGAGTATCATCCTGCATCTGCGCCACGTGCAGGGCACCCGGATGAAGGGCTTCTCCGATCTGGCGTGGAGCAATGCCCGAATCTGGGTCGATCTATACGACGAGGCGGCACCGCAGCCGCTGACGGCCGCGGAGCGCGCGTGGTTGCCGATGGAAATCCTCCGCATTTTCCTGGTCTGCATCGCGACCAGCTCCATGCAGGAGGACCCCGTGGCGACGGTGATCAAGAACGGCCGTGACCTTCCGCTCTTCCTCTGGATCAGCGAGCAGAAGGATATTTTCCAGTAGCCGGACGGCGGCCGCGGGGAAGTCCCGGGTTGCTTTTGCGCGACGGCTGGCTAAAAACCATTGGCATCGTCGCATCCGGCGGGTGTCACGGTTCTTGCTTATCACCATGTCGCTTCCCTTTTTCACCCCCAATGGCAAAAGCGCTTAACTCCGCCGTCGGCATCGATCTCGGACAACACAACCTGAAGGGCGTGCTCTTGCAGCGCAAGAGTGGAAACCGCGTTCACCTCGCGGGTTACGCCATCCGGCAAACCGGGCCAGGCCCCATTCCGGGCGACAAGCTGGCGCATCACTTGAAGCTTCTCCTCCAGGAAATTGGGGGCACCGCGAAGGGCTATTCCGCCGCCGCCTCGAGTCCGAATGCCCTCGTCCGAATCATCGAGCAGCCACCCACCCCGCCGACGCTGCTCCGCGAGGCGTTGAAATTCAACGACATGGTGCTTTTGAACCAGGACTGCAAAGAGTACGTCCTCGACTGCGACCTGCTCACGCAGCCGAAGAAGTCCGTGGCCGAGGGTGACGATGCCGCACCCGCTTCCGCGCCGAAGGCGCTGCGCTACCTCGTCGGTGGCCTGCCCCGGAGTGACGTGACGGAAATCTACGATGCCTTCGAGAAAAACCGGACGACGATCAGCCGGTTGCAACTCGCATCGCTGGCGACGTTCAACGCGTTTGAATTCGCCAAGCCCGACATCTTCGCGAACGAAGCGTTCATGCTCGTGGACATTGGCCACGCTGAAACCGTCGTCATGCTCGGGTGCAAGCGTGAGCTCGTCCTCGTGCGCACGATCGACTACGGCGGCCGCCACTTCATCGAGGCGATCTCCGGTGATGGTGCGATTGATTTGGCCGCGGCGATCACGCTGGTCGAGAAAGGCGATCCGGGTCTGAACGAAGTCGGGCGCGCCTCGCTCATGACGCTGGCGCACCAGCTGCGCAGCTCGATTGGATTCTTTGAAGGCCAGCGGGAGGAAAACATTGCCCGCGTGCATTTTTCCGGCGCGCTGGTGCGGGCGGATCTCCCGCTGCAGATTTTGAGCGACGAACTTGATATTCCCTGCGAGCTCTGGGATCCGTTTGAAAAGTGTGAAATCTCCCTGCCCCGAAACAAACGCGCTGGCTTCCACATCGACCAGCACCAACTGAACGTCGCCTGCGGCGCCGCCATTGAACTGCTGCGCGGTGGCATCTGAGCCGTCGTTCTGTTTACCTCGACTGTTTTCCCGACCGTGGCCCTTTCCATCAATCTTCTTCACGAGAAGCACCGGCTCGAGCGCCAGCGCCAGCGCGATCCGCTCAAGCTGGGCGTGTATATCCTCGCGGGCATCGTGGCGTGTTTCCTTGCGTATTACCTGATGGTCTGGGCGGGCTCGCAGGGAAAATTCAGCCGGCGCGACGACCTCCGCGCCCAATGGGACAGGAAGCAGCGCGAGTCGGCGAAGGTCACGGAGCTCGAAGTGGACATGAATTTGACCGCCGCGGCCTCCGCGGCATTGAGCAACCGGATTGAGAAGCGGTTTTTCTGGGGTCCCGTTCTCGACTTGCTATACCGCACAGTTCCGCCCGAGATCCAGGTGGCAAGCTTCATCGGGGCGAATCCGCGCCGCGCCGATTTCGTGACTGTGCAGCTCGACGGCGCGTCCGCCGGCCCGGAGCCACGCGCCGTGGCGGAGAAATTCCGGAATGCAATGATCGCGGCGCTGAGCACGAAGTACTCGAATGTGACCTGTTCGTTCCGCCAGCTCGAGGAGCAGTCCGGAGTCACCGTGAAAGTGGGTGGTCAGGATCTACCGACCGCGCGCTTCACCGTCGACGTCAGATTTCGGAAGCCATCTGCCCCGGCCCCACCGCCGCCGACCCCGCCGCCGAGGCCAAAACCGAAAGGCTGATCATGGTCTCGATCAAGCTCCCCAACATCAAGCTCAGCAAGGACCAATGGCAAAAGGTCATCCTCAGCACCATGCTGCTGATGTTCACGATCTACTGTTATTTCCAGTTCCTCCTGAACCCGTTGACCAACGGCGCCATCGCGGCGGAAGCGGAGAGCGTGTCGTTGGAAAAGCAGATCAGCGAGGCGAACGTAAAGATGCGCGGTTTTAATGAGCTGAAGGCCAAAGCCGTGGAAGCCGGAGAGCTGGTCACGCAAGTGAACGCGTTCATTCCGAACGGCGCGCCCATCGCGTGGTTCCCGCCGCGCATGCGCAATTTTTTCGACCGCCAGGGCTTGAAAAACATCGTCGTCCGGCTGCGCAACACCGATCGGCCCGAACCCGAGCTGGCCAAAAGCTTCATCAATGGCAACTGGAACTTTGAGGTTCCGCGCGCGGGTTTTTTCCCGCTCGGCATCGCGATCACCGGCTTGGAGAACGAGGAGTTTCTGCTCGAGATCACGGATCTGCGTCTCGTAACCCGCGCGGATGATCCGGAGGTCCTCAGCGTCACGATCGATGCTCTCACTCTGCTCAAGGATCCCACGTCCACCAAGTAGCCCTCACCCACGCCACGCCCGAGCCCATGAAACGCGCAGCCCTCCTCGTTCTCCTCGCCGCCATCGCGCCCGCTTGCCTTTGCGCGCAGGCGCCTCCCGCCGCGTCCGCCGCTCCGACCCCGGCTCCGACCGCGGCGCCCGCGCCACCGGCGCCACGCGAGGTTAAGATTACAAATCGTTCGAGCTTCGATCCCGACGGCCCCACCAAGCGCAGCCCCTTTCTTCCCATCGGCTACGTCCGAGCCACCAAGGAGACGCCGCGCGAAGTGATCCCCGACGTCCGGGCCGAAATGTTTACGATTTCCGCGATTCTGCTCGGCGATCCACCGCTGGCGATCATCAACGGCAAGGATCGCGGAGTCGGCGATCGCATTCCGGTGAATGCGTCCGGCACGGAATTCGTCATCGTGCGGCGCATCTCCGACGGACAGGTCACGCTCGACCACCGCGGGCGGGCCATCGTCGTCATCGCGGGACGCCGGCGCTGAGTGTCCGTCCACGTGCCACGGCCGTTCGGTGAATTCCGGCTCGCGTTCGCGCCCGCTCTCGCCCAAAGTGCGCGCTCGACTCCATCCGCTTCATGAATCCCGTCTCGCGAATCTTTTCCACGCCCGCCAGCCTGGCGCCCACGGTGCTGCGACTCGCGCTCGCGGCCGTTTTCCTCTACCACGGCGGGCAGAAGGCCTTCGGTTGGTTTGGCGGTAAGGGTTGGACCGAGACGCTGACGCAATGGACCGCCGCGGACGGATTGAATTTTCCGTATTGGCTGGCCGCGCTCGGCGTGCTCGCGGAAATCGGTGGCGCGGTGGCGCTCGTGCCGGGAATTTTTACGCGGCTGGCGGCGTTCGGCCTGCTCTGCAATATGCTCGTCGGCATTTACACGGTGCATCTCGCCAACGGATTCGGCGGCGCGGGCGGTTATGAATACCCCTTCAGCCTCGCGGCGATGGCGTTCGCCCTCGTCTGCATTGGCGGCGGGCGTTTCTCGATCGACCGCGCCATCTCGCGGCAACTTCTGCCGTAGGGATCCGACGCGCCTCAAACGGACTTGGCCCCGAGCATCGCCTGGATAAGGTCATCCATCCGGATGATCCCGGCCCCGCGACCGTCGCGAACCATCACTGCCACCTCGCGGCGAGCCGCCCGCATCCGGCGCAACACCCGGTGCGCCGGCTCGTCCGCCGCCGCTAGCAACACCTCCCCCGCCTCGCCGCGCAGCGCGCCGCCGCGATCCAGCGCAACGAGGAGATCAAACGTCCGCCCGATGAAGACGGGCTTGCCTCCGCCATCCAAAGTCAACACCACATCCGTGCCGCGCTGCCGCGCAAACGCGATGGCCTCGTCGATCCGCAGATTGTCGCGATGCGACAGGACCGGCGGCAGTGGTCGCGCGAGATCGCCGGCGAGCAGGCGTCGAAATGCCAGCATTCGTGTGATCATTTCCCTTTGGACCGGTTTCAGCGTCGCGTCGGACGCGACCAGGCTCCCGAATTGTTCGCGGGCGATCGAAAGGCGCAGCGGGTCAAACGCGCGGCCGAGTCCGACCCGGCGCGACAACCCCGCCGCGAGCGCCACCAGCGGCGAGAGCAGGCGGGTGGTCAGTTCAAGGGACCCCGCCAGCAACGCCAGCGTGCGATAGGGAAAGCGGCGAAAAAGCGCCTTGGGCAGCATCCGCACGCCCACCAGGAAGATCGGCAACAGCAGCGGAAACGCGGCGGCATAACCCCACAAGCCCATCGCGTTGACCAGCGTTGCGGTCAGCAGCGCCAGCGCCGCGAGATCCATGAAATTGGTGACGAGGAGCGAGGTCGCAAGCAGCCGATCCGGCCGTCGCAGCAGACGTTCGAGCCGCTGCGCGGCCGGCTCGCCCGCCCGCGCGCGCGCGCGCAATCGGGCCGGATTCACCGCGAGCAATCCCGCCTCAACCCCACTGAACACAAACGAAACGAACAGGCAAATCACGGCCAGCGGGACGGAAGCCGGCTGGACCGCCAGCCAGAAGGAGAGCGTCGTCATCCGTGCGCGCCTCCCCGTTCGATGAGCACTGACTCTACCCGGCGCCGCGTCGCGCGTTGAATGGTGAGCCGCAAACCGCCCGCCAGGTCGAGCGTCGTGCCGGCTTTTGGAATGTACCCGAGACGATTGATGATCAGGCCACCGAGAGTGTCGAGGCCGACCGTCTCCAACGGGACTCCAAGCCGCTCGGCGAGATCGTCGAGTCGTGCCTGGCCGCTTGCCACGAGGCTTCCGTTGGGCTGATTCTCGATCGACGGACCATCGGCGCCGCCGGGCATCGCATCGCCGAGGATTTCCTCGATGAGATCCGCCGGCGTGACGATTCCCTCGTAGCCGCCGTATTCGTCGACGACCACCGCCATGCCCTGGCGATGCGTGAGAAAACTCCGCAGCAGTTGCACGGCGGCCATTGTTTCCGGGACATAGCTGGGCGGGAGCAGGCTCTCCACGTAGTGCTCGCCCGGCGATTCCAACAGGAAGGAGCGCGCATCGAGCACGCCAAGAATATCGTCGGGCGTGTCGCCGTACACCGGCACGAAACGATGCCGGCCCTCGCGCAGTTTTGCTTCGCCTCCAGCGTTGGTCAGATCATCCGACAACGCGAATGCGTCGACGCGCGGAGTCATGCAATCCTTCGCCGTCTTGTTCCCCAGCTTGATCAACTCGCCGACGATCGCCCCTTCCGCTCCGCGCAAGGTGCCCGCTTCCCCCGCGAGTTCCGCCAGCGACTCCAGTTCCTCCGGCGTGAGCGGAGCGCCCGCCTTCCAACGGTGCGGCGTGAGCCAGTCGGCGAGCCATTCTCCCGTCCGTTCGAGCGCGTCGCCCACCGGTACCAGCACCGGACTCAGCCACCGCAGCACGGCGACCGCCTGGCGCGCAATCGGCTCGGGCCGTTTGAGCGCGAGGAGCTTTGGAAACAAGTCGCAGGCGCCGATCACAATCGCAAAAAGGATCGGCGCCGCCGCCCACCGCGGCAGCTCCCGCGCGAAAAGCGCTGGAATCTGCTTCTCGAATAGCAGCAGGCAAAGCAGGCACAGCGGCAGGGTGACCAGCACGTCGGCCACCACCAGCATGCCCAACAGCCGCCGCGGGCGCGCCAAAAATTCCGCGATCAGCGCGCCATCGCGCGGCCGCGACGCCCTCACGGCCTCGATCTGCGCACCGCGCAACGAGAACAGCGCGGTCTCCGCCGCGGAAAAAAAGGCCGACGCCGCGCCGAGACATAAAATCAGGGCGAGCAGAATGGGCGTGAGACCGGGCGACATGGGCGTTAGCTTTAGGTTACCGGTGGAAACCCTGAATTCGAATTCGATTTCTCCGCCCGGTCCGCCCTATGAAGAAAAGTCAGCGTATTGCCCGGCTTGTCGCCTCGCTCCCGGTGGAGCACCAATCGGCGCTCGACGCCCGCTATCTCGGCTACTTTACCTGCTTCAATGCCGGCCAGTATTACGAGGCTCATGATGTCCTCGAGGATCTTTGGCTCCAGGACCGGTCGAATCCGGAGAGCGCTTTTTACAAAGCGTTGATCCAATTCGCCGGCGCGTTTGTGCACCTCAAGAAGCAGCGGGAGCGGCCGCACCACCCCAAGGACCGCGATCGCCTCGCGCCGGCGGCGCGTTTGTTCAAGCTCGCCCGCAAACATCTGCAGCCGTTCACGCCGCACCATCGCCATCTGGCCGTCGCCCAGGTCTGCCAGCTCTGCGACCGCCTCAGCGAAGCGATCGCCGCATCGAATTTTCGCGAGAACCCCTGGAACCCAGCGCAGCCGCCCCAGCTCGCGCTGGATTGAATCACCCGCGCGCCGCATCGCCCGCTAGAGCTTGAGGTGGCCGCCCTTGCGACGGCGCAGAATTTGCAGCAGTTCGGCCACCACGCTGACCGCGATCTCCATCGGCGAATCGCTACCGATGTCGAGACCGATGGGCGCGAAGACACGATCCAGGGACTCGCGCGAAACGCCCTGCGCGATCAATTCGTCAAACACGCGCCGGACCTTTCGCCGGCTGCCAATCATCCCGATGTAGCCGGGCCCCGGTTTCAGGCCCAGCGCGGCGGCGAGTGCGGCGCGATCCAAGTCCGGGTTCCGGTTCACGATGACGAGCGCGTCCGTCGCGCGCCAATGCGCCGTGCCGATAGTTTCCTCCGGCGGTCGACCGTCCGCGGCCGGCTGGCGATCATCCAGCAACGTGACGTGCAGGCCGCATTCGCCCGCCAGGCGCGCGGTCGCCGCACCGCAGTGCCCCGCGCCAATCACGAAGAGTCGCTCGCGCGATCCCATCGGTTCGATGAACACCGTGACCCGGCCGCCGCAGATCGCGCCGAAGGACTCCGGCTCATCTTCGCGGAGGACGTATTCACGCAGCCGGGCGGCGCCGTCCGCCAGACAGCTCTGCGCCTCCGCGATGACGAGCGCTTCAAATTTCCCCCCGCCAATCGTGCCCGACACGCGGCAATCCGCATAAATGAGCATGCGCGCACCGGCCTCGCGCGGGGTCGAGCCATCGGCCTGCACGACCGTCGCCATGGCGAACATCACGCCCGCCAGACGGGCCGATTCAGCCTCGGCAAAAATGGACTCGGCCATGCGCCGTCAACCTTCCATCGCGCGGGAAACCTCGCGCAGCAGCTCCGAGATGCTGTAGGGCTTGGTCACCATTCCACAAAATCCGTGATCGCGGTAATTGGTCAGCACGGGGTTCTGCAGATATCCGCTGGCCACGATCGCGCGGACCTTCGGATCCAGATCGCGCAGGGCGCGAATCGTCTCCTCCCCGTTCATCCCACCCAGCGGGATGGTCAGGTCCATAATGACTAAATCAAACGGGCGGCCCAGCTCCATCGCCTCGCGATAACGGCGCACGGTTTCCCCGCCCTCGGCCGAGGTAGCCACCTCGTGGCCGAAGCTTCCCAGCAACTCGCGCAGCAGCTCGCAAATGATCTCCTCATCGTCCATCACGAGGATGCGTCGACGGACGGAAGCCGCTGCCGGCGCCTCCACGCGGGAAGGAGTCGGCTGACCGGCGTCAGAGGCGGAGGATGTGAAGATCATCCAGTTACCAGCAGCAGAAGCTAGTCTCGCGCCCGGTGCAGGTCAAAGCCTCACCTTGGGGCTGGCGAGTTTTTGCCTCCGCCCGATTATTTTCCCGTCTATCGTGCCGGATGCTCTATCTGGACGTCACGAGCTCCTGCAAATCACCCATGAGCACGGGCGTCCAGCGCGTCGTCCGTTCCATCCACCGGGCGCTGAAATCGCGGACCCCCGTCCAGCCCGTGATTTGGGACGACCCCCTGGCCAGCTACTGCCGCCTGTCCGCGCGCGAGCAGGCCTTTCTCGAGTCGGCGGACACATCGACCTTCGCCTCCGCCGCGGAACCGGAGACCGCGGCGAATCCGTGGCCATGGAGCAAGGTCCAACGCCACTTTGCGCACCGCCTTTGCCGGCTCGACCTCGCCGCCCGGTTGGGCCCGGACGACGTGTTCTTCGTGCCCGAAATATTTCAGGATCGCCGGATTGAGTGGTTCGCCGCGCTCCCGGGGGATCGTCCCGCCCGGCGCGTCGCATTTTTTCACGACGCCATTGTCTGGCGTCATCCCGAACTTTGCCCGCCGCGACGCCACGCCCGGTTTGAGGAATACATGGCAGCCCTCGCTGGCTTCGACGGGATCGTCACCAATTCGGAACAATCCTCGTCGGACCTCCGCGATTTCTGGAAAACGCGCGGGGTCGCGCACCCACCACGGGTGACGCCTCATCCATTGGCGATCGACGAGGCCGGCCGACCGAGGTCGCCCGTCGCCTCACCCGCTCCGCGCACGGTGCTTTGTGTCGCGACGCTCGAGGCCCGGAAGAATCATCTCGCGTTGCTCGCCGCCTCCGAACGTCTGTGGAACGAAGGCGTCGTCTTCGAACTGGACCTCATTGGCCGCACGACCCGCCATTGGGGTGAACGCGTGATCGCGGAAATTGAGCGCCTGAAAAAAGCCGGTCGCCCAGTGCGCTGGCAGATGCACGTGAATGACAGCCGACTCCGGCGCGCCTACGAGGAATGTCGCTTCACCGTGTTCCCGTCGCTTGTCGAGGGATTCGGACTCCCGATTCTCGAAAGTCTCTGGCACGGTAAGCCCTGTATCTGCGCGGATCGCGGGGCGATCGCCGAGACCGCCACGGGCGGCGGCTGCCGGACGATCGACGTCACCTGCCCCGATGCGATCACGGACGCCATGCGCGAACTGCTGGCCAGCGACGAGGCACTCGATCGTCTCGCGCGCGAGGCCGCCGCGCGGATCTTCCCGACGTGGGACAACTACGCCGACTGGCTCCGCCCGACGCTAATGGAGGGGAGCAGGGAGTGATGGCTACTGCCAGCTTGGCTCGGGCACTTCCGCACCTCGCAGGAGCGCAAGCGCTTCACCGACGAGATAAAGCGAACCACCGATCAGAATCGGCTCCGGAAATTCACGAGCCCGCTGGAGAGCGGCGGCGAGGCTTGGCATCGCCTCGCACGACGCGTGTCTCGCCACGATCGCACAAAGCGACTCCGCCGAATGGGCGCGCGGATTTCGCGCGGCGACGGCGAATCCACGCGCCATGAGCGGAGCGAGCGCGGCCGCGACCCCGTCCGCATCCTTGTCCCGCATCAGCGCAAGGATGACCGTTGCCTGGCGCGATCCAAACTGCTCCCGCCAGGTCTGAGCGAGGCGTTCCGCCGCCGCCGGATTGTGCGCGCCGTCGAGCACGAGGTGCCCGTCTTCGAGCACCTGAAACCGCCCCGGCCACGAGACATCGCGCAAGGCCGGCGCAATCGCTGACTCGTGGGGCGGTAGTCCAGCCGCCCGCATCGCCGCAAGGGCCAGTGCCGCATTGTGCCTTTGATGATCGCCCACCAGCCCGAGCGCGCGGTCCCATGACGCGGTGATAAACTCAATCTTTGATCCTTGCGCGGTCGCCATGCCACGAAAGATCTCCTCGACCTCCGGTGCTTGCGGCGCCGACACGACGGGCACGCCCGGTTTGATGATGCCCGCTTTCTCGGCGGCGATTTCTCCAAGCGAATCGCCCAGATAGTTCTGATGATCGAGCGCCACCGGGGTGAGCACGGACACCGCCGGTAGCACGACATTCGTCGCGTCCAGGCGTCCGCCCAGGCCGGTCTCCCAAACGATGACCTCCGCGCGCTCGGCTCGGAAATGATCCAGCGCGAGCGCGGTAACGAACTCGAAAAAGGTCGGCGGATGCTCCCAATCGCGCGTCAGATCTCGCAGCGATTCGATCCCATCGCGCGCCCCGGCCTCCGCGATGTTCGTTCCGTCGACGCGAATCCGTTCACAAAATGAAACGAGGTGGGGCGAGGTGTACAGGCCGGTGCGATAACCGCCCGCGCGGCAGAGCGCATCGAGCAGGGCGCAGACCGAGCCCTTGCCGTTGGTCCCGGCCACGTGAAGAAAAACGGGGGGGAAACGGCCCGGCGTCTCGTCGAAATCCAGCGCCGCGAGCAGGCGCCGCATGTTGTCGAGACCCAGCTTGATCCCGGTTACCTGTGTCGCGTAAAGCCAGCGCAACGAATCCGAAAATCGGTCGACCTTCGAGTGTCGGCCGTCGACCGCTGTCTTCATTTCACGCTGCGCGCGGCCATCATGTAGCCGAGCACGCGGGACAGCGTTTCCCGCATCTTGGGTCGAGGCACGATGATGTCGATCAACCCGTGGTCCTGTAAGAATTCCGCCGTCTGGAATCCGGCCGGCAGATCCTGATGCGTCGTTTCCTTGATCACGCGTGGCCCGGCGAAGCCAATCATCGCCTTCGGCTCCGCGATGTGCAGGTCGCCGAGCGTGGCAAAGCTCGCGGTCACGCCACCGGTGGTCGGATGCGTGAGCACGGAGAGGTAGGGAAGCTTCTCCCGGGCGTGACGGGCGAGCGCGCCGCTCGTCTTGGCCATCTGCATCAATCCGAGCATGCCTTCGTACATGCGGGCGCCACCGCTCTGGCTGACGATGATGACCGGCACGCCGCGCTCGGTCGCGCCCTCGATGTTGCGGGTGATTTTCTCACCGACGACGGAACCCATGCTTCCGCCAAGAAACGAAAAATCCATCACGGAGATTCCGAGGACCCAGCCTTCAATGGCGCCGAATCCACATACGACGGCCTCGTTCAAGCCGGTCTTGCGAATGTTCGTCTCGAGCCGCTCCGCGTACGAAGCGGCGCCTTTGAACTTCAACGCATCGACCGAGGTCAGGTCGGCGTCCGACTCCTCAAAGCTTCCGGCGTCGAGCAGATGATCGAGCCTTTCGTGCGAACCGATCGGGAAATGGTAGCCGCAGCTCGTGCAGACGCGCTGGTTCTGGCTCAGCTCGATGTTGTGCAGGACGGCCCCGCAGTCCGGGCATTTCGTCCACAGCCCGTCCGGAATCGCACGCTTCTTCTTGCCGTCCCCGGAGAAGAGTCGCTTGGGAAAATTCGGCATGCCCGGCATCGTGTTAGTTGGTGCGCGAGGTCACGCGTCCGTCATCATTTAACAGTGAGCGCCGCACCGCCGCAATCCCTCATCATCACACCGCGTCAAGCGCGTACTTCAGATCCGCAATCAGGTCGTTGGGATCCTCCACGCCGCAAGACAGGCGCACAAAGGAATCGACGATGCCCAGCGCCTCGCGCTGCTCGACGGGAATCGTCCCATGAGTCATCAGGGCGGGGTGCTCGATCAGGCTCTCGACCCCGCCGAGGCTTTCGGCGAGCGAGAACAGATGGCAGCGCTCCAGGAAGCGGCGCGTGCCGGCGAGATCGGTCTTCAGCGTCATCGCGATCATGCCGCCGTAGCCGCTCATCTGGCGACCGGCGAGCTCGTGGTGCGGATGGCTGCGCAGACCCGGATACCGCACGGAGGCCACTTTTGGATTCCACTCCAACCACTCGGCGATGAGGAGCGCGTTCGCGCAATGCCGCTCCATGCGCAAGGCCAGCGTTTTGATGCCGCGCAGCGCGAGGAAGGAATCGAATGGCCCGAGGATCGCGCCCACCGCGTTTTGCAGATATGCGATTTTCTCGGCGATTTCCTGGTGACGCGGCTCGCGCCCCACGATGGCCGTGCCGCCAATCATGTCCGAATGCCCGTTGAGATACTTGGTGAGCGAATGCACCACGACGTCGAATCCGACCTCGAGCGGCCGCTGCAGAATGGGGCTCGCGAAGGTGTTGTCCGCGACGCTGATCAAATTGTTGTCCTGTGCGAAGCGCGCGATCGCCTCGAGATCGATCAGCTTGAGCATCGGGTTACTCGGCGTCTCGACCCAGATCATGCGCGTCTCGGGCCGCAACGCGGATTTCAACACCGAGGGATCGCTGAGATCGAGGAATGTAAACCGATGGTTGGCGGAGCGTTTGCGCACGCGCTCAAACAGCCGGTACGTGCCGCCGTACAGATCATCGCTCGCGATGACGTGCGCTCCACTGTCGAGCACCTCGAGCACGGTCGACATCGCCGCCAGACCGGAGGCGAACGCGAACGCCCGCGAGCCGCTTTCGAGATCCGCCAGGCAACGTTCCAGTGCGCTGCGGGTCGGATTGATCGACCGCGCGTAATCGTAGCCCTTGTGCACGCCAGGGCTGTCCTGCACGTAAGTCGACGTGGCGTAGATGGGCGGCATGATCGCGCCCGTGGACGGGTCGGGCGACTGGCCGGCGTGGATGACGCGGGTGGGAAGCGTGTGGGACATTGAAGAAAAGGAGGAAGGAGGAAAGCCCCTTATTTTACCGAGCGGCGCAGTTGGGCGAGCAGGTCGGTACGCGTGATGAGGCCGAGGAAACGGCCGTCTTCGCAGACGATGGCGACGTGGCCGCGGTCGAAAATCTCGGTGAGTTTTTCGCGCGACTCGGTGGGCGCCACGGTGACGAGCTTGTCGTTCATGGCCGTGCTCACCGGATCGCGGAATCGCTCGGCTGAGCCTTGGACGCGCAGAAGAAGATCGGATTCGTCGAGGATGCCGATCGCCTCGCCGGCGGCGTTGAGCACCGGCAACTGCGAGATCTCCGCGAGGCGCATGCGCTTGAACGCGGTTAGCAACGTGTCGTCCGGTCCGACGAACACCACGTCCGAGTCCTCGTGGCGGCGCGAAATCAGATCGCGCAGGTCGCCATGCTGCGGTCGGCGCAGGAAACCCTGCTCGGCCATCCAGAAATCGTTGAACATCTTCGAAAGATATTTGTTGCCGCTGTCGCAAAGAAACGTGACCACGCGCTTGGGCACAGTCTGCGAGCGGCAGTAGCGCAGAGCGGCCGCGATGAGCGTGCCGGATGAGGATCCGCCGAGCAGGCCCTCCTTGCTCAACAGTTCGCGCGCGACGAGGAAGCTTTCCTCATCGGTCACGGTGATCGCATGGCGAGCGAAGGAGATGTCGCAGACGTCGGGAATGAAATCCTCGCCGATGCCCTCCACGGCCCAGCTGCCGGCGGTGCCGAGTTTCCCGGTGTTCACGTACGACGCGAGAATGGAGCCTTCGGGATCCGCGAGCACCATCTCGCAGTCCGGGTTCACGCGCGCAAAGTAGCGACCGAGCCCCGTCAGCGTGCCGCCGGAGCCGACTCCGACGACCACCGCATCGATCTCATGGCCCATCTGCTCCCAAATTTCCGGCCCGGTGGACCGCTCGTGCGCGATCGGATTGTCGGGGTTGTTGAACTGGTTCACGTAAAACGAATTCGGAATCTCGAGCGCGAGCCGGGCCGCGATGTCCTGATAATATTCCGGATGGCCTTTGCCGACATCGCTGCGCGTGATGCGAATCTCCGCCCCGAGCGCCTTGAGATGGAGGACTTTTTCCTGCGCCATCTTGTCGGGAATCACGAGAATCGTCCGGTACCCCTTTGCCTGCGCCACGAGTGCGAGACCGAGGCCGGTGTTGCCGGCGGTCGCTTCGATGACCGTCGCCCCCGGCTTCAATCGTCCGTCGCGCTCGGCCGCCTCGATCATCGCGAGTGCGATGCGATCCTTGATTGAACCCGTTGGATTCTGGTTCTCAAGCTTGACGAAAAGCCGGCAGAGCCCGGTGTCGATGCGGGTGATCTCAACGATCGGCGTATTTCCGATGAGGCCCAACACGCCCGGGGGGGCGAGTTCGGAAGTGGGGGCGGTGGGGGGCATGCGACCATCCTACCCTGAGATTCGCACGGAGGAAATTGGAGATTCCGGCGCGCGCAGCTGCGTCCGGCGGTTGAGGTTGCCGATGGGGGTTCCCCCTCCCATCACGCGGTGTCGTGCCCGTCACCAGCTTTCTTGGAATCCTGGCCTTCACGCTTGCTGGCGTGCTGGCCTGCGGACTCGTCGGCGGGGCGGTCGCATCGTGGCTGCCATGGCGTCAACGTCCGGCAGCCGCTGTTTTTCTCTCTCCCCTCCTCGGCGCGGCGGTCTTCGCGCTGCTGGCCACGCTCGTCGGCTGGATCGGCCACGGATTTCGCGCGTTCCCGGGCCGACTGGCGACCACGCTCGTCCTCGTCCTCGCGCGGCTTGGCAGCAGCGACGTAACTTCGGGTCGCCCGCCCGCCACGCGGCGGCGTGGACGTTGTTCGGCGGGATCGCATCCCTCCCGTTGCTGCATCAGTTCTGGGTCGCAGGCCCGCCAGAAAATTCGGGCGCATGACGCTGGAGCCGGCTGATGCGGCCAGTCGATAGTTCAACCCTTCGCCGATCCGCGACTCGCGCCGCGCTTGGTCTTGCCACTTGACGCTCCAATCTGCGCCTCGAATAATGCCCCTCCCCTTCGTTCCGTCATCCATCCCATCTCCCCCGCTCCACATGATTAAAATCGGCATCAACGGCTTCGGGCGCATCGGCCGCCTCGTCTTCCGCGCCATCTGCGACCAAGGCCTGCTCGGCAAGGAAATCGAAGTCGTCGCGGTCAATGACATCGTCGCCGCGGACAACCTCGCCTACCTCGTTAAATACGATTCCACGCAGGGTCGGGCGAAAGAGACCGTGACCAGCGGGAAGAGCAGCCCCTCCTTGGCGGAAGACGATTTGCTCATCGTCGATGGCCACAAGATCAAATGCCTCGCGGTGAAGGAGGGCCCCACCGCGTTGCCTTGGAAGGAACTTGGGGTCGACATCGTGATTGAGTCGACCGGGCTCTTCACCGAGGCGGAAAAGGCCCGGGGGCACATCACCGCCGGCGCGAAGAAGGTCATCATCTCGGCGCCCGGCAAGAACGAGGACATCACCCTCGTGCTTGGCGTCAACGAGAACAAATACGACGCCGCCAAGCATCACATCATCTCGAATGCGAGCTGCACAACAAACTGTCTCGCGCCCGTGGTGCACGTGTTGCTCAAAGAAGGCTTCGGCCTCGAGGAGGGCATCATGACGACGGTGCACAGCTACACCGCCACGCAAAAAACCGTGGATGCCCCGTCGCGCAAGGATTGGAAGGGCGGGCGCTCCGCCGCCATCAATATCATCCCCTCCACCACCGGCGCGGCCAAAGCCGTCGGCCTCGCCATTCCCGAGGTGAAGGGCAAGCTCACCGGCATGTCCTTTCGCGTGCCAACGCCGACCGTGTCGGTCATCGATCTCACGTTTCGAGCGGCCCGCGACACGTCGTACGAGGAAATTTGCGCGGCGATGAAGAAGGCGAGCGAGACGTACCTCAAGGGCATCCTGGCGTACACGACCGACGAGGTGGTTTCGACCGACTTTATCCACGACACGCATTCGAGCATCTTCGACGCGGGCAGCGGCATCGGCCTGAACAGCCGGTTCTTCAAGCTCATCAGCTGGTACGACAACGAGTGGGGTTATTCGAATCGCTGCGTGGATCTCGTGCGCTTTATCGCGTCGAAGGGCCTGTAACCGGACCGGCCGCGGACGATGGCAGGCCGGGGCGGCGACGGGTCCGGCTACCGCGACCAGGAAGATTGAATCATGCCACTTCTGCGAAAGCTCCATCTCTACCTCGGCTGCATCTTCGCGCCGGTGTTGATCTTCTTTGCGTGCACCGGAGGCCTGCAGTTGTACAACCTGCACGAGAGCAGCAAAGACGGCAGCTACCGCGCGCCCAAGCTGCTCGCGGCGATGGGCCAGATTCACAAGAACCAAAATCTCCCGCGCGATCCGCGCGGCAGCGGCAAGGCGCTGAAAGTCTTTATGGTGGCCGCGGCGACCGGTCTGCTCCTGACGACACTGCTTGGCGTGTTTATGGCGTTCCGACTCAGTCGCAGCGCCCGGCCGGTGCTCGCGTGCCTGACCGCGGGCGTGGCTTTGCCGCTCGCGATGTTGTTCCTGTTTCGCTAAGTCTGTTGCCAACCACTCCACCCGGCGTCATTTCCTTCCTGCCCGCGTTCCCATGAAACTCTCGCTTCGTGATCTCGACGTCCGCAATCGCGCCGTGCTGGTCCGCGTGGACTTCAATGTGCCGCTCGAGGAAAAGGACGGCGCGCAGATCATCACCGACGACACCCGGATTCGCGAAACCCTGCCGACCGTCGGGTTCCTCCGTGAGCGGGGCGCGAAGGTCATCCTCATGGCGCACCTCGGCCGGCCCAAGGGCCAGCCGACGCCGAAATATTCCCTCGCGCCGATCGCGCGGCATCTCGCGGATTTGCTCCACGCGCCGGTCGACTTCGCCCCGGATTGCGTTGGGGCGGAGGCCGAGGCCAAAGTAGCCGCGCTGGTGCCGGGCGGGGTGCTCCTGCTCGAAAATCTGCGCTTCCACGCGGAGGAGGAGGCAAATGACGACTCATTTTCCAAAGGGCTCGCCCGGCTCGCCGACATCTACGTCAACGATGCCTTCGGCGCCGCCCACCGCGCGCATGCGTCCACCGCGGGCGTGGCGGCACACGTCAAACAAGCCGCGATGGGCTTCCTGATGGAAAAGGAGCTGAAATATCTTCAAGGCGAACTCGCCGATCCCCCTCGGCCGTTCGTCGTAATTCTCGGCGGCTCGAAGGTTTCCGACAAAATCGGTGTCATCAAATCGCTCATGCAAAAGGCCGATGTCTTCCTCATCGGCGGCGCGATGGCGTACACGTTTGACGCCGCGCGCGGGATTCCCGTCGGCAAGAGCCGCGTCGAGGCCGACAAGCTGGACCTCGCGAAGGAAATTCTCGCACTCGCCGAAGCGAAGAAGGTGAAATTTCTCCTGCCGGTCGACAGCATCGAGACGCAGGAAATCAAACCCGGCGCAGCCACCCGCGCGACAAAAGAGGGTGCCGGCGTCGACGAAGGCTGGATGGGCGTCGATGTCGGCCCGATCACGATCGAACACTTCAAGGCGGAAATTGCGCGCGCGCAGACCGTGTTGTGGAATGGGCCGATGGGAATTTTTGAAATCGAGGAGTTCAGCCACGGCACGTTCTCAATCGCGCGCGCTCTCGCCGAGTGCGAGGGCATCAGCATCATCGGCGGCGGCGACAGCGTCACGGCCGTGCAGCAGTCCGGCCTCGCGGAACGCATGACCTTTCTGAGCACGGGCGGCGGCGCCTCGCTCGAACTGCTGGAGGGCAAGGATTTGCCCGGCGTCTCCGCGCTGACGGAAAAGGCGTAACCATTCCCACTTCCCATGCGAAAAAAAATCGTCGCGGCCAACTGGAAGATGAACAAGATCGCCGCCGAGGCGCGCTCTTACATCGAGTCACTGCTCGTCGAACTCGGGGAGGCGACCGACGTGGAGGTCGTACTCATCCCCCCATTCACGCTACTTCCGTTGTGTTCGCAAATGCTCGGCGAAAGCCCGTCGGTGAGACTCGGTGCGCAGAACATGCATCCCGCCAAGAGCGGCGCGTTCACCGGCGAGATCAGCGCGTCGATGCTGCGCGATTTGTACGCGCGCTATGTCGTGGTCGGCCACAGCGAGCGCCGCCAGCTTTTTGGCGAGTCGGACGGATTTGTCGGCGAAAAGGTGCGCGCCGCGCACGACGCGAGCTTGCGGCCGATTCTTTGCGTCGGTGAAACCCTCGGGGAACGCACCGCCGGCCACGTCGAACAGGTGATTGATCGCCAGCTCGGCGCCGGCTTGCACGGCGTGGACGCCAAGGAGATGGGCGAAACCGTCATCGCGTACGAGCCCATCTGGGCCATCGGCACCGGTCACAACGCGACCCCGGAGCAGGCGCAGGCGGTGCATGCCCACATTCGCGAGGTGATCGCCAGCCTGTACGCCGCCCCGGTGGCCGAGCGCGTGCGGATCCAGTATGGCGGCAGCGTGAAACCGGACAACGCGGCCGAATTGCTCCGGCAACCCGACATCGATGGGGCCTTGGTCGGTGGCGCCAGCCTCGACCCCCGCAGCTTTGCCGCCATCGTCCACGCGGCGCGCGAGGCCAAGGGCTAGAGCCAGCCCTTTCCTGCCGAGAACGATGGGCGGCGGCGTGGCGCGGCAACGGCGACCACCGCGAGCGCGCCCACGGCCAGCGCCGTCAGCCACTTCGCCCACGCAAACGGCGCGGCGCGCACGGCAACGTCGATGCCGGCGGAGTACCCACGCATTTGTCCCGCGTCGTTCAACGCCACGACGCGCAGGCAGTGGGTTCGCCCGCCACCGAGTGAGCCAATCCGCACGAGAATCGCCCCGTCGTCGGGCTGCGATTCGAGGGACGCCGGCACGGGCACCCAACTCACCTCGAGACGCTGCGCGGTGGCCACGGTCCTTCGCGTTTCCACGCGGTACGCGGCGGGTCCCGGCGTTGTCGCGGGCCAACGCAACAAAACGTTCTCCTCGGTCGCGGCCAACGCCACGACCTGGGCGATGGGCGACTCTCCGCCCGGCTCCCGCGGAAACCACTCCGCGGAGTTTGCCGGACCACCCGACCAGCCATCCGCGTTGGCTTCCTCAGCCAGCGGCATGGCATCCGCCGGCGTAGGCGTGGGTTGCGTCTGCACATTTTCCGGTCCGGAATTCACGGGCAACACCGCCGGGTTGACGGGCGGACCGGACGGCGCCGAAGCGAGTCCAATTCCCGAGAGGCGGACCGCCTGGTTCGCCCCGGTCCCGAATCGGAGTTCGCCGCTGAAATTGCCGGCGACAGACGGCTGGAAGACGAGCGCAAAGGATTGGCGCTCACCGCGGCGCAACCGATAGCTCTGCGAGCCCTCGACCCGCCAGGGCGGCGGCGGCGCCACCCAGCCTTCGCACACGCCCCCGCCGAGGTTGACCAGCACGAGCGATTGGCGCGTCCCCACGTCGCCGGGATTCACCGGCCCAAAATCCAGTTGCGTCATCGCCACCGCGAGGAAGGATGGCGACTCGACGATCCGCACGGACACCGTCGCGGGAGGCGAGACCGCCCCGCCCGCCCGCTGCACCGTATATGTGAAGGTATCGTACCCCGCGCCCAAGGACGAATTGTGGGTATACGCGACCGTGCCGCCATCCCCCGCAATCGAGACCTGCACGGGGTCGAGCCGCCCCTTGCTCGGCCGCAGGCGAATCTGGATGTCGAGCGTTTTCCCGGCGGGCGAGCCGGTCGTCCCCAGCCGGATATCGATCCGGCCACCGTCCGCCACCTCGACGGAGCGCGTCATGGCGGTGGGGGGCGCCTCCCCGAAGGCAGGCAGTTGGCCACAGACGGTGGCGGCGGTGATCACAAGCAGGACGGACCGATACAAAAGTTCCGATGGAACGCTCATCCGGGAAATTCGCGACCTGAACGGGTGCGGCAACGCCGATTTTGAGGTCCGGGCATGACTTTTGGAAGGCCCCCGGCAAAATTTCAGTTTGGATTGACCGTCTCCGCCGAGGCATTATTCTGTGAGTCTTAGCCTGTGTATTCATCCCGCCGCGTTCTCGTATTTTCCCTTTTCTGTCTCGTCCTCGCCGGCACTACCGTGGCGTCGGGCCAGGAAGTGAGGCGAGCCGTCTACGTCCAGCCCCAGCCGCAGAAAGCGCCCGGTGATTTGATCCGGAAGCAGGACGATCCCCGCATCACCGTGAGACTCATGTCTACGACCGGTCCGGACAACTCACGCGTGTACGTTTCGCTCTCCAAGCAGCGCGCCTATCTCATCAACACGACAACCGACGAAATCGTGATCGATTCCCCAATCTCGAGCGGCAAGAGCGGGCACACGACGCCCAAGGGAAGTTACGTGATCAAGCAGAAAGACCGGGACCACCGCTCGAGTATTTATGGGGATTTTGTGGACCGGAGTGGCCGCACCGTTCGTCGCGGCGTGAGCACGAAGATCGATTCCGCCCCCAGCGGTACGAGTTATGTGGGCGCGTCGATGAAATGGTTCATGCGGCTGTCCAACGAGGGCGTCGGCATGCACACCGGCTTTCTCCCCGGCTATGCTGCCTCCCACGGGTGCGTGCGGATGCCCGAGCAAATCGCGCAAATGTTTTACGAGCGCGTAAGAGTCGGGACGCCCGCCGTGGTCGCCGATTGACGACTCCCCCCGCTTGCGATCGCAGCGCGAGCAGGCCAGCGTCGCAGCGTGGTTGCCGCCTCCGCCCATGACGCGCATTGATCATCCCGAGCCGCTCAAGCGCCTGGCAGTGCAGCTGCGCCGCCTTCCTGGCATCGGACCGCGCGGCGCCGAGCGCATCGCCCTCTGGCTGCTCGGAGGCAAGGATCGCACACGGCCTGGCGACCTCGCCGCCGCGGTGAAAGAGGCGGCCGATTCCGTTCATTCGTGCGTCCAATGCGGATTTCTCACCGACACGCCGATGTGCGCGATTTGTGCGGATGAGTCCCGGGCCGCGGGACCGCTTTGCGTGGTGGAACAGGCCACGGATATTCTTCCACTGGAACGCACGGGCGTCTTTCGCGGACGCTACCACGCACTCGGCGGGCGCCTCTCGCCGCTCGATCACGTGGGTCCGGACGACTTGCGCATCCCGGCGCTGCTGGTCCGCTGCCGGTCGACGCCCGCTCCGTCCGAGATTATTCTTGCCCTCGGGGCCGACGTCGAGGGCGAAGCGACCGCCCGCTACCTCGCCGAAATTTTGCACGGCGAATTCCCCCCGCTTCCGATCACGCGCATCGCGCAGGGTCTTCCCGCCGGCGGCGGTCTCGAATCGGCCGACGAGTTGACGCTCGCACGCGCGCTTTCGGGCCGCGTGGTGATCGGCTGAGGCACGCGAGCGCGCGTTGACACCTGCCTGCGCCGCGGTTTGTTGCGGCCTCCGCCATGCCAACCGCCCTGACCCCCGAAGAGTCGCTCGCCCGCTTGAAAGCAGGCGCGGCCCATCTCGTCAGCGAGCACGAACTGCTGGCAAAGCTGAAACTAGGACGCCCGCTCCGCGTCAAACTCGGGGTCGATCCTACCTCGCCCGATCTCCATCTCGGGCATTCGCTTCCGCTCGAGAAGCTGCGGCAGTTTCAGGAATTGGGGCACCAGGCCGTGCTGATCATCGGCGATTTCACGGCGCTGATCGGCGACCCGACCGATCGCAGTTCAACGCGACCACCGCTCTCGCGCGAGGAAATCGAGGTGAACGCACGGACCTACCGCGAGCAGGCATTCAAAATTCTCGACGCGGCGAAAACGGAACTCGTCCACAACAGCGAATGGCTCGGGAAACTGATGTTTGAGGACGTCATCCGCCTGAACAGCCGTGTGACGCTCCAGCAGATGCTGCAGCGCGAGGATTTCAAGTTGCGCATTGAGAAGGCGCAGCCGGTGCGCGTGCACGAGCTGCAGTATCCGATCATGCAGGGCTGGGACTCGGTAATGGTCCGCGCCGACGTGGAGCTGGGCGGCAGCGACCAGCTTTTCAACTGCCTCGTCGGCCGCGACCTCCAGACCGAGGAAGGGCAGCCCCCGCAGGTTGTGCTGACAACGCCCATTCTCGAGGGGCTCGATGGCTTGAGGAAAATGTCCAAGAGCCTTGGGAACTACATCGGGCTCACGGATGCCCCCGCGGACATGTTCGGAAAGGTGATGAGTATCTCCGATGAGTTGATGACCCGCTACTACCTGCTGATTCTTGGCGAGGCTATTCCCCCCGGCACGCATCCGATGGAGGCGAAGAAAT
>JANXRG010000118.1 GCA_025353105.1 Verrucomicrobiota bacterium
CTCGAAAGCGCGCCGGCGCACGGCATCCTGGCCGTGGGCCGGGCCGCCATCGGCTGCGCCCTCGGCCTTTTCATCGCCGGCCGGCTGCGCCACTCGGTGCGCAACACGACCGCGCTCGCGCTGTTCGTCGCCGGACTCGCTGTGAACCTCCCGTCCATCGCGGTTCATCTGAACACCCTGCTCAACGGGCCCCAGTCGAATCGCGGCATCCAAAAGCGCCTGCGCTCGATCCGCCGCGACGTGGATCTCCCGGTCGAGGAAGGCGACGATCGGCTGTATTAACCTCCGACCGCGGCGGGGCGTGACGTCGTGACCTACTTCACGTTCCACCTCACCTTCAACCTGCCCGCGCTGCTCCTGCTGCTCTGGCTCACGCGTCGGCGCCTGAGGCCAACCCATTGGAAGTGGATCGCGATGGTTTGCGGCATCGTGATTGTCGCCACGGCGCCGTGGGATAACTGGGCGGTGTACCGGCGAATTTGGGACTTTGACTGGGCCCGCGTTACGCCGGTGGAAGTGCTGCTGGGCGGGGTGCGCTGGCGGCTGCCGGCGGAGGAATACGCCTTCTTTTTCATCGAGACGGTTCTGATTTCGCTGGTCACGATCCTGTTTCTGCCGGTTGCCCCGAGCAAGAACTCCCCGCGCGCCTGATGGAACGCTGGAACTACATGATCCACCTCGTGGGCTGGTCGGCGCCAATTTTCGCCGGGCAATGGATCCTGGCGCACCGGGCTCTCCGGCGGAATCTACCGGCGGTGTTTCTGCCCGCCCTGATTGGCGGCACGTTTTTCAGCGTGATCGATTCCGTGGCGGTGCAGGCGGGCATCTGGTTCTTCGATCCCAAGCAAATCCTCGGCCTGTTCATTGGCCCGCTGCCGCTCGAGGAGGTACTCTTTTTCTTCCTCACCAGCTGGCTCGTCTCCCAGAGCCTCGTGATGTTTTTGCCCGATGGCTATCGGCGGTAAAAAGGACATTCCAAAAAATCAAGAAAACTTCCGCGTCGTGCTCGAGCGTGATCAAGCCCTCACGCCGCCACCAGCCGGAATCTCGTGTCGTACCTTCCGCCATTGCGCTCCTCACAGCACGGGCCGCAGGCCAGTGGGCGGCGCATCGGCCGCGCGCGCGGGAAATCGCGATCACAAACGGGACAGCGATACCGGAAGCGCAACGGCAGCCGCCGGCTTTTCAGCGCCTCGAGCCGATGCGTGCGCTCCTCGTCGGGGATGCCGAGCTCATGACACGCCAGCCGCCACTCGGCGCCATGCGGTTCGATGCGCCGACGAAGACCGAAGCGGGACGCCCGAAAATAAGCGACCAGGTGCGCCAGTTCATGCCGCAGCGTGCGATCGATCTCGCCCTCGGGACACTCATGCAGCCGCGGGTTCAGCTCGACGCGGCCCTTGCCCTGCCACGCGCGCCCCGCCGTGGACCGCATGCGTGCATTCCAATGCACCTCAATCTTCGCGGCGAGCGCGTGACAATCCGGGAGTTGTCGCATCAGCCGCCGCGCGCCGCCCTCCAGCTCCGCATCGCGTCCGAGCGGATACGCGGCGCGCGCCTTCGCGGCGAGAGCGGCCTCGGCGAGCGCCAGCTCAGCCGCGGACCACGGTAGGAGCATCTGCTCCTGCCGCGGGATCGCGGGACTTTTTCGGGAGGATGCGGAGTTGGGTCTCCTCATAGTAAACGAGCGAATTCGCTGGGACGCTTTGGGTCAAGAACACATTTGCGCCAATTGTGCTGCCGGCGCCAATCACGGTGTCAGCACCCATGATCGTCGTGCCCGCGTAAATCGTCACATGATCTTCCACGGTGGGATGCCGCCGCTGCCCGCGAAGCTGCTGACCGCCCGCGAGCGAGCGCGCCGTGAGCGACACACCCTGATACAGTTTCACGTGCGACCCAATCACCGCCGTCTCCCCGATCACGACCCCGGTGCCGTGGTCGATGAAAAAATGATCGCCGATCACCGCGCCGGGATGAATGTCCATGCCGGTCCGCGCGTGCGCCCATTCGGTCATCACGCGCGGCAGCAACGGGACGTTCTGCTGGTAAAGGACGTGCGCGCAGCGCTGGATGGCGACTGCCTCGAGGAAGGGGTACGCGAGAATGACTTCGTCCGCGCCGCTCGCCGCGGGATCGCCTTCGAAGGCCGCCTGGACATCGCTGGCGAGCGCCGCCCGCACGGCGGGCAGCCGATCGAGGAAGGCGCGGCAGTGCGTCGTGGACATGGTTTCGGGGCAGCCCTCGCCCGAGCGCGTCCGCAACGCCTTGCACAACTCGCCTTCGAGCCGGAGCGAGACCTCGGACAGGCGCTGCAGCGTGATCAATTCGAGCTGGCTGGCGGCAATGGGGCTGGCGTCGTGATAGCCGGGAAAGAGAACCTGGAGCAGTTCCTCGCAGATCCGGCCGACCGTGCGCTTGGACGGCAGGTTCGCGGACTCGGCGAGATTGATCCCGCCCACCTCGTGGTACGACCGCACGAGTTTTTCAATCAAAGGTCCGAGCCCTGGGTCCATGGTTGACGGAATATGCGCGCATCCGGGGCGCGGGGAAATGGAAACCGCACCTCACACCAAATCGAGCAACCGCGGCAACGTGCCCCCGTCGGCCGCCAGCTGCGCCAGCACGCGCGGCACGTTTTCGCGGCGCACCCAGCCGATGACCGCGCCACCAAACCCACCACCGGTGAGCCGCGCCCCTTCCACCCCGGAAACAGCCCGCAGCCGCGCCACCAGCCGATCGACCGCGGCATGGCTGTTTTCAAAATCGTCCTGCGAGCTGCGGTGCGAAGCATTCAATAACGCCCCGATTCCGGCTGCCGCGCCGCCGCGGCCGAGGATTCGCCACGCGGCGTCGACGCGCGCCGATTCCATGACGACATGACGCGCGCGCCGCCGCAGTTTCGCGGGAAGCGCCGGCGCACGGCGGTGGAATTGCGTCGGACGCAGGAGGCCGAGTTTCGGCACACCCAGCGCCCGCGCCGCGGCGGTGCATTCGCGTCGGCGTTGTGCATACTGGCTCGAGACGAGCGCGTGGCGCTGGCCCGAGTCAAAGATCAGGATATTCCAGCCGCGCGGCATCGCGACGCGCTCCACGCGCGGCTCCCTCGTGAAGTCGAGTCGCAACAACCGGCCCGGCCGTCCCAGCGCACAACTTAACGGATCCAGCGGGCCAACGGGCACCCCGACAAAATCGGTCTCCACCGTTTGCGCGCAGGCAGCGAGTCGCCGCGACGGCATGCGCCGGCCGCACGTCTGCAGAATTACGCGCATCGTGGCGACACAAAGCGCAGCGGAACTCGCGAGGCCGGCTCCGATGGGGAGATCGCCGCTGACGTGGATCCGCATGCCGCCCAGCTCGATGCCCTCGACCCGCAGGATTTCCACGGCGCCCAACACGTAGTTCGCCCACGCGTCCGAGCCGGTCGCCGGTTCGAGCGCCCCAAGCGGACGCCAGACGCCGCCGCGAATCGCATCCGAGGACACCGTGACGCGCCGGTTCGTGGTCGTCTTAAGTCCCACGGTCACGACCCGACGGGTCGGCGCGACGAGGACGCGGCCGCCGTTGTAGTCGGTGTGATTGCCAAGGACCTCGACGCGGCCGGGAACGGAGACAGTTGTCGGCATCCCGAATTCTCGCTTTGAAAGGCCGATCAAATCAAACAGACTCGCGCCTTTCGCCTCTCCCCCGTCTCTCACCGTCCGCCCATGAATCCCAGTCTTCCCCCGGCCGCCGGTCCCTTCCACGTCATGTGGACGCCGGAGCATCTGATCATTTACTACCAGGGCCCGGCGGAACACGCGGTGTACCTCGCGCTGGATCACGCGGGAGATTACACGGGTACTTCATATATCCCGTTCGAAGCCCACTTCGAGGGATCGACGACCTACGTCGCGACGAAGGTGCAGCGGATCTATTTCACAACGCGGGCGGGGAAGTTTCTGCGCCGGTGGCGGGGCACGCAGTGGGGCGAGCGCAATAACGCCGGGACGGAATTTTCCGTGTCGCGCCACGCGGGCATCACGCGGCTCACGCTCCGCCGCGCGGCCATTCGCGGCATTGGCTCGCGGGTTGGCGTGGTCGCTTACGCCAAGGATCTCGACGCGCACGGCGGCTGGGGTTCGCTGGTGGCCGCGACGAGCGACTCATTTCTGCCCGGTGGCGGCGATCGCTACATCCCGCATTACCTGAAATGCGATCTCGGCGCGTCCGCGCCGGTGCCGGTGCTGTGTACCCGGCTTTCGGCGGACGGCGAGCGGGTGCGCATCTACCAGGCGCTGCCGCGCCTCTTCGGCAACCGGAACGAAACGCGCAAGGCGAACGGCACGATGGGGGAGAACGGCGTCGGCAAGTTCAGCGATTTCACGCACCACGCGCTCGGCGAGATTCGAGCGATGGGCTTCACGCACCTCTGGCTGACCGGCGTGGTGCAGCAGGCCACCGCGACCGATTACTCGGCGATCGGGTGTCCTTCGGACGACGCCGATTTACTCAAGGGCCTCGCGGGCAGCCCCTACGCGATCAAGGATTATTTCGACGTGTCCCCCGACTACGCGGATGAACCGGGAAATCGTCTCACCGAATTCCGGGCCGTGCTCCAGCGCGCGCACGGTCACGAGCTGAAGGTCATCATCGATTTTGTGCCGAACCACGTCGCGCGCAGCTACGGGTCGGACGTGCGGCCCGATCTCGACTTTGGCTCGAAGGGGCGAGGCGGCCAGGGTGACGACCGGTCGCAGTTTTTTCTGCGCGACAACAATTTCTACTACTTGCGACCGACCGACCATGGCGGCGGTCCGCCGTTGCGCCTGCCCACCTACGATCGCGAGCGGCACGTCGCGCTCTCGCCAACCTGCCAGGTCGCGGGCATGCAGGCCGACGGCCTGTTCGCGGGGGAGATGGATCACGGCAAAGTGACGGGCAATAACGTCATCAGCTGGACGCCCGATTTGAATACCTGGTACGAGACCGTGAAGCTCAACTACGGGTTTGATTTCACGTATGCTCTGCCGAATCCACGCGAGTTCCCGCACGGCAGCCAGCCGGATCTCCCCATTCCCGACACGTGGCAGAAACTCGACGCCGTCTTCGCGCACTGGCAGGCGCTGGGCGTGGACGGATTCCGTTGCGATATGTCACACATGATCCCGCCCGAGTTTTGGGCGTGGGTCATCCCGCGCGCGCGGCAGCGGCAACCGGACGTCTATTTTGCCGCCGAGGCCTATGACAACGATCCCGCGAAGGTCCCCGGCGCGGATCCGATTGCGGCGCAGATCGCAGGCGGACACGGCAACGTGATGGTCGATCTGCTCAACGCCGGGTTCAACGCGGTCTACGACGATCCGAGCTACAAGGTGCTCAAGCGCATCTATGAATCCGGCGGCTGGGCGAACGATTTGGACGCCGTGTTCGCCGAGGATTTTCTGGCGCAGAATTCGTTGCGTTATGCCGAGAACCACGACGAGGTGCGCTTGGCCGCCCCGCGCGAATGGGGCGGGATCGGCATGGACGTCGGCCGGCCGGTCTCGGCCATTCTTTACGGGCTCACACGTGGCCCAATCATGCTTTACCACGGCCAGGAAGTCGGGGAACCAGCCGCCGGTGTGGAGGGTTTTGGCGGCGACGATTCGCGCACGACGATTTTCGACTACTGGTCAATGCCGGAATTCTGCAAGTGGGTGAACGGCGGTGCGTTCGACGGCGGGCGGCTCTCCGACCAGCAGCGCAGCCTGCGCGACTACTACAGCCGGCTCGTCCGGCTGGTGGGCGAGCCGGCCTTTTGTGACGGCGGTCTTTGGTTGCTCAACGGCGCAAATGCCAACAACCGGAATTTCGGCCGGGCGGATGGCGACACGGCGGGAGGACACTGGATGTACGCCTATCTGCGCTGCGACGCGGGCAGCGGACAGCGCTTCCTCGTTGTCACCAATCTCTTCCCGCGAGGCACCTTCCAGGATGTGCAGATTACGATTCCGCGCGACGCGCTTGCTTGGATGGGCCTCTCACTCACCGGTGAAACCGCCGGCGCGGAGCGCGTGCGCTTTACCGATCGACTCGCCGCCTCAAACGGTCTGACCCTGACCGTCCCGCTCGGCGAACTTGCGGAGGGCGGCCCCGGGCTGAACCTGCCTGCCATCGCACCCCTTTCGGCGTGCTATTTCGAGATTACGACGGAGGCGGAGGGCGGACCTTGGTTTGAGTAGCGCGCCGAACCGTTCATGTTATATATTTGTACGTTTGCAAAGTCCATCAGCTGACCCGACAACGAATCTGTTCAATATGTCTAACTTCTGCACCCGCTTTTTCCTGCCACGGCTCGCCGTCTGTTCACTCCCGCTGCTCGCGGTTTTACCGGCAGTCGCCCTGGCCGGCCCTGAGCCGGCGCCAACGGTTGCGGTGGATCAACGCGAGCCGGATGCCTTCTTGAGGGCGTTGATTGCATTCGACGCGAACCACTACTTCGATTCGGACTTCGACGGGTCGAATGTCGGTTTCTCGGTTTCTCGGTATTCGTATTACGGCGAGTTTAAATTCCGCCTTTCGCCCGTGTTCCTCCTGAAACTCTTCACGTACGCGGATTACTCGCTTTACAGCTTCAAAAATCTTCCACCGCCCTCGCCCGCCTTCTCCACCCTGCTGCGCGGTGCGGTCCTGGCCCAGACTGACCTGACCCTGGCCTATCAGTTCGCGCCCGGCTGGGCCATCGTGGGCGGCGGACGCCTGACCACGGGCAGTGCCACGAGCGCCGACTTTGCCAACTCCTTTACGGGCGGCGGCATTCTCGCGATCAAGAAGTCATTCTTCAACGGAGGCATCGACTTTACGATCGGAGCCTCTTACACGACGCGCCTCTCTCGCTCGGCGCACTTTTTTCCCTACGTGGATTTCGACGTTAATGTGCTGCCGTCTTTTGTGACCATTCCGGTCAATGTCAGACTGCTGCACAACGGCGGCATTGTGAGCTACCGCGTCACGGACCAGCTCTCGCTCATGGTCGAGGGCCGCTACGATACCCGCGACTACCGCCTGAATCGAAACAGCCTCGTCCTGCCCGGAGCGGTCTGGAGCGAATACGGGGTCGATCTTGGCGCCGGTTTCGGATGGACGCCCAAAAAGAAGAACTGGTCGGTCAGCGTCTTCGGCGGCTACGAAGTCTTTCGCAACGTCCAGGTCTTCAATTACTCCGGACAAAAAGTTTTCGACCGGGACGTCAAGCCAGCGCCGTACATGTCCGCGGACTTCCACGCGTCCTTCTGATCGTCCAAAACCCCGGCCAGCCGCGGCGCTCGCAGGAGCCCCGCGGCTTTCTTTTTTTGAAATCAGGCTCAATCCGGCGAATACTCCCGGCCCGCGCGCTTCCCTGCTGGCCCTCGACTTTCGACCCTCGACGGTCGACTCTTTCTCGATGACTTCCCCCGAAATCCGCCAGTCATTTCTCGATTTCTTCCGGGAAAAGAAGCACACCATCGTGCCGTCCTCGAGCCTGCTGCCGGCGACGCCAAACCTGTTGTTCACGAACGCCGGCATGAATCAGTTCGTGCCTTATTTCCTCGGCGAGCAATCCCCGCCCTACTCGCCGCCGCGCGCGGCCGATACGCAGAAGTGCATTCGCGCCGGCGGCAAGCACAATGACCTCGACGACGTCGGCCTCGACACGTATCACCACACGTTCTTCGAGATGCTCGGGAATTGGTCGTTTGGCGACTACTTCAAAAAGGAGGCGGTTGCGTGGGCGTGGGAGCTTGTCGTGGACCGCTGGAAATTTCCCGCGAAGCGTGTGTACGCCACCGTCTACCAGCCGGGCCCAAGCGATCCAAGCGTCTTTGACCAGGAAGCGCACGACCACTGGGCGGCGTTGTTCGTGAAGGCCGGGCTGGATCCGAAGGTCCATATCGTCAACGGCAACAAGAAGGACAATTTCTGGATGATGGGTGAGACCGGACCGTGCGGTCCGTGCTCGGAATTGCACGTCGACCTTACGTCGGCGGGTGACACCCAGGGGTCGCTCGTCAACGCGGGCGATCCACGCTGCATCGAGATTTGGAACCTCGTGTTCATCCAGTTCAACGCGAACCCGGATGGCACATTCTCGCCGTTGCCGGCAAAGCATGTCGACACCGGTATGGGCTTTGAGCGCGTGGCGTCGATCATCCAGGGCACGCGAAACTTCTCGGATTTCAAGCATGCGAAGATTTCGAACTACGAGACCGACATCTTCCAGCCAATCTTTGATGAAATCGAAAAGCTGAGCGGGAAGAAATACGGCGGCACGCTACCCAAGCCCGGAAGCGACGGCGAGAACGAGCAGGAGAAGATCGATATCGCTTTTCGCGTCATCGCGGATCACATCCGCACGCTGAGCTTTTCCATCGCGGATGGCATTGAGCCCGGGAACACGGACCGGAATTACGTCCTGCGCCGCATCCTGCGCCGCGCAGTTCGATATGGGCGCGCGCTGGGATTCAAGGAGCCGTTTTTCTACAAGCTCGTCGGCGTTCTCGCGGATAGCATGGGCGGCGCATTCCCCGAGCTGCGCGAAAACCGGAAGCGGATCGAGTCGGTGCTGAAGACGGAGGAAGAAAGTTTCAACCGAACGCTAGATACAGGCACGCTACTTCTCGAAGAGGCGATTTTAACAATCGACTCGCTGCCGCCTGCTAAATTTGACGATGGATTACCCGTCGACTACAGCGCGAGCAAGGCTTCCGCCCTTGACCTACAAGGCACCCAGCTTCGACTTGGTAAATTTGCTCGCAACAAGGAAGGCAAGGTGCTGAAGGAGGTCTCGGGCGATGTTGCGTTCAAACTCTACGATACATACGGCTTTCCCTTAGATCTCACCCAAGTGATGGCTCGTGCGCGCGGGTTCACGGTGAATATCACCGAGTTTGAGTCGCTAATGGACGCGCAGCGCGAGCGCGGACGCGCCGCGCAGAAAAAGACGATCGTCCAAGCGGGCGAGGAGGACACGGTTGTCACGGATTTCGTCGGCTTCGAAATGGACCACTGCAAGGCGACCGTTGTGGATCTCCGAACGGGCCCAAAAGGCGAGACGTTTGCGCTCGTGGATCGCTCGCCGCTCTACGCCGAGATGGGCGGCCAGGTCGGCGACACCGGACTCCTTCTGCTCAAGGATGAGAAAATTCCAGTCGTCGATACCGTCAAGCGCGGCGCGACTTTCTACCTCAGACTCGCCGCGCCGCCTCAATCCGAAATCCACCATCCGCAATCCGCGATTCTTCAGGTCGACGAGCCTCGCCGCCGCGCGATCGAGGCACATCACACCGCCACGCATCTGCTGCATTGGGCGCTCCACGAAGTCGTGGACAAGAAGATCGAGCAGAAGGGCTCCTTCGTCGGGCCGGATCGGCTGCGGTTCGATTTCAACAGCGCTGCGCTCACGCCCGCGCAGCTTTCCGCCATCGAGGATTTGATCAATAAGCACACGATCGCGAACGAGGTGGTGTCGTGGCAGGAGCGTCCTTACGCGGAAGTGAAGGAGCGCAAGGACGTGATGCAATTCTTCGGTGAGAAATACGGCCCGATGGTTCGCGTCGTGCAAATCGGCGGGGATCCGGGCGTGCTCAACGGCTACTCGATGGAGTTGTGCGGTGGAACGCACGTGCGCGCAACCGGCCAGGCGGGTGCGTTCGCGATCGTAAGCGAAGGCGCAATCGCCGCCGGGATTCGACGCATTGAGGCGGTGAGCGGTCTCGCCGCCGTGAAGTTCTTCCGCGAACGCTCAGCGACCGCGACCGGAAAAGTGCATGAACTCGAGGCGAAGCTGCTCGAATTGAGCAAATCGTTCGAGAAGGAACGCGCCGGACAAACCGCGCGCGAAGCGTCGGTGATCGCCGAGAAGTTGATGCCTGACGTCGAGACGACCCATGCTGTGCCGCGACTGATTGGCAAGATTGATCTGACGAGTGGCGGGGTGGATCTGTTACCGGCCGTGGCCAACGCGCTGAAATCGCGTGGCTTTGCGGGGGTCGCGGTCCTGGGCGGCATCGCGGACGAATCGGCGCATCTCGTTGTGACGGTGGGCGAGGCGCTCACCAAACAGTTTCAAGCGGGAAAGTTGATCGGCGTCCTCGCGCCGCTCGTCGGCGGCAAGGGCGGCGGCCGTCCGGACATGGCTCGCGGTGCCGGCAAGGACACCGATGGCCTCGACGCCCTGCTCGCAAAGGCGCGCGAGTTAATCGTCTAAGCGGCTTCGTGTTTTCGCGAGATGCTCGGAGTAAATCCGCATCGTCTCGTCGCGTTCCTGCGCGTGATCGACCATCGGCGGGGGATAATCCTTCGCGAAGCGTGACCCCGACTCGGGTGGTTGATGCAACTTCGCCGACGGCACGTCTTTCAACTCCGGCACCCACTGCTTGATGTAAGCGGCGTCGGCGTCATACCGACCGCCCTGCGTCCACGGATTCTGGATTCGGAAATACGGCGCCGCATCCGCTCCGCACCCGGCGCTCCACTGCCAGCCACCGTTGTTGCTCGCGATCTCGCCGTCGACCAGCCGCTGCATGAAGTAGCTCTCCCCCAATCGCCAGTCGAGATGCAGGTCCTTCGTCAGGAACATCGAAACCACCATGCGCACGCGGTTGTGCATAAAGCCGGTCGCGTTCAACTCGCGCATGCCCGCATCGACAAACGGAAAACCGGTCTCGCCCGAGCACCAGCGCCGAAACGCCGCGTCGTCGTGTCGCCACGGCAGGCCGCGATAATCCGCGTTGAATTCCTGCTCGAGGACCTCCGGAAAATGCCAGAGCAGCTGCAGGTAGAAATCGCGCCAGACCACCTCGGCGACGAATTTGTCGATGCTCGATCGTGCTGCGGCCGGTTGCCCGCGCCCGTGCTCGCGCGCCCGGACCACGACATCCCGCGCGCTCACCGTCCCAAAGCGCAAATCCTGAGAAAGCCGCGAGGTCGTCTGGCCGAACGGCGTGTTGCGACCGTCCGAGTAACGCGCGGCCGGTCCGGCGAGGAAATCCCTCAGGCGCCGGCGCGCTTGGCGTTCGCCGGGTTCGAGAATCCGGATCTTAGCGTCGGTCTTCAATCCCCAGTGCGAGACATCCGGCAGCGGGTCGGACCGAAGGCCCACAGGCGTCGCGAGCTTCGAGGGTCGCGCCAGCGGCGCCCCGATTTTCACCTTATTCCACGCGCGGCCGAACGGCGAATAGACGCGGTACGGCTTCCCCTCCCCGTTCAGCACCAACTCCGGCGGATGCACGTTCACGTCCCACGAACCGTGCAGGTCGACCCCACGGCGTTTCGCCACCGCGGTGACCTTGGCCTCCATCGCCCGACCAAATGGATCGGGATCGCGATGATAATAGATCGACGTCGCGCCCGCTTCCTCCATGAGCTGATCCAGTTCCTCGGCGGCGTCCCCGGTGCGAAGAATCAACCGACCACCGAGTTGCTCGAGGTTCATGGCCAGCGAGTCAAGACAGCCGCAAAGAAAACGCTGGCGCGGCTCGCCGGTCCAACGATGCGCGCCCGTCCATGAGCTCATGACGAAGATCGGGATGACGTTTCCGCCGTGGGCCTTCACCGCTGTATGCAGCGGGCCGTGGTCGGTGACACGCAGGTCGTGACGCAACCAGACGATGGCGGGAGGGGCGGACATGAAGGCGGGTGTGGATCCGCTATTCGCCCGCCGGGCGCGATGCCAGCGCCTGGCTTACCTCACAAAACACCAGCGATCCCCCCACGACGAGAACCACCGTGAGGCACAACCCCTGCAGGGCGGGATTGCTGCTGAACAGCAGCACGCCGAAAGAAAGCAGCGTGGTGGCCGCGGAAAGCCGGATGGACCGCCGGGCGTTGCGCGGGAGCGAACCCGGGCTGGCGAGAAAGATGGAATAGTCACTCGACAGGCAGATGCCGAGGAGCAGTCCGACGACCTGCAATAAACCGAGATCGCGCCCGAGAAATCCGAGCACGGCCGTCGCGATCACGGCGCTGACGGCGGGCAGGGCAATCATGAATCCGCCACGTTTGAAACCATAGAGCGCAAGGACGACAAGCGACAAAGCGATGAGCCCGTAGCCGGCAAGCCGGAACGCCGCTTCGCGATAACGCGCCAGCGCGGCGTTGAGCGTTTCGGTCTGGTCCAGCGGCATGGCCGAGGCGGCGCGCAGCGCGTCCGCCGGGATCTTGGCGATCAAAGACTTGCTGACGGCGGAGGCGAACCACGCGGGGACCGCGCCGTCATCAGACCACAAATTCTGCAACGGCAAGGGCAGCACCGCTCGCAATTCCGGCAGCAGTTTCGCCGGTTCGGGCAACTGGTCGGAGCGCAGGAACCCGTCGAAATCCGCGAAGAACGAGGCGAAACTTTCCGCGTCGAACCCGGCTTCATCGAACGCCTTCTTTAACTCCTCCGCGAAATCCGAATGGGCCTGAAAGTATGCCCGGCACGCGGCGGTCTGGCCGGGTGACGGCAACACGCGCGCAATGTTCAGGTATTTTTCGGGACCGCTGCGCTGCGCTGCGAGCTGGCGATTCAAAGCCTCGAGCTTCGAGAGCGCGGCGGGCAAATCCGGGGCGATGTTGAGGAAGAACGTGTCATCGGTGCTCCGACCGAAGAGCGCGCGCACGGCCCGTTCCTCGCGCATCAATTCCGGATTCTCCTGCTGCAGCGAGCGGAGATCGTCCCGCCAACGCGGCTGGGCGAGCCAGAGAGCCGCGAGCGCCACCACCGCCACCGCGAGACCCGGCCAGAGCACGCGCCGGTTCGGATCGAAAATCTTGTCCCCGCCTTTCGCCTGCGGAATCGGCAGGGCCGGCATCCACGGCAGGTACGCAAAATAGAGCGAGAGCGCGAGGATGAGACCCAGCGCGACTGACAATCCCATTTGTTTAAGGAGCGGGAGCTCGTTCAGCACCATGAACATGAATCCGCCGACGCTCGTCAGACAGCCCATGATCAGCGTGAGGCGAATCCGACGCAGCGCATCGCGCAATCCGACCTGACCCGGTTGGCCGTAGCCGAGCGTGAGGATGCCGTAGTCCACCGCCACGCCCACCAGAATCGTGGAGAAAATAATCGAGAGCATGTGCACCCGATCGAAGAACAGAAAACACACGACCCATCCCCACGCGGTCGCCGCCGCGATCGGCAGCAGCAAATGCAGAAAGACGGCCGGTCGGCGGAAAGCCGCCAGCAAGAGGAGCACGATACTGCCGAGCGAAAGATTCGAGAGGAGTGAGAGCTCGCTCTGGACGTTGCGCCGGGTTTCCGCCGCCAGTTTGTTCGTGCCACCGTTGCGGTACTTCAGGTCCGAATCGGGAAACGCTTTCCGGATCTTTGCGACTCCCTCCTCCAGGGCCGCAAACACGGGCGCCTGACCGCGGTCCTCAAGCGGCGAGTTGGCAATCTGCGCGTGGATGAGGGCGAATTGCACGCCCTCGGGGCCGGCCGCGCTGAGTCCGCTGTCCTCGCTGCCGGCGCCGGTCGACAATCCGGCGCTCGTGAGGTCCGCCAGCTCGTTCAGAAATGTCGGCAGCAGAAGCAACGGGTCGCGCGGGATCAAATCGGACATCGCCATCGCATCGGGGGTCGCCAGGAAATCCCGCAAATCATCGGCGGTCGTCGACCCCAGCCAGGCCGGTTCCGGATCGCCCGTCTTTTTTTCGTCTCGCCATTGCTGCTGCTTTGCCTCGAACCAGACGGGCAGCCGCAGCGCGACGCGCCGATCAAAGAAAAATCCGGTCAGGCGCTGGCGCGCCGCGGCGTCGAACCCGCTGAATACATCCGCGAAAAGCTGGGGTCGGGCCCGCAGCTCCGCCGCCAGCTGGCGGGCGGCCGCGAGCGGGGGCTTCGTCAGATTTTTCGCGTCGTAAAGCGCGATGAACATGGCCCGGCCGGGCCGACCGGTGGCACCCTGCCGAGCGAGAACGATCGAGGGATCGGTTTGATCGCTCGGCAGCAGATCGAGGACATCCACCGTGACGCGCCGGTGAGCGTGCTGCACGCCGAAGAGAACCGCCAGCCCGGCCGCGAGAAAGGCGAGCAAGGCGAGCGTCGCCCGCCACGGAGCGAGGCGCGGCGGCGCGGCGGATTGCATTACTCCTTGCCCGGCGCGTTAGTGCGGAAATAACTCTGGATGATCGACGAGCTGAACTTTGCGTCGATCTCGGATTTGCTCAGGCGCAGGGTGCGCCGGTCGCCGTTCTCCAACAGATTGGAGATCTGCGCAATCTCGCGTGCGGCGCCGCCGATGAGCACGCGCCCGGTGTGGCGGCGCAGCGACTCATCCTTCGGGATCAATCCCATCTGCCAGCCGCTCGCGTTGCCGATGAAAAAAACCTCACACGCACCGAACAAACCGGCGGGTTTGCCCCGCAGCAAATTCAAATAAATGGTGGTCAGCACGGCCAGCTCGGGACGATCCGTCGTCGCAATGCGGCGCTCGCGGCCATCGGGTTGGCGTTCGATCAGACCGACGTCATCAATGATGAGGACCCGCGGCTTGGGCGATTCGTAGGCAATGCTCAGCCCGGCCTTGCGGCTGTAACGCATGGTGCCGGTGAGTTCGACCGGCTTCTTGATGATTCCCATCCGCCGATTCTCGACGAAGGGAATGACCGCCGTATCCGCCTCGGCCAGTCGCGTGAAGACGCTGCGCAGTGCGGCCGGCAGCCGGGCGGGATCCGCGACGCGATTCGCGTCGGCGTAAACGGGAAAGGCCTCGCTCGCGGTCGGGGCTCCAAGCGGCGGTTCGGCGCGAAGGCCCGGCGTGGCCGCCAGGACGGCCGAGAGGAGAAGCGGATGGAGGAATTTCATGGTCGAAGCGAAATGAGGCGCGGCAGACGGGCTGGCCGCAAAAGGCCGGTGCCCAAAGCGACAGGACTTTCACTGAATCATAAGCAATTTCAATGCGCAATCCACGTCAAGACGCTGATGCCGAAACCGCCGATGGCTGCAGATACCGCAGATGCGGATGAAGAAAGATTTGCCGCAAAGAAGCACCCAAAACGCAAAGGAAAGAAATACGCCGTCGAGCCATTTCGGTCCCTGCCCGGTGCTTTTTGCGCCGCTTTGCGGCTAACTCTCTCTGAAATCTGCGTAAATCTGCGTAATCTGTGGTTCAGCCCTTCCTGCCCCGCGCGAGCCCATCCCGCATGCCTTTCACCGCCCCCGCCTCCACCGGCCCAATCGGAGTGTTCGATTCCGGGATCGGCGGCCTGACAGTTGTCGCAGCGCTGCGTGAACTGCTCCCGGCGGAAGATATCTTTTACCTCGGCGACACCGCGCGCGTCCCCTACGGCGGCAAGGGGCGCCAAACCATCGAGCGATACACGCTCGAGATCGCCGAACTGCTCCTAGCCGAGGGCGCGAAGGCCATCGTGGTCGCCTGCAACACCGCGACCGCGCTGGCGATTCCGAAATTGCAAGAGATCGTGCCGGTGCCCTCCGTGGGCGTGATCATGCCGGGCGCAGCCGCGGCGGCGGCGGTGACGCGCAACGGCCGGGTCGGCGTCATTGGCACGCGCGCGACCATCGCCAGCGGCGCGTACGAACGCGCCCTGCGCGACTGCCGCCCGGACCTCGAGGTCCACGTCCTGGCGTGTCCGCTGCTGGTGCCGCTCGTGGAAGAGGGCTGGCTCGATGATCCGGTCACCGATCAGGTCGTGGGACGCTATCTCACCCCGCTGCTCGCGGCCGGCATCGATACGCTCGTGCTGGGCTGCACGCACTATCCTTTTGTCCGCGAATCCATCGCCCGATTTCTCGGGCCCGGCATTACGATCGTGGATTCCGCCCGCAACTGCGCGCTCGCCACGCGGGAGATGCTGTCCGCAAACGACCTGGCCGCGCCCGCGGATCAGCGGGGCTCGCTGCAAGTGGCACTGACGGATCCTTCGGGCGCGTTTCTTGAAGTGGCCGAACGCCAGTTGGGCCTGGGCATCCGTGACGTGTTGGTCCGACGCGTGGTGGCGGCAAACAAAACAGAGGAACCACGAATTTCGCCCGAATGAACACGAATCGTTTTTTGCCATTGGCCGATGCATCATCCGCCGCCCACATTGAAAGAATCGTGTCCATTTCGTGTTAAATTCGTGGTTTCCTCTCCCCCATGACGAGCTTTCCCGCGGCCGATTTTCTCGATTTGGCGCACACGGCGCATGCCGGCCTGTTCCACGGATCCGTAAACGCATGGGAGCCGATCTCGCGACTTGGTGATTATCTCACGAAGCACCTCAAGCCGGCGAATCACGGCCGGATGATCGGGCTGCCATGGATCGGACCGGATGTCTTCATCGGCGAAGGCACCGTGATCGAGCCGGGTGCCATGATCAAAGGGCCCGCGTGGATCGGCCGGAACTGCGAGATCCGCCACGGCGCGTACCTCCGCGAAAACGTCATCGTCGGCGAAGGCGCCGTGCTGGGCAATTCGTGTGAATTCAAGAACTGCCTGTTGTTCGACGGCGTGCAGGTGCCGCACTTCAACTATGTGGGCGACTCCATCCTCGGGTTCAAGGCCCATCTCGGCGCGGGTGTGATTCTGTCGAACGTGCGGCTCGATCACGCCGAGGTGGAGATTACGTTGCCCGACGGCACGCGCATGGGTAGCGGATTGATGAAATTCGGCGCGGTCATCGGTGACCACGCGGAGATCGGGTGCAATTCGGTCCTGAATCCGGGGTCGCTGATCGGCCGGCACGGATTGATTTATCCGCTGTCGCAATGGAGCGGCGTGCTCGCCGACCACCACCTTGCCCGGTCCAAGCCCGCGCTGCAGATCATCGCGCGGCGAGGGGCGTGAGCGCAGAGCCGACGGTCCACAGTCGACGGTCGACCGCCAGAAATGGACGCGTCGCATGTGTAGCCTGGCAGATCCAGGGTGCACGACTTCATGCCGAATTTTCGGGATGCCAAAACTCGGACGCCACGATCGGTTTGCTCGCCATGCCTCTGGCCGTCGACCGTCGACTCCCCCTACGGCTTCGTAATCTGCACCTCGTAGAAACGCTCGGGATCGCTCGCGTTTAGATCGGTCACGGTCCGGATGTTGCCGTTGTCGCTGCTCGAAATATTCGACAACGTCGTCCACGTGCCGCCCCCAATGGCGAGCGACGTGTTAAAGCGGACCACATAAACCCGCCCGGGAACCAACGGCGCAAAGACGATGTTCCGCTGCAAGGGCTGGCCGGCCACCCTCTGCGCATCGACGGTGAAACGCGACAGCGGATCGAGCGGATTCAAGCCCGCGATGTATTTGAAGAGATTGTTCTGGCCCGTGCCGCTCACGTCCGCGGTCGGCCCGGCGTTCGCATTTGGCGGCAAACCAAAATACTGCACCTGCCACGCGTCATCGATCCCGTCGCCGGCGTAGGTGCCAAAATCGTCGATATTTACGTTGCGCACCGTCAATGGAAGCTGCCCCACGTTGCTTTGGTACACGCCCCTCGCGACGGCGAAGGTGTCCTGGTAAACGATCTGCGCGGTGGCGATGCCGCTCGCGTTGATGGAAGCCAGCGGGCCGCTGACGACGCTCCATGTCACCGAGGAGCCATTCACCGCGAGCGTGGTCGCGTCGTCGAGCAGTTGCCCCCCAATCAGCTGCAGGGTCGCGCCTTCGTTGACGAAATTTTGGGCGGCGCTCACGGAAAAGCCGACAACCTCAAAGAGCTGGCCGATGTAGCCCTGCTTGGCGACCTCCGCAGGCGAGGCCACCGTCGAGATGCCCGTCACCCCGCCGGAACTGCCGACATTGCTGTAAGAAGCGCTCGTGACGAGTGCGCCGCCGCTGTCGGCCACCTCGGCGGTGATGGCGTAATTCGCGCTCGTGCGCACCTGCGCCCGGGCCGACGAAAAAGCGAGCCCAAGGAGCGAAGCACCGAACGCGAGGTGATGAATCGGTTTCATGGGCGTCTCAGAACTAAATCGTTTTTATCCTTAATCCGGTTGCTTTGCCAGCCATTCTTCGTAACTGCGCTTCGGTACGGAAAACAGTGCGACCGAGAGAGTTTCGCTGGACCGCTCCTTGGCCAGATACAGTAGAAATCCCTGGGGAGTCTCGATGACCGCGCTGACGTCCCCCGGCTTTTGCAGCTGTGTCCGCAGCACGTTTTGCAAATCCGGCGGCAAATCCTCCAAGTAAAGCGTGCGCTCGCGCGCCTCCGCAGACTTCTTGGGAGAAGAGAGCACCTGCGCGACCTGCGCGGTCGCCTCGATGGAATACGCGCCGCTGCTGGCCTTGTTCTCGGTCGCCACGGCGGACGTGGTGGGTCCCGGAGCGGGCCGCTCATCCGAGGGCCGCGGCGCAAGCTGCCAGGTCACCTCCGGCGCGTTACCGGGCTCGGCGGATTTGATCAGGGCAACGCGCCTTTCATAAGTCGCGTCATTTTCCGCGAGCAGACGCTTGCGCAACTCCTCCACTTTCGCGCGCTCTGACGCATGAAGTTTGTCGTCGTTCTCGAAGCGCGCGCGCAAGGTGCGCTCAACCACGATCGGCCGCGCCATCGAGCGCGCGAATCGCGCCGAATCGTTTCCGAGCGCAACCTTCAGCTCGGCGAGCACGTCGGGCGCGCGCGTCGTCGCATCGATGCGCCTGACCTCGGCATCGACGAGCGCGGGCGTGATTTCAATCAGGTAGATTCGCTTAAGCACTGCCTCCTTCTTCAACTCGAGCGCCACCAACCTTTCGACCTGCGCCAGCGGCAGCGTCTCATCAAAGGGTGGTTTCGTGCCCAACCGGTGATGGTAATACACGCGCTCGATCGCCGTTCGATCCGCCACCAACGATGGAGCATCCTCGACGGCCACGGCGTCCAGGGTGGCGGCAAAGACCAACGCATAAATCACAGCATGGGCGCGGAAAATCATGGCGCGGAAAGCTCTGGCTTGTTCCATCTTCCTTGTTTCCTTGCTTCTAGGGTCGTTGGTAAAGAATCATCGTCTTCCCGGGTGTATACAACCACGTGTCGAGCAGGGTCGAGCTGCCGCTATATCCTCCCCAAACCAGCATTTCGTTGCCCGTCCAGATTGCGGTGTGGTTATAGCGTTGTTGCGGTCCTCCCGTCAGCGTGGTCGCGATCCAGGCATTCGAAGCCGGATTGAATCGTCCGCCGTCAGGCAGGGCCGAGCCCCCGGAACCCACTCCGCCCCAAACGATCATCTCCGTGGCCGTCCACACAACCGTGTGATAGGCGCGTCCCACGGGGGCGCCGGTGCTCGTCACCCCGGCGAGATTCCAAGCTGCCGCGGAGGGATTGTAGCGCCCGCCATCGCCTAGTTTTGTGGCTCCATTGTCTCCTCCCCAAACGATCATTTCGGTCCCGGACCAAACCGCCGAATGCGCCGTGCGGATCGAAGGCGCATTCGTGGTGGTAAGGAGGGACCAGAACCCCGTTGCCACGGCAAAGCGGCCACCGTCGTTCAAATAGGTCGGGCCCGCATTGTCACCGCCCCAGACGATCATTTCCGTACCGGTCCAGACGGCGCTGTGATTCCTTCGGACACTCGGAACGTTCACGCCCGACATGACGGTCCAAGCGCTGGCGACCGGATCGAATCGACTGCCATCGTTGAAGAATCCAATGGTGCCACCGACGCCAAATCCTCCCCACACGATCATCTCCGTCCCGGTCCACACCGCAGTGTGGTAGCCGCGAGACGACGGGGCGTTCGCCGCCCCGGCGACAAGCGACGCGCCCCATGTTCCCAAGGTTGGGCTGAAGCGTCCGCCGTCGCCCAAGTAGTTCAAGCCATTGAAACCGCCCCAGACGATCATCTCCGCCCCGGTCCAGACCGCCGTGTGATACTGCCGCGCGGGCGGCGCGCCCGCCGTGGGCACGTCCACCCAACTCGACGTCACGGAGTTGTAGCGTCCGCCGGTGTTCAATCGAGCGCCATCGAGGCCACCCCACACAATCATCTCTGTGCCGGTCCAGATGACCGAGTGAAGCTGGCGCTTCGCCGGCGGAGCATTGAGCACGACCGGGATCCACGCGTTCGACAACGGATTGAATCGTCCCCCGTTATTCAGGTAGCCGGCTCCAACTCCACCCCACACCATCATCTCGCTCCCGGTCCACACGGCCGTGTGAAACTGCCGCGCGACGGGCGCGCTGATGGGCTGCACCGACGTCCAAGTGTTATTTAAGGGACTGAAGCGCGCCCCATCAGCCAAGGGGACAGACGTACCCATTCCTCCCCAGACGATCATCTCCAAGCCGGTCCAGACTGCGGTGTGGTAGTATCGGCCGACCGGCGCGCCGGAGATCTGAACGGTGGTCCATGTGCTGGTCCCGGGACTGAAACGGCCCCCGTCGTTCAACGGCAGGCTGCCCGAATCTCCGCCCCACACGATCATCTCCGTGCCGGTCCAGACCGCGGTATGAAAGCGACGCGCACTGGGCGCGCCGAGGGGCGCAACCACGGACCAGAGGCCGCTGGAGGGAACATAGCGTCCGCCGTCATTCAAGGGCACGCCATTGTCCCCGCCCCACACAATCATTTCCGTCCCCGTCCAGACCGCGGTATGCCGGTTGCGAAGACTCGGAGCCCCGACGGTCGTAACCAGCGTCCACGAATTCGTGGAAGGCGTGTAGCGTCCGCCATCGTTTTGGACCCCGGGCCCGCTCCCTCCCCACACGATCATCTCGGTGCCTGACCATACCGCCGTGTGATTGAAGCGCGGGAGGGGCGCGCCGGCGATCGACATCGGGGTCCACCCATCGGCCACCGGGTCATAGAGGCCTCCCGTATTTAATGCGGAACCGCTTGAGCCACCCCAGACGATCATTTCCGTCCCGGTCCACACGGCCGCCGCGTTGTAGCGTCCCGTCGGACCTGAGACGGTGGACACGGGCACCCAGCTATTGGAGGCGGGGTTGTACCGGCTGCCGGCGGCCAGGGCCGAGCCGTTAAATCCGCCCCAGACGACCATCTCGGTTCCAGTCCAGACGGCGGTGTGAAGGTCCCGCGCGAGCGGGAGGACTCCGTTCACCCGCGCTTGCCAAGAGTCGGGAAGGGTGGTCGTTCCAATCCGGATGTAGCCGGCGGCCAGCAGGGATGGGTTCTCGACGGGCGAAAGCACCAGTCCCCCGCTGGTCACGCCGGCCTGGCCGCTGGCGTTGAGATTCGACGAGGCCGCGCCGGAGGCGAGCTGCGTGCCCGTGATGGCGCCGCTCGCGACGTTCGCGCCGGTGATGGTGCCAGCCGCAATGTTTGCCCCGGTGATGGTACCGGCGGCAATTTTGGCACCGGTAATCGCGCCATCTGGCACGTTCCCCGCGATGACCGCATAGCCCACCGCGGCGATGCGCTGGTCAGGCGCAAGCTTCTGCGAGCCGTTGGTGCCGTCGTTAAACCAGACCCGCAGGCGCACGTCGGAGTTGTTGAAAACACTCGCCGGCACCGCGGTCATGTTGGTGATCGCCGGGTCGCCCAGCAGCACCGAATAGAGCCCGTTGGTCACCGTTAGCGTCACGGCGGCGGTGGGCTCGAGGCCGTTCACGCTCGTCCCGTTGTTGCTCCAATACGTGGTCGTGCCCGCGGCGTTGACGAGCGCAAACTTGAACTGGCCGGCTCCCGTGAAGTTGACTCCCGTCACGGCCACGCGGCCTTGATAGTTGATCAGTTGCGGCACCTGCGCTCGCAGCCCGGAAGCGAAAAGACAGGCGGCCAAAACGCCGGCGGAGAGACGTGATGGAACGGGCATATGCCGCGATAATGCCGCAGGACCAAGTCATTAACAATCGCCAGTCCAAAAAATACGCGGGAAACTCACGACGAACCCCTTCTGCTCAAAAAGGATTCGCCGGCATCGGCATCGATCCGCCTTCCAAAGCCGTCCGATTCAAGCTCGCGAGCGCGACTCGAATTCCTGCTCGTAGCCGCGCATCCGGCGAGCCACGACGAACGGCCCGAACGGCAACAGCGCGGCGACAAAGATCAGCGCCGCGCGCGCGATGGGCCACTTCGCCGTCCGCATCACCCGCGCCAGCGCCACGCAAAACAGGAGAAAGAGAAGTCCGTGAACCAGCCCCACGATTCGCACTGCCGCCGGTAGGCCGGCGAAATATTTCAGGGGCATCGCGACGCCCACGAGAATGAGAAACGAAATCGCCTCCGCGAATGCGACGTAGCGAAGAAATGAAACGGGATTTTTCACCGGACAAAAAAGCGGCTGAGGAGGAACCACAGACTAAAGCAGATTGACGCAGATTTCCGGAGGAGTAAGCCGCATTGAATCACCGAAAGCGTAAAATGGGGCGACGAGATGGCTTGGCGGGAAAGGCTTCCGTTTTGCGCGTCTCATGATTCTTTGCGACCATTCCCTCCGATCCCAAATCCGCGCCAAGTCGGCGAAAGATCGTATCTCAACCGCAGCGGACTTGCGTTTCCGGCTAGGTGAACCATGGTCGGCCTGCAGCGCGGGGTGTAGCTTAGCTTGGTAGAGCGCCTGGTTTGGGACCAGGAGGTCGCAGGTTCGAATCCTGTCACCCCGACAATTAACGCGAGACATTTCCAAAATGTGTTCGCTCGACTGTCTCACTCCGATTGTCTCCGGGAGTCAATTTTCCACTAAAAGGCGTGAGTACCATAGAATGTATTACACCCAGTCGAGATACCGAATCAAAGGAAGGACAACAAAAGAATCGTTGCAAACTTAAAGGCCATGCTGCGCGAAGCCTTTATGCTATCGTGGGAAGCTGGCGGTAGGTGGATGCCGGAAGCGCTGACTGAGTTTATGCCAGAGTTCATCGCGGCCCACGAGCGGCTCTTCAAAGAGTTCCGTACGAGGAAGGAATGAGAGCAGTTTGCGCGCGGGACCTTTGTGCAAAATGTTTCCATGACAATCCAGGAGGGCATGGACCACGCGACGCCAAGCTACAGGAAACGGCACGGTTGAAGTTGGTTTTTTTCGACGGTCTCTCACTTACCGCGGTTGCTGAGGTGCGATGGGTTTCCAGGACGCTTCGCCTGAATTTTCGGGAAAAGGCCCGAGCATTTGCGCGAGCGGGTGACGCTTCCCGGATCGGGCATGACCGCCCGCGCCAATGGCCCGGTCGACGCTACAGTCGTCCCAATCGGGAGACAGCAGATGCGACTACTTCCGGTCCTCAGCCGTCTCTTGATGGAAATTGCGCGCGGACCCCCTCGGATCTCCGCCCGGGACGTGCCAAGCGTCTTACATATTAATTGTAACCGCAGGCGAAACTGCCAGATTCGTGTCACATATGCCGCGCTAGAAACTGCCGACAAAAGACACCCGACTGCTTCCGAAGGCCCGCACTGGCATTCACGGACTAGATGAAATCACTGGCGGCGGGCTGCCCGCCGGAAGGCCCACTCTCGTCTCCGGCGGCGCTGGCGCGGGCAAGACGATGCTCGCCACCGAATTCCTCGTGCGCGGCGCGACGGAATTTGGCGAGCCGGGCGTGTTTATGATGTTCGAGGAAAACGCGCAGGAGCTGACCGCTAACGTCCGCTCGCTCGGCTTTGATCTCGACCAGCTCGCGGCGCAGAAAAAGATCGTGGTCGATCACGTCCACGTTGAGCGCAACGAGATAGAGGAGACCGGCGAATATGATCTCGAGGGGCTCTTCATCCGGCTCGGACACGCCATCGATTCCATCGGCGCAAAGCGCGTGGTCCTCGACACGGTTGAGGCGCTTTTTTCCGGGCTGGCCAATCACGCCATTCTCCGCTCGGAGCTGCGCCGCCTTTTCCGCTGGCTAAAGGATCGGGGCATGACGGCAATCATTACCGGCGAGAAAGGCGAGGCTTCGATCACGCGCTACGGGCTGGAGGAATACGTGGCGGATTGCGTGATCGTGCTCGACCACCGCGTCATGGGGCAGATTTCCACCCGCCGGCTGCGCGTGGTGAAGTACCGCGGCTCGGCCCACGGCACGAACGAATACCCCTTCTTCATCGGTGAGCGCGGCATCTCGGTGCTGCCGATCACTTCGATGGGGCTCGACCACGAAGCCTCCACCCAGCGTATCCCCACGGGCATCGCGCGGCTCGACGAAATGCTCGGCGGCAAGGGTGTCTTTCGCGGGGGCAGCGTGCTTGTCGCCGGTTCGCCCGGCACGGGGAAGACCAGCGTCAGCGCGAAGTTCGTGGAGGCCGCGTGCAGCCGCGGCGAACGCGCGTTGCTCTTCGCTTACGAGGAATCGGCCGCGCAAATCGTGCGCAACATACGCTCCATCGGCATCAATCTCGATCGGTGGCTGAAAAAGGGGCTGCTCCAAATTCACGCTTCGCGCCCCACGCTGCACGGGCTCGAGCAGAATCTGATGATGATGCACGACATGGTGCGCGCCTTCCACCCCACGGTGGTCGCCGTGGATCCGATCAGCAATCTCACCATGGAGCGCGACGAGGCGGAGGTGAAGCCCACGCTCATGCGGCTCATCGATTTTTTGAAAAAGGAGCAGATCACCGCTGTCTTCACGAGTCTGACCGGTGAGGAGGGGAACACGTCAGGTCTGGAGGAATCGCAGATGGGCATCTCTTCCCTCATGGACGTGTGGTTACTGCTGCGCAACACCGAGCACAACGGCGAGCGCAACCGCACGATTTACGTGTTGAAATCGCGTGGCATGTCGCACTCCAATCAGATTCGCGAATTCATCCTCAGCGATGCCGGCATTGATCTAGTGGACGTGTATCTTGGCAACGACCGCGTCCTGACCGGCACCGCGCGCGTGGCCCAGGGAGCCGAGGACCGCGCCGCTGCGGAGGTTCGCCAGCAGGATCACCAGCGCAAGCTGCGGCAGCTCGCCAGCAAGCGAAAAGCGAAAAGCGATCGAAGCGCACATCGCCGCACTGCAAGCGGAAGCAGAAGCGGAAGGCGTGGAAGTGACCTTCTCCAACGCGCAAGAAACGTTGCAGGTTCAGACCGCACAGCAACATACCGACGCCGTAGCGCAATTGCGCGGCGGTGCCGATAGCTCCCACGATCGCACCAAAGAAAAACGATGAAGGACGCGAAACCCAAAAAGAAACAGCTGGAAGCGGGCCTTGCACCCGCCTTTGAACTGCGGCTTTACGTCGCCGGACAGACCGCGAAATCGCTGACGGCCTTCGTCAATCTCAAGCGGATCTGCGAGACCCATCTCGCCGGACAATATCGCATCGAGGTCGTCGACCTATTGAAGACGCCGAAGCTTGCCGCCGGCGACCAAATCCTCGCCGTGCCGACGCTCGTGCGCCGTCTGCCCGAGCCGATCAAGAAAATCATCGGCGACCTTTCCAACGAACAACGGGTGCTCGTCGGCCTCGACGTGCAGCGGGTGAAAGGCTGACGAATAATGAAAAAGCCGAGCCCACCCCCGGCCGCTCTCGCGGCGCTGGAAGCCGCCGCCGCCGCGCAAGCGCACGCCCGCTACATCCTGCGCCTTTACGTCACCGGCGCCACGCCGCAGTCCACGCGCGCGATGTTGAACATCCGCAAAATTTGCGAGGAACACCTGAACGGACGTTACGATTTGGAAGTGGTGGACCTCTCCCAAAACCAACCTTGGCCGAAGGCGAGCAGATCGTCGCCGCACCGACCTTGATCAAAAAGCTGCCGCTGCCCCTGCGCCGTTTCATCGGCGACATGTCACAGACCGAGCGTATCCTCATCGGCCTCGATCTGCGGAAGGCGGGTAACCATGGACCATAGGCTGGGATGCGAGCCATCGTTGAAACTCTCCGTTCCATCGTGATCGTGCCATGGTTTCCGTGACCCCTATCAAGCAGACGCTGCTCCGGGAAAACGCCGAACTGCGGGCGCGGCTGGAGGAGCTGGAGGATACGCTCCGCGCCATCCGCGCCGGCGAGGTGGACGCGCTCGTGGTGGAAGCTTCGGGCGTCCCGCAAATCTTCACCCTACAAAGTTCGGACGCCGAATCGAGTCGGTTCCGCGGCGAAATCCTCGGCCGGGTCAACGATGCCGTCATCGCCCTCGACGACGAACAGCGTGTGACTTACCTCAACGCCGCCGGCGAGCGACTCTATGGCGTCACCGCCTCCGAGGCGCTCGGCCGCTTTGTCGCCGAGCTTTACGAATCTCGCTCGCTTCACCCCGGAGACGAGGATGTCGCGGCCGCGGCGCTCCGCGAGACCGGCCACTGGCGCGGGGAAAACATCCACATCAAGCGCGACGGCCTGGTCATCCAGGTCGAAACCTCCTTGAGCCGCCTGTTCGCGGGAGACGGCGCCCCGTCCGGCCTGCTCAATGTCGTCCGCGACATCACCGCCCGGAGCAGGGCGGAAAAAGCGTTGCGTCAAAACGAAATGCTCTTTTCCGCGATCATCGATCAGGCGCCCGGCGGCGTCTTCGTGGTGGATGCCGACTTCCGCCTGCAACAGATCAATCCGCAAACGGTGCCGGTTTTCGGCCACATTCACCTGTTGATCGGACGCGATTTTTCCGACGTTTTGCAGATCCTTTGGGGTTCGGAAGTCGGCGGGAAGATTGCAAAAATTTTCCGACACACGCTCGAGACGGGGGAGCGCTACATCTCGCCCCGCTTTTCCGAACGACGCCAGGATCTCGGCGTGGAGCAATCCTTCGAATGGGAAGTCCAGCGCGTGACTTTGCCCGGCGGGGATCACGGGGTGGTCTGCTATTTCGACGACGTCACCGCGCGCACGCAGGCGGAGGAAGCTTTGCGAGCGAGCGAGGAGCGGTTTCGCGTCCTGTTCGATTCCGGTCCGATTGCCATCTTCTCGTGCGATCGTGACGCCGTCATCCAAGCCTATAACCGCCGGGCGGCGGAATTGTGGGGCCGCGAGCCGGTGTGCGGCGACGACCGCGAGCGGTACTGCGGCTCACTCAGGCTTTTTCACGCGGACGGACGACACATGCCCCACGAGCAGAGTCCCATCGCCGGAGTGCTCAAGACTGGTGTCATCGTGAAGGACGCGGAGGTTTACATCGAGCGGCCCGATGGCTCGCGGCTCGCGGTCGCGGTGACTTTTGCGCCGCTCAAAAGCGCGCAGGGCGAAATCACCGGCGCGATCACCGCCTTCTACGATATCTCCGAGCGTCGGCTGCTCGAACACACACTGGTCGAGCGCGCCGGGGAACTGGAGCGGGCCGACCGCAGCAAGGACGAATTCCTCGCCATGCTCGCGCACGAGTTGCGCAGCCCGCTCGCGCCGCTGCGCAACGCCTCGGAAATTTTGCGGACGGTGGGCGGGAGCGACAAAGAGAGCGCGCAGGCGCAGCAAATCATCGCCCGCCAGATCGAGAACATGAGCCGGATGATCGACGACCTGCTCGATGTTTCGCGCATTACCGAGGGAAAGATCGAGCTGCGCCCGCAAGTGGTGGCGCTGGAAGCGATCTTCACTGCGGCGGCGAACGTGGTACGGCCGGGTATCGAGGCACGCGGCCAGGAGCTCGCGATCGCGCTGCCGGCCGAGTCGATCTTCTTGAATGCGGACGCGACGCGGCTCGAGCAGGTCTTCGGGAACCTCCTCACCAACGCCAGCAAATACAGCGACTCCGGCTGCCATATTTCACTGAGCGCGGAGCGCGTGACCGGGAACGAGTTACCAGAGGTCATCGTGCGCGTGCGCGATGACGGGATGGGTATCGCGCCCGATTTGTTGCCGCGCATTTTCGATCTCTTCGTTCAGTCCACCCGCGCACTCGATCGCGCCCAGGGTGGGCTGGGCATTGGCCTTACTCTGGTGCGCCGACTCGTGATGATGCATGGCGGTAGCGTCGAAGCGCACAGCGAGGGTATTGGCCACGGCAGCGAATTCGTCTTGCGCCTTCCGATCCTCTCCGGCCCGTCCGCTGTGTCCCCACCACGGCCCACTCTCAACGCCCGTGAAACCCCGCGCCGGATGCTCATCGTGGATGACAACGAAGATTCCGTGCGCAGCATGTCTCTGCTCCAAACCTTGCGCGGCCACGAAACGCGCATCGTCTTTACCGGTCCCGACGCGGTCGCTGCCGCCGCGGAGTTCACGCCCGATGTCGTGCTGTTGGACATCGGCTTGCCTGGCATGGATGGCTTTGAAGTCGCTCGCCGCCTGCGCGCAATGCCGGCGCTAGCCGACACCTTCCTCGTCGCGATAAGCGGCTACGACACCAAGGAAGACCACGACCGGGCGCAGGCCGCCGGATTCGACGAATACCTTGTGAAGCCCGTGGCTCTCGACGTCTTGCGCGAGTGGCTGCAAAGTCGATCTTAAACCTGTCCGCGCCCGTCTAAAATCGAATGTGACGATTCGTAAATAGAAGCGAATTGCTCGTCGAGTCCCGTAGGAACGGAGGAAAATCGATGGGAGAAGGAAGCCGCCCAAAGGCCGCCTTTTCGAGTCTGAATTTCAGCAAGCGAAGGCGCTTACCCCAGCGAACCCTTTGCGAAATCTGCGAAACAGGAGCACGGTTCCTTTCTCCCAGTTTTTTTGGTTGCCTCTGGACTTCGATTCATCTCGATGGTTGCGCGCGCCGCGCGACCGGGCAACATGGCGGGAATCCTTTTCCCGCCGTGTCGAAACTTCCGCCGGATTCCCTGCCGCCGATCTCGCCGCTTCCGACCCCGTTCTTCGAAGACGTGCGGCGCGGGATTCAGTTCTATCTCGGTGATTCGCTCGAAATTCTCGATGCGATGGCCGCGCCGCATCCGCATGGATTGGTCGATGCCATCTTCGCAGACCCGCCATACTTCCTCTCGAACAACGGCGTCACCTGTCAGAACGGACGCATGGTCTCCGTGAACAAGGCCGCGTGGGACCGCTCGCGCGGCGCCGAGGACAATCACGCCTTCAATATGGAGTGGCTGCGTCGCTGTCAGCGGGTGCTCAAGCCAAACGGGACCATCTGGGTGACCGGCACGCACCACGTGATTTTTTCGGTCGGCTTCGCCATGCAACAGCTCGGCTATAAGATTCTCAACGTCATCACGTGGGAGAAACCGAATCCGCCGCCGAATCTCTCCTGCCGGTATTTTACGCATTCGACCGAGCAGGTGCTGTGGGCCGCGAAATCCACGAAGAGCCGCCACACGTTTCACTACGCGCTGATGAAGGAGCTCAACGGTGGTCGCCAGATGAAATCGGTGTGGCCCATCCTCGCCCCGGGTCGCGAGGAGAAGCAGCACGGCAAGCATCCAACGCAAAAGCCGCTCGCGCTCGTCGAGCGCTGCCTCTCCGCCTCGACCAACGAGGTCGATCTCGTCCTCGACCCGTTCCTCGGCAGTGGCACCACGGCAGCCGCGTGCGCGAAACTCCGCCGGCGCTGCCTCGGCCTCGAAGCGGAACGCGCGCACCTCGAGACCGCCGCGCGGCGACTTCCGCCGCCCCAACTGCCGTTGGACGATGCGCGGAAACCGGCGCGCCTCGTCAAGCGGCGCTGAACCGGAGCCGCACGCATCCGTCACTTCAACTCGATCGGTCGCCGGGCCAGCACGCGGCCCTTCTCGCCGGCAAGGTAGCGAATCTCGTAGCGACCCGGAGTCTCGGCCGAGAGGGATCCCTCGACGTCGGCGTCGGCGGCGTCGAAACTATTGATCGGACTCGCGTCCGCGGCCGAACCAGCCGGGCAGAGCTGGACCTGATCCTTCTTGCCGCGCGGACCGGAGAATTTCACGGCAAAACTTTCGGAGGCTTTTGCCGTGGCCGGGGCCTCGATGGTCACCATCGCCGGGGTCAGCCGGATGGGCTGGCGCGCGAGAATGAGGCCGGTCTCCTCCGAGACATAACGAACTTCAAACTCTCCGGGGGCATCCGGCGCATCGATTTTGATCGTTCGCGGATCGCCGTCGGTAAACACATTCACGTAGAGGTAGTCATTGTATTCCTTGGGTCCGGCATCGGTCTTCACGATCGTGATGTAGTGCTGCCGG
>JANXRG010000009.1 GCA_025353105.1 Verrucomicrobiota bacterium
GAACGCTGCATAAATTTGATGGCCGACCCAGCCACCAAGTAGCTTGACTGTCGAATTGCTGCGTTCGGGGATCTTCAGTGCGGTCAGTGTGGGGCCGTTCCGAGACAGGAGTTCGACGCCGCTACCCAGAAAAGTATTGCCTATAGCAGCCGTAGGATGGTGCTTGGTGCAGTTGCGCTAGCGGCATTTCTGATAGCGATGCTCGCATTTTTCCTCATTTACTTTAGGTCTCTTATCCATCCAGGTGCCTAACCCCTAGGCACTGGAGCGAACCATCTCGGCGGCTCATGCTTCTTTCGTTTTGAGGCTTTACATTCCGCCTCGCCGGTCGCTCAGTTTGATTCGTTATGCGGCCTCCCGGACGAGTTGACTCGGGTTGTCGGCTTGAGCAGCATCGCGCCCATGAAGGTGCGCGACATCCTGAAACTGATTGAGGCCGATGAATGGGCTCTCGATCGGACTCGCGGAAGCCACCGCCAATACAAGCACCCCACAAAACGCGGCTTAGTCACCGTCGCCGGAAAGCCCAGCGACGACCTTGCACCGGGGACGCAAAACAGTATTCTTAAGCAAGCCCAACTTAAATGAGCCGCTACCTGATCATTATCGAAGAGACCGGCACCGGATTTTCCGCCTACTCGCCTGACCTGCCGGGATGCGTCGCGACGGGGGGCACGCGGGAGGAGGTGGAGCGCGAAATGCACGTCGCCATCGAGTTTCATATCGAGGGACTTCGACTTGCTCGCGAGCCTGTTCCAGCCCCGCGTTCGCAGGCCGCCTATTGCGAGACGGCCGCATAACCAGGCGCTGCACCTAACCGATTCAGCGGAGGGTCATTTCTTCCCGGTTTTAGATTGCGTCTCGCCTCATCGGTAGGTGAGCTTCGTTCGTTAGGCCTCATGCGCGATCCTGCTCCTGATCCGAAGCCGCGCCGGTGGATCTTGGTTCCACCCGCAGTCTTTGCATTCCTTTCGCCACTGATTGTTGCCCCGTTGCCGGACACTGTGCTTGGCATTGCATCTTTCTTTGTTGTCGCCTTCATCGTCGGATTTCTGCTCACTATTTTGCTTTGGCTTGCGTACCGATTCATATCGGGCGTTTTCAAGTCGCCTTCACCGTCACCATCGCCAACGAAACTCGCTCCCCATGACGACGACGAATTACCTAGCTTGTCCCACTGAGATCGTCGAGGCGCCGGTCGGCGTCGTGTGGAAGCTGCTCACCAACATCTCCGGCTGGGGCAGTTTCTTTGACCTTCGCGTCACCAGCGTCGAACCGCCGGGGCTGGCGGCCAAGGGCCAGCGCATGCTCGGTGAGACGGGCCCACGCTGGCTGCATCTTGGTGGCTCCTTCGAATACACACTCGTCGACGAGACGCATTACAAGCTTGAGATGGACGTGAGGCTGTCACTTGGCATGACGGTTCACGAGGCGCTGGACTGCGTTCCGCTTGAGGACGGGCGATGTCGCGTCAACTATCATTGCAATTTTGGTTTCCCAGGCGGTTGGCGTGGCCGGCTCATGCGCGTCCTGCTCAGCCGCGGATTGAAGCAAGGCCCTGCTGATTCGCTTATGCGGTTGAAACGCGCCGCCGAACAAGAACATCGCGGTCGGAAGGCGGAAAAGGGGGAAGCCTGAGTCTGCGATCTTCCATATTGAGTTGGCGATAGTTCATCGCCATCCTCCCGCCACAGTTCCACTCGCGCTCGTACTTTTCGAACGTGTTGCACTTACTTCGTGAATCCGCTCTTGGAGCGAGGTCGCCCTGCGAAATATTCGGGTGCCCGATCAGCCCCTCGCCTAACCGACACTGGAGCGAACCGCTTCGGCGGAAGGCACGATGAGCGTGTTCGATCTTTACTTTCCGCCTTGTCGGTCGCTCAGTTTGGTTCGTCGACCCTAGCGCGAAATATGTTCCACGACGTGATTTGGAAACTGCGCGATCGCGCGGCGTGGAAGCGCGCCCTCACGCTGGCCTGCGCAGGCGAGCCGCAACCGTTGATGACGGCTCGAAAGTACTTTGAGGACTTCCAAAAGCAGCTCCAGTTGCATCCTCTCGAGTGGCCATCCTCGACGCGTCCACCTTCAGAGCACATACTGCGCTTGGGCGGCCGAATTTCGATTCACGATCGACTCATTCCTGACGCGCAAACCGTAGAGATTCCTTCTGTCAAAGCACTAGACAAGCATCCCGACAAGCCTCCAGCGGCCTAACCAGGCTCTCGAGCGAACCGTCTCGGCGAGGACATCATGAGCGAATTGCGGCTTTACTTTCCGCCTCACCGGTCGCTCAGTCTGGGGCGTTGGCCGAGGATCACGCTCCATGTCAACAAAGACAGAATGACTTCCCGGTGAGTCGGCTCAGATACCATGCGACCACTTCCCCATCCGCCCGACGCTGAGCGCGACCCCGACTCGCTGGAGATGCTGCGTGGCTGGGTCGTAAACGGTCAGTTTCAGATCTCCATCGCCGCATGGGTTTGGAAGGAGGAGCCCGCCGAGTGGGGCCGGTTACTCGCGGACAGCGCCAACCACCTCGCCGACGCCATTGCCGCCGATACGGGCCGCGACCGAGCGGAGATTTATGCCGCGATTTCGGAGAGCCTTATCCATCATCTCCAACATCCACCGGGAAATCTCAGTGGCGATTTTCACGATGATGCAAAAACTGGCGCGGCCTGACCCCTAGGCACTGCAGCGAACCGCTCTGAGCCTCCCGTTGGTTTGCTTGCCAACAGCTTCGCGGTCGCTCAGTTTGCGTCGTTGGGCCGCTAAAGAATCACCGCGCTTGAGTCAACCGACGCTTTATTTCTTCTGCACCACGCTTTTTCTGATTTCCGTCCTCTACGGGTGCGTCGGGCAGGGCGGCGGATCGGGTTACATCGCCGCGATGGCGCTATTCGGCTTTGCGCCCGACTCAATTAAGCCCACGGCTCTTGTCCTGAATGTGTTGGCGTCAGGCGTCGTCTCTCTGCGTTTCTACCGTGCCGGGAACTTTTCGTGGCGCTTGCTCTTTCCGTTCGCCGTTTCGTCGGTGCCAACGGCCCTGCTCGGAGGCTACATCACGCTGCCGCCAGTCGCTTTCAGCAGGCTGTTGGGCGCGTTGTTACTTGTCGCTGCGGTGCCATTTATTTTTCGCCGCGACCTCCCGTCGCACACACTTTCACCACCACGGTTATTGGTAGCACTGCTGGCAGGCGCGAGCATGGGCTTGCTCTCCGGTCTGACCGGCGTCGGTGGCGGGATTCTTATCATGCCGCTGTTTCTCTATAATCGGTGGGCAACTCCCAGGACGGCCGCCGCTCTCACCGGAGTTTTCGTCCTCATAAACTCCGTGGCGGCGCTACTCGGTCATCTTGCGGCGACTCACAGCGTGCCCTCCGGGCTACCGCTCTTTGGGATCGCCGCCGTTCTCGGCGGAATTGTAGGCGCGCAATTGGGCAGCGTCCATCTCTCCGCCTCGGCAATTTATCGCATTCTTGGCGCTGTCTTGTTGCTCTCCAGCGCCAAGCTCATCTGTGCCTGAGTCGCTTCGGCTCGTCATTCGGAGCGTCGCGACGCATCTCGACTTTCGTAAAGACGTGAATACCGCACAAAAGTCGCGTACGCGTTGCCCACCGCGATCCAGAGGCCCGGAAAACCGTCAAGAAATCCGGCGCGCAGAATGTAGCCGCGAAAGAAACGCCAGATCGGCCGCGTGACGTTGTCCCAAAGCGTCCATCGCCGACCCTCGCCGGCGGCGCGCTCCGCGAACGAGTCCGCATAGGAAAGCTGCTTCTCGACAAATCGCCGTAGCGTCGGGAACGACCAATGCAACAGATCGCCGTCCAGCTTCACCTCGCGTCCGTCTAGTTCTACCTTCGTGTGCTCGCTCGTGCCCGACCACCGGCCCGCGCTGCGCCGGAACAACCGGAGGCAATGGTCCGGGTACCAATCACCGTGCCGGATCCAGCGGCCGAGAAACCAGGTCCGGCGCGGAAAATAGGCCCCGGCCGCTTCGTCCCGGGCGGGTGACTCGAGAAACGCGAGGATCGATCCGAGGAGTTCCGGCGAGAGTGCCTCGTCCGCGTCGAGGCACAAGGCCCAATCGTTCGCACAATGATCCAGCGCGACGTTTTTTTGCTCCCGAAATCCCAGCCACTTCTGTTCCACCCAGCGCGCACCGAATTCCGCGGCCACGGCACGCGTGTCATCAGTGGAGCCGGAATCGACGATGACAATTTCGCCGGCGATCGCCCGCAGCGAGTCGAGACAACGCCGCAGGTTGTCGGCTTCGTTCAACGTAATCAGGGAGACCGACAGCGGCGGAGCGGCCATGCCCGCAGTGTGCCCACGGAGTCCGCGGTTGCCAACGGCTTTTGCGGCGGAGCTTGGCTCATGCGGTGGCTTGGTGCATCCCGGCGCGTGTCCAAAATGCTTGCCCGCTTCGGCCGATCCGTAGTGTACGTGATTCTCGCTGGCTTGCTGATCTAGTGCGCCGCCGCCCTGTGGTTTGACGATCGTCTCGGATACCCAGATGGAGTTTCCAAGTCGGCACGCTCATCGCGACCCGTCGACGTGATCTACGAAATGCGGGGAGCGCACAGTTGGCGAGGTTCGGCGAAACGTCCCGACCATTTGCCAACGCGCCCGGAGGTCGCGTTCCACCTGCACAGTGCATTGTTCATTGAGGCATTTCACTGACTCAGGTGACTGGGGAGCGCATGCGTCCCGCGTGCTTACCTCGGCGTCCCGCCGAGGTTCCAAAATCGGAAACGAGGCAGCGAAACGGAAAGACCTTTGGCGAGACGCCGAACGCTGCACGCGAGAAGCGCGCGCTCCTCAATCCACTTTGCGTGCGAAATTTGGGACGTTTCGGCGAAACGTCCCGACCATTGCCAACGCGCCCGGAGGTCGCGTTCCACCTGTACAGTGCATTGTTCATTGAGGAATTTCACTGACTCAGGTGACTGGGGAGCGCATGCCTCCGCGTGCTTACCTCGGTGTCCCGCCGAGGTTCCAAAATCGGAAACGAGGCAGCGAAACGGATAGACCTTCGGCGAGGCGCCGAACGCTGCACGCGAAACGCGCGCGCTCCTCAATCCACTTTGCGCGCGAAATTTGCGACGTTTCGGCGAAACGTCCCGACCATTTGCCGACGCGCCCGGAGGTCGCGTTCCACCTTACGGCAGCGGCGGTTGGAGGAGCGCCGTCTGGAACGATCGCACGCGGTAAAAATACTGCGGATCCGACGTCAGAATAGAAGGCGCGCCGGTGGTTGTCGAGCCGAGAGTCGGCGAAACGACGCCGAGTCCGGAGTCAACCCATGGCGTAGCCGGCAAGAGGTCGACATTCTTTTGGACGTCATAAGTGTACCCACTGGAGGGAGCGATGCTGGTCCACGTCACCGCAACAGTGCCGGTCGTCATGCCAACGGTGCGGACGACGTTCGTAATTCGCAGACCTGAATTCGGATTGTTCGGGTTCGTCCCGTCGAGGTACTCCTGGCGGTTGGTGATGCCGTCGCCATCCGGATCAGCATTGGCTAACGCATTCGGATTCGTCGCCCAGCTCGGGCCGAAATTCAGGATTTTCCAGGCATCCGGTATGCCATCGGCCGAGCTGCTGAAGCCACGGCGGATGATGTCGGTCACGACCGCCTGCGTAAACTGTCCGAGATTGATCCAGCCACAGTTGGCCGAATAGGCGTAGCCGCTGAGTTGTCCGTTGGTCAGGTTCACGACGGGATTGCCGGTGTCCTCGAAATTGATCCAGCCGATGTTCGCGCCGTACGCGTAGCCGCGCAGCCGGCCGGTGCCATCCTGATTGATGCCAAAGTCCGTCGCGCTGGTATTCGAATAGTAGACGCGGTTTGTGGCCGCCCCGCTGCCAAAGTTGATCCACCCAACGTTGGCGCCGTACGCGTAACCCGAGCAGACGTATTCGCCCACGACGACCCCGTTGGTCGTATCACCCCGTGCATCCACCCAACCGAGATTCGCCGCGTAAGCGTACCGGTTGGTCGAGTTGATTGTACTTTGCGCCGACAACGTGGCGGTACCGGAAAGCAACACGAGGAACAACAGGGCGGGAGTCTTCATGGCGGAGTCTGGGGAAATGCGGACGCGGTTCCTTTTCCACAGGTTGAGGCCCGCGCACCCCGGCTGTCGAGCCAGATCGTGCGTGTCTGTGTTCCCCAATGCCGACCAGAACAACCGGCCCGGGCTTCAGCAAATCGTCACGCCAAATGCACCATCTCGGACGTCTGCGGAAATTGGACCTCCGCGATCTTGTCCGCCATGTCGTGATCGGGCAGAAAGGCAAGTTCGACGGAGGCGGCGCGGCTCACCCGCACCCGCATTTCGCGGATCTCCCCCTGCGGAACGCCGTCCACGAATCCGTTGAGCGGACGCTTCTCGACGTCGAGCCCGACCATCTGCACCTCGGTTTCCAGCGACAGCAGCGCCGACTTCCAGTTCGCCGGCAGCATGACGTTGGAGCCGACGAGCAGCCACGCGGGCGTCTCCGCCAGCAGCGGTGTCGCCCCCATCGAACGCGCGTAAGCGGTCGAGCCCGCGGCCGTTGAGAGGAGGACACCATCGCAGACCAGCTTCGGCAGGCGGACCTGGTGTCCCACCTTCACCTGGAGCCAGGCGGTCTGACCCGTGGCGCGTTCGATCCACGCCTCGTTGAAGGCGTAATCCTGCGACCACGAACCATCCGGCCGACGGGTCTCGACGTAGAGCAGCGGCATCTGCCGAAGAATCAACTCCTCCTGCTCAAGGCCGTGATCGAAGACCGGCTGCGCGTCATTGAGCAGGAAGCCCAGATGTCCCGCGTTCAGCCCGAGGACAGGCAGGCGTTTTTTCCAGTGGCGACGGATCGCGCGCAGCATCGAGCCGTCACCGCCGATGACCAGCACGCAATTCGGATCGTGCGGCACTTCGAACTGGCGAAAGCGGGCGGCCCACTGCATGGCCTTGGGATTCCATTCGTCGGCCACGATGATCAAACGCGGCTCCTTGAAGACGCGGCGGGTCACCCGGCTCGGGATCCGACCACGGTAAAGTCCGTAGCGCTCGATGTAGTCTTCCACCGAAGCCGTGACGAGATGCGAGATGGGTTCACGATGAAAAATCTGCTCGCGAATGTGCGAGCTCGCGCCCGGAGCCTCGAAGTGGACGATGCGGTTCCGCGGCGGAAGGTCCTTGTGCGTGACATCGTATCCCGGCCGCGCGATGACCGCGAAGTTCAGGTTTCGCCACATGTCGTCGGCGTGATGCCAGACCCGATGGATGAAGGACTTTCCCTCGCCCCCGCCCTCCACCAAATCGCTCCCGATGACGTGCCAGACCTCCCCGCGAGCCGCGTAGCGTTCCTGCAGCTCGTGCGTGCGGGAAAACCTATCCTGCTCGAGATCGTCGAGGCAAATCTCGACCTTCGGCAAATCGGCGAAGCACAAATCGACCATCGTGGCGCGGAAAACGGAATCCACATCGTTGACCGTCGGTTTGTCCGGGCGGGAACCGCACGGATAGATAATGACCCGATCAAACTCCTCACAAAGCGCCTCGGCGATTCGGCGGTGATGGAGGCCGGGTGGATTGAAGCTTCCGCCAAAGACGGCGATTTTTTCACTCATGCGATGGGAAGGCTAGCGACAGAGACACCGAGGGCACAGAGGAATTTGCGGGGATTTTAATAGGCAACCAAACCCACGCTTCAATTGGGGTTACACACCGCGGCTGTGAAACAATTCCGGTTTCACGGCGGACTTCATCTGCTCCAAAATCGCCGCGGGCGCGTCCGGCCGGCCGGCGAACGTGGCGATATTAGCAACCCAATCATCCGGTTTCTCCACGAGCCCAGGATAGTCGACCTCGAACAATTCAAAATTCGGCGCCACGCGCAGATGTTCGACGGACCAATCGGCATGGGCGCGCAGTCGCTTGATCATGGCCTGCCGCTCTTCGTCGGGCGTGTTGGAGGGATCTTCCGAACGTCCCTTCCGGCGGGCGATCATCCGAAACTGCGAATCGACGACCTGTTCAATCGGACGTCGCATGAAGAGCACGCGGTAGCGATGACGATTGGGGAGCAGCGGAAGCATCGTCGAGACAACCCTGACGACTTTGCCTTCGGCTTCCCGGATGATCTCCGGGCGCTGGCGCAACTGTTTGATCCCTTCCCATTCATAGTGACCATCCGGGTTGTCGGTATCGGGCACCCGCTCGCGATCCACCATGATCGGCCAGCCTCCGGCCGCCAGCATTTCCATCATGAGCGCCGTCCCCGAGCGCGGCAGGCCGGAAACGAGCACAAAGTCCAACGAGCGCCTTGCACTGGGCGGGTCCGACTCCGGGGGAACGAGGTTACTCATGGGAAAGTCAGCGCGACGAGGCAGACAACCGGGGGGCGCCTGCACAGCACCTCGTCGAGTCGTTGGTTAGCCTTTTCCCTACGCGAGGTCAACCCGCGTGCGCCAGAGTGCGCCCGGGGCCAGCACCATTACTCCTCGCTTTCGCGCTGCAAGCGCTTGAGGCGGCCCTTCAGACTCGCACGCGTGGCGGAGTTCATGCGATCGATGAAGAGAACGCCATTGAGGTGATCCACCTCGTGCTGAATGGCGCGAGCCAGCATGCCTGTCGCCTCGAACTCCACGGCGCGGCCATCGAGCAGGTCGGCCTTCACGCGCACTTTCGTCGACCGAACGACGTCGCCGTTGATGTCCGGAAAACTCAGGCACCCTTCGCTGGCGACATCGCGGTCCTCCTGCAGTGTGACCTCGGGGTTCAGCAACGTGAGCGGCATCCATTTTTCGAGGTCCTGTTCCTCCCCGCCCACGGTCAGCGTGCTGGGCCGCTCCTTCAGCAGCGGCAGGACGTCGATCACCGTCATCCGCAGTGCCTCGCCCACCTGTTGGGCGGCGAGCCCGAGGCCGTGCGCATCGTACATCGTCTCCAGCATGTCCGCGGAAAGTTGCCGGATTCGGTCGTCCGCCCGCCCGACCCGCCGACCTTTCACGCGCAGGGCGGGATGACCGTATTGGACGATTCGGAGAAGCATCGGGGGAATTGCGGATTGCGGTTTTAGAATGCGCACCTTGGCATTCGGCATTCGAACTTCGCACTTTTCCCTATTTCCTTCGAATTTCGATTTTCCCGCGCGTGTGCGCGGGCTACTTGCCCGGGTCATTCATCTGCGTGGGCAGGTTTTCGATCCCGGCCTCCTTCAACGTGTCGAGCACCTTGATGATGATGCCAAAGGGCACCGTCTTGTCCGCGCGCATCGCCACTTCGCCCCCGTCTTTCCCCGCGGCCTTGATCGCCTCGCCGAGCTTCTCGAGTTCGACGGGCTGGGCGTTGACGAAGCACTTGCCGTCAGGAGAAATCGTCAGGATCGTCGGACGCGCCTTCGCGTTGGGCGATGCGACCGCGGTCTTGGAATCCGGCAGCTCAATCCGCACTTGCGGCGTTTGTGATTTAAACGTCGTCGTGACGATGAAAAAAATCAGCAGCACCGTCAGGATGTCCACCAGCGACACGATCGGGATGATCGGGGAAGCGCGTTTCTTGGTGTAAAAGGCCATCTGAGGAAGAGTCGAAGGTCGAAAGTCGAAGGCCAGAGTGCTTAGCTTTCCGCGGGCGAGGGCTCGAAGGATTCGATGGGGCGCGCGGCGCGTTTGACTGGCTCGGCAGTGGACGCCGATGGCGAGCGCCCCGCGCGGGCGGGCTGGTAGCACTTACTCAGCAATTCTCCGACAATTGCTTCCATCTCCGTCGAAAGCGACTCCACCCGACGCTGAAAATACGTGAAGGCGATCAGGCTCGGAATCGCGACGACGAGTCCGAAGATGGTCGTATTCAGGGCTTCCGCGATGCCGAGGGCCACCGTGAGCGTGTCGCTGGCGTTCGTCGCGCCGGAACCCAGATTCGCGAATACCCGCACCAGTCCGGAGATCGCGCCGAGCAGCCCAAGCATCGGGCCGATGCCAACGATCAACTCGAGCGCGGCAAGGCCGCTTTCCATCTTGCTCACTTCAACGCGCGCGGTCGTGTGCACCGCCTCGAGGTTATCGGACTTCGACTCGCGCAAATGCCCGAGCGCGACGCGCGCGATGCGCGAAAGCGGCGCGATATCCCCCCCGACCAGTCGCGCCAGCTGCTCGGGATTGTCGCCGGGTTGGAATCGTCCCATCTCGGCTTCGACCACGCGCGGGATGATCGACTCGCGTCGCAGCGCGAGCGCCCGCAGAATCATCAGCGTTACGGCCGCGAGCGAGCACACCGAAATGGGCACCATGAAGACGCCGCCCTTGACAAAGAAATGGTAGACCGATTCGAGCGGCGAGGACGAAGCAGTGGTGGCGGCGGCGGCGAGGAACAATGGAATCACAACGGTGGTCAGGAACGAGCGGCGAACATCGCCGCGAACGCGGATGGGTCAATAGAAGGCGAAGGCGTACTCCACTTCGAGTCGGTTCTGGTCGAGGATGGCGGCGACGTCGGCCGGCATCGGAGGGATCCGCGCCTCCACGACAGATTGGACGGAAAATGAGGCCAGAGTCTCGTTGCTGGAGTTGGACACGACCCGCACGGCCTCGACGCGCCCGTCCCGGGTCACATAAAAGTGAATCTTGGCGGTGCCGATGGATACGAGATCGGAGCGTTTTTGAGCGTAGAAGTACCAGCGCGACCCGATTGCGTCCTGGACCTGCTTTTGATACCGTCCCAGCGGCGTGCCAACGGCCGCGGCGGAGTTGCGTCCGCGATTCGTGACCCCTCCGATCATCTTCGTCTGTTCGGTCTGAGGCTGATAACCGGGCAACGTCTGCCGCCCGGGACTGGCCACGGAGGGATCGACCTGTCGCTGCGACTGGGGCGCCGGCGGCTGCGAGGGGGCATCCGGCTGTTGCTGGTTTTCATCGGGCGTCGCCGAGGGCTTCGGTTGCGGCTCCAGCATCGCGATTTCCTTTGGCGCGGCGGGCTTGGGGACGACCACCGCCAGATTGGGCTGCGGCCGCGGGGGATTGGTCGTGGGAACCGGAGGGGCAACTGGACCCGGGGTCGCCGGCACGGCGGGCTGGGGTTTTGACGCGATATTCGCCGCTTTCTCGCCTTCGACGTACGGCTTCGTGTCAAAATGGAAGAAAGGCAGCTCGCGTCCCTCCTGTGACGGAAGCGGTTCCTTGCCCTCCTCGCCGGGCTTCTCGCTGGCGGCCAGCGTGTCCTTGTCGGATTCAAACGCCGGCTTCTCCGGTGGCTTGTCCGCTTCCTGATCCGGATTCGTCTCGAGGTAGTTGAGCTTCTTTTTCTCCTCTTCCGCTGCGGCCTGTTGGTCCTCGGACGGACGCTCGATCGATAATTTCAGCGGTTTCGGGGGCACGGAAACCTTCGGCTCCGGAATCAACGGAATGAGCGTCGCCAGGCAGATCAGCAGGATCAAATGGATGCCCACCGCCCCGCCGATCGCCCAGAGCACGCGTTTCCGATTCCGCGCACGCGCGGCGCTGACTTCGGGTTGTTCCAGCAGTTGCGGCATTACGTCAGGACTTCATCGGCGGCAGAATCACGCCTTCGCGCAGCTCGGGCACGAGCGCGCTGCTCGAGGTGCGGGAACAGTATGCGACATCCTCACCCAGTCCGATGTTCACCAAACGCCGCCCATTTTTTGAGGAACGCAGACAACTGTATGGCTCCATGCCGAAGCGCAAATGGATCAGACCCACGACGGTGCCGGGGTCGGTTGCCTCCGCCTCAGGCAGCCGCGCCATCAATCCACCCGCCGCCAGCGCATCCTCGAGAGAGAAGTCATTCCAGGAGCCCGCGCAGACGAGCAGCAGGTGCTCCGGCCGGGCCGCCCGCAGGTAGGCGGCCAAGGCATCCAAATTTAGCAGCGCGCCGATCAGGACGCGTTCCGCGCCCGCTACGGCGCGCAGCGCCACCGTGCCGTTCGTGGTTGTGAGAATGATCTCCTTCCCGTCCGTTGCCTCCGGGGTGTATTCGCGCGGCGAATTGCCGAAGTGAAATCCGGCCTGCTTCACGCCTTCCCGCTCGCCGCCCACAATTGCGCCGGGGATCTTCTGCTGCAACGCCCAAGCCTCATCGATCGTCGCGACCGGATGCACCCCCGCCGCGCCGCTCGCGAGCGCGGTAATGATCGTCGAGGTCGCGCGCAGGACGTCGAACACCACCGCCGTGCTGGCTGAGAGATCGCCCGAGGGCAGCGTCGCGATTTCCGCCGGGGTGAGGATGACATCAATCTTCATGGAAGGCGGACAGTAAAACAAAAAGCGGGCGGTGAAACCGGAAAGTGCCCGTCTCCTGGCTCGACCGCCCGTCTTTCACCAACGAAAGTGGAAATTGTAACCGAGTTTGACCCGCCGGCTCTTCCGCCGTGGCGCGCGCCTCCGGCCCGTGGCGGTCGGCTGGGCCGCCATGGATCCCTTTCGAGCGGGAGGCCGAGGGGAAGCGCGCCGCCAACGGTTGTAATCCGTCGCCAAATGATCAGCCGCAATGGGCAAACAACATCCCGAAACCCATGAGCAGGATACCCGGGCCATGGTCCTACTTTCCCGTCCCACGGCTGCCCTGCGTCCTTGCGTGATGAAACAAATATTGCTGCGCGTAGCCGCCATACAGACCGAAATGCGATTGCGCAAAATCCCGCAATCGGGCCGTCGTCACGCGACGCTTGCCGCGAAAATACGATTCGCGCAGCACGCGCTCGATCCACACGTCGATCGGGAACGCATCCAGATGTTCCAACGCAAAAAGCAGAACGCAGTTCGCCACCTTCGGGCCGACGCCCGGCAATGTGCGCAACGCACTCTCGGCCGCTCCTCGATCGAGGCCGCGCAACGCATCCTCCGCGATTTCGGCAGATGCAAATCTTCGCGCGGTACCCAGCAATTTCGCGGCTCGGAATCCGAGACCGCACGCGCGCAGATCCGCTTCGCCGAGCGCGGCCAGAGCGTCCGGCGTCGGATAGGCGTGCAACTCCAGCTCACCCGCCCGCACGACGCGCCCGTACCGCGCGCGCAGCACGGCCGAGATTTGTCGGATGTGCGCGACCTGTTTCATGGCCGAAGTGATGAAGGTCGCCGTGCATTCCCACAACGGTTGCCGGATGATGCGCAATCCGGCACACGACGCGGCGGCCGCCGCGAGCGCGACATCGCCCGCGGGAAAAGTTCGCCGGATTTTGGCCAGCGGATGGTCGAGGGAAAAATATCTCGCGATTAGTCCCACTCGCGCGGCCGGGGTGACGATCAACGACCCGCCGCGCTGCTCCACGTAGACGGGCGCGTCACCGATCGTTCCGGCAAACCCTTCACCCTCTGCCCGCCAATGAAACACCTGTCCGGAATTCAGCGTAAGCGCGAGATCGAAATCCGGCGCCACGATTTCCGCGCTCGCCAAACCAAACCGGCGCGCAGACATCAGCGGATGAAGTAGCTGAGATTCTCCAGCTCAATCGCGAGATCCACCGTGTTGACGACGACATTCTCGGGCACCTGCAGGACGCATTGCGCGAAATTCAGGATCGCTTGCACGCCCGCGGCAACAAACGCGTTGGCCACTTCCTGCGCGGCCGGTCCCGGCACGGCGATGATGGCCATCTTGATGCCGTTCTGGCGGATGAAATCGGGCCCCTGCGAAATCGGCAACACCGCGAACTGTTCCTCGCCGACGTGCTTGCGTCCGGACTCGAGATCGAACGCCGCGACAATCTCAAACCCCTCCTTCGCAAAGCCGCCACCGTAGCCAAGCAACGCGGCCCCGAGATTTCCCACCCCCGCGAGTACCACCGGCTGCAAACGCGCGGTGCCGAGCACATCGGTCAGTTTCTGGCTCAGCGCGTCCACGTTGTAACCCAGGCCCCGCGTCCCGAAATGGCCAAGATACGCCAGATCCTTCCGGAGCTGCGTCGGCTTCACCCCGGCGGCCTTGGCCAGCGCCGCCGAGGAAACGGTGGACACCCGGTTCGCGCTCAAGCGCTGCAGACCCCGATGGTAAAGCGAGAGCCGGTAGACCGCCTTTCGCGGAATGTCTGGTTTTGTCATTAGTTTGTGAAATGAAACGTGAATTCAGCGGAATTCAACCCGTCGTTTTCGCGCCCGGTAACCCTAAAACTCGAAAAAATGCGGGATTGCGGGAATCGCGGGAGCCACGCAGGATCCGTGGAGCGATCCCGTCACCAAGATCGTTCCCTGATGCTTCGTTTCGTTCGCTTGCCTCCTCCGTGCTGGCTCGGTCCAGTCGCCCTCGCGATCGCCGCCGCGTTGCTGGCCACCGGCTGCTCCCGGACTCCGCGCAAGCCAGCGATCGCGATTTCCGCGGAGGACCGCGCCGTGCTCAACCAATATGAATCCGTCCGCGTTGCTCTGGCCGACGACGATTCGCGACGGACTCGGCTCGCCGCCGAAAAGCTTGCCAAGGCCATCGAGGCCCCCGGCGTTTCGCCCACCGTCGCCAAGACCAAGGCGGCGGCAAAGACGCTCGCCGACAGTTTTCGCATCGACGTTTCACGCGCTGCGTTCAAAGAAATCAGCGCCGCGCTGATCCCCATTTGCGACGGCGCGGAAGGCTTCTTTGTGTTTTCGACGTCGCTGGTCACGGATGGAAACTGGATTCAAACGACGGGGGAAGTTGGCAATCCGTATCTCGGCCGGGCGATGGCGACGTACGGCGAAATCAAGCGTTAGGATTCGGCGGCGGGCGATGGGTCTTGGATGACGAACGTCGAGAGCAGAAGCTGGATGGGTGACAAGTTACGAATGTGCCCACAAACTTCCTCTGGAAATCTCGTTGAAATCACCAATCAGTGGTGAAACTCGCCTCTAAGTTTCACTAACCGAGTTATCAAATTCGAATGTTAATATTGTAATATCTTTAGTTGCAATATGATACATAATTTCCAGGCATGGCAGATGATCACTGGCATTGACCGTGCTAAATGGCTGACAACTAGCGCTGCTGCCATTCATGGTGATGGCGCGAACGAAACCGACGTGACCGTAATATTCGTCCACCCGCCATCTTTGCGAATTGCTTGCGCGAAGGGCATTCCGACCCGCCTCAACTGGACAAAGGCTCCCTCTCCATCCACTTTCTCGCCCGGGAATCCCGCGGCCCGCTCGAACCTGTGCATCTGAAGAACCCCCGCGATAAGCCATGAACGAAACTACCAGCCCCGTCTCCACCTTGACCGGCGCCCCCCTCGTCAAACGCAAGAAATCCCGGCGCCGCCTCTATTGGATCATCGGATCCATTCTCGGTCTCCTTGTGCTCGTCGGAATATTCAAGCCCAAGTCCGTTCCGACGACGACCGTGACCGTCGAGAAGTCCGTCAAGCGGGATATCACCCAGCTGGTTTCCGCCAACGGCAAGGTGCAGCCCGAAGTTGAGGTGAAGATCTCACCCGAAGTGGCGGGAGAAATCACTGAACTCCCCGTCAAGGTCGGGCAATCCATGAAAAAGGGCGACCTGCTCATGAAAATCAAGCCCGACACCTATATCGCGCAGATGGAGCAGCAGGAGGCGGCCATCCGATCCGCCCGGTCGACGAACGCGCAGCAGAAAGCGCAGATGGCGAAGGCCGAGCAGGACCTCAGCCGCGCCCGCATGCTCTTCAAACAGAAGATCACTTCCGAGGCCGATATCCTAACGGCCGAAACGACTTTCAGCGTCGCCACCTCATCCTACGAGGCGTCACTTTCGGATGTCAAACGCGCCGAGAGCGCCATGAGCCAGACGCGGGATTTGCTCGACAAGACCGTCATCAGTTCGCCGATCGACGGCGTCGTCAGCGTCCTCAATTCGCAGCAGGGTGAGCGAGTGGTCGCCACCGGCGCGTTCGCGGGAACCGAAGTGATGCGGATCGCCGATTTCAGCGTCATGGAAATTCGCGTGCAGGTGAATGAGAACGACATTCCGCAGGTCAAGATGGGCGACTCCGTGGCGGTGGCCATCGATTCGTTCGCGGGCCGCCCGTTCCGTGGCACGGTGAACCAGATCGCCAATTCCGCGACGACGACGGGCGCCGGCACGCAGGAAGAGGTGACCAATTTTGAAGTCCGCGTCCGCGTGGACGCGCAGGGCGCCGCGCTCCGTCCGGGCATGAGCGGCACGGCGGACATCGAGACCAAGACGGTCCAGGGCGTGGTCGCGGTGCCAATTCAATCGGTGAGCGTGCGCGAGCGCGGCACGAAGATTTCGCCGGAGGAACGCGAGAAGGCGAAGGCCAAGGACACGGCGCAGGCCGACAACTCGGCGGAACTTTACAACGATCGCCAGCAAGCCGCGCAGAAGAAGGCCGAGCGCGAGAAAAGCACGCGCGTCGTCTTCGTGAAGAAGGGCGACAAGGCCGAGATGCGCGAGGTGGAGACGGGCATTTCCGACAACTCGCACATCGAAGTGAAGAAGGGTATCGCCGTGGACGAGGACGTCATCAGCGGACCGTACCGCGCGGTCAGCCGCACGTTGAAAGATGGGGCCAGAGTGATCCTCGAGAAGATTTCCGCCGCCGCAAAATGATCGCGTCCCGCGTCATCGTGCTTTACGCGCCACCCCAACGATTGTTCACATGAGCACCTCGCTCGCCAACCCCCCGCCCGCCGTGCCCATCATGGTCGATCCCAATGACCTGCGTCCCGCGCGGCCGCACGGGCCCTTGGTGATCGAAATCGAGAACGTGACAAAGGAATACCAGATGGGCACCGAGTTGATCCATGCGCTCAGCGGCGTGTCGCTGAAAATTTACCGGAACGAATACCTGGCCATCATGGGCCCGTCCGGGAGCGGCAAGTCCACGCTGATGAACATGCTCGGGTGCCTCGACACGCCGACCCATGGCAAGTACGAGTTCAACGGGAAAAACGTCGCCCTGATGGACGACGACGAGCTCGCGCTCATCCGAAATCGGGAAATCGGATTTGTCTTTCAGACTTTCAACCTGCTGCCGCGTTCCGATGCACTGCACAACGTGGAGCTGCCGCTGATTTACGCCGGACTCGGTCCGGATGCCCGCCGGGAGCGCGCCGAGCGCACGCTGACCAACGTCGGTCTCGGCGACCGCATGCACCACCGGCCGAATGAACTCTCGGGCGGCCAGCGCCAGCGCGTGGCGATCGCGCGCGCCCTCGTGAATGATCCCTCGATCATCCTGGCCGACGAGCCCACCGGCAATCTCGACTCCCGCACCGGCGAAGAAATCATGTCGCTCTTCGAATCGTTGTATGACCAGGGACATACGATCATCCTGGTCACCCACGAGGCCGACATCGCCGAGCACGCGCGCCGGATCGTCCGCCTGCGCGACGGCCTGATCGAAAGCGATGGCCCCAACGCGTAGCGGCGGAACTAATTTCATGCGTCGTCTCTGGTTTGAATTCACGGAAAGCTGGCGGATTGCCTACGCGCAGTTGCGGGCGAACCGCACGCGTTCCTTCTTGACCGCACTGGGCGTCATCATCGGAATCGTCGCGGTGACCCTGATGGGCACCGCCATCGGCGGCATCAACACCGGCTTCGAGCAAAGTCTCGCGCTCCTCGGCGACGACATTCTCTACGTCTCGAAATCGCCTTGGGTTCGCGACGGCGACGATTTTGAATTTCGCAACCGGCCGGCGTTGAAGGCGGATTATGCCGAGCGCCTGAATGCGATCATCGACGCCACGCCTAATTCCCATTTGGTCATTGCGGTGCCGTCGAGCAGCTCCTTCAAGAAGATCAAGCGGGGGGACAACGAGGTCGACCGCGTCTATATCCTCGGCACGACCGATACATTTTCGGAAATCACGCCGACGGAATTCCGCGAGGGCCGCTTCTTCACGGGTGAGGAATCGCGCGGCGGCCGCAACGTGATCGTCCTCGGCTTCGATGTGGCCAACGCCTTGTTCCCGAACGAAACGCCGGTCGACCGGACGGTGACCCTGGCCGGTCAGCAGTGGCGCGTGTCCGGCGTGCTCGTGCGGCAGGGCAGTTTCCTTGGCCTGTTCAGTTTCGACAACCAGGTCATCCTGCCGCTCGGGGCATTCCAGAAATACTTCAAGGGCAAGAACCGCGACGAGTCCGACATCCGCGTGAAGGTGAAGGACAAGAACCACCTCGCCGAGGCGAGGGACGAATTGATGGGCGCCATGCGCCGGTTGCGCGGCCTCCTGCCCGACGAGGAGCCGAACTTCGCCATCAACGCGCAGGAGGCCTTCAAGACCACGCTCGGCCCGATCCAGGCGGGCATCGCCATCGCCGGGCTGTTCATCACGAGTCTTTCCCTGTTCGTCGGCGCCATCGGCATCATGAACATCACATTCGTCAGCGTGAAGGAACGCACGAAGGAAATCGGCACGCGTAAGGCCCTCGGCGCCCGCCGCCGCACGATCTTGCTGCAGTTTCTCATCGAGGCCGTCAGCATCTGCGTGCTCGGCGGCATCGCCGGCATCGGCGTTTCGTGGCTCCTGTTTGTCGCGGTTGGCTCCGCCTTCCCGAGCTTTCCGATTTCCTTCTCCATGCAGCTCGTCTTCGTGGGGCTCTTCATCAGCGTGCTCACCGGCATCGTCTCCGGCTTCGCCCCGGCCTGGACCGCCTCAAAACTCGATCCCGTCACCGCCCTTCGCTACGAATGACAGTTATTTGTTAGTAGTTATTAGTTATTAGGAACCATTGACCATTTACCTCCGGCATCTACTCGCCCTCGGCTCCCGGCTCCTCCCAATAACCAATAACCCGTAACCGCGCGGCTCCGCCACGCTTCCCCATGCCCTTCAAGGAAACCATCCAGCTCGCGCTCGCGTCCCTCGGCGCGAACAAGCTGCGGTCCACCCTGACGATGCTCGGCATTACGATCGGCGTGTTTTCCGTGATCAGCGTGATGACGGCGACCGGTGCGTTACAGTCGTCGATCGAGACCGGCCTGACGTTTCTCGGTTCAAACATTTTTCAATTCGCCAAATATCCGATCCTCAGCGGCGGTGGCGGACGCAACAGCAAGAAGTACGAAAACCGCAAGAATATCACCTACCAGCAGGGCCAGACATTCATCCGCGCGATGGAGGGCTACAACGCCGCCATCTGCCTCAAGGTTTTCGACGGCAACAAGCAGGCCACGCGCGGCCGGCTGAAGACCAACCAAAGTGCGCTGCTGGTCGGCACCAACCAATACTTCCTCATCGCAAACTCCTTCAACATCGACGAGGGACGCAACCTCAACGAGAGCGATGTCTCGCTCGCGCGCAATGTCGCCGTCATCGGCAAGGAGCTGGAGAAGCGCCTGTTCCCGAACGAGAGCCCGATTGGCAAGGACATCAAGATTAACGGCAGGAACTACACCGTGGTTGGCACCTTCCAGACGAAGGGAGGCGGGTTCGGCGGCAATCAGGACGGCATCACGATTGTGCCGCTCCCGCGCTATTTCGAGGACTTCGGTTCCGCCAACCGGACGGTGAACATCGCCATCCAGCCGGAATCGCAGGCCGCCTATGAACGCACGCTCAGCGCCGCGTTTGGCGCGATGCGGACCGCACGCGGTCTTAAGCCGGGCGACGAAAACGATTTCGAGTATTACGCCAACGATTCGCTCGCGAATGCCTTCGCGCAGATTGCCAACTCCGTCCGCGCCGGCGCGTTTGTCATCAGTTTCATCGCGCTCGTCGCGGCCGGCATCGGCATCATGAACATCATGCTGGTCAGTGTCACTGAGCGCACGAAGGAGATCGGCATTCGCAAATCCATCGGCGCGCGCAAAAACGACATCCTGCGCCAGTTCCTCGTCGAGGCGGTCTTCCTTTCCGTCGTCGGTGGAATCGCGGGCATCCTCTTCGGCGTCCTTGGCGGCAATGCGCTCGCGGTCTGGCTGAAGGCGGACGTGCTGTTCCCGTTTGGCTGGGCCATCGCCGGCATTATGGTCTGCACAGTCATCGGCGTCGGCTTCGGCCTTTACCCCGCGTACAAGGCGGCGTCGCTCGACCCGATCGAGGCACTGCGTTTCGAGTAGACCTCACCCAATTCGAATCAAATTTCGAAGGTGAACCGAGCCCCCGCCGGCACGCGGTCCACCGCGTCGCGCAAGCTCAGATCGTCGAGCAAAGCGCTCATCGCCGAGGCCACCTCGGTCATCGCCAGCCGCAACGGACACGTGCGCTCGTCGCGGCAGGTGCATTTCTCATTCGTGCCGCTTGCGGCGCACGCCACCGGCGCCAGCGGGCCGTCCAGCAACCGGATCACCTCCCCCACGGTGATGTCCGTGGCGGGACGCGCGAGCAGGTAGCCGCCACCAACCCCGCGCTTGCTTTCGAGCAGGCCTTCGCGCCGAAGGCTGAGGAGGATTTGCTCCAGGAACTTGATCGGGATGTTCTCGCGCTGGGAGAGATCCTGAATCGGGAACGGCCGGTCGGGACGCGCCTGCGCAAGGGCAAAGAGCGCCCGCAGGGCGTACTCGGCCTTTTTCGAAATGCGCATGCCGCCATCGTGTCCAAATCCCGCCGGGATGCAACGCTTGATGGCGGCCCGGCGCGTGCTTCAGGATGGACCCATGAAGACGATCCTCACTTCCGAGGCCCCCATCCCCGTGGGGCACTATTCGCAGGCCATCGTGCATGACGGGCTCGTTTACGTAGCCGGCCAGCTCCCCATCGACCCACGACGAGCGGGCTTCGTGCCGGAGACCATCGAAGAACAAACCGAACTGACGCTGCGCAACGTGGAGGCGATTCTGCGCTCCGCCGGCACGTCGCTCAACCGGTTGCTCCAGGTCACCATCTACCTCTCCGACCTGAGTCTTTGGGACCGCGTCAACACGATCTACTCCAAGGTGCTGGGCCCGCATCGTCCGGCGCGCGCCATCGTTCCGACGCTGCCGCTGCACTTCGGATGCCTGATCGAGATCCAGGTCATCGCGGCGGTCGGCTAGGGGCGGTCTGGCCAAAACCAAACGCGGCGACGATGGCCCGATGGTCGCTCGCCTTCCGCCAGTTCGGCGATCGGTTCACCCGCGATCCCCCGCGGATGAGACACCGTTTCAACGCCCGGTTCGCGAGGAGGTAGTCGATGCGCTGATAAGCGTCCGTGGTCTTGTCGTGCCACGTCCAGCGATCGCCCTGCCGGTCGGTCGGGGCGAGATCGAAGAGGGAACGCTGCTTTCCGCCGAGGATTTCCGCGACCGCTGGGGAATTCCGCACGTCGTTGAGATCGCCCCAGACGAGCAGCCGCCCTTTGGGTTCTGCCGCGAAAATCTGATCGACGTGCCGGCGCAGCAGCGCCGCCTCGTGACGGCGGGCGAGCGCCTCGTTGGATGAGTTGAAGGTCAGCCGCGATTTCAAATGCGCGCCGACCAGCCGGATTTCGACGCCCGGCGCGGCTTCCACCGTCACATCGAGAAACCCGCGCCGAACCCGCTGCCGCGTGCCCTCCATTTCGTACGTGAGATTCGTCGCGGGCTGCCGAGCGACGATGGGCACACGGCTGAGCAACGCAAGATTCCGATCGCCCTCGGCCGCCTGAACGAACTCCGAATGGGGATAGTCGAGCCCGTTCGCCTTCAATCGCTGGCGGAGATATTCCAAATCCTCGCGCGTTCCCATTTCGCTGAGGCCCACCGCGTGCGCCTTCAGCGTCGTGAGAATCCGCACAAGCACCTTGATGCTGGCGTTGGATTTCCGCCGCGGAGCGGCCGGATCATCCGGGCGGTCGACCGTGAAGAAGCTCTCGAGATTGTACGCCGCAAAAACGAAATCACGTTCGCGGGCGCGAGCCCCAGGCACGATGAAAATCGCCGCCCAGGCCAGGCAGAGCAGGCGTGCGCGCATCGCGAAAGAAAAATCGGGTCCCCGGCGCGCTTCGCTCCGGGGACCCGATCGTCTGGAAATGCTGCGGGATCAGTTGACCGAATTGGTCGGCGGAGCGACGGGCGCCACCGGAGCGGGTGGGGCCGCGGGCGCGGCGGTGGGCGCGGGAACGAAGGGCTGCTTGTCCTTATTTTCCTGCACTTGAACCGCATTGGGATTCGCCGTTTCGAGCTCACGGTTGAAGTCATCTTTGGCTTTGCGGAACTCATTGACGGCCTGGCCCATGCCGCGAGCGAGCTCCGGCAGTTTCTTTGCCCCGAAGAGGATCAGGATCAGAAAGAACAGGATAATTATCTCAGGACCACCCGGCATATTGAGCGCGAGGAACGGATTCATAATCCTTGAAACTATCACCTGCGCTCCGGGTTGCAAAGAACCTTACGCGGGCCCCCGATATCGAGTGCACCGATGTCAGAGGGTGCCAAATGCGATTTCTGGCCTGCCGCGGGGACGCATTAGGTGGAACTCGACCAGTGGGCGCGTTGGCAATGCGTTGGGGCGCGCCCTGATGCGCGCCCCTGCCTCGTTACGAATCGCCTTCGCGCAGACCCAGCACATCCTCCATGTCGTAAATCCGCCCTGATTTCTGGCGAACCAGCCACGCGGCGGCGCGGAGAGCGCCCGCGGCAAACGTCTCCCGACTCGCCGCGCGATGCGTCAGTTCCACGCGCTCGCCCATCCCCGCAAAAAGCACGGTGTGCTCCCCCACCACATCGCCACCGCGCACGGAATGCACGCCGATCTCATTCGCCTCGCGCGGACCCGCGTTGCCCACGCGGCCAGGCCGGAGATCGCGCTCAAGGCTCAACCGGCGGACGTCCGCGAGGATCTCCACCAGGCGGCGCGCCGTGCCGCTCGGCGCGTCCTTCTTCAGCCGGTGGTGCGTCTCGATCACTTCGAGATCGAAATCCGGACCGAGAATCTCCGTGGCTTTTCGCGTCAGCCAGAACAACGCGTTCACGCCGACGCTAAAATTTGCGGCGAGCAAAATCGGCACCGATTTCGCCGCCTGCGCGATGCGGCCCCGCCCTTCGTCATCGTGACCGGTCGTGCCCACGACCAGCGGTTTCCTGGCCGCGACGACGGCCTCGATCAGCGCGTCGGTCGTCTCCGGCAGGCTGAAGTCGATCACCGCGTCGCAATGCTCGAACGCGGCCGTCCAGTCATCCCCGCGCCCGGGCATCCCGATCAGGGCGAACGTCTCCGGATGGCGCCGCGCGCAGTCTTGCACGGCCTGGCCCATGCGGCCGGACGCGCCGACGAGTGAAACGCGGAGCGGTTCCATGCTTCTTAACTGACAGGACGCCGCGCGTCCCGCAAGGCGGGACCAAAAACGAATCGCGGCGGCCGGTTGCCCGGTCGCCGCGTCGAATCGGGGCGCGACGATTACTTGCCGGCGAAATCCTGCACCTCGGGGAACAGGAAATCCTTGGTGGATTCCGGTGCCTTCGGGATCCGCCCGGTCTTTGCCATGTGAATCGACACGGGCAACACGCCGTTCAGATTGTTATCAAAGGTAATGCGCGGGTCGTTCATGATCATGATGGTCTCCTCGAGCTTCTCCTTCGGATTCAACTTCACGTAGAGCTCCGCGGCCGCCGTTTTGTCTTTGTTGATGAGGGCGGTCGCCTCGCGAAACGCCTTCACGACCGCACCAAACACCTTTGGATTATCCGTGCGAAATTTGCTCGTGCACCAGACGAGATTGAAGGTCACCGGTCCGCCGAACATCGTGTACGAATCCGTGATCGCATAGACACCCGGCGCCTTGGCCAGCTTGAACATGAACGGGGGGCTCGACCAATACGCGGTGATTTCGCTGCCGCCCGACATCAACGCGGCCGTGGAATCCGGATGGGAAAGACTGACCGTCGACGAATTCAGCTTGTCGAAGCCCTTGTCGCCAAAATCCTTCATCGCGAACATCTCGGTGAAGATGGCCTGGGTGGAAACCTTGACTGAGGTGACCGCGATCTTGTCCTTATCCGTGAAATCCTTGGCTGACTTAATGTTGGGATTCGTGGTGTAAAACACGTTCGGCATGTTGCCCAACGCACCAATCGAGCGCACCTCAAGCGGCGTGCCCTTGGTCTTCGACCACAGCGTTGTCAGCGCTGGGACACCGCCGGTGGCAAAGTCGAGGCTGCCGGAGAGCAACGCGTCGTTCATCGCCGCGGGGCCGGCCAACTGCACCGTGGTCGCCTTCACGTCGGGCAGACCGGCTTCCTTGCAATACTTCTCGATGAGCTTCTGCTCGATCATGACGTCGATCGCCAGATAGTTCAGGCCAAACTGGCGCGACATGCGCACCTCATTTGTCTCCGCGCGCAGCGCGCTGCCAAAGCTACAGGCCGCGACGGCCGCCAAGACGGCCATCGATAGGATATTCTTCTTCATAATTTCAGGGGGTTTTCTGGGGTGAGAATGGGGAGGAGACTTTGACCCCGAAAATCGAAAACGTTCAACCATCATTCGCGTGGCTCCGGTGAATTCCTTCTCGTTCGACCTAAACCAAGCGTGTCCGGCCCGAGCCCTTCTCGATCCGACCAATGCGCCGGGCCTTCGTGAGTCGCGCGACCGCCGCGGCATCCTTCGCGGACACGACGAGCGCCATACCGATGCCCATGTTGAACACTTGATACATCTCCTCGCGTGGCACTGAACCCATCGTCTCGAGATGCCGGAAGAGCGCCGGGACAGTCCATGACGTGGTGTCGATGACCGCGTCGCACCCGATCGGCAGAATGCGCGGAAGGTTGTCGACCAGCCCGCCGCCGGTGATGTGGGCTGCGCCCTTCAACACGTTTCGCGGCAGCGCGGACATGAGAGGCTGGTAGCTGCGATGCACGCGCATCAACTCGCGTCCGAGCGGCAGCTTCACGCCGGGCAGGCGCGCCTCGAGCGATAATTTTTTCTGCTCGATCAAAATCGCCCGCGCGAGCGAGTAGCCATTGGTGTGCAGGCCATCGGAAGCGAGTCCCAGAATCACATCCCCAGGCCGGATGCGGGACCCGTCGATCATCCGCGCGCGGGCCACGACGCCGACCACCGTGCCGGCGAGATCGTATTCTCCCGGCGCGTACATCCCCGGCATTTGCGCCGTCTCGCCGCCGATGAGCGCGCAGCCGGCCGCCGCGCACGCCCTCGCGAAACCCGCGATGAGTTGATGAAACACCCTCGGATCAAGTTTGCCCGCGCCGATGTAATCCAGAAAGAAAAGCGGCCTCGCACCGACAACAGCGATGTCGTTCACGCAGTGGTTTACGAGGTCCGCGCCGACCGTGCTATGCCGGTTCATCGCGAACGCGATTTTCAATTTGGTGCCGACGCCGTCGACGCTGCTCACGAGCACCGGGTCGCGCATCCCGGGAAAATGCGCGCGGTAGAGTCCACCGAAACCGCCCACTTTGCCGATTACGTTCGCGGTGTGCGTGGCGGCCAGCCGCGCCTGGAGTCCGCCCTTGAGACGGTTGCCCAGATCGACGTCGACGCCGGCGCGGGTGTAGGCTTTGGTTTTCCGCGAGGGCATGATCACTCGCGGTTCAGGGATTCAAATAACTTGGTCAGTCGGTCCTCATGCCGTTTCACGAACGCGAGGTTTTCGCGGGGCACGTACGACGGCACCGCCGCATCCGGCTCGGCTTTCAGCAGGTCGGCATAAACCATCGCCATCATGACGGAGTAACTATTGAGCACAAACTCGCGTGGTGACCCGCCGGCGGCCTGGAGGATCGCCATCATTTTTGGCTTTTCCTTTTCGATCGCTTCCACGAACCGATCGATGCCTGCGGCCTTGGCCTCATCGTGGTCCAGTTCCTCTTTCAAGGCTTCGTCGGTCCGCGATTTGAGGTCCAGCTCGCGCAGCGCCGTCTCGAAGCGATCGAGCTTCGCCAGATCGAGGAGGTAAGTCGTCAAGGTCTTCGCGTCCGCCTCGGAAAAGAGCGGCTTCTCCGGCTCGATTTGCGCGAACGCCGCCCCGGCGGTGAGGCCGAGCAGCGCCGCCGCGAGAACAATCTGGAGCGAGGGGAACCGCATGCTCAGGCCAGCGCGAACAGGCTTGGTTGCGCGTCCGGATCCTGCGCAAGCGTGCCTTCCCGGTTTTGCCGGCGTTCCATGATGTGCTTGTCGAGCGCGGGATCGAACGGCGCCGGATACTGGCCGTTGAAACACGCGAGACAAAATGAATTCTGCGGCAGGCCCGTCGCGCGGACCAAGGCGTCGAGATCGAGATACCCCAGACTGTCCGCGCCCAGGTACTCGGCGATCGCGTTCATCGGCATCTGATTGGCCAGCAGCTTCTCCGGATCCGGAAAATCGATCCCGTAATGGCACGCGAAACGATGCGGCGGACAGCTCACCCGCAGGTGGACCTCGGCCGCGCCTGCCTCGCGCAAATTCACCACCCGCGCCCGGGCCGTCGTGCCGCGCACGATCGAGTCATCCACCACGACCACGCGCTTCCCGCGCACGGCCTCCTTGATCAAATTCAATTTCACCCGCACGTGGAAGTCGCGGATCAATTGCGTCGGCTGCAGAAAGGTCCGGCCGATGTAGTGATTGCGCACAAAGGCGTGCCCCATCGGGATGCCCAACTCCTCCGCGAAACCCAGCGCCGCGTAATTACCGCTGTCCGGCACGGGGACCACCAGGTCGGCCTCGACCGGGTGCAGTCGCGCGAGTTCACGGCCCATTTCCACGCGCGCAAAGCTCACGTTCACGTCGTCAATCCGGCTGTCGGGCCGCGCGAAATACACGTACTCAAAAATGCAGAACGCTTTTTTCTCCGGCCGGAACGGCCATTCGGAACGCGGTCCGTTCTCGTCGATGATGAGCAATTCGCCCGGCGCGATGTCCCGCACAAACTCGGCGTGGATGAGGTCGAGCGCGCAGGTTTCGCTCGAAATGACCCACGCGCCCTCGAGCTTGCCGAGGCAGAGCGGGCGGAAGCCGAAGGGATCGCGCACGGCGATGACCTCGCGCTCGCTCATCATGACGAGGCTGAACGCGCCCTGGATGCGCCGGAGCGCGGAATGCAGGCCGTCGCCGGGCTGCGCGATCAGATGGAGAATGATTTCCGTGTCGGACGAGGTGCGGAAGATCGAGCCGCGGGCCTCGAGTTCCTCGCGCAGCGACGCCGCGTTCAGCAGGTTGCCGTTGTGGGCGATGGCGATCTGTCCCCGCTGGCAGTCGACGTACATGGGCTGCGCGTTGGCGAGGTTGCTCGACCCGGTGGTCGAATAGCGCACGTGGCCAATCGCGCGCTCTCCTTGCAGCGCGTCGATTTCCTTCTGGCTGAAGACCTGCCCGACGAGGCCCATGGCCTTGTGGGCCTTGAAGCGAGCGCCCGGCTCGGTGGCCGTGACGATGCCCGCGCTTTCCTGGCCGCGGTGCTGGAGGGCAAACAGGCCGTAATACGTCAGCGCGGCGGCGTTCGGGTGGCCATACACGGCGAACACACCGCATTCGTGGCTCGGAAAATCAGGCAGCATTGGAGGCAGCTTAGAGTGCACCCCGCCGAATGACAAATGGCGTCCGCGTGCTTCGTCCGATCCCAGCCCGCCGAGGCGCCCGCTAGCGTTCGACATAGTCCAAATCCTTGCCGTAGGTTTCCTCCAGACCGACCAGCGAGACGAGGGCAATGGCGATGCAGACCACGCCGACGAGGAGGCCGCCGCCGAGCAAGCCCAGGCTGGTCCCCTTGGCCGTGGCGAAACTGATCGTGATGAGCGGCAGCGAGCCGCGCGCAAAATTCGGGACGGTCGTGGCGACGGTCGCGCGCAGATTCGTGCCAAATTGCTCCGCGCCAATCGTCACGAAGACCGCCCAGTAGCCCATCGTCACGCCGAGAAAGAAGATGATCGTGTAAAAACTGCGCGGACTCGCCTCCATCGCCCGGAAATACACCGCCACGCAGCCCAACGCGGCGAGGAGAAACCCGGCCACGATTTTCCGGCGCGAACCAAACCACTGGCTGCCGGATCCGCTGAGAAAATCACCCACGGTAAGGCCCAGGTAGCACAGCATCACCGAGGATCCCGCGTCGATGTCGCCCGTGACTTTAAGCGCCCGGGCAAACTCGGGGCTGAAGGTCACGAGCACCCCCACGACGTACCAGGTGGGCAGACCGATCAGGATGCAGCAGAGATATTTGAGGAAACGACGCCGGTTCGTGAACAAGCTGAAAAAATCGCCGCGCGCGAGCCCGCCCGAGGGTCCCGTCTGAACCTTCCGGAACATGCCCGATTCCAGCACTCCGAAGCGCAGGAGCAGCAACGCAAAACCAAGCCCGCCACCGATGAAGTAGCACGTCCGCCAATGGAACCGCGCCGCGATGAGCGCGGCCACGACCGCCCCAAATACCCCGACGGTCGAGACGATCATCGTGCCGTAACCGCGCGATTCCTTCGGCAGGACTTCCGCGACGAGCGTGATGCTGCCGCCGAGTTCACCGGCAAGGCCGACGCCGGCAATGAACCGCCAGACGGCGTACGCTTCGATCGACTGCACGAGGCCATTCGCGATGTTTGCAACGGAGTAAAGGCAGATGGAGCCGAAGAGGAGCACGACGCGTCCGCGGCGATCGCCCAGCACGCCCCAAAGGATGCCACCCAGCAGCATACCGAACATTTGCATGTTGATCAGGAACAGTCCCTTGTCCGTCAACTCGGCCCCCGCCAACCCGAGTTCCTTGAGGCTCGCGACCCGCACGATGCTGAAAAGAATCAGATCGTAAATATCCACGAAGTAGCCCAACGCCCCGACGATCACCGCGGGCACGAGCACGGAGCGAAGATGGGAGGAGGAAACTGGAACGGCGGACATGCAAAGTGGTCGTGTCACCCGGAGTCACGCATCGGGGCGCGGGGGGCGACGGGGGAGACCGCGAGACTCATAGCGTGCAAACCCGGAGCATGCGAAACGAAAAACGGCGCTCCCGCCGCCACGGTGACCCGCCAACGGAGCAATTCTCGCATTGCGCCCCTTCCCAACCGGCGAAACGTCATTTATGAGTCCGCGCGGTTCAGGTGCGGAGGTGCCCGCCCGGCCGGACTTTCTCATGCTGTCTGACGCATCCGACCTCCGTTCCGACGTTGCCATTCGCCCGGACGCGCTTGAGCCGCCGGGCCCATCCGCCGCGGCCTCGCACTGGCACGCCGTCGTCATCGCGCTGGTGGCGTTCCTCGCGTTCGCGAATTCCCTCGGGAATTATTTCCTCCTGGATGATTTCTGGAATCTCGACTGGTCATCGAAGTTGAAGTGGTCCGAGGTCTTTCAGCCGTTTCGCTTTGGCGGGCAGCAGGAGTTCGGGCCGTATTGGTTCAATGCGAGCCGCATCAACACACACTCCGGCGAGGCCTATTTCAGGCCGCTTGTCTCCGTCGTGTACAAGGGCGTGGGCGCTATTTTTGGACTCGATGCCCGGGCATATCATTTCAGCAGCGTTGCACTTCACGTCCTGACCTCATTGATCGTGCTGTGGCTGGCGCGCATGTTTTTTCGGCGACGGGAACCGGCCTTCATCGTGGCGCTGGCCTTCGCGGTTCACCCGGCCCACGCCGAACCCGTCCAATGGCTGGCCGCGAACACTCATTTGATCGTCGGGCCGTTTTATCTGCTGGCCATCGGATTCTTTCTGCGCTCGCGCGATGGGGCGGGCCGCCCGTGGCATTTCGCGGCAGCGGTGGCCAGCGCTGTGGCGGCCCTCTGCAGTCATGAACTGGCGGTGACCCTGCCCGCCGTCCTGCTCCTCGCCGATTGGTGGAGTACGCAGTCCACCGCGCCGGTCCCGGGCCAGTTCCGCCGGATGGCGTGGCGCGTTCTGCCGTTCGCGGGGATCACCGCCGGGTATCTCACGTGGCATTTCGACGTGCTGCGGGCCATGCACACCGAGATGGCCGGCAGCACCTATCTCCACGACGTTTCGAATCCCCTCGAGTTCGCGCGAACCGCGCTCTTTCAACTCACCTACGGTTTGTCGCACCTCTTTCTGCCCTTTCCATTTGCGCCGATCGACGCCCAAGATGTTGCCCCTTGGATCGGAAAAAATCCGCTCGCCGCGGTCTGTGCCGCGCTCCTTGCCCTGCTCGCCTGGATGTGGATCAAGATGGGCGGACGCGACAGCCGGATGCTGCTGGCCGCCGCGCTCTTCCTGATTCCGTTCGCGCCTTCGTTGCTGGTGACGCCGGCCGAACGCCAGCTCTACGTGCCGTCCGTGGGCTTCTGCCTGCTGCTGGGACTGCTTTACGAGCGACAGACGGCCGACGGACGCAGCCTCCGCCTCCCCGTCATCGTGCTCGCGACGCTCGCCATCATTCTCACCTGGTCGTATAACGTCATGTGGTCATTTCCGTCGAACATCGCGCGCGCGCAGATCGAGGAACTACGCCGCCAGATGCCCCCGCCCGAGCCGGACAGCTCCGTTTATTTGCTGAACCTTTGGGGGCCGTCCTTCTATATGGAAAGGATGGTGGCAACGCTCTCCGGCGACCGCAACCTCGATCTGCAGGTGCTGACGATTCATCCCAAGCTGCTGCCCGTCGGCGAGTATCGCGTGAACAATCCACTGTTGCAGCGCTTTTTCGCGGCCCTCCTACCCGGTGCGACCGGCGAAGCGCCCGTTGAAATGCGATGGGAATCGCCGGACGTCTTGCGCGTCCAGATTCACAACGGCCGCTTCATGCGCAGTCTCATCGAACAGACTTACCCCGCGGCGGCATCCGTCCAAGTCACGGGCGCCCGGGTTGAACTGGATCACTTTACCGCTGAGGTCGTGGCCGCCGACAGCGATGGCGTCGAAACGTTGCGGTTCCATTTTCAACCGGGACGCAAGCGGACCGTCTTTGATCTCCAGGGCGGTACGGTGCGGCCCGTCCCGGTCGATTGACGCGCGCGTCCTGCGTCAGACCGCGTGCTCGAGTACGCGCAGGTCCGGCCGGAGTTCATCCTCAAGAATTGCGATGATTTGCTCCGGCACCTCAAGAGCGGCAAGTGACCCAGCCTCTTCAATCGGCCGGATGCTGACGCGCCGGTTCGCGGACGCGAGCTTCTGCGCGCGTTCCGGCAGCGGACCGGGTGAACGCTCCGGCCAAAGCACGGTGACCGGTTGCTTCACCTCGGCCAGCCGGGATTCAAAGCGGACGTTCAAGCCGCCGCGCAACCAATGGTAGATCGCGAGTTCCGCCCGCGCCTGCTGGGCAGACGCCGTGAAGACTTCGACCATCTCGGACGTCACCCGACCCGGCCGCGCGAACGCCGCCCGCTCCAGCCACGCCTTCATCGCCTTGGTCCGCGCCAGCCAGTAGCGGTAGAGGATGCGATTGAGATTGGGCAGCCGTGTGACCGCCCGGAGCGACCGGGTCGTGGCCGGTCGGCCGGACGGCGCGAGCAGAAAAATACGGTCCAGCAATTCCGGATGATGCGACGCCAGCAGGGTCAGGAGGCCCGCGCCCTGCCCGCTCGCAATGGCCACGATCGGTTTCCCGTCCGCGCCGACACGCTGGATGAAATCGGCCAGAGCGCGCGCCTGCCGGTCAGCGCCGAGCGGACGCAACGGACGCTCCGATTCCCCGAAGCCAAGCCAGTCCAACGCCAGCACGCGGTGACCCCCGGCAAACTCGGGGTAGACCTTGGACCACTCGTAGGACGACGCGCCGACTCCAATGGAATGAAGGAAGAGCAGCGTCGGACCCGGGCCGCCGGAGTTTGATTCGTGGTAAACAATCTGGCCGCCGGAGGTCTGACAGACGCGTGTCTTGAAGACCCGGGGCGAAATCGCTTCCGGAATGCGCTGGCCATCGGGCCGCCGGAAAAAATACCGCAGGCCGAGAAACAACGCGCCGAGAAGCCCGGCGCCCATCCCGACGCCGAGCAAGGCTTTCGGCGGACGCGGCGCGCGACGGAGTAATTCAAACAGCTTCACAATTTCCAATACCGCGTGAACCGCCAAATGGTTGCACGCAATGGCGAAAATTCGCAGGGAACGCGCGTTTTGCAATCGCGGGGATCACTCCGAGCGCACAGCCGCGGCGATCGGGAGGCGCGAGGCGCGCACGGCCGGAATCCAGCCCGCCACCAGCGCCGCCGGGACAATCCACAACGGCGTCAGTGCCAGCGCGGCCCACGGAAACGCAAGTTGGATCGTCCAGCCGAAGAAGGCCTTGTTGATGACGAAGGTCAGGACGAAGGACAGCACGATGCCGGCGGCGACGCCGAGAACGCTGGCAAGAAATCCAATCAGGCCGCTCTCTGCGAGCACCATCCCGCGAATCTGCCAGGTCGACGCGCCGATCGAACGCAGCACGCCGATCTCCCGTTCGCGCTCGGCCACGAGCGTCGTTAACCCGAGGAATATCCCCACCACCGCGACCACGACGGCGATGGCCCGCAGCACGTACGTGATGCGGAAGGTCTGGTCGAAAATCTCGAAAATGCGCGTGCGAATGGAGCGGTTCGAATACACGAGATATTTGCCGAACGAGCCTGCGTACGCGCGCACTTCGTCCATCGTCGCATTGAGCGTGGCCGGATCCTTGAGGTACAACCCAAGCGATTGCACGCGGGGATCCTCCCAGGAGCGATCGAAATTCTCCCGGCCGATCAGGATCACACCCGAGTCCCGGGTGTAATCGTAGTACACGCCGCCAATCGTGAATTCGACCACGCCCTTGGGCGTCGCCAGCGGCAGCTTCGCGCCGTCCCAAAGACCAAACCGGTGCGCGAAGCTTTCGGTGACCACAACGGTGCCCGGATCGAAGATCAGCGCCTGCTTGCGCGCGTTGTCGCCGCCGAGGAAGACGAGGTTGTCGCGCCGGCTGCCGGCCACGACCGCCAGCGAGACGCGTTCGCCGCGCACCGTGACGCCGATCTCCCGAAACGTATCGAGTCGCCCAACCGCGGGCAGAGCGGCGAGATGGTCGACGATCTCGCGCGGCGTGAACGCGGCGAGGCCGACCGTCTCATTGGCCGCGGGCGTGACAAAGATGTCGGCCACGATCGTGCGATTGATCCAGACCTCGACGGTCCGGCGGAACGCGAAGATCATGACGGACACGCCCACCGTCATCGCGATTGCGGCCATCAGCGCCGCGACGGTGACCGCGTTGCGATGCAGCGAGCGGCCGAGATTCTGCGCCGCCAGGCGCGCCATCGCCACGGGCGCGGCGACGCGCGCGGAAAGCCGGGCGCCGGAAAGCGTCAAGATCGGCGCGACAAACGCAAACCCGATCACGACGAAAAGCGCGCTGACAAAGCCGAGCAGCGCCGGCCCAGTGGTGACCGCGAGACCGGACGCGACGCCGGCGACGACGAGCGCCGCGAGGCCGACGAGCAGCCAGCGCGGCGGCGAAACGATGTTTCCCTCGATCACCGTGCCGAGGTTCAGCGCGCGAATCGGGTCCATGCGCGCGCCCTCCCACGCCGGAAACCAAGCCGCGATCAGCACGGAGCCGAGTCCAAATACGACCGCCGCTCCGACCAACAGCGGCGTGAGATGGAACTGATCGATTCGCACCAGGATGTAGAGCGAGCTGATCGTCTTGGCCACCGCACCGACGAGGTAGCCGGAAAGAAGAATGCCGCCCCCCAGGCCAAGGAGCACTCCGATGAAGCCCATCAACACGGCTTCTCCGAGGAAGAGCGACAGCACCTCGAGCCGCGACGCGCCGACCGCACGCAGGATCCCCACCTCCGCACGCCGCCGGACGACTGACGCCGCAATCGTATTGTAGATCAGAAACATCCCCACGAGCAGCGAGACCATGCTCAGCGCGCTAAGGTTGAGCTCGAACCCCGCGAGCATGCGCTGCACCTGGCCGCTGCGCTGGCCGGGCGCGAGAATGTTTACGTCCGCGGGAACAAGCTTCTGCACCGCCGCCGCCATCGTCTCCGTGCGCGCCGGCTCGTCGAGGAGCAGCTGGACGGAGGAAAGCTTACCGACTTTGCCGAAAAGTTCCTGCGCCCAGGCGATGTCCATCGCACCGACGCGAGAGTTGCTGCCAGCGGGTGAATCGGTGAGCCGCATCAGGAAGCGGATCGTGAGCGCGCGGTCGCGCCCGTCGACCGCGACGCGCAGGCGATCGCCGACCTTCAATCGGTAACGCCGCGCGAATTCCTCCGAAAGCGCGAGAGCGCCGGGGTCGCGCAACCACGATTCGATGTCGAGCCGCTGGCGATCCGCAGTCTCGATCGCGAACGTCGCAAATGGTCCGTTGGTAAATGGATCGATGCCGAGGATTTGCAGGTATTCGCCGGGATAGTCCGGCAGAGTCAGGTAGCCCTCGACCAACGGCGTCGCCGCCTTCACCCCGGGTGCCCGGGCAAGGGTCGGCAGGATCGTTTCGTCGATCAGGCCCGCCGCGGATCTCGCCTCGAGATTGGCCTTCCCCGCCACCAGATCGATGCTGGCCGAAAAAGAGCGATTGGCGCTGTGATTCGCGATTTGGATCGCAAGAAACACCGCCACGCCGAGGGCCACGCTCAGGATGTTCAGCGCCGCGAGCAGCTTGTGCCGCGCAACGCCGCGCACGACATGCCACCGGAAAAGCCTCAAGAACTGCGGGGTCACGCGCCGACTCTAGCAGGCCGGCGGCGGCGCGCATGTCACGCCCCGCGCTTTACCACCGCCGCGAATCCATTATCTCTGTCCCGTGCCGCTGCGCCTATGACTCCCGCGAATCGCAATCCCGCCGGCGAACTGGACTGGCGCACGACCGACCAGCAGGAGGTCGAGCGC
>JANXRG010000054.1 GCA_025353105.1 Verrucomicrobiota bacterium
CCCAGTAGCTCTCCTCGCTGAGATAGCGATGGATGACATCGAGGTCGAATCGGGTGGATTCGGTCGTGATTTCGTAGTCGCCGTAGGCGCGGCGCCATTCCTCCGCGGTCGCGAATCCCTCAACGCGCTCCACCAGAACCCGGCCGTACCACGACCGATCGAATACCGCGGCGTGCCCGTGAGGTGGGAGTTTTGTCCAGAACCGCCACTGATAATGATGCGCGAGTTCGTCAGGGGTTGGTTTCGTAATCGAGTGCACGCGGACACTGCGCGGATCGAGTCGCTCGACGAGGCGGTTGAGCGCGCCGCCCTTGCCGGCGGCGTCCGGTCCCTCGGCCACCACGATGAGGGAGTGGCGGCTGCGCAGGAGCTTGGGCTGCTGCCGGAGCAGGCGTTGCTGGTAGTCCTTCAGTTTTTTCCGGTACTCGACTTCCTCCACTGAATTGGCTTGGTCGACTTCATCGAGCCGGAAAGTCGGGCTGAATTTGCCGTCGGGCGATGTCACCGGCGGCACCGTCTCGGGCGTGGCGGCATGCGCGAGCGTGAGCGCTTCGAGTGCGGCGGGCATGGGGGGAAACGTCGAAGGTCGAAGGTCGAGGGTCGAGTGCCTACAGCGCGGAAGCTAGGCGAAGGGGCGCTGCGATGGCAAGCGCCGTCGAGGGCTTGGATTATTCGATTTGAATCGCAGCGTCTGCGAGCAGCACGGGGATGCCATCGCACACGGGGTAAGCGACGCGCCCGTCCCCTCGCACGAGGGCCGCGGCGAGCTGTACTTTCGCCAGTTCTTCCGTCGTCGCCGCACGCAACGGCTGATGGGTTTCCGGACAGACCAGCAGGCCCAGAAAGTCGGCATCCATGCCTCGAGGTTCGCTGGGACTTTCCATGCGGCCATTCTGGCGGTCGACGTTCGACTGTCGACCCTCAACGCGGCTAATATTTCGGTACGCTCGGATCGATCTGATCCGCCCAGGCTTCGATGCCGCCGGAGACATTCCACAGGCGCGCGAAACCGGCCTCCTTGAGCACACGGAGTGCCTGCGCGCTGCGTCGGCCGCTCTTGCAGTGCAGCACGATCTCATCGGCACTGTCGAGTTCACTCAAGCGCCCGGGCAGTTCGCCGAGCGGGATGAGCTTCGAGCCGGGAATCCGCGCAATGTCGTGCTCAAAGGGCTCGCGCACGTCGACGAGGACGAAATTCTCGCGCGCGTCCAGGCGGCGCTTCAGTTCGCGCACGTTGATCGCCGGCACCTCGCCCGCCTTGGCCTCCTCGGCGGCGGCCTGCGGGAGGCCGCAGAATTGATCGTAGTCGATGAGATCCGTGATCGTCGGGTTCGCCGAGCAAACGGGGCAGTTGGGATCGCGGCGCAGCTTGAATTCGCGGAAGCGCATCTTCAGCGCGTCGAAATGAACGAGCCGGCCGAGGAGCGGTTCGCCAATGCCCATGATGAGCTTGACGGCCTCGATTGCCTGCATCACGCCGATGATGCCGGGCAGCACGCCCAGCACTCCGCCCTCGGCACAGCTTGGCACCAGGCCGGGCGGTGGCGGCTCGGGGAACATGCAGCGATAACACGGACCCCCAAGGTGCGGGGCGAAGACCGTGCACTGGCCGTCAAAGCGGAAGATCGATCCGTAGATGTTCGGTTTCTTGAGGAAGACGCAGATGTCGTTGGAAAGATAGCGGGTCGGAAAATTGTCCGTGCCGTCGATGACAACGTCATACGGGGCAACGATCTCGCGCGCATTGTCGGATTTGAACAGCGTCTCGTGCAGCTCGACCTGGACGTTGGGATTCACCTCGCGAATCCGGTCGCGCGCGGAATGAAGCTTGGCGCGCCCGACATCACTCGTGCCGTGCAAAATCTGGCGCTGGAGATTGGAAAAATCGACCACGTCGAAATCCACCAACCCGAGCGTGCCGACCCCCGCCGCGGCGAGGTAGAGGGCAATCGGGGAGCCGAGCCCGCCGGTGCCGATGCAAAGGACCCGCGCGGCCTTGAGTTTCTTTTGTCCCTCGAGCGTGACCTCCGGCATGATGAGATGCCGGGAGTAACGTGCGATCTCGTCATTGCTGAAATGGATCGAGTCGAGCCGCTCGGCGGAAATCAGACCGGACGCGGCGGACGGGGCGGAAGCGGGCATGGATGTAGGATCAGGCACCGCCGCGACCGATAATCGCGCTCGCGGCGGGATGCCAGCCCGACGTGCGCGTATGACAGTCGGACATTGAATCAACTATTCGACGGCAGAAGCCCTCCCGTCCGGTCCTCCACCTATGAGTCAATGCTCCTTGTAGACCTCGGTGCTCAGATATTTGATTCCAGTGTCGATCATTAGCGTGACGACGGTCGCGGTCGGCTCAAGGCGCTCAGCCAGCCGTAAAGCCGCGACCACGTTTGCCCCCGACGACGCGCCGGCAAAGAGGCCTTCCTCGCGGGCCAATCGGCGAGCCATCGCCATTGCGTCATTGGCCGAGACGGTGATGATTTCATCGACCAGAGCCGGATTCCAAAGTGGCACGAGATACCCCATCCCAATTCCTTCGATCCGGTTGCCGCCCGGCAACCCGCCCGACAGTACCGGAGACTCGGCCGGTTCCACGGCGACGATTCGGATGTCGCGATCATGCTGCTTAAGCACCTCGGCCGTGCCACGCAGTGACCCTCCCGTTCCCACAACCTGCACGAAGGCGTCGATTCGGCCGCCCGTCTGGTTCCACAACTCGTCGCCCAAAGCCCGGTATCCCGAGAGAACGGCGGGGTTGTGGAACTGATCCGCCCAGAAGTGCCCCGGTACCAACCCCAACTGGCGCGAAGCCTCGATCATGGCTTTCACCAATTCGGCCGTGATTCGTTTGTTGTCGCTCTCCACGATCTCTAATTCGGCCCCGAGCGCCCGCATGTGGGCAAGCTTTTCCTCACTGAATGCATCCGAGGTGACAAGACGACATTTGTAGCCGAGAGCAACCGCGATGCTGGCCAGCGAGGTTCCAGTGCTACCGCTTGTGCACTCGACGATGGTTTCGCCAAGTTGCAGCCGGTTCTCCTCGACAGCCCTGCGAACGATCGCCAGCGCAGCCCGATCCTTCATGCTGCCGGTAGGGTTCATCGATTCGAGCTTGATCAACACCCGGGCATGCGCCGGCGATACCACCCGGCGCAACGGCATCAGCGGCGTGTTGCCGATCAAATCGATTACGCTGGTGTGCATGGACCTCCGCGGTTGTGCAAGCGGCAAGCAACTTCAACCCCCTTCGGGAGGAAGCGTTGGCGACCGCAGCTATTCAACGCTGCGAAAGACATCCGTGCTTAGATAGCGCAAACCGGAATCGACGACGATGGTGGCGACGGTAGCGCCCAACCCGAGACGCTCGGCCACCCTCAGTGCCGCGACCACGTTCGCTCCTGTCGATGTGCCGGCAAAGATCGCTTCGTCGCGTGCCAGGCGCCGGGCCATGGCTTTGGCATCGGCCGTCGACACGGTGAGGATTTCGTCGACTTCGTCGCGATGCCAGAGCGGCGGAATGAAACCGAGCCCGATGCCTTCGATCTTATGGGAGCCGGGCGACTGGCCCGAGAGCACGGCCGACTCCGCCGGCTCCACGGCGAAGACCAGGAGATCAGGCTTACGACGCTTTAGAGCTCTGCTCATGCCGTGAATCGAGTGCGCGGTGCTTACGGTGTGCACCAACGCGTCGACGTTGCCGTCGGTCTGACGCCAAATTTCGTCACCAAGCCCAAAATAACCTGCGGCGCCGTCTTCATTGTTCAATTGATCGGCCCACCAGTGGTTTGGCCGCCGACTGATCTCTCCGGCCTTGGCGATCATCGATTCGATCAACTCCTTAGTGATCTTCTTGTTGTCGCTGGGAACATCGGTGATCTCGGCGCCATAGGCCCGCATGGTCCAGCGCTTTTCGTCACTGAAGGCATCAGAGAATACGAAGTGCGTCCGGTAGCCTTGCGCGCTTGCCACAAGAGCCAATGAAATGCCGGTGGTTCCTGCCGTGTATTCGACGACCGTGCCGCCAGGCGGCAGGCGGCCCGCAGCTGACGCCCGTTCGATCATCGTGCGTGCTAGCCGATCCTTCATACTGCCGGTGGGGTTGGCCGATTCCAACTTGGCCACGATCCGCGCGCTCCCGCTTGGTACGATGTGGCGCAGTTCGACGAGCGGTGTGTTGCCAATCGCGTCGAGAATATTCAATTGGCCATGCATGGTACGGATTCCCTGTGAGAACATCTTCGTCGCAGCGAGATGCTGGTTGTCCTGGCTACCTTGGGGAATCAGAGGTTGGGAACCCACTTAGGCTCGTCGGCCGCTGGCGCATGATCACGATATCGAAGTAGGGTAAGATATTCCCGGAATCATGAATTGGGAGCCGCAGCGACAGGCCCAGGGCGGCTGTCGGAACAACCGTGGGCCCGTCCGTGAGAAACGCCGCGTCAATGAACCTTACGCCATCGCCTTGTCGAAGCGCGCGTTGACGTCGGCCCAGTTCACCACGTTCCACCAGGCCTTGAGGTAATCGGCGCGGCGATTCTGATACAGGAGGTAGTAGGCGTGTTCCCAGACGTCGACGCCCAGGATGGGCGTGCCTTCAGCGCCGCAAACGGCCCTGCCCATCAGCGGATTGTCCTGGTTGGCGGTCGAGACGATCTCGAGCTTCTTGTTGTTGACGACCAGCCACGCCCAGCCCGAGCCGAAGCGTTTCAGAGCCGCGTCATTCATGGCATCCTTGGCCTTGGCGACTTCGCCGAACGACGCCTTGAGCGCGTCGGCCAGCTTGGCCGAGGGCTCGCCGCCGCCACCGCCCTTGAGCTGCACCCAGAACATGGTGTGATTGACGTGGCCGCCGCAATTGTTGCGCACGGCGGTGCGGATGGCCTCGGGTTGTGCCGCGAGGTCCTTGATGATGTCGTCGGGCGACTTCTTCCCGAGTTCGGGATTCGTTTCGGCGAGCTTGTTCAAATTGGTGACATAAGCGCCGTGATGTTTGTCGTGATGGATCTCCATGGTCCGCGCGTCGATGTAAGGTTCGATGGCATTGAAGGCGTAAGTGAGTGGCGGGAGCATGAAGGGGCCGGCGGGCGCAGTGGCGGCGGTGGTCGGGGAGGCGGCCGGGGCCGCGGCGGCGGGGGCCTGGGCGCGGGCGAGGAGCGGACTAAAGGTGAGGGCGGCGGCGCCTAAACCCAAGGTTTTGAGGGCGTCGCGACGCGGGATCGGTGTTTCCATAATGAGGAATCGTGACTTTAGGAGTTGCGAATAGGGGTGGTTTTCTGCTATGTTAGCGATTCGATTTGGCATTATTCACGAGTAAACGGCCAGAAAATTCGCCGGTGTGTTCCGCCCGCCGTGTGAAATCCCCGCAACCGTTCTCACCCACCCAGTCTTCTCTTCTGTTGGCGGTTCGCATCCATGATTGAGCGCGATTATTTGATTGTCGGGGCCGGTACCGCCGGCTTCAGCGCCTGCGAGGGCATCCGCCAGCACGATAAAAAGGGGTCCATCACGATGGTGGGCAACGAATTGCACGCGCCGTACGAACGGCCCGCGCTCTCGAAGGCGTTTCTGCAAAAATCGCACCCCCATCCCCACGAATTTTGCTATCACGCTGCCGATTGGTTCGTGAAACACAAAGTGGACCTGCGACTCGGGACGTTCATCACCCAGTTTAACATCGAACGGCACCTCGCCGTCCTGGGTACCGGGCAGACGATTCACTTCGATCGCGCCGTCCTGGCCACCGGCAGCCGCGCCCTGCGACCGCAAGTGGCCGGTTATGATCTGGGAAATATCATCTATCTCCGCACCATGGCCGACGCCCTGGCGCTCCGCGAGATGACCCCACTCGAAGACGGCGTCACCATCGTGGGCGGCGGCCTGCTCGCTGCGGAAGTGGCCGCGTCGCTCACGCTGACGAAGCGCAAGGTCACGATGCTCAGCCGCGACGTCGCGCTTTGGCAGCACCTGGTCGATCCCGTGACGGCCGAGTGGCTCACCACGTATTTCAAGGCCAAGGGCGTGACGATGCATCTGCGGGACGACGTCAGCGGCTTCGAGGGCAAGACGATCGTCAAGAACATCCAGACGAAGAACGGCGGCCGTCATACCGTGTCGCTGGTCATCGTCGCGATTGGCTCGGAAATGAATCTCGGCCTCGTGCGTAACACTCCGCTGGCCACGCCCAAGGGTTCGCCGGTGAATGAGTATCTCGAGACGGAAGAGAAGGGCATCTACTCGGTGGGCGACATCGCGTTGTTCCCGGACAAAATCTATGGTGGCGTGCGTCGCGAGACGCATTGGGAACACGCCAAACAATCCGGTCTCGTCGCCGGCGGAAACATTACCGGCCGCAAGCGCACGAAATACGAATACCTGCCGCATTACTCGTCGAAGCTGTTTGATCTCGAGTTTGAATTTGTCGGCGACTTCCAACTCCCGCCCGTTCGGGTGGTCACGGAAGGTGCGCGTGAGAAGCGCAGCTTCGTTCTCAAGTACATGAGCGGTGACAAGCTGCGCGCGGCGGTCCTTTGCAACCGCAAACCGGCCGAGGTCGAGGCGGTAAAGAAGCACATCCGCGGCGACTACACCGGCAAGTAGCAGTGGCCGGTCGCGTCGAGCGCGGTGGCGATGGATTGATTCAGCCCATTTCGGACCAGTGCGATGCGGCTCGATATTCTCACGCTCTTCCCCGCGATCTGCGAGGGGCCATTCGGCGCCAGCATGATGAAGCGCGCGCAAGAGGCGGGTCTTGTGGAAGTGCGCATTCATAATTTGCGCGACTGGGCCACGGACCGGCACAGGACGACGGACGATCTGCCGTTTGGGGGCGGGCAGGGGATGGTGATGAAGCCCGAGCCGATCTTCGTGGCGGTGGAGGAGCTCCGGCGGCCCGAAAGCCGCGTGCTCCTGATGACGCCGCAAGGAACAAAGTTCGATCAGGCGGCAGCCCGGCGACTCGCGACGTCCCCGCATCTCATCCTGATTTGCGGGCACTATGAAGGCGTGGACCATCGCGTGGTCGAGGCTCTCGTTGACGAGGAAATTTCCATCGGGGATTACATCCTAACCAACGGTGCGCTGGCGGCGGCAGTGGTCGGCGATGCGATCATCCGCTTGATTCCCGGAGTGCTGGGGGACGAGAACTCTGCGGCGGACGACAGTTTCAGTGCGACGGCGCTGCTCGAGGCCCCACAATACACTCGACCGGCGGAGTTCCGCGGCCGGCGCGTACCGGATGTGCTGCTTTCGGGGAATCACGCCGCGATTGCGAAGTGGCGCGCCGAACAATCGCGGGAGCGGACAAACCTGAATCGGCCGGATTTACTGGCCGAATGATGCGCGCGTCGATTCTTGGTATCGCGTTGTTCCTGGCATCGGTGGGCACCGACGCCGCGACCATCTCCGGTCAGGCAATTCATCCGGGCGAGCGGGTCAACATCGAGTTTCCCCTCGCGAAGGAGGTCCAGGAAATCGCCTCGCGCGGGGGCAATCCGCGGGTCACCACCGGCCGCGCGACGCTGGTCTTTCCGGCCGGCTTTGATCCGGCCAAGCCCTCGCCGATGCTGATTGTCACGTCGACGAGCGATTTCAACCGCACGAGCCCGATGGATATCGGATTTTATCGCGCGGCGGCGTCGTCGGAGGGCTGGATCGTCTTGGCTTCAGATGGGCCGGTGCGCATGACGTCGGATTCGGCGGAGTGGCGGCTCGCGATGTTGTTGGGCGCGCTCGACGCCTTGCATCGCGAGTGGCCGCAGTCCACGAAATGGCCGGTGGCAATGGCGGGATTTTCCGGCGGCTCAAAGCGCACCGGCGACCTCGCGCCCTATCTGGTCAAGGCGGGCCTCGCCAGGATTTGTGGGCTCTTTCTCACCGGCATTAATGTCGATCGGCTCAGCGAGAGCTATCGAAAATACCAACCCGGCCGGGCGTTTCTCGACACGAAGATTTACCTGAGCAACGGCGCCATCGACAAGATCGCGACCCCCGCGGATCACACCCAGGTACTGGACTCCCTGCGGCGCACGGGCTTTCGCCAGGTGCGATTGGAACCATTCCCGGGCGAACATGAGGTCAAGTCCACCGCGGTGGCCGAGGCCTTGCGCTGGTTTCGGCCGCGGTGATGTTCGCGGCCTCATGAGCGATCCTGCCGCGCCCTCCGGCGACTACGAAATCACGACCGAATCCACCCGATTCGACCTCGATGTCATCCATCGCTATCTCAGCGAGGAGAGCTACTGGGCGCCCGGAATTCCGCGCGAAGTCGTGAAACGATCCATTCGCCATTCGCTCTGCTTCGCGATTTTGGAAACCACGTCAGGCGCGCAGGTGGGTTTCGCGCGGGTGACCACCGACCGCGCGACGTTTGCGTACCTGGCCGACGTGTTTGTGCTGCCGGCGCACCGCGGGCGCGGCCTTTCCAAGCGCCTGATGCAATCGATCCTCGTGCACCCCGAGCTCCAGGGACTGCGTCGCTGGATGCTGGCGACGCGGGACGCGCACCGCCTTTACGCTGAGTTTGGTTTCACCGCGATCCCGCAGCCCGATCGCTTCATGCAGCTTCATGATCCCGACGTTTACCGGCGCGCCGCGCGCGGCAAATTGAAGGAGTGACATTGATGGGCCCGGGGCGTATTCATGGCTTGGGATTCGTCAGACGTCGGGGAGGAACGAATTCCTCATGAAAAAAGCCTCAACTTTTGAACCGCTCGCCCTTAAGTGGAGCGTGGTCGTCGCCTTTGTTCTTGGCTCTGTGGGTGTCGTCCCGGTAACTCTTGCGCAGAGCTACCCTTGGACCCCTGCGGCCCCATACCCGACGCCCCTCGCACGCTACGCCTTCGCGCAGGTAGGCGAGGATCTGTATGTCATCTCGGGTATTGGTAACAGCAGCGCCGTGCTCAACAGCGTAAGGCGATACAATGCGACGACCAACGTCTGGACCTCGCTCGCGGACATCCCGGTGGGTTCGCAGGGACCGGCCGGCGCCTTTTTCGGCGGCAAGATCTACGTGGCAGACGGCTTTGGTGGGGGCAATCTGCTGCGAATCTACGACATCGCGACGGACAGCTGGGCAGCCGGACCAGCCAGACCCGGGACAATTGACAGCTTCGGCTCGGCCGCCGGCGCGTTCAACGGCAACGTCTACGTAGTTGGGGGCGGTTCGGGCGGCCCTTCAACGAGACTCTCAATTTACAACATCGCCAGCAACACGTGGAGCGCTGGTCCGGCCGCGCCATCACCCTACCTCCTGGGGGGCTACGCCCAAATTGGGTAGTTTCTTTACGTCATAGGAGGATATGCAACCACTACGGCAGCCAACTCATCCGTCAGCATGCGCCTCGACATGTCGACAAACACTTGGAGCACTGGCCCTGTCTGGACGCCGGCACGCGCAGACTTCGGGCTCGCCCCGGCCGGCAGCAAGCTCATCGCCATGGGCGGCGATACCAATGGCAACGCCGCCTTTGACGCCTCCGCGCAGGTGGATGAATTGGACACCATCACCTGGCCCGGCGGGGCGTGGATGCTTTCCCCCGCTAACTTGCCCGCGCCGCGCCAAGGCAACCAGGCCGGTGTTTTCAGCACCGGGCGCAGCGGCGGAGAAATCTGGACCACGGGAGGTCTCACAAATTCATTCACCGCCCTTGGTGAGCACCTCTTCCGGATTGCTCCAAGCGTTGGTCAGGCGGGTTCGCTGGTCCTCTCGCCGGACCCGAACGGCGTCCTTGATCCGGGCGTAACCATCACTGTCGCCCTCGGCGTGCGGAATAGTGGCAGCCCGGGCCTATGCACGACCGCCGCGCTGACTGGAACGTTGCAGGTCGCCGGCGGAGTGACGAACCCCATGCCGACTTCGCAGAATTACGGCGCCATCTGTGCCGGTGATCCGATCGTCTACCGTGTTTTTACCTTCACGATTAGCCCGAGTCTCGCGTGCGGCGATACCGTGACCGCCTCGCTCATCTTGACGGATGGGGCGACTAATTATGGAACGCTCACCTATACGTTCGTCACGGGAACCCCAGTGACGATATTCAGCCAAGGTTTCGACACGGTGACTGCGCCCGCTCTGCCGGTGGGATGGGTCGCAACCAATGCCCAGGGCCCCGCTCCCCTCTGGGTGACTTCCACCGCAACCCCCAACACGGCGCCGAATTGTGCCTTTGTCGATGGTCCAGCGGCGGTCAGTGACAAGCGCCTGGACACCCCAAATGTTTTTATCACCTCGGCGTTCGCCCGGGTGAGCTTCCGCAACAATTACAATCTGGAGTTCGGCGTCGATGGAGGCGTGCTGGAAGTTTCCTCGCCTAACATCAACGCGGGAGCATTTACCGACATTACCGATCCGGCAGTGGGCGGCAGTTTTGTCACCGGCGGTTACATCCTGAATCTCAGCACCTGCTGCGGCAATCCTCTTGGCGGCCGGCCGGCCTGGAGCGGAAACTCGGTCGGCTATATCGACACGGTGGCAGACCTGGGCCCGAACGTTGCCGGACAGACAATCAAGCTTCGGTTCCGCATGGGAACGGACGGCGGCATGCCGAGCGTCGGCTGGCGGATTGATACGATCGCGGTTTCGGACGTCGCTTGCGCCCCGACCTTGATCGTCACCACGACCGCAGACCATGATGACGGCGTGTGCGACGCCGCCGATTGCACCTTGCGGGAGGCGATCAATGCCGCGAATGGGCGGACGGGCAGCGTCATCGGCTTTGCCCCGGGCGTGACAGGCCAGATCCAGCTGACCTCCGCACTGCCGAGCCTAAACCAAAGCGTCGCGCTGCAAGGCCCGGGCGCTGACCGGCTCACGGTGATACGCGCCACTGGCGGCACCTACCGCGTCCTCACGATCCTGCTTCCCAGCGTAGTCGTCAGCGTGAGCGGCTTGACCCTTGCGGGCGGCATCGTGGTCGACGCCAATGGTGGCGCGATTTTCAACAGTGGAAGTCTGACCCTGACTGACTGTTCGATCTTGAGCAACGTCGCGACTGGCAGCACGACAATCACCGGAAACGGCGGCGGCGTTTACAACCTACCCGGAGCAACGCTCGCGATGTCCGGCTGCACCGTGAGCGGTAATAGCGCCGGTCAATTCGGCGGAGGCGTCTACAATGACGGAATCTTCCTTGCGACCAACTGCACGTTCTCCGGCGACACAGCGCTGAGGGGGGGAGGCATTATTTCACGATTCAACAACGGTGCCGCCACCGTAGACTTGCGCAATTGCACGATTACGGGCTGCCGCGCGACCGACGGATTAAGCACGCCCGGTAGCGGAGGTGGAGGCCTTTACGCAGAAGGTGGCTCGCAACAGCATCACGTCGGAAATTCGATCCTCGCCAACAACGTCTCAACGAATGATGCGGATGTGCGGGGAAATTATACTTCCAGCGGTCATAACCTGGTCGGCAAAGTTGGTGACAGCGCAGGGTTCACGAATGGCGTTAACGGGGATCAGGTCGGGAGCGGCACGGGGATCAATCCTCAGTTCGATCCCGCCGGACTTGCGAACAATGGAGGCCCGACGCCTACGATCGCACTTCTATCCAACAGCCCGGCGATTAACACCGGCGGAGTGGCCTATGCTCCAGCGCGCGATCAACGCGGTTATCAGCGAGCGGGCCCGAGCGATATCGGCGCCTTTGAATTCAATGGTGGCGTGCTGCGCCTCGTCGATATCGCGCGCAACTTCAATGATATCGTGCTGACCATTGAAGTGGTCCGGGGGAAAACCTACCGCCTCGAACGCAAACTCAACATGACAGCCCCGACATGGCTGAGCATCGGGGGTGTCGCCGATCTGATCGCGTCCGGCGACGATACCGAACAAATCACGGATCCGAACGCGGTCGGTCTCGGTCAGGCCTTCTACCACGTGATCTTGGTCCCGTAGCACCCGCCAGAGCAGCCTTACCCGATCAACAGCTCGACCATCGCGGCCCGAGCCCCCAACCAGGTCGCGCTAGGCGTAACAGGCGCTAGATGGTCGGCTCCGCGCCTGGAATCGGCGGGATGGGCGGAATAGGTGGCATCGGGGCGATGGCCGGCATGGTGTCGCCGTCGTCACCCATGTCGAAATCGAAACTAAAATCGAAGTCGGAATCATTGTCCCGATCGCCCGCGCGCCGCGCCGAAATTTTCTTGTCGCCGCCCTCGGGCGCGGCTTCGGGCTTGTCGGCCTTGCCGGGTTTCGTGGGCTTGTCTCGATCGATCTTCTGCAGTTTCTCCAGGAGATCAGCCGGCACCGTCTTGCGCTCCTCGTCGGTGTTGATGGGTCCGGTGAACACGACCGTTCCATCCGGTTTCCGCGCGGTGATCGAGCGGGCGCCGGGTTCACCGCTGACTTCGATCTCACCCTTGTCGTCGCGGATGATGACGCGGGCGCGGTTCATCTCGAGCGTCGTGGTGCGCGCGTTTCCATCCTCCCCCCCGCGGCGGATCGTGATGCGCTTGCCGTCGGGTCCGGTCATGAAGTGGAATCCCTTGGGCATGCCGGGCAGGCCCATGATGTCGCGAATGTAACGACCGGTTCCGCCCTCGGGCACGCGCTTGACGAGCTTGGCGGAAACCTTCATTTCCTGGCCCTTGCGCAGGAGGGTGAAATTGACCTCGGCGCCGTCGCCGGAGCTGCGCACGAGGGCGGCAAGTTGGCCGGCGGAAACCAGTTTTTGGTCCCCGAATGTCTTCAACAGGTCGTGTTGCTTGATGCCGCCGGCGGCGGCGGGGCTATCCGGCACGACCGACTCGACGAGGAGACCGAAGCCGGCCGGAAGTCCGAGTTGCTCAACCAGCGCCGTGGGCGCGGGCACGGCAATCACCCCGAGGAAAGTAACGGGCTCACGTTTTGGCGACGTCGGGGTTGCCGGCGTGGCGGGGGTCGCAGGTGTCGCGGGGGTGCGAGACGTGGATTGAGCCGGGGCGTGCGCGGTGATGATCGCGGCCAAGGCGAACGAAGAGAGGATGAGTTTGTTTTTCATGAGACAAAGGGCTGGCGCGGAAATTTCAAAATGCGCGGACCGTGGAGTTGTAGACTTCGATACGGGGAAAGCTGACCACAACCTCCGCGCCGGTCTGGTCGTCGCGCCACGCTAGCGTGTCGGTATATTGGTACCGGATCTGTTGGGTGATGGCGCCGGACGCGTCGCGCACGAGTCCATCGTCAAACACCCCCTCGGGCACCGTGGCAGCGCGAGCGAGGCGCGAGGGGGTGGGCGCGGCCGGGGCAGAGTCCACGGGGGCGGAGTTGACCTCGTTGCCGCGACGATTTTGCGCGGACAGGCTGGCGGGATCGGAACTGCTGCGGACCTTGGCGAGGACGAGCGCCGCGGCGATCAACGAGATCATGACGGCAGCCGCCGCGAGGGTCCAGGCGGGCGAGTTGGCCGGCCCAAGCCAGCGCTCGAGAAAGAGTCGCCACGCCGGAACGCGCGCCGGAATCGGGGCGGCTGCCGCGGCCAGAGACCTTTCGATCCGCTGGGTCAAATCCGCCGACGGCCGGGCGGGCTTCAGACGCTGCAATTGCACCTCGAAGGCATCAAAGGAGTCGTTCATGTGAGCGGATTGTTGGGGATGAGTTTGCGCAGGGCGGCGAGCGCATAACGATGGCGGGAAGCGGCGGTGTCGACCGCGACGTCCATCACTTCGGCGATTTCCGGAAAGGTGAGTTCGCCCCAAATCCGGAGCACGAGCACCTCGCGTTGTGCGATGGGCAATTGCCGGAGCGCGGTCTGAACGGCGTCCGCCATTTCGCGATCCTCCATCTCGCAGGCAAAGGGAATAGCGTCGGAAGCGGGCAGGACAGCGGATTCGCGCCGGCGCCGCCGCTCCTCGCGCCGCCGCGCATCGAGCGCGGCGGAACGGACGGCGGCAAAATAGAGCGACTGACTTTCGGCAATCTGTCCGCTGCGGTGGCGCCAGCAGCGCACGAATGCCTCCTGCACCACGTCCTCGGCGTCGGCCGCGGCCTGGACCCACTGCCGCGCAAAGAGGAGCAATTTCGGCGCGAGGCGCTCGAAACATTCGCGCCAGTCCGCTTCGGCCGGGGCCGGCCGCTCGATCGGCCGGGCGGCGGGGAAGGCAGTTTCGCTCATCTGGATTAAGGCGGTGGAGGACACGGCTTGTTGATGTAAACGCCGCCGTCGTCGGAAACCGGTTAATAAATCACAGTTTTTCCGCGGGCGGAACGAGGGTTGAAACTCCGGGCATGCTAAACTGTGGGCGTGGCAAGCCGTGCTGAGCAGTCGATTTCCCCGGTCTCAGGGATGCGCGGGGAGGCGATTTACCTGTTTGCGTTTGATATTGCCTATGAGTTGATACGACCGCTGCCCGCGCAACTGCTGGGCCAGCCAGTGGTGCAGTTCAACGTGAATGCCAGCCGGCGCAACCCGCGCCAATTGCTATTCTACAAACCGGAAATGGTGCGGCTGCCGGTCGAAGAACGGGTCGGGCCGCGCGGCCCCGTGCTCATCGAAACGGTCGTCAAGATTCTGCCCATCGGCGCGATCAGCATCGCGATTCGAGTGCCGTTCGCCGTGACCGGGTTATCCGATCTGGACGAATTTCATGATGTCTCGTTCGCGAACGCATCGCTCGCCGACGAAGCGCGAATCCTGGCCGGCCGCGTGTTGGACGAACTTCGCACGCACGCGGTGCGACCCGCCGCGACGTTTCACGACGAGGAGCCGTACACCGTCTTCTGCCTCCGGCCGCCGGTAGCCGGATTCCGCGACGCCGCAGCCTGGCTCGACCAGCATCGCGCCGAGGTCGCGTCCTTGCTCACGCAGGAGATCGAGACGCCACTCGCGGCGCAGGAGGTGGCGGAGTCAACCAGCCGGGCGCTGTCGTATTTCGAGGATGACCTGCTGGTGATCGACTGGGAGGCCGCTTTGTTGGTCGACGAGCCCGCCGATGCCGCCGAGACCCTGCATGTGATCGAACTGGCGAATCTGCAACTGGCCGAACTCGAGGCTTACGATCGCCACCTCGACGAGGTTCTCGAACGGAGCTACCGCGATGTGCGAGGCCAATCGGTCCGCCGCCGCCGGGAGATCATCCGGGAATTGCGCGAGCTGCAGATCGACCTCACGCGGTTTCACGACGAGCTCTCGAACATCACGAAATTCTTCGGCGACTGGCACCTGGCGCGCGTTTATGAATCGGTGGCCGCGCGATTCCACCTCGAGGACTGGCACCGGACGGTCGAGCGCAAGCTTCGCACGCTCGGGGAACTGCACGAACTGTTGAAATCAGAACAGAGCAGCCGCTGGATGATGATTCTTGAAGCGACGATTGTGCTCCTTTTCGTGATCGACATCGTCATGTTGTTTTCGGGCTCAAGCGCTGACGCGCGCAACCACCCGTCGATCGGTCCACGAAGCTAGCGCACCGCCACCGACGGCCCCGGCGCTTCATTCGGGCGCGCCACGATGATGCCTGCGTGGTCGCCGTACGTGAACAAATAGTCGCTCAAGCGGGAATCGACGGTTACGCGCCCGAAATTCCGCGGCGAGGACGCATGGATGATCCGCAGCGTGCCGGTCTCGTCGCGGTAGGCCACGCCGACGTGCGAGGTGTAGCTGCCGGTGTCGCGGCACGTGACGGCAATGATGTCGCCGTTGCGAATTTCGCCCTCGATCGCGGCGACGCGGCTCTTGGGAATGTGGTAAACGGGCAGAGCGGACGTGCGGGCCTCGATCCGCGTCATTTCCGGCCGGAGTTGCGGATTGTTGCGCAGGTAGCGGTAGCTTTTCCACATCACGGTCATTTCCCGGATGTCGCGCGACAGCCGTTCGGCGTCGGCACCGTGGAAGCGCCGCGTAATGTTGGTGACGAGACCTCGCCGCTCGTTGTCGTAAAACATTTCCTCGAGGAAATGGAACCGCGATAGGTAGTTGCCGGTGCAGCGGCCGCCGCGGTACCGATTCAGCTCAATCATGCGCAGTAGGTCCGGCGGTGCGTAAGGCGCGTCCTTGGCCCGGAGCATGCGCGCGAAACCAAGCGAAATTTCAAACGTCGTCCAGCAATCCTGCCCGTAGAAATTCACCGACGGCGCCTCGACATGGTCGTCGATCTCGAGGGTGTAGCCCTTGTACGGCGTGCCGACCATTGCCAGAGCCACGCGCGCCGTGCGGTCGCCCAGCGGCAGCGCGCGCCAATTCTCGCGCTGGGCCCTGGCGACGAGGCGCTCGAAAATGTCCCGGCCCTTGAAGACCGTTTCGAATGGCAGCGCGGCCTGGGCGCGGAACGCGGCGAGCGGCGTCAGCAGGAAAAGCAGGGCGGAAATGACGTGGGGACGCATGGAAAGATAGGGGCGTGCGACGATTATCCGTGAAATCCGCCCACCGTCCAATGGGAGCAGCAGGGATCGCGCCGCCGGAATTCCGCTGGCTATCGCTTTCGGCTTTTGCTGAGATGCGGGAATCTTGCGCCCATGTTGACCAAAAAAATCTGCCTTCTCGGCTCGTTTTCGGTGGGGAAAACCAGTCTCGTGGCGCGTTTTGTCCAGAGTGTGTTCTCGGAAGAATACCTTACGACTGTAGGCGTGAAGGTGGACAAGAAGATCGTCCTATCGGGGGACCAGGAGATGATGCTCATGATCTGGGACCTGGCGGGCGACGATGATTTCCAACGGATGAACCTCAATTTCCTGCGCGGATCGGCGGGAATCATTTACGTGGCGGACGGCACGCGGCCGGCATCGGTGGATGCCGTGCTCGACCTCCGCGACCGCGTCCGCACGAATCTCGGCGATTTGCCGTCGGTCCTGGCTTTGAACAAGGCGGACTTGGTGGATGCGTGGCAGATTGACGAAGCGCGACTGGCCCAGCTTCAAGACGGCGGCTGGAGTGCGCGCAAAACCAGCGCGAAGGATGGCTCAAACGTCGAGGAAACATTTTCTGAGTTGGCCAGCCGAATGCTTTCCAAGTAGAAGACCCCAATCGATGGAAGTTCCCAATCTCACCGACGTCGTCCAAGCGCTCGACCTCGCCGTTTTCCGGCGTGAGTCGGTGGGGGTGTTGCGACTGCTCGGGAATCCGCCGGCCTGGCTGGAGGAGGTGTGGCCCTCGGTGGCGCGCTCCGGCCTGATGGACAGCGTGATCGAGGTTTCGCCGTACCTCGACAATTTCCTAATCGACGCTGACGCGCATTGGAAATCGGGCAAGTCGCATCGCGCCCGATCCGGGCCGTGGGTGGAGACGGCGGCGGATGGCCGCGAATACAATCTCGAGGCCAGCGCGATGAATGTCGGGGGCGTGTCCACGTTGCTGGTGGAAGACCTTGGGGCGAGCTTTGAACAGCGGCGCGCGATGTTGCAGACCGCGCGTGAGAACATGCTGGCCTACGAGAAACTCAACGCGGAGGTGCAGCGCAAGGAGGTCCTGCTGCACTGCGTGGTGCACGACATGTGCTCGCCGTTGCAGAACATGATGATGGCGCTTTCGATGCTCGACAGCGAAATTCTGGCGCCAGAGGTGCGGGGCATGGTGCAGCTCGGGCTCCAGGCCGGCCGGCGGCAGGAGAGCATGATCGACAACGTGCTGCACATGTACGCGGCGGAAATGCGCGCGCATTACGGACGGGACAATGGCGAATGGCCCGGCATGGATCTGCGGAGCGCGACCCAACGCACGATCGAATTGAACCGGCCGCTTTTCGCGCAGCAGAATGTCACGCTCGCGTGGGACGCCGAGTCGGCGGGCAGCGGACGGCGGCGCCTGCCGGGCGACGAGGAACATTACGAGCGCGTGCTCGGCAATCTGCTGGGCAACGCGCTGCGGCACAGCCCGACGGGCAGCACGGTGGGGATCCGTTTCGAGGAGGATGCGGAATGGATCACGATTCAGGTCGAGGACGAGGGCGGCGGCGTCCCGCCCCACCTGCAGGCGCAGCTTTTTCAAAAATTCCAGCAGGGCGCCATCGGCCGCGGCAAGGTGGGACTGGGTCTCTTTTTCTGCCGGATCATCATTGCAAAATGGGGCGGTGAAATTGGCTTTTCGCCCCGGTCCGGCAACGGCAGCTGCTTTTGGTTTAAGCTGCCCAAGCTCCCGACGCTCCCCGAGACGAAGAAGCCCGGTCCAACGGTTTCAAAATCATGAAGAGCATCGTGGTCATTGAAGACGACCCCATCACGCGGGCGCTGCTGCAGCAGACGCTTCGGCGGGATGGCTGGCGCGTCCTGGAGGCCGAGGACGGCGAGGCGGGTTTGAGTCTCGTGGTGGAGAATCGTCCCGCGGCGGTGCTCTGTGATCTGCATATACCCCGGCGAAATGGGTTTCAGGTCTGCCGGATGTTGCGCGCGCAGCCGGAACTGGCGGGAACCAAGATTATCGTCACCACGGGCAGCCGCTTCGGGAACGACCGACTCACCGCCCTCGCGGCCGGCGCCGACGAATATCTGGTCAAGCCGATCCTGCCGGCCGATCTCGCTCGCGTGCTGCCGAACGTCGGCGCCGACCCCGTGGCGAATGGCCAGGTTGCCGTTCCCGCGGCGCCGAACGAGCCGTGCGAATTGAAGAATGTCGGCCTGTTCAAGACGGCGTTTCCCGACGACAGCGACTTGCGCACGACGGTGCGGTTCTGGGGCGTGCGCGGCTCGCTCCCCACGCCGGGACCCACGACCGTGCGCACGGGCGGAAACACCTCGTGCGTGGAATTCCGCTGCGGCGATCAGATCATCATCCTCGACGCGGGCACGGGCATTCGCGCGCTGGGGGCTTCTCTCGCCCAGGAATTCAAGGGTCGCGACCTGCACATCACGATTCTCATCACCCACACGCATTGGGATCACATCCAGGGCTTCCCGTTTTTCGGACCGGCCTACAGCCCGACCAACAAGCTGCGCATTCTCGGCTACGAAAGCGCGGTCGGGGGTTTGCGGACCGCGCTGTTCGAGCAAATGGAGACCGCGTATTTTCCGATCAGCCTGAGCCAGATGGCCGGGAGGGTGGTCTTCGAGGAGCTGGAGGACATGAAGTTCCAGATCGGCCCGGTGGCGGTGCAGTCGGTCTTCTCGAATCATCCCGGCATCTGCCTCGCGTACCGGCTCACGACTCCCGGCGGCGTCGTGGTGTACATGTGCGACCACGAGGTTTATCTGCGGCAGGAGCGCCTGACGCAGGAACGCGCGGGCAAGCCAAACGCGGCGGCGCTGGAATTCGCGCGACGCGAGGACGAAAAACTGGCGCGGTTTATTGGCGCGGCCGACGTGCTGATTTGCGACAGCCAGTACGATGAGTCCGAGTATCCGAGCCGGCTCGGGTGGGGGCACACCTGCATGGACGATACCGTCGCGCTCGCGCTGCAGGCTGGTGCGAAACGACTCTGCCTGTTTCATCATGATCCGGATCACGACGACACCAAGGTGGACTCCATGGTCGAGCGTGCCCGCCTGCTCGTGGAGGAATCCGGCAAGACGCTCGAGGTCGACGCTGCGCGTGAGGGGCAGGAGATTGTGCTCAAGGCGGCGACCGCGAAGAAGTAGATCAGGTGGAACGCGATCTCCGAGCGCGCTGCCAAAGGGCTTGGCAGCCCGCGGGCGCGGTCTGCATTTGTTTTGCCAACGCGCTCGGAGATCGCGTTC
>JANXRG010000090.1 GCA_025353105.1 Verrucomicrobiota bacterium
AAGACCGGCCGGTCAGCCGTCGTGACCACTATGACCGGCGGTTACATTGGGCCGTATCCCACGCTGGCCCCGTCGGAGCCCCCCTCCGCCCCCACCCTGGCGCCAGGCCTTCTCTGGGGCCTGCGCAGTTTCGCCCTCACCCAGCCGGCTCCGCCCTCGGCGCCGATGCCATCGCCTCGAACGCCTTCATGACCACCACCCTCGCGGCCGCGGTCGCCGCCTTCGGCTGGGCCGTGCTCGAGGCCATCTTCAAGGGTCATCCCAGCGTGCTCGGATTTTGTTCCGGCGCGGTCGCCGGACTCGTCGTCATCACTCCGGCGTGCGGCTTCGTCACCGCGAACGGCGCCGTCGCGATCGGCCTGCTCGCCGCTGCCTTCCCGTTCTTCGCCTGCAACTATCTCAAGCGCTGGCTCGGCTACGATGACGCGCTCGACACCTTCGGCGTGCACGCGGTTGGCGGCACGCTGGGCGCGCTGCTCACCGGCTTTTTTGCCACGCTCGAAGTGAATTCAAACCTGCCAACGAACCTCAAGGACGTCGTGGGCAAATCGCTCGTCGGCGAACAGCTCAAGGCCATGCTCATCACGGTGTTGCTGTCGGTGGTGGCGACCGCGCTGATCGCGGTTTTGCTGAAGGTGACCATCGGCCTTCGCGTCGACGAGGAAATCGAGAGCAATGGCCTCGATATTTCCGAGCACGGTGAGGAGGGATATCATCCGGCGTAGGCGGGTCGGCGTTCTCGTTAGACTTGAGGAGCGGGACCTGCGTCGCGTTTCCATCCTTGTGGAGGCCGGACGCGGTCCCGCAAATAAGTTTTGCCAAGTCGTTGCGCAGCCTTAGCTTCCCCGGCTCATTCGCGGGCGGCCACTTCAACTCCGGAGCCGCAGCTCGTTTGTCCGTACATGACGGGAGTTGCCTCCAATGAAAACACGCATGGCCATTTCCGCGGTCTTCCTCGCGGGCCTGAGCATCCTTCAACTCCCGCGCGCGGCCGCCCAGGGCGACCTCACGCCGCCCGGCGCGCCCACCCCGGCGATGAAGTCGCTGGACCAGGTGGAGGCACGCACGATCGTGAATGCCGTCAACACCCCGGGCGATGCCACCAACACTTTCATCATCAGCGCGCCCGGATCCTATTACCTGACGGGCAATGTGACCGGGGCATCCGGCATGCACGGCATCAGCATTCGAGCGGATGACGTGACGCTCGACCTGAATGGATTTGCGCTGACCGGTGTCGCCGGGGGCGCCTCCCGCGGTGTCAATGTCCCGGCCGTCCAAAAAAACGTCTGCGTCCGCAACGGCACCGTGCGGGGCTGGCCTGATGGAGGAGTGCGGACGGAATTGGCCGCCATAACGCTCGCGGAAAAGCTGCGACTCGTGGACAATGTCGGCGCATCGGGACTGGCCATGGGCGCCGGCTCCGCGAGGGACTGCGTGGCCACCGGCAACGCCACCGGATTTTTTCTGAGCAACGGCGCGGAGATTAGGGATTGCGCCGCCGCCGCAAACGTCACGGGCTTTGTTGCTGGGGACCGCACCATGATCAGCAATTGCATTGCCACCGTGAATTCCGGCCGGGGTTTTGACTGCACCAGCTTCGTCACCATTGTCGATTGCACGTCGAGCCGCAATAACGGTACAGGAATCGTGGTCCAGGGAAGCAGCTCGGTCATCCGATGCAACGCCAGCCGAAACATTCCCTCGGGCCATGGTATTCAGGCGGGCGCCGGTTGCACCGTGGCCGACTGCACGGCGGGCAGCAACGGCCTCAACGGGATATTCGTCGACTTCGGCAGCACGGTCCGCGGCTGCACCGCCCAGGCGAACGTCACGATAGGCATCCTCGCCACCTCCAGGTGTCAGCTTACCGGAAACACGTGCGATTCCAACGTGATAGGCATTCAGGTCACCGGAGACGAAAACCGCGTCGACGGAAACCATTGCACCATCAGCCCCGCCCAGAATGCGACATCGGGCTATTTGGGATTCTACATCCAGGGCGCCAACAACTGGGTGGTTCGCAACACGGCGCGTGGATTCGCCGCTGGCACAGTCATCCAAGCGGGCTTCGCGTTCGATGCTCCGGACAAAAATGCGTTTGGCCAAATCAACCTGATCAGCGGGGGTGAGATCTTTACGACATCGCCTTGGGCAAATTTCAGGTGGTGAGCGGCCACCGGGAGCCCCAAGATCAGACTTCGACGGCTGGCGACCCGATTTCTCCTGATGCGTCCGGGCTGAGGGCGCGTAATCTTGCGCGCGATGCCGGCCCCCCGCCCCAGCCTCACCCGCGGCCAGCGCATGGAAGTGCTCTCCGTGCTCAAGCGCACGGGCGGACTGCCGGTGCGCCCGCTCTCGACGCGGATGGGCATGAGCTACATGGGCGTGAAGCAGTACTGCCTCGAGCTGGAGAAAAAGGGCTTCCTTGAAACGTGGCGCCAGCCCCGCGGGGTCGGAGGCACCCTCGGCGCGCTGCTCACCGGCGTCTTCGCGACACTCGAAGTGAATTCAAACCTCCCGACCAACTTGAAGGACGTCGTTGGCAAATCGCTCGTGGGCGAACAGCTCAAGGCGATGTTCGTGACCGTCGTGCTGTCCGTCGTAGCGACCGCGATCATCGCGGTCGTGTTAAAGGCGACGATCGGTCTCCGGGTGGACGAGGAGATCGAGAGCAACGGCCTCGACATCTCCGAGCACGGCGAGGAAGGCTACCACCCGGCCTAGGCGGCGGACGCCGGTGGAACCCGGCCTCCGGGCACGTTGGGCGGTGCCGACCGGGCCCGCGAAAGCATCGCCGGCTACGGTGGCTCTAACGGCGCGGCGACAATGGCGATGCCGTTTCGGTGGTAGACGACGGAAGGGTTCCCCGCCTCCACCTCGCTGCCGCGGTGCAAGATATACCGAGACGGCCGCGTTTCCTGGTTTGTTGGTTCGCCCATCTCTCGATAACGAACGATGATGTAACGTCTGATTAGTTCCGCTCCGGCCAACGAATGGGCTTCTTGTGGCGATAGATTGCGGATATAATCGTCGTCCCGTAATTCCACCATCCGATTGTCGCCGGCGTGCGATTGCAGCGTTTGATAGACGCGGTCGAGATGGCGAAAGCTGGGAACAAAACGCGGTGTCGTCTCGATCAGCGCATCCTGCACCCGGTAGATTCGCAGGATGAACCAAATGTTCGCCGCGACGGCGGCGCAGATGATCGGCCCAACGAATCGGCCGGCCCTCGGTTGCGCGTTCCATGTGGCCACCGCCGCTCCCGACAGACCGAACAACGGAGCCAGCAGCATGAGCGCGTACCGCGGATGAAAGGGTTGACCCACGAGGAACGCGCAAGCCAATGGCATGAGCATGACCACAACGAGAAAAGTGACGCCCGGGGAACGGGCAAACGTCTCGCGCGGTGACCGCCAAAATCCCCGCATTGCCCGAACTCCCAAAGCCACGGCACCCGCCAGCACCGCCGACACGGCGATCGCCGCAAGGATATTCGCCGCCATGGCGCCACCGAGACTTCCAAAGCACGCCCGACAAATCTCCCGGTATTCGTCGGCGGTGTACGCCCACCGCGGTGACCAATCGTTATACAGGAATGCCAACGGCGCGATGAAGACCTTCAATGCCGTGGTGGAGTAACGTCCGGGACTTCCGGCCGTCATGCCGACGGTGTTCTGCCAGTGGTGCATGATCTCGCCGTAAACGTAGGGCCCATAACAAATGATCCCCGCGATCAGACCAAACGAAAGCCAAGCCCAGTTCAGCCGCCGCTTCGAAAGCCACCAAACCACGACCGCCGCCGGAGCAAGCACAACGCTCGAAAAATGAAATTGCGGCATGATGAGCAGAAGGAAGCCCACCCACCCGATCGCGGGTGAATCATCGCGTTGCGTGACACGCCACAATGCCAGAAGGAAGAGCCCACCCAAGAAGGGCATGACCGACGGATTGAAAACAATGATCGAATAGTGAACCGCCAGGGGCGACGTGGCCTGAAGCAACGCAGCCCAAAGAGCCGCGCGGACGCCGATCGCACGGACAACGAGCAGAAAAGTGAGAAAAATCGCCCCAGTGCCCGTCAATAATACCAACATTGCCGCACCCCGAATTGTTCCGAAAAGCTTGAGCCCAGCTGCGCAAAATGCCGCCCAGAGCGGCCCGGGAAGCTTCGAATGGATGTTGAAATTTGGCTGGCCGAGATACTGGGCGCGTGGTTCGCCCTTGAGAAGGCTCACCGCCACTTCATACGCTTCCATCGAGTCGGACTGGGCGCCCAGATTGAAACCGAAGTCGGTCTCCTGCCGGAGAGCATCCACCCGAAGTCCCAGCCCGAGCGCCAAAATAAGGGCCAGCCACCACCAACACAAGCGAGGCACGTGATCCGGCGATATCTGCCGCGACGCAACGGTCGAGCGGGATCCATCCACTTTTGTCTGCGTCTGCTTTGGCGGACCTGCCGGGTGCGCGAATGCCGGATCCGGGTTCTCGCCGAGTCTCGCTTGTTCCGATGGAGCATTCATTCGTTCCAAGAGACTTCAGAAAACTCCAAGAAAAAATGACCAGGCGCAGGGACCGGACACTCCATAGCATGAATTCTGCGGTTTTTGGATTTTTTTGGGTTCCGCCGGAATGAATCGCGCGGCCAAATCATGTCAGGTCCGCCGCTGACTTTGAGCGGGGCGATGTCCCGATGCTGCTTGCGGCGTCAGAAATCGGACCAAATGGGCGCGCGGGAATTCCTCTCCGTTCGCAGCGTCGCAGCCGATGCGCCCGGTGTCGCGCATTTCTGATGATGCATCGCCTCGCGGGCCGCGTATTTTCGCGGCGACTCTTCCATCCCTCGATGCCGACCCCCCGCCCCAGCCTCACCCGCGGCCAACGCATGGAAGTGCTTTCTGTGCTCAAGCGCACCGGCGGCCTGCCGGTGCGTCCGCTCTCCGCCCGCATGGGCATGAGCTACATGGGCGTGAAGCAGTACTGCCTCGAGCTGGAGAAAAAGGGCTTCCTTGAAACGTGGCGCCAGCCCCGCGGGGTCGGACGCGGCGGACGGCCGGAGATGCTTTATCGCCTGACCGACCGAGCGCACGCGCTTTTTCCGCCGGCTCAAAACGATCTCACGCTCGAACTCCTCGAGGCCGTGCACAAGGTTTACGGCAGCGCCGCACCGGAGAAACTGCTGTTCAGCGTGTTTCAAAATCGCGCGGGTCATTACCTCTCGAAGCTTCCAAAATACGGCTCGCTTGCGTTGCGGACCGCGCTGCTCGCGCGCCTGCGCGACCAGGAAGGATGCATGGCGGAACTCGAAGGCGCCACGTCCCCTCCCACGCCGCCGCCCGCCAAGGCGCGGGGTCCCAAGGTAAAGAAAGGCGGCGCGAAGCCGGCCTCACCCACCGCGGATGAAGTGGGCGATCTGTTCGAGGCGATGCTCCCGCCGCCCGACGAACCGCTCCGCATCATCGAGCACCGTTCACCGATTGCCGATCTCCTCACCCGCTTCCCGATTCTCGCGCGCCTGGAGCGGGATCTCTTCGAACGCGTGCTTCACGCGCCCGTGAAACGCGTTGACGAGTCGACTTCCACCGAGCGCTACCGCGTGGTCTTCACCATCGGCAAGGCGCCCGCATCCGAGCGGGTTTGATTGACGCCATCGACTCGCGAAAGAGAGCGCGCTGGCTAAACTCGCGGCGCACACCCGATTGCAAACATGAAAGTCCAACCCTTCCTCGCCCGTACCTTTCTGCCGCCGCAAATCGATCTCATGGACCCGGCGGCCCTGGCGCCCGTCTTCGAACAACTCGAGTCGCGACTCACTGGTGCGGCGGATGCCGCGGCGCTCGAGACCTGGCTTGATGCCTACAGCGAGGTGAATGCCGCGATCTCGGAAAACTCCGCGCGCACCTACATCGCAATGACGTGCCAGACCGATGATCCCGAGAAGGAGAAGACGTACCTCCACCTCGTCGAGAAAGTGGACCCCTGGCTGAAGCCGCAACAGTTCGCGCTGCAGCAGAAACTCGTGACGCATCCGGCCTTCGACGCGATGCCGGCCTACTACGATGTCTTCCGCCGCAGCGTCCGGAATCACGTCTCACTTTACCGCGAAGCCAATGTCCCGCGCGAGACCGAGGAGGCGAGACTGTGCCAGCAATACCAGAAAATCATCGGCGCAATGATGGTGATTTTCGACGGCAAGGAGCAGACCCTTGCGCAATTGGGACGCGTGCTGCAGGAAACCGATCGCGCGCGCCGGCAGCAGGCCTGGGAACTAATCGCGCAGCGCCGCCTCGAGGATCGCGACAAGCTCGAGGACATCTTTGACGAGCTGCTGAATCTGCGGGGCGAAATCGCGCGGGAGGCCGGATTTGCGGACTATCGCGCCTACGCGTTCGCGGTGAACGAGCGCTTCGATTACTCGCCCGAAGATTGCGTGCGCTTTCAGGAAACGATCGAGCAGAGCATCGTGCCTCTCGCGCGCTCGCTCCAGCGCGACCGGCAAACAAAACTGGGCGTCGATCCGCTGCGCCCGTGGGACCTCGCGGTCGACCCGGAAAACAAACCGCCGCTCCAGCCGTTCGCGAACGCCGAGGAGTTTGTCGCGAAATCGCAGACCATTTTCAACCGTCTCGACGCCCGGCTCGGCCAGTCGTTTTCGCTGCTCGGCGCGCACGGGTTGCTGGATCTCGAGAGCCGCAAAGGAAAGGCCCCCGGCGGGTATCAATCCACGCTCGAGGAATCGCGCCTGCCGTTCATCTTCATGAATGCGGTCGGCGTGCAGGGCGACGTCGTCACGCTCCTGCACGAGGCCGGCCACGCCTTTCATGCACTCGCCGCGCGCGAGCAGCGGCTGGGCGGTTACCGCGGGTCGCCGATCGAATTCTGCGAGGTCGCCTCGATGTCGATGGAGTTGATGGCGGCGCCGCACCTCGAGGAATTTTATTCTACCAACGACGCCAATCGCGCGCGCCGGCAACACCTCGAGGGCATCATCGCGTTCTTCCCGTGGATGGCGACGGTCGATGCCTTCCAGCACTGGCTCTACACCCATCCCAACCACCCGCGCGACGAGCGCCGGGCCCATTGGCTGTCGCTGATGGACCGCTTTGGTGGGATCGAGGAATACGCGGGTTACGAAGACATTCGGGGATACGCCTGGCATCGGCAGCTGCACATTTTCCTGCACGCGTTTTACTACGTGGAGTACGGCATCGCGCAGCTGGGCGCATTGCAGATGTGGCGGCACGCGCGCCAGGACCCAGCCAAGGCCGTGGACTTGTATCTCAACGGCTTGAGTCTTGGTGGGTCCAAGCCCCTGCCGGAATTGTTTTCCGCCGCCGGTTTGAAATTCGATTTCAGCGAGGAGACAATTCAACCGCTCGTCGATGACGTCGGAGCAGTGCTGGCAGAGCTCGCAAGTCAGGTGGATCGGCTCGTCCCGAGCCGATGACAAATCACCTCGGTCAAGCCGCAAAACTCTCGATTTGGCGCCTCGGGGGAGCCGATCCACCTGCCTGACGCGCACTCGACACGCCGCGAGACCCGCGAGAGAATCAAAGGCCCCATGCAACTCAGCGGCGCCGATCTCACTCTTGGTACGCTCCGCGGCCTGCTCGGCTCGGGCGATTCTGTTTCGCTCGAGCCCGCGGCCCGCGAGCGCGTGCTCGCCTCGCGCCACATCGTCGAGAAATTGCAGCGCGGCCGCAAAGCCATCTACGGCATCAACACCGGTTTCGGCGTTCTCGCCGACATCCGCATCGCGCCGTCCAAGATCGAGCAGCTGCAGGAAAATCTCATCCTCAGCCACGCGGTCGGCGTCGGCGACGAAATCCCCGAGGAACTCGTGCGACTGATGCTGTTGCTGAAGATCAATGGTCTCGCGATCGGCTTCTCGGGCGTGACGCTTGAATTGGTCGATCGCCTCATCCTCTTTGCCAACCGGCGCGTGCATCCCATCGTCTATGAAAAAGGATCTTTGGGGGCGTCCGGTGATCTTGCGCCGCTCGCGCATCTCACGCTGCCGGTCCTCGGGCTCGGCAAGGTGAGGTGGAAAGGTCGGCAGGTCGCCGCCCGCGATGTCCACCGTGCGCTCAAGATCCGGCCGCTCCGGCTCCGCTCCAAGGAAGGGCTCGGCATGATCAACGGCACCCAGTTCATGGCCGCCTACGCCGTGCAATGCCTGCTGCGGTTCGAGACGCTGCTGGCCACGGCCGACGTGATCGCCGCCATGTCACTTGAGGCCCATCGCGGCAGCGCGGCACCGTTCGACGAGCGGATTCACGCGGCGCGACCCCACCCCGGCCAGCGCCAGACGGCGGCCAACATTCGCCGGTTGCTCGCGCGCTCGGAAATTCTGCCCTCCCATGCGGATTGCGAAAAAGTCCAGGACCCGTACTCGCTGCGCTGCGTTCCACAGGTGCACGGCGCCTCGCGCGATGCCGCCCGCCATGCGGCCGCCGTGGTCGAGATTGAGATCAACTCCGCCACCGACAACCCGCTCGTGTTTCCGAATGGCGACATCGTCAGCGGCGGAAACTTCCATGGGCAACCGCTCGCGCTCGTCCTGGATCATCTCGCCATCGCCGCCGCGGAAATCGCGTCCATCTCCGAGCGGCGCCTTTATCTCCTGCTCGGCGGCGACACGGTCGGCGAGCGCAAGGTGCCCCGTCTGCTCGTGAAGGAGGGCGGACTGAACTCCGGCCAGATGCTCCTCCAATACACCGCCGCGGCGCTGGTCTCCGAGAACAAGATTCTCGCGCACCCGGCTTCGGTCGATTCGATTCCCAGTTCGCTCGGTCAGGAGGATCACGTGTCGATGGGCAGCATCGGTGCGACCAAGCTGCGACGTGTGGTCGAGAACGCGGAGACCGTGCTCGCGCTCGAGTTGCTCGGCGCGGCTCAGGCGCTGGATTTCATTCATCCGCTGCACGCGGGCGACGCGATCGAGGCGGCGCATCGCGCGCTGCGCAAACGCGTGCGCTTCCTGAACAAGGATCGGCTGCTGCGCGACGACATCGAGCAATCGATCGAGGCCGTGTGCTCCGGCGAAATCCTCTCCGCCGCCGAGCGCAAATGCGGCCCGCTGCATCGGTGGTGATTAGCCACCGAGGCACAGACAGGAACCATCCATATTTTAGAATTCGCGGTCCATGTTTCTTCCTCTGAGTCCTCTGTGTCTCCGTGGCAAATTCCCTTCTTCCTATGACGACGACCGCACCGACCATTCGCGCGCCGCATGGCACCGTGCTGTCCTGCAAAAGCTGGCAACAGGAAGCCGCGCTGCGCTGCCTCATGAACAATCTCGATCCCGACGTCGCCGAGCGACCCGAGGACCTCATCGTCTATGGCGGCCGCGGCAAGGCGGCGCGTGACTGGCCTTCCTTCCATGCCATCACGCGCGAACTGAAATCCCTCGCGAACGACGAAACGCTGCTCGTGCAGTCCGGCAAACCGGTCGGCGTTTTCCGCACGCACGAATTCGCGCCGCGCGTGCTGCTCGCCAATTCCAATCTCGTCGGGAACTGGGCGAACTGGGACGTCTTCGACGATCTCGAACGCCGGGGGTTGATCATGTACGGACAGATGACGGCGGGTTCGTGGATCTACATCGGCTCGCAGGGCATCGTGCAGGGCACGTTCGAAACGTTTGCCGCGCTCGCCGATAAACATTTCGGCGGCGACCTCGCCGGCAAACTCGTGGTCACCGGCGGACTCGGCGGCATGGGCGGCGCGCAACCGCTCGCGATCACGCTTAATGGTGCGGTCTGCCTCGGCGTGGAGGTCGAGCCGTGGCGCATCCAGCGCCGCGTCGAAACCGGCTACTGCGATCGCATGACGCACGACCTCGACGAAGCCCTCGCGTGGTGCGCCACGGCGCAGACGGCGCGCGAAGCGCTTTCCGTCGGACTCGTTGGAAACTGCGCTGAAGTGTTGCCGGAACTGGTCCGGCGCGGCGTGACAGTCGACGTCGTCACCGATCAAACCAGCGCGCATGATCCGTTGGTGGGATACATCCCAGCGGGCCTTTCGATCGCCGCGGCCGACGAACTACGGCAGCGCGATCCCGCCGATTACGTGAAACGCTCAAAGGCGAGCATGGCCGTGCACGTCAACGCGATGCTCGCGCTGCAGCGGGCGGGCGCGATTGCGTTCGATTACGGCAACAATATCCGCAAGATGGCGCAGGACGCGGGCTGCGTGGACGCGTTTCGCATTCCGGGTTTCGTGCCGGAATACATCCGGCCTCTCTTCTGCGAGGGGAAAGGCCCGTTCCGCTGGGTCGCGCTTTCCGGAAACCCGGAAGATATCCGCAAGACCGACGAACTCGCGCTGCGCCTCTTCCCGCAAGACGCCACGCTCTCGCGCTGGTTCCGCCTGGCACGCGAGAAAATTCACTTCCAGGGATTGCCCGCGCGAATTTGCTGGCTGGGCCAGGGCGATCGCGCGCGCATGGGCGAAGCCATCAACGAGATGGTGCGGTGCCGCGAACTCGATGCGCCCATCGCCATCGGCCGTGATCATCTCGACACCGGATCGGTAGCGTCGCCGTTCCGCGAGACCGAGGCGATGAAGGATGGCTCCGATGCGATTGCCGACTGGCCCATCCTCAATGCGCTGCTCAACACCGCGAGCGGCGCAACGTGGGTTTCGTTGCATCACGGCGGCGGCGTCGGCATGGGTTACTCGATTCACGCGGGCCAAGTGAGCGTGGCCGACGGAACGCCCGAAGCGTCACGCCGCCTGAGCCGCGTCCTGACGAACGATCCCGGCATCGGCATCGCGCGCCACGTCGACGCCGGCTACGACATCGCAATCGCCGCGGCCAAGCGTCACGGGATCAAGCTGCCGATGCCGTCGCCATGAAGATTGCAATCGTTCATTGCGGCGAGCTGCTCACCTTGCGGGGTGCGAGGCGGCCCCGAATCGGCGCGGAGTTGCGCGACCTCGCGATCGTCCGCGACGGCGTGGTCGTCCTCGAAGACGAGCGAATCACTTACGCCGGCGCGGCGGACGGGATCAAGATTCCCGGCGGCGCAGACGTGATCGACGCGCGCGGTCGCGTGGTGATGCCGGGATTCGTCGACGCGCATACCCATCTCGTGTTCGGCGGGGATCGCGTCGCGGAATTTGAACAACGCATCGGGGGCGCGACCTACGAAACCATTGCGGCCGCGGGCGGCGGAATCCTTGCGACCGTGGCCGCGACGCGGGCCGCGACAGAGGACGATTTGCTCCGGTCTGCCAGAGGCCGGCTCCAGTGGATGATCCGCGGCGGGACTACCTCACTTGAGATCAAGTCGGGTTACGGTCTCTCGCTCGACGCGGAGTTGAAGATACTCCACGTGATTCGCGCGCTGCGCCAGGAAAGCGGACTGCGCGTGGCGGCGACTTTTCTCGGCGCGCACACGGTGCCGCCAGAATTGAAGGGCCAGCCGGAGGCCTATCTCGACCACGTCATCGCGGAAATGCTTCCGGTTGTGGGGCGGGAGCATTTGGCGGAATACGCCGATGTCTTCTGCGAGCGCGGCGCGTTCGACCCCGCGCAATCACGCCGCTATCTCTCCGCCGCGCACGAGCACGGTTTCAAACTTCGGGCGCACGTTGATCAACTCAGCCGGAGCGGCGGAGCCGAACTCGCCGCGGAGCTCGGCTGTGTCACCGCCGATCATCTCGAGCAGAGCGACGCCGCCGGCATCGCCGCACTCCGCACCGCGAACGTCCAGCCCGTGCTTCTCCCCGGATCGGTCTATGCGCTGGGCAAATCAAAGTACGCGGACGCCCGGGCGATGATTGACGCGGGCCTGGCGGTCGTGCTTGCGACCGACTTCAACCCGGGCTCCTCGCCCGTGCCCTCGATGCCGTTCGTGCTGTCGCTGGCCGCGACGCAAATGCGGATGACCCCGGCGGAAGCGATCACGGCGGCGACGTTCAACGCCGCGCACAGCCTCGGATGGGGGGCGGAGCTGGGCTCGCTCGAAGCCAGCAAGCGAGCCGACGTCGTGATCCATGATTGCCACGACCATCGCGAATTGGCCTACTACGTGGGTGTGGAACCCGCCGCAGTGGTGATCGCGGGCGGCCGCATCGTCCACCAACGAACCGACGAGTGAACTCCGAAATTCTCCTCGCGCCGGAGCTGACACTGATCGACGAGCGATTTGAACGCGGCGTCGCGGTCGGCATTGATGCCGAAACCGGTCTCATCACCCGCGTGACGTCAGGGACCGTCGGCGCCGTTCCACTGCCGCGACGCGCGCTGGTGCCGGGTTTCGTGAACGTCCACTCACACAGCTTCCAGCGCGCGATTCGCGGCCGCACCGAGCATCGCACCGGCGCCGAGTACGACACGTTTTGGACGTGGCGGGAAAAGATGTATCACGTCGCCCAGTCGTTGACGCCGGAGGACATCCATGACGTCGCCCGCATGGCATTTCTGGAAATGACACTCGCCGGAATCACGACGGTCGGTGAATTCCACTACCTGCATCACCAACCTGATGGCACGCCCTACGCCGATCCGAACGAGACGGCGAAGGCGATTCTCACGGCGGCGCAAGAGGTGGGCATCGGCATCGTCCTTCTGCAATGCGGCTACACCCGCGGAGGGTTCGATCGCCCGCTGCATCCCGGCCAGCGGCGGTTCTGCACGCCGAGCGCGGACGTGTTCTGCGCCAATCTCGAGTCGCTCCGCGCCGAGGCGCGCGTGGGCGTGGCGCCGCACAGTTTCCGGGCGGTGCCGCTCGATTATGCGCGCCAGTTGCATGCCTACTCCCGGCGCCACGAACTCCCGTTTCACATGCACATCTCGGAGCAGCCACGCGAAAACGCCGAGACCCTGGCGGAACACGGCGAGACGCCACTCGATCTGCTGGCGCGCGAGCACATGCTCGACCGTCGATTCACGGCGGTCCACGCGGTCCATATCACCGACCGGGAAATCGACGAACTGGGGGCGGCCGAGGCGAACGTCTGCGCCTGTCCCACCACCGAGCGCAATCTCGGTGACGGAATCATTCGCGCCGACCGGCTCTTTTCGCGCGGCGTGACGATCGGGTTCGGCAGCGACAGCCAGATTCAAATCGCCCCACTGGAGGATGCGCGGGCACTCGAGTATCACCTGAGGCTCGATCGCCTCGAGCGCGTGGCACTGGCCGATGCCCATGACACGCGCGAATCCGCGCTCGCGACGAGGCTCTGGCGGTGTGCCACCGAATCGGGCTCGCGCTCGCTCGGGATCGATGCCGGCACCATTCGCTCCGGCGCGATGGCGGATCTCTTTACGATCGATTTGGACGACGTTTCGATTGCGGACGCCGAGGATGACGCGCTCATATCATCGATCGTGTTTTCACTCGAGCGCACCGCCATTCGCGATGTCTGGATCGCGGGACGGCCCATCGTGAAAGAACGCCATCATCCGCTCGCGGGCGAGATCGTTTCGCGCTTCCAGAAGTTGCAACGCCGGCTTTGGACATGACCGCCTCCATCCTCGCCGATCTCGTCGCAATTCCGTCGGTCTCCACCCAGAGCAACGCGCCGATGATCGACTTCGCGGAGCGCCTGCTCGCCCCGCGTGGCTGGCATTTCCGGCGTTCCGCCTGGCGCGATGCGGTCGGCGTCGAAAAGTTCAACCTCGTCGTTTCCAGTCACGCGCAGGCGGACGCGGAACTTGCGTTGGTCGGCCACACCGACACGGTGCCGCCGGACCCGGCCTGGACTGACGCGTTTCAGCTCATCGAGCGCGACGACCGCCTGCACGGGCTCGGCACCACGGACATGAAGGGCTTTCTGGCATCGAGTCTCGCGCTCTTTGCGGCGCTCGATCCGCGCGCATTACCCAAGCCGCTCATGCTCGTGCTGACCGCGGATGAGGAGGTCGGATGCCTGGGAGCAAAACGACTCGCCGCGGAACGGATCATCGCGCCACGCCGCGCGATCGTCGGCGAGCCGACCTCCCTCCGCCCGGTTCGCGCTGGAAAGGGCTACGGTCTCGGTCGCGTCATCGTGCGCGGTCGCGAGGCGCACAGCGCGTATCCCGAGCAGGGACGTTCGGCGATCATCGATGCCGCGTATCTCCTGGCGCGCCTCGAGGAGCTGGCGACACAACTCGCCGCCGAGCGCCACGCGGAATATTCGCCGCCCTATCCGACGTTGAATGTCGGAACGATTACGGGCGGCCGGGCCAAGAACATCATTCCCGGTGAATGCGAATTCCAAGTCGAGTTCCGGCCGGTCGGCAGCGAATTGCCAGAGCGGATCCGGGATCGTATCGCGTCGGCGCTCATGGAGGTGCGCGCCAAGCGTCCCGGGATTGATTTTACCTTCGAGATGCCGCGATTGGATCCCGGTTTCGACACGCCGTCCGACCGGGAATTGGTCGCAACCGTGGCGGCGTTTACCGGCCTGACGGCGGCGACCGTTTCGTTTGGAACCGAGGCGCCGCAAATGGCCGCCTTGGGCGCGGAGGTCGTGGTCTGTGGTCCCGGAGACATGCTGCGCGCACACCGGCGTGACGAGTTCATCACGCGGGACGAGCTGGCCGCCTGTGACGCGTTTCTCCGCGCCATGGCCAGGCGGTATTGCGGATAGATTGCGTGGAGCGGAATCGGTGATTGATTGCCTGCCCCCGATTGCATTGAAATGAAGCCGTTCCTCCTCGCGATGTCGTTCCTTACCTTTTTCGGCCTGAAAACGGCCCAAGCTCTGCCGATTGGCGCCAAGGCGCCGGAGCTCGAGGCGATGGACCAGGACGGTCAAAAGCTGAACCTGGGCGACTACTACCGCAAAGGGCTGGTGTTGGTGTATTTCTACCCGAAGGCCGACACGCCTGGGTGCACGGCGCAGGCCTGCTCCTTGCGGGACGCGTACACCAATTTGTTAACCGACGGCGTGCAGGTCATTGGGGTCAGCCACGATGGCCCAGTCGCACAGAAGAAATTCCAGGAAAAGTACCGCCTGCCGTTCCCGCTCATCTCTGACCAGGACGGGCGCGTGGCCAAGGCGTTTGAGGTGCCCACGATGCTCGGATTCACCAAGCGCCAGGCCTTCCTTATTCGCGACGGAAAAGTGGTGTGGGCCGATTTCAGCGCGTCGACGGAAAAACAGGCGGCGGACGTGAGGAAAGCCATCCGGGACTTGAGCGTGAAGAGCTGAGTATCGGGCCAGAGGCCATCGTCGATTCCGCGTGCCATGCGCCTTCTCCTCATCGACGGGCATTATTACGCGTACCGTTCGTTCCACGCGATTCGCGACCTGAGCAATTCGCGTGGCGAGCCGACGAACGCGATTTTCGGATTCGCGAAATCGGTGCGGCTGATGCTCAAACATCTGGCACCGGACTTTGCCGCCGTGGTCTGGGACGACGGCGTGCCCAAGCGCCGCACGGCACTCCAGCCGCAATACAAACAGAACCGTGCGGCGATGCCCGAACCGATGCGAGCGCAGATGGATTTTCTGTACTCGCTCGTGCCGAAGATGGGCCTCCACGGATTGAGCCTGCCGGACACGGAGGCCGATGATCTCATCGGATCGTATGCCCGCACCGCGGCGGAGCGCGGCATCGAATCGATCCTCGCCACCAACGACAAGGATCTCCTCGCGCTCGCCAACCGGCACGTCCGGATCTATTCGACCGCCAAGGCGGATCTCGCGTCGCCGGATGAGCCGTTTGCGCTGCTCGACTCCGCGGCGGTCGAGAAAAAGTGGGGCGTGGCGCCCGCGCGCATCCATGAGGTGCTCGCGCTCACCGGCGATAGCGTCGACAACATTCCCGGCGTGCCCGGTGTCGGGCCAAAGACCGCGGCCGCGCTGGTGCTTGAGCACGGCACGATCGAGGCGCTGCTTGCGCACCCCGAAGCCGTGAAGAACGAGAAGCTGCGCGCGAAGATCGTCGCCGCCGCGGATCAGATTCGACAGAACCGCGAAATGGTCCGGCTCGACGACGATCTCCCGCTGCCAAAGCCGATCGAGGCGCTACGCGTGGAGCCCGATTATCCCGCGCTGATTGCCGAACTCGAGAAATGCGAGTTCCGGGGGCTGCTCGCCGACTACCGGGCCGAAGCCCAGCGCTCGAGCGACCGGCCCGCCAAGCGGCCCGGCAACGAGCAGACGGAGCTGTTTCCGTTTTGATTGCGAGCTGATGTCATCATATTTCGCTATCTCGGCAGAGTCCCGGAGGGACGTCCGAAATTTGCCGGTGATGAAGTCACCGGATCCCGTTGGGCGAATCAACCCAGTCCCGGAGGGACGTCCGAGCACGGCTTGGGCTTCGCATCCGATCCCGGCTCGGACACCCCTCCGGGGCTGAATCCATGCGCGATCTGATCTAATTTCGATCGTCCCTCCGGGACTTGCGCACGAGAACAATGGGCGGACCAGGTAACGGGGACGTTCCCGGTTCATCGCTACGCCGCAAACCAATAGCGGGTGAGGTGAAAAAACACCGGGGCGGCAAAGCACAACGAGTCGATCCGATCGATCACGCCACCGTGCCCCTCGATCACGGCGCCGTAGTCCTTCACGCCGCGGTCCCGCTTAATCGCCGACATTACCAGGCCACCACCAAATCCCATCAGCGTGATGGCCAGCGCCATCGCCCCGGCCTGAACGGGCGTAAATGGGGTCGCCCACCAAAGCGCCGCGCCGATTGCCGTCGCACTCAAAACGCCGCCCACGAACCCCTCCCAGGTCTTGTTCGGGCTCACCAGCGGCGCGATCTTGTGTCGTCCCAGCGATTTGCCCCAGATCCATTGCAACACGTCGCTGAGTTGTGCCACGAGCACGAACCAGAAAAGCAGCTTCTCGTTCTGCCCGCCATAACCGGGAATCTCGAGAGAAAGCAGCATCGGCGCGTGGCTCACGCAATAAACGCAAACCATCAGCCCCCACTGGACCTTGGCCGTGCGCTCGAGAAACTCCTTCACGTCACCCTGCAGCGCGCTGCGAATCGGAATGAACAGAAACGCATAAACCGGGATCATGATGATCGCGAGGCCGTACCATTCCATACCGACGAGGTAGTACTGCAACGGCGTAATGACGAAGAACACCCAGAACAATGTCTGGTGATCGCCGGGTCGCGTCGGGGTCAGTGTGATGAATTCGCGCAGCGCGAGAAACGAAATCAGCCCAAAGAGCACCGTCGTACCGATTCGCCCGATGAAAAGGGCGAGCCCGAACACCGCCGCCATGAACCACCACGCGCGAATCCGCACGTTCATGTTTTCCACCGTCTTGCGACCGCGCTCGCTCGTCACGCGTCGCGACAACACCCAGCCCGTGACCGACGCAACGACAAGCAGGACCAGCACTCCTTCGAGCAACCAGCGCGCCGGGCCGTCCACGGGCGCCAACGCGGGCACGAGCGTGCCGAGCAGGATCACCGGGATGATGAGAGTTTTCATGGCAGGTGCTTACGCTGAGCGCAGACCGAGCACGGCCCCGCGCGCCCGCGCGAGGAAATCCGCTTTCTCCTCGCCCGCGTCGAGGCGAATCGGCGCGCCGATGGTCACCCCACCGAGCAAAGGCACCGGGAGGATCGATCCCTTCGGTAGAATCCGGTTCAAGTTCTCCATGAACACGGGCACCAACTCAACGTCAGAACGCTCGCGTGCGAGATGATAGAGCCCGCTTTTGAAGATCCCCGGCTCACCGGTCAGGCTGCGCGTTCCTTCCGGAAAGATGATCAGCGATTGCCGATCGCCCAGTGCCTGTACCATCTCCGCGACCGGATTGGCCAATGGATCTGCCGGCACGCGATCGATGAGCACTGCGTTGAAGATGCGCTCCGCCAGGTAGCGGCGCGGCGCGGTGGCGCCCCAGTAGTCGCGCGCGGCCACCGGACGCGTCAGCGGGCGCAGAGAGGGCGGAAGCGCGGACCACAACACGAGAGTGTCGAGGTGGCTGGTGTGGTTCGCAAAATAGATCCGCTGCCGCGGATGCGGTTCGCACCCGACCCACCGCGCGCGCGCCCCGCTCACCAAGCGCGACAATCCCACGAGAATCCACTTCATCATAGAGGCAACCCCCGGATCATTTCGACTCCAATTCCCGCAGAATCCGCCTGACTCGGCGCGCAATCGTCACCCCGCAACCCCCCGCCATGATCGCCAGCGCCCACGGCATGAGATCGACACGCCAGACGCCGAGCGGCACCAACAGCGCGTTGCCGAGGCAGGCCGCCGTGAGCAAAAACATGCGTTGCTGCTTCGCCATCGGGCCGATGAAATATTGCGCCGTCCCGCACGCCGCGCCGAGCGTGCGTACATAGGCAGTGACGACCGCAAGCACCGCCGCCGCCCAGCCGAGATCGTGCATCCAGGCGATCCCGGGAACGGCATACCCCGCGGCCGCCAAGACCAGGGCGTCGGAAACTCGGTCCGGCATTTCGTTAAAGATCTCCCCCGACTTCGTGCGGAAGCCACCTTCGACCGCGACCATGCCATCGAACAGATTGGCGAGGAGTCGGAGCTGGATCCCGGCAGCCGCCCCGAGCCAGCAAAAGACGCGCGGGGACCCCTCGGTTCTGCCCGCGCCCACCAGGCACGCCGCCGCGGTCGCCGCGAAAACGACGCTCAGCACCGAAATCGTGTTCGGTCGCAGCCCCGCGTTCGCCAAGGCGCGCGCCATCGCCGCGGCCCAGCGCGTGTCACGCACCGCAATCGGTCGTCGGGTCAGATTTTCCGTTTCTTCCACGCCCGCAGGTTAGGCAACGGCGGGCCCAGTCGCACATCGAAAAACGCGGGGTCACCATCGACGTCGGCCATGCCGCGCTTCACCAACTGAACAGCATCCCCACGCCCTCGGCGAGCGCGCGCTGGCGGACAATCTGCGCGGCGACCAGATCCTGGAACGGCAAGCCCACATTCCCAAACACAAAGGTTTCCTCTTCGTTCGTCCGGCCGCGCTTCTTCCCCGCGAGAATCTCTCCGATCTCGGCGTGGATGTCCGCATCGGAAATCTCACCGTTGCGATGCGCGACATTGAACGCGCCATCGCTGAAGCAAAGTTCGCGGTCGTCGGGCACCAGCCGGCACTTGCGCAATAAATCGGTCGCCAGCTCGTGCTTGCCCGGTTCGTCCGCGCCGATTGCGAGAATACACTGGCCCGCCCGAAAATCGTCGCCCGTCAGGACCGGCTCATGGCTTTGGGTCACCGTGACGACGATGTCAACCTCGCGCGCCTCGCGGGCGGAAGCGGCCACGTGATACAGCGCGGGCACCTTCGAGGACATCCGGTGAATCCAGTCATCTGCCCGCCCAGGCGCAATATCGAGCACGCGCACTTCGCGCACACGGCGGACATGGGCGAGAGCCTGCAACATCCATTCCGCCTGCAATCCGGCGCCAATGATCATCACCGTCCGCGCTTCGTGCCGCGCCAGGAGATTCGCCGCCACCGCGCCCGCCGCGCCGGTCCGCATCGCGGTGATCAGGCCGGATTCCAGCACGGCCTCGTTGGATCCATTGAGGCGGTTGATTAGCAGGATCACCCCGCACAAAAACGGCAGGCCTTGCGCGACGTTCCCGGCGGTCTTGGCGTTCACCTTCACCGTATACCGATCACAGCCTGGCAACATGCCCGGGAAAATGACCGTCGTGGAGTCCTCGCCGTGCCGGGCCATCGCCCGCTGCGGTCGAATCGCTACGCCCGCTTCGCTGCGCAGCCGATAGGCGTTGCGCAATTCCTCGATCAATTCCGGCAGCGTGAGCAGCCGCGCGACATCCTCACGCGTGAGGAGCAGAGTCTTTTCTCTTGGGGTCGACATGGAATTTTGAGGCCGTCGTTGTCGATGCGGTCCCGTGCCTCGCGTGAGGCAAATATTTGTCACAATCCCTGATCCGTCACGGCGCCCTCGGAAGCCGAACTGACCAGCTTCGCGTATTTTGCCAGCACACCCCGCCGGTAGCGGGGCGCGGGGCGCTGCCATTTCGCGCGGCGCGCGGCGACCTCCGCGACGGAGAGATCCACATCGATGACGCGCTTGGCCGCGTCGATCGTAATCGTGTCGCCGTCCCGCAGCAATCCCAGCACGCCACCCTCGAATGCCTCCGGCGTGATGTGGCCCACCACAAAGCCATGGCTGCCGCCGCTGAAGCGTCCGTCGGTGATCAGCGCGACGTCCTTGCCGAGGCCCTTGCCCATGACGGCGGAGGTCGGCGATAACATCTCGCGCATGCCTGGACCGCCGCGCGGGCCTTCGTAGCGGATAACGATGACATCGCCTTTCACGACCGTGCCATCGAGGATGCGCCGTAGCGCCTCCTCCTCGCTTTCAAACACTCGCGCGCGACCCATAAAGCGAAGGCCCTCCTTTCCGCTGATCTTCGCGACGGCGCCCCCAGGCGCGAGGTTGCCGTACAATATGACGAGGTGCCCGTTCTTCTTGATCGGATCCTTCAACGGTCGCACCACGGTCTGGCCCTTCGGATATGGCTTCACGCGGGCAAGATTTTGTTTCAGCGACTTGCCCGTGACCGTGAGGCAATCACCGTGCAGCAGGCCGGCCGTCAGAAGCACCTTCATCAACGGTTGGATGCCGCCGATGGCGACGAGCTCGCTCATGAAGTGGCGACCGCTCGGCTTGAGATCGGCGAGGACCGGCGTGCGCGCGCCGATGCGAGTGAAATCATCGAGCGTGAGTTTCACGTTCGCGGCGTGGGCCATGGCCAGCAGGTGCAGCACGGCGTTGGTCGAGCCACCCAGCGCATTTACCACGACGATGGCGTTCTCGAAGGCTTTGCGCGTGAGGATGTCGCTCGGACGGATATTACGCTTGAGTAATTCGATCACCGCGGCGCCGGCCCGGCGACAATCGTCTTTCTTCGCCTTGCCGATTGCGGTCTGCGCCGAGCTGCCAGGCAGGCTCATGCCGAGCGCCTCAATCGCGCTCGCCATCGTGTTCGCTGTGTACATCCCGCCGCAAGAGCCCGGGCCCGGGATCGCACAGGACTCGATGCGTTGAAGCTGTCGATCGTTGATCTGGCCGCCGGCATGCGCGCCCACCGCCTCGAAAACGCTGACGATGTCCACGTCGCGCTTTTGCGTGGGCGTGAGCTGCAGGCAGCCCGGAAGAATCGTACCCCCGTAGACGAACACGGATGGACGATTCAACCGCGCCATGGCGATGAGGCAGCCCGGCATGTTTTTGTCGCATCCGCCGATCGCGACGAGTCCGTCAAAGCCCTCGGCGCCGACGCAGGTCTCGATGCTGTCGGCGATGACCTCGCGGCTCACGAGCGAATACTTCATCCCTTCCGTGCCCATGCTGATGCCGTCGGAAACGGTGATCGTATTGAAGATGATCGCCTTTCCGCCGGCGGCTTCGGCACCGCGCGCGGCTTCATAAGCAAGTCCGTCGATGTGGATGTTGCACGGGGTCACCTCGCTCCAGGTCGAGGCGATGCCGATTTGCGATTTCTTGAAGTCAGCCTCCTTGTACCCGACCGCGTAGAGCATCGCGCGACCGGGCGCACGCTCAGGTCCGTCAAGCACGACGGCTGAATGCGGACGGGGGGCGGCGGGCGGCTTCCTCGAGCGGCGCTGACGGGGGGAGACCATGGCGAGGAAGAGTTAACCGCAGATTCACGCAGATGACCGCAGATTTTTCTGAAGAATCACGGTGAGCCGTGATGCTCGGGTTCTCCGCTTACGTCCCAAGGAATCTGCGTCAATCTGTGATTCCACCTCCCATTCGCCTTTGACACGAGCGGCCACGGCCGCATTTTTGCGGCCCGATGTCGAACGCCGCTCCCATCAAGGTCCTCATCGCCGATTCCGTTTCTCCGCGCACCGTCGAGGAGCTCACGCGCGGCGGTGGCATCGAGGCCGTGGTGCAGACCGGCCTGAAGGAGGACGCGCTGATCGCAGTAGTGCCCGAGTATTCCGCGATCGTCGTGCGCAGCCAGACAAAGATTACCGCCCGGGTGCTCGAGGCGGCGACCAAACTCCGCGCCGTCGGCCGCGCGGGCGTGGGCGTGGACAACGTCGACGTCGAGGCCGCCACGCGGCGCGGCGTCATCGTGATGAACACACCCGACGGCAACACGATTTCCACCGCGGAGCACGCCTTCTCACTGCTCGTTGCGACCGCGCGGAACATCCCGCAAGCGCACAACTCAATGGTCTCCGGAAAGTGGGACCGCAAGTCCTTCGAGGGCGTGGAGCTTTACGGCAAGACCCTTGCCGTGCTTGGCATGGGGCGAATCGGCACCGAGGTCGCGCGCCGCGCGATCGCGTTCGGCATGAACGTGCTCGCGTACGATCCTTACCTGTCGGCGACGCGCGCGCGCTCGTTGCAGGTCGAGTTGGTGGAAAGCCTCGACGAGCTTTTGCCCCGCGCGGATTTCATCACGATGCATATGCCGTTAACGGTCGAGACCCGGCACATGCTCGGGACCGAGCGCCTGGCGAAATGCCGGCACGGCGTGCGCATCATCAACGCCGCCCGCGGCGGCTTGGTCGATGAGGTCGCGCTGGATGCCGCCCTCGAATCCGGCCAGGTGGCCGCCGCCGCGCTCGATGTCTATGAAACCGAGCCGCCCCCCGCCGATTTCAAGCTGCGAACCCGGGCGAACCTGATCATGACGCCGCACCTCGGCGCCTCGACCGCCGAGGCGCAGGAAAGCGTCGGCATCGAAATCGCCCAGGCGCTCCGGGCCTGCCTGCTCGACGGTGTCGTGCGAAACGCCGTGAACCTCCCGAATCTCGACGCCGCCACGCTCGCCGTGGTCGGCCCCTACCTCGATTTCGGCGCGAAGCTCGGTCGCTTCCTCTCGCAGATTGCCCCCAGCAAACGCGCCGATCGCCTCACGATTAATTACGCCGGCAAGGTCAACGAATCGGACACCGGTCCGATCACCCGCGCCATCGCGAAGGGTTTCCTCGAGGCGGCCGAGGGCAGCGACGTGAATCACGTCAACGCCCTTTCCATAGCTCGCGCGCTCGGCGTCGCGATCGTCGAGACGCGCCAGAGCGCGCCGGGTGTCTTCTCGGACGAGTTGGACCTGACCGTCGAATGCGGCAGGAAAACCGCGCAGGTCGCAGGCGCGTTTTTCGGCCGGCAACCGCGGATCGTGCGCATTGACGACCGCGACGTTGAGGCGCGCCCGGATGGCGTCATCCTGATCGTGGAGAACCGCGACGTTCCCGGCATGGTCGGGCGCATCGGTACGTTGCTCGGCGATCTAAAGATCAACATCGCGACGATGTCCCTGAGCCGCGACACGCAGGGCGGCAGCGCGCTCACCGTGCTGAACCTTGATTCCGCCCCCGATGATGCCGCGTTCGCGCGCATTCAGACGGAGCCGGATATTCTCTCGGCGCGCGTGATTCGATTGTGATTTTACTTCCGTTCATTTCCGGGCCGCGTTTTGGAAGTGCTTTCCGCCACGCCACGATGCGCTAGATTCCCACCTCCCATTCTTTCATTCAAACGTTTCAACATCATCATGGACGAAGTCATCAAAACTATCACCGCGAAGACCGGCATCTCCGAAGACCAGGCGCGGCAGGCCGCGCAGGTTACGGTCGACTTCATCAAGACGAAGATCCCACCAATGTTCGCGACGCAACTCGATCGCCTTTTGCAGGGCGGCGGCTCGGCACCCGGCGGCGCAGGCGCCATCCCCGGTGGAGTTTTCGGCCACTGATTCCACGGCGCCGCGGCCACGAATCGGGCGGTCGGGGCGCGGCGTGAATGCTACGACTGCACAGCAGGTTCACGACGGGAACATCCCGCTCTGGCAAATTGGTCCACACTCATGAACTGGTCATTCCGGCTTGCCCGCATCACGGGAATCGAGGTGCGGATTCACTTCACGTTTCTCCTCCTGCTCGCATTTTACGCGCTGGCCGCCTTTCCCAAGGGCGGGCTGCCGGCGGCCCTGTCGGCGGTGGCGCTCATCTCGCTCGTTTTTCTCTGCGTGCTGCTGCACGAATTCGGCCACGCCTACGCCGCGCTCGCGTACGGCATCCGCACGCCCGACATCACGCTGCTGCCTATCGGGGGGCTCGCGCGGCTCGAGCGCCTGCCCGAGAAGCCGACTCAGGAACTCATTATCGCGTTGGCGGGTCCACTCGTGAATGTCCTCATCGCGGGTGGATTGCTTATCGCGCTTGGCAACGGCGCGTCGGTGCCGGAATCGCGCTGGCTTACGGGAGACATTAACCTGCTCGAAACGCTTTTGAGCGTGAATGTCATGCTCGTGCTCTTCAACCTCGTCCCAGCCTTCCCGATGGACGGCGGTCGCGTCCTGCGCGCGCTGCTCGCGACGCGCCTGCCCTACGCCCGGGCCACGGCGATCGCTGCGCACGTCGGACAGTTCTTTGCCTTCGTTTTCGGCGTCGTGGGCCTGTTCGGCATTCCCGGCGTGATGGACCGCAACGCGATGCTCATCTTCATCGCCTTCTTCATCTATATGGCCGCGTCGCAGGAATCCGCCGCGGTCCAGATGCGCGACCTCACCCGCAGTGTGCGGCTCGAAGAGGCGATGATCACGGAGTTCAAGGCGCTTCCGATGGACGCGAAACTCGGCGATGCGATCGAGCTCCTCGTGCGCACCTCGCAGCATGAATTCCCCATTGTCGAGGAGGACGGACGCGTGCGCGGCATCCTCACCCGCGAGGACCTTGTCGCCGCCCTCGCGAGCAGCGGACAGGACGCCCCCATTGTCGATCACATGCGGCGCGAAGTTCCGACCATTCCGTTCTACGCACCGTTTGAGGAGGCCTTTCAATTGATGCAGCAATCGAACAGCCCCGTGCTGCCGGTCGTTGATCGGGAGGGCCGCCTGGTCGGGCTCATCACCCCCGAGAACATCGGCGAGATGATGATGATAAATTCCGTCCTGGCGCGCGGCGGGCAACGCCCGGCTTGGCGGACCACCGCGCCCCGGTGAGATGGCACTCGCGTCCCGCGGAAATTTCCGGATTGAATTTTGCCGCGCTCCCATCAGTCTGGAGGCCAATCCCCCACTCCCGCAGCCCCCTAAGACATGAAATTCCTCCCCGCCCTTCTCGCCCTGCTGTTCCTCCCACTTGTAGCGCACGCCCAAACCCAGTCGCCCATCGGCACGTGGAAAGGTGAAAAGGGTAATTTCCAAATTTATGAACAAGGCGGCAAGCTGTTTGGAAAAATAATTGCCCTGAACGAGCCAAACCGGGACGGTAAGCCGAAGACCGACTGGAAAAATCCTGACCCTGCCAAGCAAAGTGTTCCGCTAATTGGCATTGTCTTCCTGAAGAATTTCGCGCCGGCCTCAAGCCCCGGGCGCTGGGAGAACGGCACGATTTACGATCCGGAAAACGGCAAGACCTACTCGTCGTTCCTGCAAATGACCGGAAACGACAAGATTGAGGCGCGCGGATTCATCGGCTTCTCGCTCCTCGGCCGGTCGCAGAATTGGACCCGGATCAAGTAACCGGGAAAGCTCGAAATTCGAAACTCGAAGAAAGTCTAATTCGGAAAGGGCAGAAAAGGCCGAAAACTTGCCCGCGAAGTTTTCCCGCTTCATTCATTCTCAAAACTTCCTTCGAACCGAGCGTAGCGAGATAGCCTTTCAAACTTCGCTCCTATATCAAAAGGCGATTTCGAATTTCGGGTTTCGAGTTTCTCGCGCCTCCCGGCCGGGGCGTTTTCGTCATCCCCTCATCCCGCATCCTCCCACGCCATGACCTCTCCCCTCCATGCATCGGTGCCCGCCGGACTCGGCTCGACGAAGCCGGACGGACACGCCCGGCTCACGACTTGGATCCGTGAATGCATCGCGCTCTGCGAACCGGATCAGGTTTTCTATTGTGACGGCTCGGCCGCGGAGAAGGAATTCCTGACCACGGAAGCGTTGCGCATGGGCGTGTTCATCGAGTTGAACCAGCAGAAATTGCCCGGCTGCCATCTCCATCGCTCGCACCCGAATGATGTGGCGCGCGTGGAGCAGTTCACGTTCATCTGCACCCCCACGAAGGAGGAGGCCGGTCCGACGAACAACTGGTCCGCGCCGGACGAAATGCGCGCTCGGCTGAAGGGCTTGCTCAAGGGTGCGATGAAAGGGCGCTGCATGTACATCATTCCCTACATGATGGGTCCGGCGGCTTCCCCGCTCACGCAGGTCGGCATCGAAATCACCGACTCCGTCTACGTGGTGCTGAACATGCACATCATGTCCCGGATGGGCAGTGCGGCCTACCAGCGACTCGGGGCAGATGGCGATTTCAACAAGGGTCTCCACTCCACGCTCGACCTGAACCCCGATCGCCGTCTCATTTGTCACTTTCCGCAGGATAACGAGATCACTTCGGTCGGCTCCGGCTATGGCGGCAACGCGCTCCTCGGCAAAAAATGCCTGGCCTTGCGCATCGGTTCCTATCTTGCCAAGCGCCAGGGCTGGATGGCGGAGCACATGCTCCTGCTCTCCGCCGAATCGCCGGCCGGCCGGAAGCATTACATCGCCGCGGCGTTCCCAAGCGCGTGCGGCAAGACGAATTTCTCGATGCTCATTCCGCCGAAGCATTTCGCGGGCTGGAAGGTCGCGACCATCGGCGACGACATCGCCTGGATGAAACCCGGGGCAGACGGCCGCCTTTACGCGATCAATCCGGAGTTCGGCTACTTCGGGGTCGCGCCGGGCACAAATTATCTGACCAATCCCAACGCGATGAAGTCGATCCAACGCGACACGATCTACACGAATGTCGCGATGACCGAAGACGGCGACGTGTGGTGGGAGGGCAAGGATGGCGCGCCGCCGGCGAAATGCACCGACTGGAAGGGCAATCCGTGGACACCAGAGAGCAAGGAAAAGGCCGCGCACCCCAACAGCCGCTTCACCGCCCCCGCCACGAACAACCCGGCGTTGGCGAACGAGTTCGAACTCGCGAGCGGGGTGCCGATCAGCGCGATCATCTTTGGCGGCCGGCGCGCGAGCACGGTGCCGCTGGTCTACCAGTCATTCGATTGGGAACATGGCACGTTCATCGGCGCAACGATGGGCAGTGAGATGACCGCCGCGGCCGCCGGGACGGTGGGCAAGCTCCGCCTGGATCCGATGGCAATGCTGCCATTCTGCGGCTACCACATGGGCGACTACTTCACGCACTGGCTCGAGATGGGGAAGAAGCTCACCCAACCGCCGCTGATTTTCGGCGTAAACTGGTTTCGCAAGAGCGCCGAGGGAAAATTCCTCTGGCCGGGCTTCGGAGAAAACATGCGCGCCATGAAATGGATGATCGACCGCTGCGAAGGCACCGCCGACGCGAAGGAAATGCCCATCGGTCACCTGCCCGAACCGAAGGATTTTGATTTCGCGGACATGGAGGGATTCACGACCTCCGATTTCGAGAAGGCCATCGCGTATGACGCGGCCGGCTGGCAGGCCGACTATCGGCTCGCCGGTGAATTCTTCGACAAACTCGGCGGCCGTTGTCCCTCCGGCCTGAAGGACCGCCTCGCGAAGCAAAAGGCTCGTGTTGGGTGACCCTATCGGACCGCGGACATCAGGTTTGGGCCGGACGCCACTTCGCCCTGCGAAAGCCTAAAGTTCCGCCCGATCAAATCCCGCGCGGTCGAGCGCCTCGCCGCGGCGAATCGGCGCGTCGTACCGGCTCCGGGCGACCGTCTCAAGCAGCTTGATGTAGGCGGCCAACGACGGCTTCCGACGGCGCATCTCGCCGTAAAGTCGCGTGTTGTACCGGTTCCAAGCGACCCGCTTTTCTTCGTCGGTGCGGGCCAGGCCGATTTTCCGTTGGAGCGCGGCGTACACCGGATCAGAGGCCAGCAGCGCAGTCTGCAGCCGGCGCGCGCTGGTCCGCATTTCCAGCGGCGCGGCCTGCAACCGGGCCTGCGCCGCCCGATCGCCGCGCCCGCGGGCCTCGCCGCCCGTGTTCAAGTCGCCGGTGACCGGCTGCCGCCCCCGCTTCGTCGTCGGCGCGACGGCGAAGGCCGTGGTCGCCAGCAGTCCGCCGGCCACCGCTACGACCGTCGCAATGCCCAAGGTTGGTTTCATCCGGCCCTACCTTGGCGGATCCCGGACGAAAGTGCGACTCCGAATCGCGACCAGCTAGGCAGACCGGTCTGCTTCTGGGGGTCGCGTTGACAGCCCAAGGGCGGGTGTTAGCGTGTTTTCATCGGAGAAACGCGGGGATGGAACCGCCTTCCCCTGTTCTGTTTCACTGCGATGTACCTGCCGAATTCCAACGAAAATTCGGCGGCGGTATATCTCGACTACGGCGTGGATTCCGCGCAATTCCGCAACGGCGATCTCCGAGTCACCGCGCGCGGCTTGGAACTCAAGACGCGCTGGCATTTTGAATTGGGCGCGGAACTCGGCATCAACGTCCAGCTTGGGTCCAGCACGCAGAAGCGGCTCGTGAAATTGCGCGGCATCGTCGTCGGGTGCCATCGCGATAAAGCCTGCCCCGAGGAAACGCCCTACCTGCTCACGCTCATCTTCCTTGATCCCCCGGAGGATCTGGCCGAGGCGGTGCGCGAGATCAGCCAGACGCTCGCCCAGCGCACGCGCAACGGGAGCTGATATCCCTTCCCGCCATGGAGGACCACGGCTGGCGGGGATGGCTGGGTGCGCTGGGCACCCTGTTTCATCCGCCCCATTGCGCCGGCTGCGACACGGCGACGGCCGCGGGCGATCACCTCTGCGAACGCTGCCGCGCTGACGTGGAAAAACGCCGATTGCGACACCGTATTGCGCGGTCTGCTCCGAACCGTTCGAGGGCGCGATCGATCGCGCTTTCACCTGCCCGAATTGTCACGATCGGCGATTTCGATTCGGTTCGGCGATCGCGACGTACCGCAGCCGCGGTCTCGTGCGCGATTTGATTCACGCATTCAAATACAATGGCCGGTTCGATCTCCGTCACCCGCTCGTCGCCTGGTTGGCCATGGGACTGAGTGACGCGCGGCTGGGCGAGCCCGGCATCGATGCGCTCGTGCCCGTTCCGTTACATCCACGGCGCCGGCGCGAACGCGGTTTCAATCAGGCGCAGGTTCTCGCGGAAGGGATCAGCCGCGACGCCGCACTCTCCGTTGAGATGCTCCTTCGGCGAATTCGCTACACGACCACGCAAACGAATTTTGATCGACGTCAGCGCATCGAGAATCTCCGCGGCGCGTTCGATCTAGCGAAGGGGGCGGTCGTCCGGGGTCGGAACCTCGTCTTGGTGGACGACGTGTTCACCACCGGATCGACGGCGGACGAATGTGCGCTGGTGCTGCGCCAGGCCGGCGCCGCCAGCGTCCGCGTCCTCACGATCGCGCGGGCCTAGGTGGTTCGCGTCGTCCCGACGCGAGATTCTTTACCGTGGATTCGCCTTCACCCAATCGACCACCGTCTCCGCGGCCTGGTCGGGCGGAAACACCGGATAGAAGAATTTCGTGATTTTCCCGGCGTCGACGATCATCGTGACACGCTTGATCAACGTCATGCCGTCCGCGACGAACGTCGGCAGATTCAACGCCTGCGCGAAGGCGAGTTGCCCGTCACTCAAAAGCTCGAAGGTCAGGCCAAGGCGCGTGGCCGCCTCCTTTTGGTAGGCGGTGTCCTGAGTGCTGAGACCGAAGATCTCCCCCACTCCCAGAGCACGCAGCTCGGCATGGTGATCGCGAAAATTACAGGCCTCCGGCGTGCAGCCTCGTGCACCCGGGATGCCATCCCATCCGCCCGGCAACGCGGCGCCCGGCTGGCCGGTGCGCGGATAGCAATACAGCACCTGGCGACCTTTCAGCGTCCCGAGGTCCACCGCGCGTCCGGCGGTGGAATTCAACGTTACGGCGGGAAACAACCGACCCGTCAGATGGTCACACGCGCCATCGCTCTCCGGCACGGGCAAATCGGCGGGAATCGCGGCGAGGTCGATCGGAATGCTCATGCGAAAACGTTAGCGCAAAACGAGTCCGGCGGCATCCATCGAAATCAAAACGCGGCGACTCCCGTGGGGAAGCCGCCGCGCTCGCTTAGCCATCCGCGACGTATCGCGGGTGAAATTTTTGGGATTACTTCTCGGTTCCCTTGATCACGACAAAGGTCTTGCCGCCGCCACTTCGACCGGCGCGCGCCACGTAAAGCAGCACGCCCTTCTTCGGATCGGCATCCTTCACCGCATCCTTGAACGAGGCGACATCGGTGACGGACTTGTCGCCGACCTCCGTGATCACATCCTTCACGCGTAACTGCGCCTCAGCGGCGAGGCTACCGTCTTTCACGTTCGTGACGACGACGCCGCGCTCCTCCTTTACGCCAAGATTGCCAGCGAGTTCCTTGGTGAGGGTCTGGACTTCGACTCCGAAATACGTTGCGCGCTCGTCCTCACCCGGCGCCTTCTGCCGCTCGCGCGGATTGTTGTTGGCGGCGCGGACGGGACGTTCCCCGGGCAGTTCGGCCGTGGTCACCGCGACCTGCAGCGGCTTGCCCTTCCGGATGACCGAAAGATCCACCTTGGAGCCAACCCGTTTCGTCAACACCAGCTTGCGCAGTTCGTCTGCCGTGCGGACTTCCTTTCCGTCCACCTGCGTGATGACGTCGGCGGGGCGCAGATCGCTGTTCGCCGCGGGCGTGTCGGGCTCAATCGTCACCACGACGACGCCGGCCTTCACGCCATCAAATTTGAAGGAGTCAGCGCGCTTCGCATAGTCCTCGTATGATTCGATGCGAATGCCGAGGTACGGGCGCACCACGCGGCCGCCCTCGATCAACTGGCCGCCAATGTCGCGCATCATGTTCGCGGGAATGGCGAAACCGAGGCCGCGGTTGATGCCGTTGATCAGCGTGTTCATGCCAACCACCTGCGCATCGAGATTGACGAGCGGGCCGCCGCTGTTGCCGGGATTAATCGACGCGTCGGTCTGGATGAAATCCTCGTAGCCGTCGGGCGTGACATTGAGCCGGTTGCGTCCCTTGGCGCTCACGATTCCGGCGGTGAACGTGTAGTCGAGGTTGTATGGCGCGCCGATCGCGAAGACAATTTCGCCGACGCGCACGCTGTCGCTGTTCGCGAGCGCGGCGACGGGCAGGCCGGTGGCGTCGATCTTGATGATCGCAATGTCCGTCTTCTCATCGGCTCCGATCAGTTTCCCGGGCAGGGCGCGGCCGTCCTTGAGTCGCACGTTGATCTTGTCCGCGCCGTTCACCACGTGCGCGTTCGTCAGGATGTAGCCGTCCGCCTTGATGATGAAGCCACTGCCCTCGCTTTGCGGTTGTTGCGGAGCGCGGGGCGAGCGACGCGGCGGTTGCTGCGGCTGGCGGTTCCGGGGCGCGGGTGAACCGTCCGGTTCGTCTTCGCCGCCGGGAATCCGGCCGAAATAGTCACCAAAGAAATCCATCGGGTTGGCGCCCCCTTCCGGCGTCTTTTTCGTCACGTCGATGACGACCACCGCCGGCGCCACGCGTTCGAAGACGCTGACGTAGGCTTCGTTCAGTTGCTTGGCGAGCGCCAGGCCGGCGGAAGGCGCAGGCTTATCCGTCTGCTGGGCGCGGGCGATCGGTGACGACGCCAGAGTGACGGCGGTGAGCAGGGAGAAGGTAATAACGGAAGTTCGTTTCATGGTTTTCGGTAGGCGCGAAATAGACTCGACCAGGACGGACAGCGTTCAATCCCCGCTTCCCTGTCATAGGGCATTTCGCAAGATATGTAAGTTTGACAATTACATAATCCCCTTAAATGGTTTCGCTCCTTCTCCGTCCAAAGACGCACCATGAACACCACTGCGCCGTCCGAGCCCCGGACGGCTTCTTCTTCTCCAGGAATCCTGTCCACGGAGTTTCGCTCGCCCGCCCCGGGGTACTGGGCGGGTGTCGCCGAGAGCGACTGGAACAACTGGCGCTGGCAACTCAAGCATCGAGTCACCACGCTCGAACAGCTCGAGTCATTGCTGGAACTCACGCCGTCCGAACGCGGCGGCGTCGCCGTGGCCGGCACCAAGCTCGCCCTCGCGATCACGCCGCATTTTTTCAACCTCATCGAGCGCGACAATCCCGACTGCCCAATCCGCCGTCAGGTCATTCCGCGATGGGAGGAATCGCTCGTCTCGCCCTTCGAGATGTCCGACCCCGTGGGCGAGGACGAGCACATGCCCGTGCCGGGTCTGGTCCATCGTTACCCCGATCGCGTGCTGTTTCTCCTCACCGATCGCTGCGCCTCGTACTGTCGCTACTGCACGCGCAGCCGAGTCGTCAGCGGCGTGGGCGAGCAGGAACTCCGCACGAACTTCGAGGAAATTTATGCGTACCTGAAGGAGCATACCGAAGTGCGCGACGTGCTGCTCTCGGGCGGCGATCCGTTGCTGTTCTCCGACGACAAGCTCGAAGGCATCCTCAAGCGCCTGCGCGAGATCGAGCACATTGAATTCGTCCGCATCGGAACGCGGGTGCCTATCTTCCTGCCGCAACGCATCACGCCCGAGCTTTGCGCGATGCTGAAGAAGTACCATCCGCTGTGGATGAGCGTGCACGTGAACCATCCCAAGGAGTTGACCATCGAGGTCCGCGATGCGCTTGGCCGGCTTGCGGATGCCGGCATCCCGCTCGGCAACCAGAGCGTGCTCCTGCGCGGCGTGAACGACGATCTGCCGACGATGAAGGCGCTCGTGCAGAAGCTCCTGCGCTGCCGCGTGCGGCCGTATTACATCTACCAGCTCGATCTCATCAAGGGGTCGTCGCACCTCCAGGCCAGCGTCCGCAAGGGCGTGGAGATCATCGAGGGCCTGCGCGGCCACACCACCGGCTACGCCGTTCCGCAATTTGTCATCGATGCACCCGGCGGCGGCGGCAAGGTGCCGGTAAACCCGAATTACATTCTCCATCACGACCGCGAACGCGTGGTGCTGCGCAACTACGAGGGCCGCGTCTTCGAGTACCCCGAGCCAAAGGACTATCCGAACGGCAAGACCGCCAGCCCCGCTCCCCCCGCCGAAGCGCTGACGGACGTGATCCGGGATTACTGAAGCCGAATTGACCCCACTCCCCCACGGCGCGTGGCCCCGGCCCCGCGCCGCTTTTCTTTGCTCTCGACCCTCGACCCTCGACGTTCGACTCTTCTCTCTCCCATGCCCGGCCTGATCATTCGCCCCCGCTCGCGCATCCTGCACGGTCATGATTGGGTGTATGCCAGCGAGGTGCAGAAGGCCTTCGGAGAGATCCACGATGGCGACGTCGTCTCATTGAAGGACGGCAAGGATCGGCTGCTCGGCAGCGCGATTTATAATTCAAAATCGCAGATCATTGCGCGCCGTTTTTCGCGGCAACGGCAGGATCTCGACGCGGATTTTTTCCGGCGGCGAATCCGGCAGGCCATCGACTACCGCCTGGAGCGCGGCCTCGCCAAGATCGCCGGACGGCTCGTCTGGAGCGAAAGCGACGGGTTGCCCGGCGTGATCGTGGATCGTTACGGCGACGTCGTGGTGCTTCAGACGCTCACGCTCGCGATGGAACGCGCAAAGCCACTCATCGTCGCCGCGCTGAAGGAGATCCTCGCACCGCGCTGCATTGTTGAGCGCAACGATGCGCCCGGGCGCAAGCCGGAAGGCCTCGAGTCGATCGTGGGCATGCTGCATGGTCCCGAACCGGGAGAGATCGAAATTGAAGTCGCCGGATTGCGGCTGCTCGTCGATCCGCTGCACGGGCAGAAGACCGGTTTTTACCTCGATCAAACGTCGAACTACGCGGCGGTCGCGCGGCGCGCGGCGGGCAAACGCGTGTTGGATTGCTTCAGCAACGCCGGTTCATTCGCGCTGGCCTGCGCCCGCGCGGGCGCGACCTCGGTGGTGGCCGTGGAAATCAGCGGCGAGGCGGTCGCGCACGGCAAGCGCCAGGCGGAACACAACGATCTCGCCTCCGCGATTATCTGGCATGAAGTAAACGCCTTCGATTTCCTCGCCGGAGAGGAAAAGCGGAACGCACAGTACGATTTGATCATCCTCGATCCCCCGTCGTTCACGAAGGGCAAGGGGAACGTCACGGACGCGTTGCGCGGTTACAAGGAACTGCACCTGCGCGCGCTCAAGATGCTCGCGCCTGGCGGATCCCTCGCGACGTTCAGTTGTTCGCATCACATCGGCGATGGGCATTTTCGCGCGATGATTTCCGAGGCCTCGCTCGATGCGAAACGCGCGTTACGCGTCATCGAACGTTACCCGCAAGCGGCGGACCATCCGGTGATGCTCTGGATGCCGGAGACCGAATATCTCCACGGCTACCTTTTCGAATTGCTGCCCGGACGTTGAGCGTTCAAATGTCGCACGCATCGGCGTCGGGCCGCTGCGGGTGGGGCGGCGGCGCCTGGCCGGCGCCATAGACCTTTCGGCCACGCACGTAGGTTGCGACCGTCGCCGCCGGACCGCCGCGATAGACGCACAAGGCGATCAAATCCTGCGGCGAGAGTTCGCTCACCCGCGGGAAACCGCTCCCTCCGTACGGGAGCAGGGACTCCACATCGATCACCGTCAGGTCGGCTTCTTTGCCCACGTCGAGCGAGCCGATGTTCTTCCCGGCACCGAGCACCTCGGCGCCCGCCTGCGTCGCAAGATGGAACACGTCCGCGACCTTGAGTGGCTTTACGTCACGGTTGTAGAACGATCGCGCGCGCTGACTGTCGATGGCCGAGCGCATCACGGTCCACAAATTCAATTCCGGTCCGGCGGCCACGTCGGAGCCGAGTCCGATGCAGAGCCCCGCCGCGCGGAGCCGATCAAACGGCATGATGCCGCTGCCGAGATAGAGATTGGAAGTCGGGCAGTGCGCGATTTTCGCGCCCGCCGCCGCCAGCGCAGCGATCTCGCGCGGAAGCAGATGGATGCAGTGCCCAAAGACCGAACGCGACGTGACAAGTCCACATTTTTCGTAGACGTCGGTGTAGTCGGTCGACCACGCAAACTGGTACCGGACCTTCTCGATTTCACCGACGTTCTCGGCGAGGTGCGTCTGGATGGCGGCGCCGTATTGCCTCGCGAGTTCCGCCGCGCCGCGCATCAACCGATCGCTGCAACTCACCGCGAAGCGCGGGCTGAACACGTATTGCAACAGGCCGTCGTTCGCGCCGTGCCATTTCCGGCAGAGCGTTTCACTTTCGAGGAGCGAGACCGACAGGATCTTCTTCGGCTGCAGCGGACCGTAGGAAGCAACGTCCATCATCACTTTACCGAGCGAGATCCGCAGTCCGCTCGCTGCGGCGGCTTCGAACGCGAAATCCGTGCTGTCCTCGTAGATCGCCGAGTACACCATCGCGGCCGTCGTGCCATGTCGCGCGAGATCGAAGTAGAACAGCGGCGCCTGCAGTTGGGCGCGCGGCCTCGAGAAGTCGCGCTCGAGCGGAAAGATCGACTGCCGTAGCCAGGGCAGCAATTCGCCGTCGCCGCGCGCCACCGCCGGGTATTGCGGCAAATGCGTGTGGGTATCGATGAGACCCGGAATGATAAGGTGATGCGGCTCCCCGACCCACTGGACCGCGTGCGGCCGATGCCGTCGTTTGAGCAGGCCGAATTCGCCGATTTCGGCAATGCGCCCCGACGCGGGATCGATGAGCACGGCGCCCTCGCGCCACGAGCGGAGCTGGCCAAATACCGGCGCGTCGATCAGATGCCCGCGCAGCCCGAGCCATTCAACGCCGCCAGGGGCAGGTGGAGCCATCGTGGGCGCATCTTGCGAAGGAACACGGTCTTAAGCAAGGTCATTGCGGGATGTCTCGGGCGACGGCTGCGCGCGCCGGCAGATGCACCTGGAACGCCGAGCCGCGGCCGAGTTTGCTTTCCACCGTGACGTGCCCGCCGTGCGCCTGAACGATGTGCTTCACGATCGAAAGCCCCAGCCCGGTCCCGCCTGCGTCGCGCGAGCGATCCTTGTGCACCCGGTAGAACCGCTCAAAAATGTGCACCCGGTCGGATGCCGCGATGCCCGGACCGTTGTCCTCGACTGTGATGGAAACTTGGTCCGGCCCTGCCACGGCGGTCACGCGCACGGACAACCCCTCCGTGGGCCCGTACTTCAGCGCGTTCTCCAGCAAATTGAAAAAGACCTGGTCCAGCCGGTTCGCGTCCGCTTCGATGGTCACGCCTGCATCGACCGCGAGATCGACGCGCGCGCGTTTTTCGGCGATCGCGGGTTCGAGCCGGTCGACCACCTTGCGGAGACAGACGAGCAACGGCACCGGCTCGACGTGAAGCGCGGCGCGGCCGTGTTCGAACGTGGAAATCGTGAGCAGATCCTCCACCAGCAGATTCAACCGCTGGCCGTGTTTCTGCATGACCGTGAGTGCCTTCACCGTCAGGGCGCGGTCGTCGAGGGCGCCCGCGTCGAGCAGGGTTTCGAGATAGCCATTGATGATCGACATCGGCGTGCGCAACTCGTGCGAGACGTTTGCGACAAACTCCCGGCGGACGGACTCGAGCGCCTTGAGCGCGCTGATGTCGTGGAACACCGCGATGGCACCGACGGGACGCTCCGCCCCGGCCGGACGCAGGCCGACCGTGGCGAGATCGAAGTGCTTCGGCGCGTAGCGTCCGTCGGGTCCGCGTGTCTCGAGCGTGATTTCGCGAATCGTTGGCTCGCCAGTGATGGCCTTGGCAATGGCTGCACGCAGTTCGCCATCGCGAAAAATTTCCAGCACCGAGCGGCCGAGCGGGGGCGACTTCAGTTCAAACATACGCTCCAGGGGCGTGTTCGCCGAGTGCACGACCTGCGCGGTGTCCACGATCAACACCCCCTCCGTCAGGCTCTCGAGAATCGTGCGAAGGTTTAGAGTTTCGTCGTCGAGCTGGCTGACCATGCCGCGCACGCGTTCGCCGGCCCGCGCCAAATCACCCGCCACCGCCCGCCACGGGCCCTTCACCGCCAGGAGCGGGGCCGCGTCGGGCGCCCGGCCGTCCGCCAGTCCCCGGATGGCCGTCCGCAAGCCCCGCCCGGGGGTCCAGACGCGACGCCACCACCAGCGCGCAGCCAGCGCCGCGACCACCGCAGCCACGGCGAGCAGCAGGATTTCGGCGAGATCCAACGGCGGAGAAGGGTTCATGGGGGAGCGGCGCCCTGCCTGACCACTTCTAGCTTCGGCCGCGCTTCACGGCACGCCCGAAAGGTGCAACTTCCTCACGCGGCGAATCGGTAACCTTCTCCGCGCAGCGTCTCGATCCGATCGGAGCTTCCCCCCAGCTTCTCGCGCAAACGCCGGATGTGCGTGTCGACCGTCCGCGTGTCGATCGAATTCTCATAGCCCCAAACATCCTTGAGCAGCACATCGCGCGACTGCACGCGGCCGCGTCGCTCGACGAGCAGGCAGAGCAATTTGAATTCCGTCGTCGTCAATTCGAGGCGCGCCCCGGCGAGCATGATTTCAAACGAGCCCTTGTCGATCCGGATGTCGCCGCTTTCCACGATACCGCCGCCTTCGCGCGCGGCCTGCGACCGCCGCACCAGGGCTTGCACCCGCAGGACGACCTCCTTCGGACTAAAGGGCTTGGTGACGTAGTCGTCGGCGCCGATTTCGAGGCCCGCGATCCGTTCGGTTGGCTGGCCCTTGGCGGTCAGCATCAAAACGCCCAAGGGGGCGGTGTTTGGGTTCTTGCGCAGCTCGCGGCAGACCTCGAGACCGCTCATGCCCGGCAGCATCAAATCGAGGACGATGGCCTCCGGCCGGGAGCGCCGGGCGATTTCCAGCGCCCGAGCGCCATCGCCGGCCACGAGTATCTGGTAGCCCGCCTTTTGCAGGTGGTATTTCAGCAGGTCGGCTACGTCTGGCTCGTCATCGACGATGAGAATGGTGGCAACCATGGGCGGGAGGCTCGCCCGGTACGCTACCGGACAAAGTGAATTTTCTGTGACAAGCCTGCCGACAGAGGGAACGCCCCGACAAAAAACAATTCGGGCCGCGCACGCCAAGGAATCTCACGAAGCAAACGTGCGCGGACCCGAATCACCTTAACCTGATAGATTAGACCCGGAGGGAAGGGGCCCGTTCAAATTGTCAGACGATTTTTTGGTTTTTTTTCGGTCGGGCTTACCCTTCGGTCGTGAAGCCCGCCTCCACCCCCTTGGA
>JANXRG010000104.1 GCA_025353105.1 Verrucomicrobiota bacterium
CCGGCGAAAACGCGGGCAGACAAACCGCGACATACTCGGCGCCTTCCGGGCCCGGGCTGCTGTAGCGCACCCATTCGCCCTTGGGAGTGATGATGCCCTGGCCGGCGAGGACGTCGTGCGTGGCTTCGCGTGTTTCGACGCGCAGTGCTCCGCGCAGGACCACCGTGTACTCGTCGAACTCCGGCGTCTGGCCCGGCTCGCTCCAGCCCGACGGGCTTTGCATCCGCGCGACGCTGACGGCAGCGGTAGCGGAATTCACCCGTCCGATGAATTCCTCGATAATCTTGGGCGGCGTGCCGGCGGCATGAATGCGGGTGGGAGCAGGGATGAGGCGGGGCATGAGGGGATTCTATGGCGGGAATAGCGGTTGGAAAATGGATTCGTCCGCGCGAACGCTGTCTGGATCTCCTGCGCCCTAGATGTTTCCCGCGCCGGGCCGCTGAGGTAGGATTCGGCGCATGAATCTGCGTGTAACGTTGCCGGCGCTGCTGCTTTTCGTAACGCCCATGGTTGGAGCGGGGCAGGATGCGGCGGCAGGAGCTGCGCCCTCGCCGGGCATCGTCAACCGCTTCGGCGAGCCCCTGCAGAACGCGCGCGTCATCAAGTTCGATGGCGAAACCTTTCACGTGGAGCACGACGGCGGCGTGGCGGCGGTCCCGTGGGCGAAAATGCCGGAGCTGCTTCGGCTCGGGTACACCTACGATTCGTCCCGCGCCGCGGTGGAGCGCGAGCGAAACGAGGAGCGCGCCCGCGAGGCGATGGACTCGGCGTTGGAGGCCGCGACCGCGGCCGAGGCAGCCGCCACGCCTGAAACGACCCCCGCGCCCGCGCCCCTGATTGTCGAACGCGACATCCGGATCGGTGACCTCTACTACCTGTCCACGATTGGCGGTCCGCCCGCGATGCTGCGAATCAGGCGCATCAGCCAGACGGAAATTACTTTTTCGCGCGATAAATTTGGTTCCGAGACGGTGGAACGAAAACTCGGCTTCAACGAGCCGCGCACGCTGCTGTTTTCGGACGGGAAGGGATGCGACGTATATTGGGTGGAGCGCGTCGATTCGGATCGGGACCGGTACTCGACGACGATTCAATTCGAGTACGCGCCCGGGGCGCGGTCGCGGCCGCGGTAGCGCGACGCGGCGTTAAAATCCAAGCGTTTGCTTTTCAAAGGGGGATCTCTCGCTACCCTGCGTGCTCTCTTCGTTCCATCGTATGCTTCGGCCCATCCTCATTTCGCTTTTCACCTGCAGCCTCTGCTGGTTGAGTTCGTGCGCGTCCCGGCCTGCGCTCCAACGCGACGCATTCGGGCGGACGGTTCTGGCGCCTTCGGAATTGCCGAATGTCACGCGCGTGGATGACCTCCTGTTGACTCTGGTTCCGTCCGGCGATCCCGCGGAGGCGCATCGCATCGCCGAGACCGCCGTGCTGACGGGCGCGGAGTGTGCCGAGCGTTACGGCGTGATGTTTGGTCCGGCCGAACACAACTGGATGGTGAACCGGGGACTGCGCGAGCGCGGCTTGTGCTGGCAGTGGACCTGGGACATGGCCGCCGCCGTGGCGCCGTTGCATCCGAAGACATTCGATTTTCATTGGGGTATCTCGAACGACGGCAAGTTCAATGAGCATAATTCCGTCGTGGTAACGGCGAGAGGCCAGCCCTTCGAGACCGGCATCACGCTCGATCCGTGGCGGTCTAGTGGATTTGTGACGGCCCTGCGCGTGACCGCCGATCCGGAATACAAGTGGACCGAGCGGCGTCCGCCCGTCGGCGCGGCGGATATTTATCGGACGGGGCGATGAGGTGCGGAGCGGCGCGAGGGGCGATTACCCGGAAATTTCCGCCTGGCGATAGAGCGCCTCCGGTGGAACCCGCGGAACGGATGTTGCCATCGGGCAAAGCGTAAACGGTCGAGCTTGCGACGTTTCGGCGAAACGTCCCGACCCGTGATCGGAACAACGCCTCGCACCTACTGGGGGATGATTCCAATCCGATAAATCGGATACAAATTCAGCCGCTCGTCGTGTGAGGGATGTCGGCTGGCGAAAAAGAAGAGGCGCTGCGCCGGACTCGCGGCAAATGCGGCATCCGACTTGAGCCGGGCCTCAAATTCCTCCTTCAACTTCGGATCGCGCGCCAACATCTCGCGCGCGACATCCTCGGCCACGTACGCCTCCATGTATTCCTTTTGCTCAAAGGCGCCGTTAAAGAATCCCCAGCTCACGAACGAGTCCGGCGCCGTCGGTTCGAGCAGTTGCATTACCAGGCGCGCGGCCGGTTGGCGAATCGGCACAAGGAGCGAGCCCGCGGGGATTTCTCGCCCTTCATTTTGCCATTTACCCTCAACGGTCGCGCCGTTTCGTCCTTCGAAGCTTTCCTTCGCAAGCGTCACCTTCGTGGCGCGAAAAGCCTGCAATTCGCCGGGCGCGGGTCGACGCGCAGTTGCCAGTCGCTCGTAACGGATACCGTGCAGATCGAGCTTTTCCGCCACCCAGGCGGCATGCGCCGAGGGCACGATGTATCCGACTTCCGGTGCCGTTATCTGCAACGCGGGCACGAGCGTGGCGCGAAGCGGGATCTTCCAAACGACCGGCTTGGTCTCGTTGTATTTCGTCCAAAGCTGCCCGGAGATATGGGAGGGAACACGCTGATATTCGAAGCCCAGAAAATCAATCACGCGCGCTTCGTCGGTGGCTTTCCACGTCAGCGTGACCGGTTTTCCGGCGAGCCCTTTCGCCTCCGCATCGGCCTCGGCGGCGGCGCTGAGCCAGTCAGGTCCCGAGCTCGCGGCCTGATGGACGAGGCTGATGAGGGTGTCGTACGTGGCTCGAACGCGCGCCTTGTAGTCGTGCCACGAGTGCGTTTCGACGAGGACGCCGAAGCGATTGTGAAAATGCCAGTATCCATCGGAAAAGCGCGGCGGCGCGAAGCCGAAAGTAAGGCCCGCCGCGGGATAATCCGCCGCGTCGAAGGCCGGATAGAACCACAGGGGGAGGTGACCGCCCGCGGTGAGGTCCGCCATGAGCGTCGCCGAAATCTTTAGACCGACCTCGCGCAGGACCTCGGGACCAGCGAGCGAAGGTTGAATCATCACCGCAATATCCTGCTGAAACTTTGCACCGTCAGTCACATGCAGGTCCGCGTAGAGGATGGGATCCCAGGCCTGGAGGAGATTCAGCATGGCGACCATCTCGGGCGCATCCGCCTTCACGTAGTCGCGGTTGAGGTTTATGTTCTGGGCCGTCGTGCGCCAGCCCATTGATTCCGGACCGCGCTGATTGGGCCGGTGGTTGGGACCGAAGCGCTCGTGGCCGTCGATGTTGAACACCGGCACGAAGACGACGGTGACCCGGGCCAGCGGGTCGCCGGGAATGGTGCCGTCGAGCAAATGGCGCAGCGCAAGAAAACCCGCGTCCTTGCCGTCAATTTCGCCGGAGTGAATGCCGCCTTGAAACAACAGCACCGGACGATTCCGCGCTTTCGCGGTTTTCGGCTCGAGTGTGCCGTCGCGCGATGCGATGAGCGCCAGCATGGGGCGGCCCTCGGGCGTGGTGCCGAACGTGACGGTCCGGATATTTTTCGGGAAGGCCGCCGCGAAGGCTTTGGCCAGCCGCTCCACTTCCTCGTAGCGCCCGGTTTCGCGGAAGTCTGTGCGTTCCGCTTGGGTGGTGAGATCCGGCGCGGCGGACGCGGAGGCTGCCGCACCTGCCAATGCAGCAGCCAGAAAAATCGAGAGGCGGGTGGTTCGCATGGTTCGAATTGGAGCCGGAACGGTAGGGAGAATTTCCGCGGTCGTCTCAATTTTTTCTTCGAGGCGCTTCAGGGGAGGGGTTCGCGCCGGGAGCCGGTCAGGGCCAACGGCTGGGCTTGTTGTCGGCGACACGATTTGCTAGACCAGCATCGTGGATCTCTCCTTGGAACAGCGGGAACTTCTGGATCGGTTGGACGAGTTCCAGTTCGATACGGGCGGCGCGTCGCTCAGTTTCTCGCGGCGGCTGGCGCGCGAAAACGGCTGGACACACGGCGAGGCGCATCGCGCGATTCGCGAGTACCGCCGCTTCCTTTTTCTCGCGATGCACGCCGGGCATCCAGTAACGCCGTCAGACCAGGTCGATCAGGTCTGGCACCTGCATCTATGCTACACGCGCAGCTACTGGACGCGGCTGTGTGGCGAGGTGTTGGGCGTGCCGCTGCATCATGAGCCGACGCAAGGCGGTGCGGCCGAAGGTGAGAAATTCGATGATTGGTACGCGCGGACGATGGAGAGTTACCGCCGCTTTTTTGGCGAACCGCCCGCCGATTTGTGGCCACCGGCCTCCAGGCGCTTCGGTGAGGACCTTCATTTCCGCCGCGTGAACGTGCGCCGGGCCTGGGTCGTTCCCAAGCCGCGCACGCTGCTGCGCGCGGCTTCGTCAGCGGCTTCGCTTCTCGCAATTTTTCTGTAGCTCCCGCCCCTTATTCGATGCTCGCATTCACTTCCCCGTTCGAACTCAACAGCAGCGATTTTCTCCGCCTCTACTGGACGCTCGCGGCGGCCGCCGTCGTGGTCGGCTGGCTCCTCCGGCGGTATTTCGCCGCAGACTCGCGCGCGCCCGGCAATGACGACGAGCCGACGCCCTACGAGGTCGCGTGCCTTGGCGGGCCGCCGGCCCGCGCGGTGCATGCGGCCATCGCCCAACTCTGCCAGGACGGCTTGGTTTCGGTCGACGCGCGCAGCGGTGACGTCTCGCTGGTTGCACCAGGCGAAGTGGCCAGTCGTCCGCCGATCGAGCAATCGGTGCTGCGCGCCGTGGTGGGGGGCGCGAGCGTCAAGCTCAAGGCGGTGGAGGCGGCATGTGCGCCGGACCTCGCCGACCTGCAAACCTCCCTCCGCGCGAAGGGGTTGATCCTCCGGGGGGAGAACGCCCGCGTTGGCTGGATGATTCCCTCGATCCTGTTTGCCCTGGTTCAATTGTTTGCCTTGATCCGATTTTTTATCGGACTCTCGCGCGGAAAGTCGGTCGGCTTTCTCGTCATCTCGTGGCTTGTCGTTGGTTTCGTGGGCGCCGCCCTATTCTCGAAGAAACTCTACCGCACCAAGCGCGGTGATGCCCTGCTGGCGGGGCTGCGCGCGCAATACGAGGCGCTGAGAAAACAGGCTGCTGCGACCGGTGAGGCAGGACTTCCGTCGCCGGCTTTTGCGTCGCTCGCACTGCCGCTGGCGATTGGCGTGCTCGGTTACTCGGTGCTCGCCGGCACGCCGGCCGACTCGATGTATCAACGCCTGCGCAGCACCGGCGGCAGTGACGGCGGGGGCAGCAGCGATAGCAGCAGCAGTTCCGGAGACAGCGGCGGGGACAGCGGCGGGGGTGGCTGCGGCGGGTGCGGCGGCGGTGGGGACTAGAACCGTCACCGGATGGACAGCGATCGATCGTCGTCGAAAAAACCGGCCTGGGCGCCCGACGTTCGACACTTTGCAATTCGAACTTAGGGTCCTTCCGCCATGGCCACTCCTCTCCGCATCTGGTGCAACACCGTCTTCAACGATGATGCCTACCGTCTTCTGCGTGACGGTACGACAAAACACGAATTGTTGATCGCGGAGAGCTTTGCTTCATCGATCCTGCGCTCCAGTCCCTCAGACGTCCAGTTCGCGACGGCGCAGATCGCGTTCGGCCAGCCCGATCCGGTGGCGATCGTGCGGGATGCGCCCGACTTGCAATGGGTGCACCTGACAACCGCCGGCTACACGCGGTACGATCGGGCCGATTTTCGCGACGCGTTGCGCGCGCGGGGCATTCCGCTCACGACCAGCTCGCACGTCTTCAACGAACCGTGCGCGCAGCATCTCGCGGCCATGATGCTCGCACTGGCGCGGCAGCTTCCGCAATCGTTGCAGGGACAACGGAGTGATCGCGCCTGGCCTTATCATGACCGCCGGCTGGCGTCCCGGCTGTTGGGCGGCGACGTGGTGATGCTTTATGGCTACGGCGCGATTGCGGAGCGCCTGACTGAGTTACTGGCACCGTATCGCATGCGCTTGGTGGGCGTACGGCGCACCGTGCGGGGCGACGAGCCGATTGAAATGGCGGCTGAGGCCGAGGCGGATCGACTGTTGTCCCAAGCGGATCACGTCATCAACATGCTGCCGGAGAATCCTTCTTCACTTGGATACTTTGGCGCGGCGCGCTTCCAGCGGATGAAGCGGGGCGCGCGGTTTTATAATATCGGACGGGGACCCACGGTGGATCAACCCGCGTTGATCGCCGCGCTCGCGGCGGGACAGATCGATGCGGCCTATCTGGACGTCACCGATCCCGAGCCGTTGCCGCCGGACCATCCGCTGTGGGACACGCCGAATTGCTTCATCTGCCCCCACACCGGCGGTGGCCATCGCGAGGAATCCGTGCGGCTGGTCCGGCATTTTCTCACGAATCTCGCCGCGTTCGACGCCGGTGAAACGATGGTTGATCGGGTGATGTGAGGACGCGTGCTGTGAGGTAGAAACGTTTCACCGAACGTCCCAATCAAATGGAACGCCCCGCCGATTGTGGTTTCGCCAGACTCGGCGTCAGGCTGCGGGCGATTCAACCGTCACCCCGTAGTCCGCGTCGGTTACCGGTTCCATCCAGAGCGTGGTCTGCCCATCCGCGCCGGCTTCCTGCACGGCGAAGTGCGACATCAAATGATCCGGCGCCGCGCCATGCCAGTGTTTCTCGCCCGGCGCGATCAGGACCGTGTCGCCCGCGACGATTTCTCGCGCCGGATCGCCCCATTTTTGCACCCGCCCCACGCCGGCGGACACATGCAGGATCTGCCCGTGCGGATGACGGTGCCAATGCGTGTGCGCCCCGGGTGAAAAGGTAACGCGTGCCATCCGCGCCGCGCCGGGTGCATCGTCGGGGCCGGCGATTTCATCGAGCCAGGCGGTGCCCGTCATCCACGTGGCGGGTCCGAGACGAGTGGTGGGAACGGAGGCAGGAATGATTTTCATTGGGGTCGCTCGCGCGCTGAGCTTAGATCATGGTACCGACCTCGCGCGATCAAATTCAAATGCGCCGCGGACGCGCGAGACCCGCGTCCCCGTCAAATGCGGTCCGGCCGCGGGCGCGGCGGCTGATACCAATCCGCGCGCGTCAGGGGCAGGCCGGCCGCTCCATGTTCGTCGAGCCGGCAGAGCAGGGTCTGGAAAATATCAAGGTGCCCGACGGCAAAGCCATGCGCCGATCCCGCCAGGTAAAGGCGCCACGTGCGATAGGTCGATTCATCGACAAATCGCCGGGCGTCGTCGTGCGCCGCCTCCAGCCGGCGCAACCAGTGGCGGAGCGTCAGCGCGTAGTGCTCGCGCAAACTCTCGATGTCCCGCACCTCGAAGCCCGCCGATTGGGCCGCGGCGGCGACGACGGAAAGCGGCGGCACGTCACTGTCCGGAAAGACGTGGCGATCGATGAAATACTCGCCGCCCGCATCGAGCCGCGGCACCGGTCCCTCGGCGATCGCATGGTTCAGAAAGACGCCGCGCGGCTTCAAGGCGTTCCATACGATCCGGAAATACTCCGGCAGGTGCTCCCGGCCCACGTGTTCCGCCATGCCGACGCTCACGATGGCGTCGTAGGATTCGCCGGTGCGCGCGCAGTCGCGGTAATCCATCAACTCAACGTTCACTCGACCGGCGAGTCCCGCCTCGGTCACGCGCGTGCGCGCCCACGCGGCCTGCGGCTCGCTCAACGTGATACCCGTCGCGCGCACGCCCCAATATTCGGCGGCGTGCCGGACGAGCGCACCCCAACCGCAGCCGATGTCGAGGAGGCGTTGTCCCGGCTGGAGCCGAAGCTTGCGGCAGAGGTAGTCTAGTTTCCGCTGCTGCGCCGTTTCCAGGGTATCCTCGGGCGATTCAAAATACCCGCACGAATAGATCATGTTGCGGTCGAGCCACAGCGCGTAGAACTCGTTGGAAACATTGTAGTGAAAGGTGACCGCCTGGCGATCGCGCTCCCGCGAATGTTGCCGGCCGAGACCGTGCGGCAGCAGGCGACCCGCCGCGCGCAGCTTCGCGCCGGCTGGCAGATTCCGCCAAGCGCCGAGCCAGCGGGCCGGGCCGCCCGAACTGCCGTTCTTGCTCAAGAGGTGCTCGGCGAGATCAAACGCCGTTTCGACGTTGCCCTCCAGGTCGAAATCGTCGCGCAGATAGGCCTCGGCGAGGCCGGCTTCGGTGCCGGGCAGCAGCATGTTCTCGAGTGCATCCGGATGGCGCAGCACCAACGTCGCCGGCCTCACCCGCTCGTCCGGCCACGGGGTCCCGTCCCAAAACCTGAATCCCACCCGCTCAGAAATCGAGCGGTCGATGAGCGCCTCCAGCAACGCCATCGCCTGCGCCGTGGCCGCGGATTTGGATATGTTGGAAGGCATTTTCTGCTCTCTTTCGCAGAAATCTACGGCCGCCCCGACTCCCTTCAAATCGAATTTCGCGTCTATCCTAACAGCGTCCCGGGCCGTAGCATCGCGAATGCCGCGTGGCGGATTCTCCAGATCCATGTTCGACAAATCCGCTGACGCTTCATATTCTTGGATAAGTTGTCCCATGCGCCCTGTCCTCTCCCCGCTTTTTGCGAGCGCGATTCTTCTCGGAGCGGTCGCAGTCTCCGGTCCGACGCCACTTCCCGCCCAGCGCGCCCCCGCCGCGCGGGCGCCGCTGAATCTTGGGAATCATTCCTTTCGCGTCACGACGAAGTCCCGCGACGCGCAACGCGCATTCGATCGCGGTTTAATCCTCTCGTTCGCATTCAGCCACGAGGCGTCGGCGGAAGAGTTTTTGAAAGCCGCGCAACTCGATCCGAAACTGGCGATGGCCTGGTGGGGCATCGCACTCGTCCATGGACCGCACATAAACTTTCCGCTTGTCCCGCCGGACCACGCGCAGGCCGCGTGGGACGCGTTGACGAAGGCGCAAGCGCTGGCGCCCGGCGCGAGCGAGGTTGAGCGCGCGTTGATCACCGCGCTCGCAAGCCGGTACGCGAATCCACAGCCGGAGGACCGGGGCCCCCTCGATCTGGCCTACGCCAGCGCGATGCGTGAGGTGTGTCGCGCCTACCCCCAAAACGCCGACGTCGCTGTTCTGTTCGCCGAGTCGCTGATGGATTTGCACCCTTGGGACCTGTGGACCACGAACGGAAACCCGCAACCTTGGGCCGGGGAAATCGTCACCACGCTGCATACTGCGCTGCGGCTCGCCCCGCAGCACCCGGGCGCGAATCATTTGCTCATTCACGCGGTCGAAGCCTCGCCGGAACCCGAGCGCGCCCTGGCCGCGGCCAACCGGCTGCGCACCCTCGTGCCGGACGCGAGTCATCTTGTCCACATGCCTTCGCACATCTATGCGCGGGTCGGCCAATGGGGCGATGCCGCTTCGTCAAACGTCGCGGCCGAGCGGGTGGACAAAGCTTATCGCGCCGCGCGCGCGAAGCCGGGCTTCTATGCGATTTACATGGCGCACAATTCCCACTTTCTCGCCTTCACCGCGATGATGCGCGGGCGAAGCGACGAGGCCATCCGGACCGGCCGAAAAATGGTGTCGGAGATTCCCCCGGAATTCCTGCAGGAGTTCGGCCCGGTGGTGGATGGGTATATGATTTTCGTCTCGGAGGTCCTGATGCGCTTTGGCCGCTGGAACGAGGTGTTGGCCGAGCCCAAACCGCCGGAGGGACTGCCGCTCTCGCTGGCGCTCTGGCATTTCACGCGCGCGGTGGCGACCAACGCGCTCGATCGCGCCGATGACGCCGCGAAGGAAAAGGCCGCGTTTCTCAATGCGGTGACGAAGGTGCCGGACGAATATCATTTCGGGAACAATTCCGCCGCTGACCTGCTCACCATTGCGATCCGGGTGCTCGACGGCGAAATCGCGGCGCGCGCCGGACGGTACGACGAATCTATCGCGAGACTGCGTGATGCCGCGCGGGTCGAGGACGCCTTGCGTTACGACGAGCCGCCCGACTGGATCCAGCCGGTGCGCCACACGCTGGGGGCGGTGCTGTTGCGGGCCGGCCGGCCGGCCGAAGCCGAGGTGGTCTATCGCGAGGATCTGAAAAGGTTTCCGGAAAATGGCTGGTCGCTCTTCGGTCTCAGCCGCGCTTTGCAAGACCAGGGCAAGATGAAGGAGGCCGCCGCCGCGCGGGCGCGCTTCGTGCGCGCGTGGGCCAAAGCTGACGTGAAGATCGACTCCACGTGTTTCTGCCAGCCAGGCGCGTGAGACGGCAGCCGGCTCGCGGGACGCGCGGCGTCGCTCAAGGCAGGTCGTCGCGGAGATCCCGCGTAAAGGTTGGTTGCGATTTTTGAAACATTGGAAACCGATCGATTCTGGACGAATTTTCGCCAGGCCCCCATTTCGACGCCTGTGGGCTCCACGCGGGTGGCCCGCATTGATCACGCTGGCGAGGGGGGCATCGCAACGTAGCAGGCCGCTACCCCGCCTTCGGTTTCCACAATGCAATGAGATTCCCATCCAAGTCATTGAACCACGCAAACGTCCCGGTCGGCACGTCAATCGGACCGACAATTTTCTTTCCTCCGAGGGCTTCGACCTTTGCGAGGTGCGCGGGGATGTCATCCACCTGCACATAGATCGCGACGTAGTGGTGCGGTTCGTGGCCAAGCGAGGTGATGTGGCCATCGATGCCGCCCTTCGCGGCGGCGATCATGGCAGGAATGTTTGCGGCGGCAGGCGGGATGATGTTCCAGCCGAACAACTGCGCGAAAAACTTCTGGGTCTTTGTCGAGTCGCGACAGCCGATCTCGAAATGAACTACGGGTGCGCCCCCGGACGGGGCAGGCTGTTCGTCGGCGCCTGAGGTGGAGGCGGCTGCGAATGGTACCGAAACGGCGGCGGCGAGCGTTGTGCCGCGCCGAATCGCCTCCCGGCGCGAGAGAGGTTTGGCTGAAGAGTCCGACGAGTCCATGGCGGAGCTTAACCAAGGCGCGGCGGCGAGCTCAATGACGAATCGCACCACGGGTCACTCAACCAGCGCGCGCTCGACGGCCCCAACCGCGCGATCCACGTCGCGGTCATTCGTTTGCCAATTGCACACGGAGATGCGCATGCAGCGCTTCGACTGCCACGTCGTTCCGCCGAAAAACGCTTCGCCGGCTTGTTGAATCCTGGCGATCACTTCGTCCGTTCGCGTGGCGTGGTCCGCTTCCGTCGCCATCGGTCCGGGGTCGCGGAACCGCGCGAGCCCTTGATTGATCCGCGCCTCCCACACCAGCTCCGCGCCCGGCAGCGCGCCGATCCGAACGCTCAATTCCCGCGCGGCGCGGCAGCAGCGGTCAACGAGATCCGAGATGCCCGTTCGACCGAGTTGACGGATGGCGGCGTAGGTCGCCAGGCCGCGACCTCGTCGCGAAAACTCCGGGGTCCAATCGAGTTGATCGCGCGCGTCGTCGTCGTGCGTGAGATAGCTCGCGCGGATCGACATCGCGGCGCGGTGCGCGTCCGGGTCCGCGACGAATGCATAGCCGCAGTCGTACGGAACATTCAACCACTTGTGTCCGTCCGTGCTCCACGAGTCCGCCGTCTCCACGCCGCGCAAGGGAGCGCGGCGCGGCGGGCAAGCGTTGACCCACAGGCCGAAGGCGCCATCGACATGCACCCACGCCCCATGCTCGTGCGCCAGCGGCACAAGCTCCTCGAAGGGATCGAAGGCGCCCGTGTTGATGTCGCCCGCCTGCAGCACAACGATTGTCGGAACGCCGGCCGCCTCCCGCAGAGCCTGGGCGAGGGCTCGAGCGGTCAGGCGGCACTGCTCATCCGCGGAAAGATTGACGATCGAGTCGGTGCCAAATCCCAGGAGACGCACCGCGCGATCGATCGAGCTGTGTCGCGTGTCGGCCGTGAGAATGCGAATATGCGGCGCGCCGGAAAGTCCCCCCCGCTCCACATCCCACCCACGGCTGGCCAACAAGCGATGACGCGCGGCCGCGAGGCACGTGACATGCGACATCTGACAGCCGGTGACCAGGGCGAAGCTGGCCGCCGGCGGCAAACCAAGCAGATCCTTGAGCCAAATCCCGCAGGTTTCCTCGATGACAGCGGACGCGGGACCGCAGGCGTACAGTCCGGAATTCTGATCCCAAGCCGAGGTCAGCCAATCCGCCGCGAGCGCGGCGGGCAGCGCGCCGCCGATCACCCAGCCAAAGAATCTTCCGCCCGCACTGCCCAGCAGGCCGCCCGCGCTGTCGGCCACCATTTCATCGATCACGCGGGCTGGCTCGACGCCGTCATCCGCGAGCGGACGCAGCAATCGTTTGCGCAGCTCGTCCGTCGTCGCGGTGGCCGCCACGGACGTGACATCCAGTCCGTCAAGATATGCGCGGGAATGCACGAAAGCCCGCTCGAGGGCGTGATGCCTGGGGACCAATCGCGGTTGCTCCATAGGCCAAGTTAGCGCAACCGCCAATTTTCAGGCCAGCGGATTTGCAGCATGCGACATCCCGCGCGGTCCAGCCTCAGCGACGCCCGCGACAATGTGGCACGGCCAACTATTTTCCGCGCGCAATTCCTGACACCGAACACCCCAAATCGGGGGGCGGTTTATGTTCGCGGCAGGTTTACGGTCGAGCGACTGAACCAAGGCGCGGTCAGGAGCGACGCGGCCAGCAGCGCGGCCCCCGCGATCACGAGCGGCTTCCATTGTCGGCGGAGAATGTTCGACCAATGGGAAAGTCGCCCTAGCTCCACCGGGCGCGTGAATGCCACCCAGTTGTCTGCGCCCGATGCCGTGGCGCGCATTTCCAGACGGTCTGACTTCCGCGGAAACGAGATGACCCGCCAACCGGGATTGCCGGAGGGTGGGCGAAAGGCGATCACGGCAGCATCGCCCTGGATCGCCGCAAGGCGCGTTGCACCGCGATCTGAGGATCCCGCCGTCTGACATTCCACAAACGGAAGGCGGCCGGGATTTCCAAACGCGACCTCCACGATCTTCGCATCGCCCGGTGCATTCGAGCGCACCATCCAGAAATCCCGTGCCGCAATCTCGAGGGACCGATCAAGCGGCGACGGCAACGTGACGCTACGCGAGACCGATGGCGCCGTCGAAAGCAGCGGAAGCGGAGCGCGCAACACCGCGGGCAGATTCTCCCGCAAAGCGGCGACGCCCAACAAGCGGATGAGCATGGATGACTCCGGATACGGAATCTCAGGATAAATCTTTCCGCGCAACAAAGCCTCGTCGCCCGTTAGAACGTAGCGACGAAGCAGGCTCTCCTGCGATTTCACCATGGCACGAAAAGCGGGGAGCGCCCCCGCGAAATTCTCTCGACTGTCCGTGAATACCCCAGCGAGCAGGCCGCTAATCCAAACCGCCGCGAGTGAACCCCTGAGCCAGTGCGGTGGTCGCCGCTGGTTCCCGGCCTCGCTCAACAGCAGCAGGGCGCAAAGGTTGACGATCAATCCGAGGGCCAGGATATCCGCGTAGCGCGACGCCGGCCCGTTTCCCGGACCCCCTCTCGCCCACGCGATCGCCGCCGCTTGCAGGATCACCCACGCGCCGACCAAAAAAATTCCACGCGATTGACCTGCGCTCGCCGCCGAGGAGTCACCACTTGCAAGATTCCGGTAAAGGAGGCCGAGCAACGGGAGGTAGATGAGAGCCGCGAGCCAAGGTCGCTCCGGCCACGGCCACGCGAGACAGCGTGCGAAAGCGACGCCGAACGAGGACAGCGATTGCGCATGGAGCACGGCATGACCCGGCACGTCGGTGCGCGTGAAAATTGCAACGACAACGAAAGCGAGGCAGACGAACGCCGTGACGAGAGTTCCGTGATCGATCGGACGCAATCGGTTGCGCGCGAGTCGGAGGATCATGGAGCCCAATACGCAGACCATTGCAAAAAAACCGGAGGCCTGGGCGAGGCAGGCGAGCGCCCCCGCGGCCACCCCGGCCCATTAACCCGGGCTTCGAGCGGCACAGGTGCCAAGGCCGAGCAGCGCGATCATCGAAAAGAACAGAACAAAATAAAACGGTGATTGAAATCCAACGAGCGTGTTTTCCCAGCCGATGGGAAGAGCGCCCAGCAGAATGAAGGAGCACAGGACGATCCGTGATGTTCGGGGCGACACGAACTGCTGGAAGACACCCGCCAAAAACGTGAGGGAGGCAGCCTGAAAAATCGCGTTGCAAACGGCTTCCAGTTGCGGATCCCATTGCCCGTTGGCGATGAACAGCAATAGCGTTTCGACGCGCGATAGCACGATGCGATGCTCGTTGTGCGGAAGCAATAAATCGGTCGGCCGGAGGGTCGCGTTCAACCAAGGTACCAGCACCATTTCCGCCTCGCCGTTCCATTGGTCGAGATACGGCACGCTCCCGCCGTAACGGTCGATGAGCCATACGCGCGCGCCCAAAACAACCAGAAATACGGCGGCGAGGCTCGCGATCGATCCGGCCCGGACCCATCGTGCGTCGCGTTGGCCACCAGAATTCATCCGCTAACGAAGGGTTGCGCGAGATCCCAGATCAAGTGAATTCGTCCCGCGGCGCACCAATGTTTCGTGAGGCCTGGGCGGACTGGTGCGACAGTGGACCTGGTGGAACGCGCAGGCGCGCTGCGCCGGAAACTCGAAGTTTCAAACGCGAAATTGCCTTTCGAGAAGAGAGAGAAGTTTGAAAAGCTTTCTCGCTTCGCTCGGTTCGAGGAAAGCTTAAGACGGGAACGCAAAGAAAGTTCGAATTGCCGCTTTCGAAACTTTCGGTTCTAACCTTCTTTTCCGCTCTTTCTTCTAGTTTCTTCTAGTTGCGAATTGCGAACTTCGAGTTCTCCAAGGCGTCGCGCGTTATTTTAGGCGCGCGCTCCACGCCGCGAGCACCTCGGCTTCGCGCGCGGGCGAGAGTCCAGCCTTCAATTTCTCCTGGCGCACCGCTGGTTGCGATTTGAACCACGCGAGCGTCTCACGAGTGGTCACGGCGAGCGGCCGGAACGTGAGGCCCTTTTCGAGCGCGCGCTTGATGCTGGTGCGGCTGAACCCGAGCATGTCGCCGCGTGGCGGCACCCAGACCGGCATGTCCGACCACGGCTCGACCTTTTGCGCGGCGAGGAAATCCGCATCCACCCAGATCAATTTCGCGGCGGAGTTTTCCGCGGCCTTGATGCCTTCGAGCAGGCCGCCGATCGACAGCGCCGGCGATGGCCCGGTCGCATTGTAAATGCCGGTGGTGCGTTGCTCGGCCATCCGAATGGTCCATTCCGCGAGGTCGCGCGCGTCGATGAATTGCACGGGGTCGCTCGGAGTCCCCGGTGCGAGAACGTGGCCGCCGCGGTCGATGCGCACCGGCCAATACGAGAACCGATCCGTTTCGTCGCCCGGCCCGACGATCAATCCCGGGCGGATGATCATGGACTTGCCGGGAAACCACTTTTCCGCCTCGGCTTCCGCGAGGGCCTTGAGGGGGCCGTAGAGTTCGAAATTGGATGCGCGGACCGCTTCCATGGTTTCCTTCATTGCGTCCGGGCCGCTGTATTTCGCCAGCGCGCCGGTTTCGTCGAGGTCGGGCTTGCTCTTGTCGGAATAGACGGAAATCGTGGAAATGAAGATGTAGCGATCGACGTTACCCTTGAGGATTTCCGCGGCGTCGCGCACCCAAACGGGCAGGGTGGTGGGGTTGTCGATTGCGACGTCCCATTTGCGACCCTTGAGCGCATCGAGTTTTCCATTTCGATCGCCGATCAATTGCTCGACGCCGTCGGGCAGCTCACCGGGGTGGGTCCTGCCGCGATTGAAAACCGTAACCTTGTGGCCGCGACTTAACGCATAGCGGACCTGGCACGGTCCCGTGAAACCGGTACCGCCCAGAATGAGGATATTCAGCGGGTTCCCGCTGGCGGCCTTGGCACCGGCGGCTTCGCCTTCGAGCAATACGGAGTACATTTGTGGAATGGCGCCGAGGCCGATGGATCCGCCGACGGCGGCGGACAACTTGAGGAAGCTTCGGCGGGTTGTCGGCATGGAGAAAATATTTTCGCGTTGGAATATGCTAGAGCGAAAGCCCGGCGGGAGGAACCAAGATCCACGCGCCAAAATTGCGACATTCCCCGGTGCGATCACGAGACGGCGCCAACTGCCGCAGAGGAGCGAGTTGTAAATTCTCCACCGCAAAAAGACACACCACGGCCCCGCGGGATCGCGTGGAAAGTGTCAGATTTTTTGGGGCCTGACCCGAATGGCACTAAGTTAAGCGGGGTTTTCCAGAGCAGAAGCCTCGTGAAATCTGATTGTACGCGCCTCTTCACACCGAGCGAGAACTTGTTTTTTCCCTTCTGAAATGACGAGAATTGAGGAGAGGTACTGAAGCATGACTGACCGGCGTTCGCGCTCAGCGCCGACAGGGTAAAAACATCCCAAAGTACTCTTAACTTAGTGCGATTCAGACCTGTCCCTTAGTAGTGCCATTCAGACCTGTCCCTTAGTATTCCTTTGTATTTTTTTGAATCGTTGGACCGTGCCGTTCCAGACGCAAGACCTTACCATTCCCGGCAGCCCCATAATTGGGTTGCGCTGAGGCGAGCCCGCCGCCATGGACTGGCTCATTGGACTCTCTAATCTTGCTCAATTCCGTCTTGCCGGACGGTCGATGTTGCATATGCCGCCGTTCATTGCTGAGGTGTTTAGCGCGGAATGCCCTCACGGGAAAGGCGGAAAATGCGCTCCCCAAAAACGATTGGCCTCACCTTTTCGGCCATTTGTTGTCTTGCCGCAAGCGCCCCGGCCGACGAACCCGTGCGCTATCTCGCCTTTCAAATATTTACCGGCGAATTGAATTCGACTCTCCTGCAGCAGGCCTTTCCGCCGCTTTCCATTGACTTGCGCACGGCGGTCCTCGATCTGCGTGACCGCATTGGCACGGTCGGAACGAAGGACCGGCGGCTCGGTTTTGTTCTCGGTCCCATCGCCTTCGACAATTCCGACGAGGATGTGCGAAAACTGATCGCCGCAGGTTTTTATTTCGCATTGAAAACCGGCGTGGCCATTGGTTTCCATCTCGACGATTCCATGTTCTGGGGCCGACTGAAGGAATTGAATGCGCCTGAGAGCGTCGAATGGTTGGACTGGCAGGGAACCCTCAATACCGGACGGCGGCTGGATTGGTCCTCAAAGCCGATGAAGATCATGCCGCAGCTTTGCCTGAACAGCCGGGCCGTGAAGGATGCCGTGGCGGCGCGCGCCCTGCTCATCGGCGGGGAAATAGCCAAGGGCATCAAGAAATTAGAAGCGGCGACGAAAGACGATCTCTTCCTCGGCATCATCGCAGGATGGGAGACTCAGATTGGGCGGGATTATGAGACCGGGAAATATCTGGGCTATCGAGCTCTGACCAACGCCGGTTACAGCGCAAGGAATCCACCTGCCGATATCGACGGAGCGCTCGGCGAGATAACCAGGGAATTTGTCGGCTTCTGGGCCGGGTCGCTGATCGCCGCGGGTGTTCCCGGGAATAAGGTTTATTCGCATGTCGCCTACATGTCTTCGACGATGTATGAACTCGCCAAGCGCGCGAAGCCGGCCGATTTCTCCGCGCCGTATCTTCGGACGATCAATTTTACGCCGCCCGCCGTCGCGTTTTGTGAACGTGGCCTCCCGGGGTTTTCCACCTACCCACAGCCGGGACATTTGGACCAGTGGCAGGAGGAACTGAACAAGCACGGGAATCCTGGTTGGGCTTCGACCGAAGGGACCGCCATCGATCCGGGAGAGGCGGAACATTCCGGCATGGGAATGGAGATGGAAGGTTATCTTGGCAATTTGTTCAACCATGGCGCGGTACTGGTGAACCTCTTTGGTTGGGGCGTTGGTGACGACAGCAATCCGTTTAGAAAAATCGCCGAAAGTAAAGGCGCGCTGGCGGCCTACCGCAAATTCCTGACCGGAGAGACGCTGCACGAAGCACCAATTCCCGTCCCCGTCATCCCTCCGGCGGACCTCCCGGACAAAATCCACAAGATTCAGGCGAATTTGCCTGGCTGGATCAAAAAGAATGGCCCCGCCCAGGTCAAAGACAATCTTGAGCAGTTGGATAAGGCCATCAAGGAGAAGCGCTGGGATAAAGCCGAGCAGGTCGCCGCCGCGATTTTACAGACAATCGAGAAGTAGATGGCCGACCACCAACTCAATCGAAGGGAGCAACGGGAGGGCGGGAGGATCGGAGTCTCGGACAGAATGAAATGAATGGAGGGAATCGATTACGACCCCGAGCCGGGTTTCGCGCGGAGCTCGCGGCGATCACGGAGGAGCAGCGAGGCGATGGATAAACTCCGCTTCATCCAATTCCGTTGATTCCGTCTCAGACTTTTCGTCTTGATTCGTATTCCTTCGCGTCAATTCGTGGTTGCTCCCGTCGTCCGAATTCCTGGAGAGACTTAATCGAATGAAGAGAATGGGTTACGACTCCGACTCGCGTTTCGTCCCTGGTGTGTTGCATCGCTGGTTTCGTGACCTTTGAGCCTTTGTGGTGAATTCTAATCGCGGAAATGGTATATTTGGCGCCATGTTTGGATGGATTGGAAAATGGGTCGCCGGGTTCAGGACGTCCGAGACGTTGCAAAATGAGATTCGACATCCCGATCGGACGACCACCGAATTGAAAGATCATGACCGGGAGCTGGAGAGAAAAATGGAGAGTGCAAAACCCGAGGCGGAACGGGTTGGCATCGGGATCCTAACCATCAGCCCGGCGAAAGCGGAAGATCTCACCAGCGTGCCGATCATGGTCGAAATCCTGAAGCTGCTTGCACGGATCGAATACGGGTTGGATGTGGAGCAGATCGCAATCTCGCTGGTGATTTCCGCGGAGGATGCCCTCACGAATTGCGATGCGCTGGACAGAGAGGCGCTGATTCATCATCACGAGGGACTTGCGGAATGGTTCATTGGGCAAAGGGGTTTGGAGTTTCTCCGCTTGAACGGCGATCTCGAGTCAAAGACCTGAACTCGAACGATGTCGTTCGCGACTGCCGAACGTTTTGCGTCCACGCACGGGAGCCGGAAAGTAGCCACGAAAGAGCGCAAAGGTCACAAAGGGGTGGGAGGGAGGCAGTCCCGAAAATTTCTTCAACTCGGTAAACTCCGTCTAAGGCTCTTCGAGTTCCTTGTGTTTCCGCCGTTCGGCCCCGCGCCCTCGGGCCTCCGCCCCCCCTTTCGTCTCCTTCGTGTTCCTGGTGGTTAATCCTCGTCTGTTGCCAACCGCATTCCGGGAAAGTTGCGTGCGGGCGAATCGCTCGGATGTTGCGAAATATGATCGCGATTAACACGCCTGAACTCGAGCGGCGAATCCACCGATTCGAAGTCGGCGAAGCGAAACTCGAGCAGCTTAGCCAGACGCCCGTCGGCCGGCAGCGCGGGGAGCAGGAGGCGATTGAAGGTAACCTCAAGGCGATTCGGAAGGAACTGGCCGACATGAGGGATCTCCACGCCCAGCGCCTCGCAGGCGGCCCCGATGCATCCGCCGAGGTTGCGTCTTGATGCGCGCTCCGCGGTGGTGAGTCAGCTCATCCTGAGCGGAATCGAGGGACCGCGCGGGAGGTATCAGCAATCTTGTCCCGACCCCAAATTTCCCCCCGGACGGTTCCCTTGCAACCGCGCGCATCGCCCCGGGTAATGAGTTCGGGGAAGTCCCGCTAGTAACTAAAGTTTGCCCACGGCGACGTCGTGGAAATCGCTAGGTTTGGCGCGTAGGTGGGGTCGATGCTGGCCGCGACTGCCGATCCCGCCTGCAGGGCAAGCGCGATAAACAGCGAAGCGGTATGCGATGCGGTCGATTTCATCACTCGGTTGGAACCGTCATTTGAAATGATTACAAGCAGAGCGCAAGCCACGACTTGGTGCCAGGTCTGCCCACGGATTCTAACGCCAGCGCGTTTCCCGTTTGCTTGCAAGCAAACTTCGGGCGGTCACTTCACCGCGGGCACCGGCCGGAGGCGTCAAATGTAAGGCGGCTGCAGACGGGGAAAGAATTGGACTACGAGAGCGAATCATCGACGGCTTTGGGAAAGATTTCGGTGACCTCTCCTTCGAGTCGGAGGGTGACGGCCGTCTCACCATCTTGATCCGTCTCTCCCTGGTTGATGATAACGTAGGGAACGCCTCGCCGCGCCGCGAGCAGCGGGAACGAGGCGGCCGGGTGAACGGAGAGCGTGGAACCGAGGGCAATCACCAAATCCGCCGCCAGGGCGGCCTCGTGGGCGCGCTCCAACTCACGTGGATTCAAGTTTTGTCCGAAGCTGATCGTCGCCGGTTTCAGGTATCCGCCGCAGCGGCACAACGGTGGGGTGCGATGGATCCGAAAGAACTCGAAGTGGACCTGCGGAGCGTCGCGCCAATGGCAACTCTGGCATTCGACTTTTGAATTCGTGCCGTGGATTTCCACGAGTCGCTCGGGGCTCGTGCCCGCGAGCGCGTGCAAGCCGTCGATATTCTGGGTGATCAGCATCAGCAGCTTGCCGGCGCATTCCAACTTCACGATCGCTTCGTGGACGGCGTTCGGGCGCGCGTCGCGGAAGGATTCCCAGCCTTCGAGTTTGTAATCCCAATGCTCGATGCGCGCCGCTTCCGATGACATGAAATCGTCGTAGTAGACCGGTTGACGTCGTTTCCACACCCCCTGCGGACCACGGAAATCCGGGATGCCGCTCGCGGTGGAGATTCCCGCGCCGGTAAAGATCAGCGCTCTCCGGGAAGCGCGGAGGTAGTGAGTCAGATCCACGCGGAGCAGGCTAGCGCGGAGGAGGTCTCCCGAAAACTCCGGCGATCATTAACCACCAAGGAACGCAAATGTCTCAAAGGGTGGGAAGGGGCCTGTGACCTCAATTTTGAAATGTAGTGATCCGACCCCGTTTGCCCTGCAACAAGGACCATTGCGTTCAGTTTTTCGCCGAATCGGAACAAAACCAAAGCTTGTTTCCCTCGCTGTCGAGAAAGGCGCCTATCGGATTGACGCCGTAAACGGTTACCGGATCAGAAATGGTGACCCCCCGCTCGAGTAACGCCTTTTCCGTCGCGTAGGCATCCTTCACCTCCCGCGTAATGCGGGGGTTCAACTGATCCGTTGGCTTCGCATACCAATCCTCTTGCGGTTTGAGAAGCAGGATGACATCGCCAATCATGAAGGCCATATTCAGCGGGCGAGCGGTCTCTGGTGGAAGGCCGAGCGTTTCTCTATAAAAACGCTTGGCCCGCTCCGCGTTCAAGACAGCCACGGTCACGGCTTTAACTTGGACAAATTCCAAATCATTTTTAGTCCCTGAACTCATGAAAGATTCGTAGACATCACCGCTCGGCCCGTCAAGGCGATTGGTGAAGACTGTCTTCTATCGTGAAACCAGAAGTGCGGAGGTAGCGAGTCAGATCCACGCGGAGCATCTTTGCGCGGAGAAGATACGATCCATGGCTTCGCTTTTTGGACATCTGAGTATGCCCCCGCCAACGCCTGCTTCTGTGGGTGACCGCTGTCCCTCTGGACCGTCGAGTTCAAATTTCGTCTTACCCGATCGGTTGCACGCGCAAATCGCGCAACGTGCGAAGCCCGCCCGCCTCTAACCGGCGCAGGGGTCGGGCCCCGGTCGTTCGGTCGCTCGAAAAACGTTGTCGTTCCGCGTGGAAAATCTGATCCACAAATTCGCGTGTGCCCAGCGCCACTCCATCGGAAAAATATCGAATCCGGCAGCGCAGCATTTGACCCCAAGTCAGACGCCCGCCTGCCAGCAGTGCCGCGTCGATTTGCTCGCGGCTGAATCCTCGCCGCATCGCGCGTTGGGTTGCCACATCCAGGCCTTCCTCTTCTCCTGCCACAAATAGCAGACTGCGGTACAGATTCAAAACCTGCCGCGCCTGCGCCACCGTCTGCTCAGTCTGCGTCTCCACGACCACGCGCAGACCGTCCTGGGCGGCCTTGCGTCCTGCCGTCGCCTCGGCGTATCCGCACCAGCGATAATCCTTGGGATCCGCCACCATTCCGGCGCGCACGGGATTCAGATCGATATACGCCGCCATCGCCCACAGGGCTTCGCTCGCGCCCTCCACCAGCACGCTCCTGAAGCGTTCCTCCCACAGCGTGCCCTTGCGTTTGTGCATCCGATTGAACCACTGGCTGAAGCGTTGTTTGACCAGCTTCATGAAGGAGCTCACGTCCCACATCCGGTCGAGGTAGGTCTGCTTGTAGGCTTCGGCCGCCAGGTCGTCTCCGTTGGTGCGAAAGATGTACAGCTGGCTCCGGACCTCGGCCAGTTGCATCGAGCTGTAGATGGCTTTCAGTCGCTGGAGCAAGCGCTCATCCGTGAGTTTGACGTCAGTAGGCCGCCGCGGGACCTCGAGCAGGACGTGAAAGTGGTTGCTCATCACGCAGTAAGTGACAACGCGAACCTGGCAGAATGCCTCATACTGGCGCAGCAGCTCGACGAACTTCTCGCGTTCGACGTCCCCGAGGACAAAGTCCCGGTTCACCACTCTGGAAAGACAGTGGTAATACGCCACCGGCAAATCCGTGGGGGCTTTCAGGCGGGGCAGTCGCATGGACCCATCAAACGATCTCATACCTTCGCGTCAAGCCTTTTCTACAAAAGACCTGTCCCTTTGTATACTC
>JANXRG010000114.1 GCA_025353105.1 Verrucomicrobiota bacterium
AAACCGCCCGCGCCGTCAAACCTTTCGCGTCTCCCGGCGCCGCGCGCCGGGCGGACGATTCGAACCGCGCTTGTCTTTGGCCGGCGCATTTCTAAACTGACACCATGTTTCCCAATCGAAAAATTCTCGCGGTCTTCTCGCTGACCCTTTGCCTCGCCGCCGCCGCCACGGTGCAAGCGGGACTGGACCCCAAAGCGGACGACTCGGTCAAGAGCGTCCTCTCACGGCAAACCGGACAAACCGTTGAGTTGCGCCTCAAGAACGGCGAAAAGATCAGCGGCAAGGTGGAACTCGTCGGCAAGGACCTTGCCCACCTCACGCAACTGACGGGCGCAGAATTCTACGAGGCGGTGGTTGTGATTGACGACGTGGCCGCGGTCGTCGCGCGCGCAAAGGCGAAGTAACACGTGGGCGCGTCAATCGCGCGGCTTCGCCAGCTGCCATTCGAGGTGCGGCTTCACCGTCGGCCATTCCGGCGCGATGATGCTGTAGACGCAGGTGTCGCGGAGGGTGCCGCTCGGCATGCGTTGGTGATGTCGCAGGACACCGTCGAGCTTGGCCCCGAGCCGCTCGATGCCCTCGCGACTCTGCCGGTTGAAAAAATGCGTGCGAAATTCCACGGCGATGCAATCGAGCGTCTCGAACGCGTGCGTGAGCAGCATGAGCTTGCACTCCGTGTTCAGCGGCGTGCGCTGGCAGCGCCGCGCGTACCACGTCGATCCAATCTCCACGTGCCGGTTTTTCGCGTCGATGTTCATGAATGTGGTCATGCCGACGAGCTCCCCCGACGGTTCGTGCCGCACCGCGAGCGGCAGCATCGAGCCGTCGTCCTGCAGCTTGAGCCGGCGCTCGATCTCGGTGGCCATGTCCTCCGGCGGCGGGATGGACGTGTACCAAAGCTTCCACAACTCCCCGTCTTTCACCGCCTCGGCGAGACCGGCCGCATGTTCGCGACGCAGCGGCTCAAGCCGGACGTGACGACCCTGGAGCTCAGGCGGGACGGTGAAGCTCATCGTCGAAGTGACGTCTCCTCAGGGCGCGAGCCGCTCGATGACCCAGGCGCCAGTGGCCTCGAGGCGGTATTGAAAGCGATCGTGCAAACGATTTAGACGGCCCTGCCAGAATTCGTAGCGCGTCGGGCGCACGCAATACCCGCCCCAGTGCTCCGGCAGTGGCGGATCCTCGGTCGCATACCGCTCCTCCAATGCGCGCAGGCGCTCCTCGAGATATGCCCGATCCGCAACCACCGAACTCTGCGCGGAAAGTATGGCGCCAAACCGGCTGCCGAGCGGACGCGAATCAAAATACGCACGCGAGACTTCCCGTGAAGTGCGTGTGACCGAACCCTCGATGTTCACCTGCCGCTCCAGCTCGAACCAATGAAACGTAAGACTGACGCGCGGATTTTCCTCGATCTGCCGCGCCTTGCGGCTGCCGTAATTCGTGAAGAATCGGAAGCCGTCCGCATCATAGCCCTTGAGCAGCAAACTGCGCGATGACGGCGCGCCGTCGCGGCCGGCGGTGGCCAGCGTCATGATATTTGGTTCGCCGTCGGGCGCCGCGAGATGGATCGCAAACCACTTCGTAAACTGCTTCAGCGGATCCGGGTCCAGCTCGGGCCGGTCGAGCCCGGCGAGGGCGTATTCCTTGCGCATCGCAGCGATATCCATACCGGCAATCTACACGCGTCACCGGCTTGTCGCCCAACGCCCGGCGCGATTTTCTCACCGCCGCCCGGGGTTCCGGTCAGTTCAGGCCGCGGCGGACTGCGCTCGCCGCGGCCGCGCGGCTGCTTCGGCATTCCGCGCCTCCAGGCCAAACGCCTCCGCGAGCATTTCGTACGAGCGCCGGCGCGCCGCGTGATCCCACACCATCGTCGTGATCATGATTTCGTCGGCGCGCGTCGCGGCACACAGACCCTCAAGGCCGGCCCGCACCGTCGCCGGCGAGCCCACGAAGATGTTCTCGCGGAAATTCTCGATGACCGCCCGCTCCGACGGCGAGAACGGATACGTGATCGCCTCGTCCGGGTTCACGAGCGGAGCAAATTCCCCGCGTGACCGCCGCACGGCCGCGAGATCGAGCGTGGCCGCGAGATGGTTCGCCTGTGCGTCGGTCTCCGCGCAGACCGCCGTGACGGTCAGGATCAAGTGCGGTGCGGCACCGTGCTTCGACGGTCGAAAATTATCCCGGTACGCCCTCGCGGCCGGTAGCGCCCACTGCGCGCTGAAGTGATGCGCAAAGCCAAAGCCGAATCCTCGCAGCGCCGCGAGCCGCGCGCCGAAATCGCTCGAGCCCAGGATCCAGATCGGCGGCAGTGCCACATCGTCGGGCAGCGCGCGGACCGACTGAAACGGGTGACCCGGCGGAAAACTGCGCGACCCGAAGGCCAGCAACTCGTCAAGCAATTCGGGGAAATCGTCCGCGCTCACGCGCTCGATCGTGCGCCGCAGCGCCAGCGCGGTGCGACCGTCGGAACCCGGCGCGCGGCCGAGGCCTAGATCAATCCGCCCCGGGTGCAACGCCTCCAGGGTGTGGAAGGCCTCGGCGATGCGCAGCGGCGCGTGGTTCGGTAGCATGATGCCACCGGACCCCACGCGAATGTCCCGGGTCACGCTGGCCACGTGTCCGATGATCACCTCAGGGGATGTGCAAATGACGCTGGGCAGATTGTGATGTTCCCCGACCCAGTAGCGGCGGTACCCCAGGCGATCGGCCAGCACGGCCAGGTCGAGCGTGTTGCGCAGCGCGCGGGTGCTGCTTGATCCCGCCGGGAGCGGGGATAGATCCAGGACGGAAAGCGGGAACGGCATGAGAACAGAAATATCGCCCCGTTCGGGCAGAAAATCCCCGTGATTTCGCGTGGTGACACAAAGCCGGGCCGGTCAGGCGCCCGGCTCAAACTGCGGAAAACGTGTGCCAGCCGGAAGTCGAATTCCGAAACACACCGCCAGCACATCGAGCAGCTGCTCGTGGGTCGCAATCAACTCTGCGTGCGTCCCATCCGCGTGAATCGTCACGAGTTCGCGGTTGCGCAGGACGTGCCGCACGCCGCGTCCCACCCGTTGCGCGGTCAGAGACAAGACAAACCGCGACTCGGGATGAGTCGAAGTGTAGAAATTCGCCGGCTCGTAGTCCACGGGGAGGTGCCGCGTCAAATCGAACGCGTAAAGATCGGGGCCGAGCGGACATTCGTGGCACTGCAGCACCCACGTGACCTCGTCCTCACGTCGGAGACAATACGTCCACCCGTCCTGCTCGGTCTCGACATTCGCCGCCAGCGCGATCGGCTGGAGAAGTCCCCAGGCGCCGAAACCGACATCGCAAATCCATGACCCTCCATCGGCTTCGACCTTGAGCAGCATGTGCGTGCGCGGGAGAGTCGTAGGAATCCCCAGGCGGACGCGCGCCGAAAGTCGCGTGACGGGAAACCCAATTTCCTCCAGCGCCGCCGCGAAAAGCGCATTCTGCTCAAAACAATAGCCGCCCCGCCGGTCGCGCACCAGCTTCGCCTCGAGGCTGGCCAGGTCGAGGCGGATGCCGCGCCCGAGCAGAATGTCGAGGTTCTCGAACGGGATGTGCGTTGCGTGCGCCTCGTGCAACGCGCGCAGCGTGGAAAAATCCCGTCGCGGCTCCCCTGCAAATCCGATTCGTGCCAGATAGGCGCGCAGGTCGAAGGGCGGTGGCGAATCCATTTGGAGACCTTCGCTTCAGGCGGGCATGACACAAGGTGAACGACGAGCGCAGGTCTAATACTACGAAAAATCGCAGCGCGTTCCTGACGCATCGCAGCGGGATGCGTTCACGACGGGTGAAAGCGAATTCGTCCAGCCCCGCGACAATTTCTACCTGTCGACCATGCGTGAGGCTGGCCGTACGTCCAGCATCGCGCGGCCGGCACGAGTTGAACTGGCCAAATTACATCCCACCACGCTACACCGCGGACGAAATCGAGGGGCTTATCCAGCCGTGACGACGGCGCATTGCGGAACTTGAGTTGAGGACGGGTTGAAGTTGGCAAACTGAATTGATTTACCCGGCGGACGCGTCGCTGATTTCGCGAAACTTTCCGCCGCGTTCCTGGTTCGAATAGGCATGCCTTGCGGCCGACCATTCGTGGAGCTGTTCTCGTTGGTTTGCCTGGTTCATACCATGGCGGCGGCGGAGCTCGAGCGGCGCACCTGGAACGTGGACGGAGTGACACGCGAGGCGTTGGTGAGCCTTCCCGCCGGAGCCGTCGCCCGCGGCAGGTCGTCCCTGGTCTTCGCCTTTCACGGGCACGGCGGTACGATGACTCAGGCGTCGCGCAGTTTTCTGCTTCACCAATTCTGGCCGGATGCGATCGTCGTTTATCCGCAAGGCCTGCCCACGGCCGGCGCGCTGACGGATCCCGAGGGAAAGCGGCCCGGCTGGCAGGGCATGGCTGGCGGACAGGGCGACCGCGATCTGAGGTTCTTCGACGTGATGCTCGCCAGCCTGCGTGCGGATTTCCCGGTGGATGACAAGCGCATCTACGCGACCGGTCACTCGAACGGCGGCTTATTCACGTACCTCCTCTGGGCGGAACGTGGCGACACGTTTGCCGCGTTTGCGCCGTCGGCCGCGCTGCTCGCGCGTGGATTCCAGAAGTTACAGCCGAAGCCCGTATTGCACATCGGCAGTCCGAAGGATCTGCTGGTCAAATTCGCCTGGCAGGAACGGATGATCGACTACGTACTCGAGGTCGACGGCTGCGGTCCGCGCCAGCCGGACGCGATGGGTTACACGTCGTATCCATCGACCAAAGGCGCCGAGGTGGCGACCTATCTGCACCCGGGCGGCCACCGTTATCCCGAAGCCGCGCCCGCGCTCATCGTGAAATTCTTCCAGGCGCACGTCCAGCCGTGAGTCAGTGGTTTCACACGAACAACGCGGGGAAAACGAAGACGATGGAACCGCAGATTTCGCAGATGAACGCAGATTAAGCTGTCAGGCAGAACCACAAATCGGCAGACACGAATGAGCGCGAATGAATGGATGAAACGCAGAGCGCAAAGCTCTTCGACTCGTGCTTTTTCCTGTAAACTTGCGCTTGTCACCCCTTTTCGAAAAATCTGCGACAATCTGCGAAATCGGTGGTTTGCGTTCAGCTCGGTTCAGGGAATTTGGCATTTAGTAAAGCTGCCGACGCAGCCGGCCACCCCGCGGCGGGACTTTCTCGGGTTAACTCTGCGTTTTTCCGATTTGCTTGTAGACGGCATCGGCCTTCACGCCCACCTCAAGGACCGCATCGATGATCGACTGCTTGGGGGCTTCGAAGTGGTCTACCCAATAGTCCTCAAGTTCTCGCTCATCGTAAATATTGACGCGGTTGGGGTCGGCCGGGGCCATTTTCTTAATTTCGTCGCTCATATCTTATAGGGTTTTTGGCTCCAGATATCATTCGCGGCGGAAAGCAAAAACCTTTGATGTTTTTCCGCGTTTTTCGCCATCACCACCAGCCTCGGATGGCAATGAAGAGAGGTTTCAGTTGGAGTGTGCGGAGGAGAGGGGCGGGCGCACATCCAATTCAGGAAAATTGGTGATTTCGAAATGGGACGGCTTTGCTATGATTTTTGTGCGCCCCTCCAACTCGCATGAAATCGTCCAAGTCCTCGGACACCGCCCTGCACCTCAACCGCACCTTCCAAGCGCCGCGCGACCGCGTCTGGGCTGTCTGGACTGATCTCGAGCTCGCCAAACAATGGTGGGGTCCGGACGGTTGCGAAACGCTCGAGTTGACCCTCGACGCGCGGGTGGGCGGCAAGTACCGCTGGCGGTTGCGCGTTCCCGACGGTAACGAGATGATGGCCACCGGCGAATACCGTGAGGTGCACCCGCGCGAGAAACTCGTTTACACCTGGCATTGGGCCGACGATCCGGAATGGGAAAATCACGACAGCATCGTCGCCGTAGTGTTCCTCGAGAAAGATGCGGGCACCAGTGAGCTCCGACTCACCCACGAAAGCCTCCCCACCCAGGAGTCACGCGATAACCACATCGGCGGCTGGAACAGCGCCCTCGACCGGCTCGGGAAGCTGCTTTGAATCGGGAGGAGAAATCCGCGGGACTACCGTCTCACACATCAATCACGGCAGCACGAAGGTGACCGGCTTCGGCACCGCCGCTTGAGGCCCGTGCCGGGATCTCCAAAATTTCCATGCCTCCGTGATCTTCGTGTGAAATCCACCCAAGGCAATTCCGGAAATTTATGCGATTTCGCGCGAAGCGCCGCGCCTCATCCTCAGGCAACTTCCTTCAGGCTCTCGCATTTGGCGCGATAGTTCTCGATCAACGCCGCGATTTTGGTCTGAAATTGGTCTTGCGCCGAGTACAGCGCATCGATGGGGGCCGAAAATTCCTTTTGCTTCAGGTCGTCCCCGATCGTCAGAGTCAATCCGGCGAGCGTTTCGATGTTCGCGCGGGAATGAAACTCCATTTCTTTCAGCTTCGAAAGGACCGCGGTCGACTTTTCGAAATCCGCCTGATTGTGCGCCACTTTCGCAGCCTCAGTGGGCGCTGGTCCCTTCTCCGGCGTGGGTTTCACGTCGGAACCGGCTTCCGGGTGAGCAGGTGGATGATGAGCTTTCTCCTGAGTGACTTTCTTCTTGTGGGCGGAGTTTCGGGGATCAGACATGCCTCTGATTCGCCCGTCACGGCGCCGGCGCGTCCATTACGATCCACCGCGGGTGTCATATTTCACCCCGCCCCGGAGAGGGCTTTGGCGTAGTTCGCCAGCGAGCGGGTGTACCTCGGCAGGTGGCGTGACAGCGCCCCGAGCGCGAGGGCCACTGCCTCCCTTTCCTTCCCGGTGTCGACAAGCGCCAGCGCCAGGAACGCCGCCACGGCATCGTCCAATTCGTCGGTACCAGCTTTCCGTTCGGCCGTCAGAAGCGCGACGCTTTCCTCCGCCTGACCCAAGTTGCGGAGCGTGCTGGCGAGCTGAATCACGGCCCGACGCCGCAATGGACCGGCCAGGCCCGCCGCCAGGGCCTGCCGATAGAAGGAAGCAGCGGATTCCTCTTCGCCGATGGAATCATGCGCGGAAGCGAGTTCGAAAAGTCCATTCGCATCGCCCCGCGGAAGCTCGGCGACCATCGCCCGCACCTTCGCGAGGAAGTTCGTCGGTTCGTGCTCGTCAAACGCGGCCCACAAATCCGCTATCCGCTGTGCCCAATCCGATTTGGTCGTCATCCGCCACCATAGTCTCTCGCTCGTGAACCGTCGACGATGACCGGCCGAGGATTTCACACTGCCGAGCGCTGCGGTTCCCGTCTCGCCGAATAATTTGCGCAAATCAGCGTTAATCTGCCGTTAACACCCGCCCTCAGCGCGCGAGCTGCATGACCTGGCGACCGAGCAGGAACATGACTCCGACGAGGACGAGCAGAAGGACCAGAAAGGTCACGTTCCGTCGCCCGGTCCGAAGTTGAAAAATTCCGGCCGCCAAGCAGACGAGGCCAAAGACAAAGATGGTGCCAAAGAGCTGGAACGTGCGCGCCGTCATTTCGGGGCTGCCGTTCCAGCGCGACGTGCTGCCCAACTGGCCCTGGTAATGAATCGTCCGCCACAGGTAGAATGAGATGACCGCCATCGCGATGCTCAGACTCGGACCGAGGATGACCAGCACCCAGCCGGCGGCGCGCGGGACCCTCGCCTCAAGCATAAGATTTGATTCCATAGCCTTTGATTTAGTTCAGCCAATTTCGTAAATGTGTAACTTCCGCAGTCATAAAAAAACCCACTTCGCTTCGAGCGTCAGCGTCGTGGACTTGAGGAACCGGACCCGAATCATGGTTGCGTGATCACTTGCCACCCTCGGCGCGGGCTGGCCGCGTGGCTTGCATGCGCCGCGACAATTCGATGAGTGCTGCAACGCGCCGGAGCTTTTCCTCATACGGCAGTCGCGCTAGCTTTTGGCGCATGGCTTGTTTCATCGATTGGGGAGACTCAAGTGATGACGTAGAAGAATAGCATCCAGTAAACCCCGGTCGAGGTCGACTTGCTCCAGCATTTGCTCGATCCGGGCACGATCCTTAAGCCTTCCGACGCTCGCCGCGATGGCGATCAGGTGCTGCCCGCATGACCCTTCCTGCTACGCGCTCAAGCTCAATGGTCTCGGCTTCCCGCACCGCCTCCTCGGTCAGCCCGGTGGTTGCGAACCATTGCACAGGAAGTCCCGCAGGACGGTGTGCGCGCTCTCGATCGCGTGGCCAAGCTGGCGCAGACGAGCGTAGATTTCCGGAATCCCCGAGCTCAACCCCGGGTCCATCGGAATGAAAAAAATGTCGGCGTCGTAGGTGGTGAATGGTTCCGTGTACCGAATGGCCGCGAGGGCGCCTCCAAGGGCGTAATCCTCGATCAGCCCCAACTCGCGTAGGCTGTTGGCAGCGCAAAGACTTCGGCGAGGGGAATTCCAGCGGCAGACATGGCAACAGGGTTGGAACTTCAAATTAACGCAGATGAGCACAAATTAGAAGACTCCGGACGGAACCACGAATTTTCACTTCGCGGCACATTTGATGGCGACTCGCACGGAGTTCAAGTTGACGCGGTGGAAAGGAGTCCTTGGCTAGGTAGCCATGTTTCCAACTCTTGTTTGTGAAAACTCCGTGAACTGCGAGCGAAACACCTCGTTTGCGAACAATCAGGTTAATTCATCGTTGCCCGCCGATTGAACTTCCCTCCGGCTTCGCGCCGTGAGATTTCAGCCATCGCATGAGCACGATTTCCGCCAGCGTCGAGCCGGCGCCCCCAGCCCAGGCGCGGATTCCGTCCCAGATTGCCTACATCATCGGAAACGAAGGCTGCGAGCGCTTCAGCTTCTATGGGATGCGGAACATCCTGACGGTGTTCCTGGTCTCGACCCTGTTGCTCGATCTCCCCGAGGCGCAACGCGGCAGCGGCGCGAAGGACGTCTTCCACACCTTCGTCATTGGCGTGTATTTTTTCCCGCTGTTGGGCGGATGGCTCGCCGACCGCTTCGTTGGCAAATACCACACCATCTTCTGGCTCAGCCTGGTCTATTGCGCCGGGCACGCCTGTCTCGCACTCTCGGAGTCGAATCGAACCACGTTCTACACGGGGCTCGGCCTCATCGCGCTCGGCTCGGGCGGCATCAAACCCTGTGTCTCCTCGTTCGTCGGCGACCAGTTTGACCAATCCAACAAACACCGCGCGAAGGTGGTCTTCGACGCCTTCTATTGGATTATCAACTTCGGTTCGTTCTTCGCGTCGCTGCTGATGCCCATCTTTCTCCGCAGCTACGGACCGGCCGTCGCGTTCGGCATTCCCGGGGCGCTGATGTTCATCGCCACGCTGATCTTTTGGATCGGACGTAAGCGCTACGTGCTCCTGCCGCCCGCCGCGCCCAATCCGCACTCGTTTCTCCGAGTTTGCCGGACCTCGCTCGCGGCCGGCCGGCCCGGTCTCGTGATCGCCGGGATCGGTGTCGTGCTCGCCCTCGCCTCGTTCGCGCTGATGCCGTCATTCGGCTTTGTCGTCTCGTTCTGCGTCGCGCTCGTCGCGCTTCTCGCTTTTGGCGGCGCTGGGGTCTGGCTCCAGCTCGACCGTGCGCGGGGCCAGCATCCTGACGAGGCGGTCGAAGGAGTGCGCGCGGTCCTGCGCGTGCTCGTGCTTTTCTTTCTCGTCACGCCGTTCTGGTCGCTCTTCGACCAAAAAGCCTCGACGTGGGTGCTGCAGGCCGACGCGATGACCAAGCCGCATTGGTTTCAATCGTCGCAGATGCAGGCGCTCAATCCGTTGCTCGTCATGCTGCTGATCCCCTTCAACAACCTCGTGCTCTTCCCGGCGTTGCGACGTTCCGGCTGGGAACCGACGGCGCTTCGTCGCATGACGATCGGCCTCGCGTTCGCCGCGGCCTCGTGGGTCGTGGTCGGTGGCATGCAGGTGGTGCTGGATCGCGGCCACGCGTTCACGATCGTGTGGCAGGTGCTGCCCTACGCGCTGCTCACGCTGGGCGAGGTGCTGGTCTCTGCCACCGGACTCGAGTTCGCCTACAGCCAGGCGCCGCCGGCGATGAAGGGCACGCTCATGAGTTTTTGGAACCTCTCCGTCACGATCGGGAACTTGTGGGTCCTCATCGCGAACGCCGCGGTGAAGAATGGAACCCTTACCGACGCGCTCAAGTCGGCCGGCTTTGGCGTCACGGCATTCCAGATGTTCTTCTTCGCCGCCTTCGCGTTTGCCGCCGCGGCCGCGTTCGGCTTGTATGCGCGGTCGTATCGCCTCGCGGATCACTACCGCAAGGCCTGAACGGTTTTCTTCACCACAGATTCACGCAGATTCACGCAGATTTTTCGGACAAGGATTAGCCCCAAACGAGCGCAAAACAAAGAAGCCTCACCCTCGCTGCCTTCGCTCGCTTCTGTAAAGGTTCAGCCCGGTCCTGTCGATTCGAGGTTCCAACAACGCCCTTTTAATCTGCGTTCATCGCCGTAAATCTGTGGTTTAAAAAAAACTCCATCAGGCGCGGTCACCGTTCGACAAACGACTTCAATTTCGCCAGGGCGTCATCCCACTCTTTCGAGACTTCCTCGAGATACTCGCTGAGGTCGTGCAGTGGCTCGGGACGAAACTCGAATAGGCTCTCCCGCCCGACCCGCCGGCTCTGCAACAGGCCGGCGAGCTCGAGCGTGCGGAGGTGCCGCGTCAATCCCTGCCGCGTGAGGCGTGAATGACTGGCGAGCTCGGTAATCGACTTCGGGGGCCCGTGCGCGAGCGTTGTGACCAGCCCCAGCCGCGTCGCGTCGCCCAGCGCTGCAAAGGCGGCGGCGCGACGCTTGAGTTGCCCGCGGAACTTAAGCCTTGGATTCGACATGACTTTGGATGTTCTCCATTTGCCCGCTCCAGCCATCGTCGTTTTTCCGGAGGGCAAGGGGGCGCCGGCCCTCAGGAATCTGCTCAAAACCGGATTCCCTGACGCGCAGCATCGTGCCTCCGTTCTTTCCCAGCTCCAGCCGGAATTCCACCAGGGTGGTCGGCTCGGTCGAGTAATCGACCGCCGGGTCGATTGCATAGGGATGCCACGTGTAGGCAAAGAGCCGCTCGGGCTCCATCTTGGTCACCGTCGCCTCCCATTTGACGTGCTCGTAGCCCGGATAGGTGATGTTCCCGGTGGAGAGCTCGCCCGCCACGAAGGGACCATCGATCCTCACACCGAACCACTCGCCAAATTCCCGGTGGTCGGTCAATGCCCGCCAGACCCGCGAAACCGGGGCCTTCAGTTCGATTTGTTTTTCAATGAGGTCATTCATATTATGCAACCAATGTGTTGCGGATGATCTGCCTGCTCCAATTCCAACATGCAACCTTTTTGTTGCAGATTGCTCGGGTCGGCCTCCGCGCGGCGACTCAACCCCTTTTTCTCACCGCCCTCTTGTTCTCGAGGGCTTCGTTTATTTTAGCACCCGCATGCCGCCGACGCGGATCAGTGGGACGTAGCGCACTTGAATGTCGGGCAGAAAAATCGTCTGGGTGCCGTCGTTCGTGAAGGGGACAATTTCATAAGGATCGAGGAATCGATAGCCCGGCCGCAACCCCGCCGGCCGCTCCCAGGGTCCCTCCCGCATGCGGTAGCTGAAGTGATTGAAGAAGTCGGCGAAGAACTGAAATGCGACCCGATATTCGTCCGCGGTGGAAGCGTCGTGGACGAACGGTGCAGGCATCGTTTGGAGGACGCCCGTTTTCACGGGTCCGCTCGGAGTGTCCACGCCATTCAGGTTCAGCCGCTGATGCAGAAACTCAAAGGCATCGCCGAGATTCGGAATCAGCGGCCGGCCCAGCGACCTCGGCCAGCGAATGTGTCCGAAGACCACGCCCGCCAGCAGACGTTGCCGCGCGATGGCACTGCCGATCCATTTCTGGACCGCCTTCTGGGTCAGCGGACCCTGCTTGGCCACCTCATCACGAAAACTCGCCAGCTCGCGCGCACGCACGATCGGATCGAGATCGCGAAAGGTCCCCAGGCCGGCCGGGTCCTTCCGGATGATCACGCGTTTGGCAGGCATGGCGTTAGATTCGATTGGTCAGGATCAGGCGGCGCTCCACCGTGATCGACGGCAGCACGGTCAAGCCGCCCTGGCCCGTGAAAATGAAACCGCGCGGCGTGAGGCTCCAGGCGTACGGCAGGTGCGCCGACCCGGTCTCAATCCAACGCACCCCGGAAAAACGGATCTCAATCCAGTTCGGATTGGCCCGCTCGGGGAAGGAATAATAAACGCGGTAGTGTCCAGCGTCGTCCGGCGCGTCCCAGAACTGGGGGGGATCGGAATGCGCCCACCCTTCCGTCTCGATGATTTCCCCGCCCAAGCCAAGGTGCCATTCGGAAAACCACCATTGGTGCACCCCGACAAATCCCTCCGCCAAGGTCGGTGTGCCCGGCCGGCCGAGTTCCTTCGGCCAGCGGATGACCCCGAGCACCGTCAACCCGAACAATTCCTTCCGCACCGCCGATTCATTCACCCAGCGCGAAAGCCGCGGCTTGGATGGCTTGCGCTTTAACAACTCAGCGAACGCCTGCGTCTCCCGCGTCCACGCTTCAGGCGACACCGCGTCCCGCTTCGTCCTCGTTTTTGTGCGCGCGCTCACTCGCTCGATTCCACGCCGCACCGTGCCGGCAGGCAAGCTAATCACTCCCTTTCCGTGTCAGCCCGCGCGGCGCGCAACCCGTTGGGTGGACCACGACCATGTCGGACAAGCGCGCTGGCTCGCAAACTCGGTTGAATCAAACGAAACGATCGATCGGGCGGACACTTTTACCTCAGGGCGTAAAGTTGGCCCAAGGATCCGTGCTCACGAATCCATTCGATGTCGGGGTGAGCACCTGCGCGCGCCGGTTGCCCGCGTCGATGCTGAATTGCGTGCTGCTCCCGTTCCCGCTGGCAGTGTTGCGAATGATGAGGTGTTACTGCCTTGGGCCGCGACTCCCGCCGCCGCATTCGAATTACAGATGTTTCCATCCACGACATTCCTCGTGCTGAACGAAGCGAGATGAATCCCGGCCCCGAGATTGGCCTGGCAGGTGTTGCCAATGATCTGGCAGCCATCGGCCCCGCCCATGGCTGTTATCCCGGTGCCGCCATTCGATTGCGCAGTGCAATTGCGCACCGTGGTGCCGGAAAAAATTGTGATCCCATCGTTTCCGTTGTTGGCGACCGTGCAGTCGGCGAGGTGGCAGCCGCCGCCCGTCTGAATGCCGTTGCCCGAGGGAAGGTTTCGGGTCGCACTGCAACGCACGATGCTGCTGCCTCCTTGGACGACGATCCCCGAGCCGCCGTTGCGATTCGAGGAGCAATCGATCAACATTACGTAGCTGGTGCAGTTGAATCCGTCGCCACTGTTCCCCGTCGCGATGCAATTGCTGGCCATGGCGCGGTCCCCGGACGAGAAGCCAATTCCATTCGCCGTGGCCGCGCAATCCCGGAGCTGGGCGCCGTTGCCCAAGACAAATCCGTTGGCGTTGCCCGTGGCCACGCAATCCCGGCCTGAGCCGCTGCCCAGCGCCAGACCCGTCGCACCGGTGTTGTCGGTGAGGCGAAGTTTTTCCACGAACGTGCTGGTGGCGAGGTCCGTCCGCACGCCGCCATCGCTCCATCCACGCACGGTGCCGTTGCGAAGGGAGAAACCGGTCTGGGCCGCCGGAACGTCGACGCCGCGGACCGGGCCCGCGCCCGTCCCGCCGCTGATGAGGGCAAAGCCATTGAGATCCAGCGTCACATCGCTCGCTTGGATACTGATTCCGTGCTTGCCAAACACCCCCGTGGCATTGCCGGCGAGATAGTAGGAGCCCGGTACGCTGATGATGAAGGTGTTCGCGGCATCCCCGGGGGTGTTGGTCGCGTTGACGATGATGCGCGCTTCCACTTGCGCGAGCGACTTCATGGTCGGCGTGGGCGCACCGGGTGGCGTGAGCGCGCCTTGTCCGAAGGCGTGCGGAAGGGGCTGGAGCAGCAGGCCCACGAGGGCCGCGGGAACGGCAAGTCGGATTTTCATAGGCGGCAGCTCGCGACAACCAAGACGGACACGGAGCTGCGACTCCGGAGATGAAGTGGCCGCTCGCGAATACGCCCGCGAGCCTAAACCCCTGCCGTCAATTGGCAAACGAGGCATCGCCAGCGGGTGTCTACAATGTCGATAAAAGGCCTGTCCCTCTGTGTCGATAGAAGGCCTGTCCCTCTGTATTCAGAAGGCCTGTCCCTCTGTATTCCCGCGTTATTCAGAAGGCCTGTCCCTCTGTATTCCCGCGTGGATCTACACCGGCGACACGCCGATGAACTGCCTTCACCACGTCCTCCGCCAGACCCTCGCGCTCGGGTACAATCACCACATTCAGCGATTGATGGTTCTTGGGAACTTCCTGCTCGTCGCCGGCATCCGCCCACAGGATGCGCTCCGCTGGTTTTTGGAAATGTATGTCGACGCCTTCGATTGGGTCATGGCGGCCAATGTCATTGGCATGGCCCTGTATGCTGACGGCGGATTCATGGCGACCAAACCGTATGCCGCGACCAGCGCCTACATCCGCAAGATGAGCGATTACTGCGGCGGCTGCCGCTTCGATCCCGACCAGAAAACCGGGCCTAACGCGTGTCCCTTCAACTACCTGTACTGGAATTTCATCGATCAACACGCCCCCCAGTTTGCGGAGAATCCGCGCATGAAAATGATCGTCAATAGTTGGATTAAGCGCGCCCCACCGGATCAAGAGGCGGTGCGCGCTTCCGCTGCCAAATTCCTTTCCGCGCTGTGAAATTCACCCGCCGCAAGATCACCGAATGCCTGCTCGCTCTCGCCGACGAGCGCGGTTTGCAGAAAACGTTCTGTCTTTCCGAAGCCGCCCGCCACCTTGATCCTGACTTATGGCGCAACCGCCTGCCGGACGTTTGGGCCGAAGCCATCCGCCTGGTTGTTTCCGGAAAACTGCGTTGTACCCAGCGTGGCCACCAAGTGGATCCGGAGAACGCCCGCGGCCCCCTTCGATTCTCCGCGCCGCGTCCGTGAATTCCGTTTCCATTTCTCCGGTCGAAGACCAGGAAAGCCACGCGATCACTTAGCCGGTGGGCTGGCCGCGGGGAGAGAAGTCTTTGACCACATGCCCACGGGGTGACCGGACGGGTCTAGAAGCAGAGCGATGGCCCCTCTCCCCTCAGGAAGATCAAAAGGGAAGCCGGGGACAATCTTGCCTCCCAACTCCTTCGCGAGCTCGCACTTCCCGGTCAGCTCGCTGACCTGAACATAAACGACGCCGTCAAATGCGCTGATCGCGCCATTGGCAACCCGCAACGTTCCAATACTCGTGCCGTCCGCAAGGATCTCGACCGCTTTATCTGTTCCCTTCAATGCCTCGAAGGTCCAACCAAACAACTTGCCGTAGAAATTTTTCGCCTCGTCCAGGTTGGTGGTGGTGATATCGAACCACGCCACGCGCCCCGCTCCCACATCGACGGGTGGGGTCCTGCCGGATACTTCGGAGCAAGCCCCCGCGAAGAGAAGCATAGAGAAAAGCGGAGCCAAAAATGAGCGTCGGTGTTTCATAGGGATGTACCGTTCAATGGCCCAACGAGTGATTGAGAACCCAACCTCCAAACTCAGCGACCGACGGGGCGGAAAGTAAAGTCTCAAAGCGGCGGTTGCGTCACTTCGCCGCGTCGGCTCGCACTAGTGCCTGGTCAGGCTCATTTGGAATAACGGCGGACGCCCTCTTTTGTGTCCTCTGCCTCGAACTCGATAATGAACTCGCGCGCATTAACTCTGTCCGACTCCCGTTCCGACCTTTCGTAGGCGCGAAGAATCGCGAGAGTGCGCCTCCGCGGTAGGAGATCAATTAGGGGCGAGAAGATGAGCCCCTCCTCGCCCTGCCACGTCCGACCGCGTAGCATGACAGCGGCAATAATATCGGGACCATTTTGATCTGCGATTCGCTTCGACTCCCGCCAAAAGTGATCTCCGAACTGGTCGCTGGCGTAAAACGTCTTCTCGAGCTGATCAAGTTGACGCGTAAAATGATGCATCTTAGCAGCCGGAGGGGTTGGAACACCGGCATGTGCGGAAGCAACGGTTAGCCAAAGCAGGAGGAGTTTATTTGCAACGCGCATAAACCTGACACCTGAAATAACTCAGCTGACTTTCCGTCTCGCCGGGGTCTTCTTGGTCAAGGTGTGCGTCTTGGCCGCGGGTTTGGCTTTTGCTTTCTCTTTGCCCATCGCGTCACGCATGGCCTGGTAGCCGGCGGCGTATTCTTTGACCGGCATCCGGGCAATGGTGCCCTCAATCACATCCAGCGCGAGGTCCGGCAGCTTCTGGAAACGGAGGCAGCCTTGGCCCATGTGCAGCTTCTTGCCGCTCTTCTTGTATTGCGCGAGGAACCACTCCCGCAGGGCCGGCTGTCCGTAAAAGCAAATCATGTGCAGCGCCATGCACGATTTCTGCGACACCAGGCTGATTAGTGGTAGGGCCACCTTGGGATTGCCGCCATAGCCGGCTGGGTAGGTGGACAGCGGAACGAACCAGCTGATCATGCCGAACTGAATTCCTTCCTTGTAGCCCGGTGGCAGGGCCCGGTTGATTCCCCGGCGGACTTCGCTCACCGCCTCGCGGCGCTCCGCGGGAAGTGCCGCCAGGTATTCGGTCACGGTGGCTGCTGGCATGAAGTGGATCTACCAAAACGGTTTTGACCGGGCGACTGTAATCTCAGGCCGCCACCGCGCCCTTTGCTTCCGGCTTTACTTTCCGCCTCGTCGGTCGCTCCATTTGGGTCGTCACCTGCCTTTATGAAGGACTTGCTGCCGGATATTCGCTATGCGCTTCGGGTGCTTTGGAGGTCGCCGACGTTTACGCTCGTCACGTTGGTCACGCTGATGCTTGGGATTGGCGCGAACGTGCTCGTGTTTGGTGTGGTGAACGCGCTCGTATTGCATCCGCTGGAGGTGCGCGACCCGCAGAATCTTCATGTGCTTCGCCTCAAGCCCTGGACGAACATGAAGCCGCTGACGACGTCGTATCCTGCCTTTCAAGATTATCAACGGCGGAACACGACGTTCAGTGAGTTGGCCGGTTATTACCGATGGGCCCAGGCGAGGATGACCCCGGGTAACACTTCAAGAAATCTCTACGGCTATGCGGTCACCGGCAATTACTTCGAACTGCTGGGGGTGCAGCCACAGCTCGGCCGGTTCATCCAGTCTGCCGACGACCACGGTCTCAACTCGGCGCCATACATCGTCTTGACGGATCGTCTTTGGCGAAGCGCCTTTGACGCCGATCCGGGCGTCATCGGAAAGGTCGTCCGGCTCAATAAAGATCCGTTTACGATCATCGGGGTCGCCTCGCCGGGATTCGGCACGGAGAGATTTACCGGCTTCCGGCCGGACTACTATATTCCGATCTGGAACCACTTGGATCGGGATCGCCTGGAGGACCGAACAACCCCGGCGCTGGTGGTGATGGGCCGACTGAAGCCAGGCGTGACAACCCAGCAAGCGGCCGAAAATCTCAGCGCGATCTCCGCGCAATTGGCCCGGGAATATCCCAAGACCGATACCGGAATCCCACTGCGTCTGACTCGGCCGGGACTCTCCGGAGATCACGGTGACATCATTCGCGGATTTCTTTATGGCGTGAGCGGGCTGGGGTTGCTCGTGTTGGTGGCGGCTTGCGCAAATCTGGCCAGTCTTTTCGCGGCGCGCGCCTCGGATCGCAGTCGTGAACTCGCCGTTCGCGTGGCGCTGGGCGCGAGCCAGTGGCGACTCGCCCGGCAGGTCATGACGGAAGTGGGAGTTTTGTCGGCGGTGAGCGGCGGAGCCGGCTTGGGAGTCGCAGGTCTGCTGCTGTTTGCGCTAGGCCGATGGCAATCGCCCTATGGTCAAATCCCCATCAGTGTCGATGCGCCCATTTATCTGGTGGCATTTGCCTTGAGCCTCATTAGCGCGCTGCTCCTGGGGATGATTCCTGCCCAGCAGGTGCGGCATACCAGTCCCATGCAGGCGATGAAAAGCGGAACGGCGGATGCGGTGCCATGGCGCCGATTGACCCCGCGGGATTTGTTATTGGGCGCACAAATTGCCATCTGCATGCTCCTGGTCACGTCGTCGCTGGTCGCGGTGCGCGCCATGGTGCGGGTGCTGCACACTCCCCTCGGATTCCAGCCACTGGGCGTGACGCTGGTCGACCTCGACTTCAGCATGCTGGAGGAGAAAAATGTGCCGCTCGAAAGAAAGAAGGCGATGCTCGAAGCGGTGCGAAACATCCCGGGCGTTGCTGCGGTTGGGGCGATTAATCGGCCGCCGCTCACCGGATCGCTGCGTGGGCTTCCGGTGTTCGCGCCCGGGACGGCAGAACTCACGCCGAACAATTCCGTGCTGTCCTCTTACAATTACACCATTTCGCCGGGCTATTTTGCGACCGCTCCTGTCCGGCTCACGGAGGGGCGCGATGTTTCGTGGCATGACAAGGCCGACACGCCCTATGTCGCGATCGTGAACCAGGCTTTCGCGCGAGCCATGTGGGGCGAAGGATCGCCGCTTGGGAAAAGTTTTATTTTCCTGGAGCAATTGAGAGAGGTCGTCGGGGTGGTGGAGGATGGCAAATATGAAGAAGTGTCCGAGTCGCCGCAGCCGGCGGTGTTACTGCCGTGGTCGCAAAACGAGCAGATCACGCCGACCATCGTGGTGAGGTCGCAGCGGGCGCAGAACGAGCTGACGCCGGAAATCCAGCGGACGCTGCTTGCGCTCGAACCTGAGGCATTCGTCACGGTGCAAAGTTGGACGAGCGCCATTGCCTGGGTGCTATTTCCGGCGCAGGCCGCAACCGTCGCCTTGGGCATCATGAGCGGACTGGCCGCGATGTTGGCCGTCACCGGCATCTTCGGGATGGCGGCATACAACGTGAGTCGCCGGCTGAAGGAAATCGGCATCCGCGTGGCCCTGGGCGCGCGGGCGCGACACGTCATGCGCGCGGCGGTGGGCCGCCCCATCGTTTTGCTGGCCGTCGGATCGTTGCTGGGGTTGCTGACCACCCTCTTCGCCAGGGGTCCCCTCGCGCAGATTGTCGATCAGGCAGATCCGCGCGATCCCGTGGTCGTGCTCGGTGCCGTGCTCACCATGTTCCTATTAGGCATCGCGGCGTCTGCGATTCCGGCGATGCGAGCGCTCGCTGTCGACCCATCCAAACTCATGCGGGAGGAATAATCCTCGCAACGCCTCAAACCGAGCGACCGACGAGGCGGAAAGTAAGTCTCAAAGCGGCTGTCCCTTTGTATTTTGTCCGCACGCGCGTTCAGCCAACTGGCTGAACGCGCAAATCGCGCAAGGTTCGCAACCCACCCGCCTCTAGTCGGCGCAGTGGTCGCGCCCCGGTTTGTCGATTCGGTCCGAAGCGATGTCGCTGCGTGTGGAATATCCGCTCCACGAACTCGCGCGACCCCAGCGCCACGCCATCGGAAAAATATCTCACGCGACACCGCAACATCTGCCCCCAGGCCAGACGTCCCCCCGCTTTTAGTGTCGCGTCGATCTGTTCGCGGCTGAACCCGCGCCGCACGGCCCGGCGGGTCTCCACGTCCAAACCCTCCTCCTCGCCTGCCACGAACAAGAGGCTCCGGTACAGGGCCAGCACCTGCTGCGACTGCGGCACGGACTTCTCCGCCCGAGCTTCCGCGACGACGCGCAGGCCCGCCTGGGCGGCCTTCCGGCCCGCCAGGGCCTCGGCATATCCGCACCACCGATAATTCTTGGGATCGGCCACCATGCCAGCTCGCACGGGATTCAGGTCGATGTAGGCCGACATGGCTGCCAGGGCTTCGCCGGCCCCCTCCACCAACACGCTCTTGAAGCGTTCCTCCCATAGCGTGCCCTTGCGTCGATGCACCCGGTTGAACCACTGGGAGAAGCGTTGTTTGACCAGTTTCATGAACGCGCTGACGTCCCACATGCGGTCGAGATACGTCTGCTTGTATGCCTCCGCGGCCTCGTCCAAACCGTTCGCGCGAAAGATGTGCAACTGACTGCGGACCTCTGCCAGCTGAATCGCGTTGTAGATTGCCTTCAACCGCTGGAGCAACTCCTCATCGGTGAGTTGGGCGTTTGTGGGACGCTGCGGCACCTCAAGCAAGACGTGAAAATGGTTGCTCATTACGCAGTAGGTAATGATGCGCACCTGGCAGAACGCCTCATACAGTCGGAGGAGTTCGACAAACTTCTCCCGTTCAAGATCCCCGAGGACAAAATCACGGTTCACCACCCTGGAAAGACAGTGGTAGTAGGCCACCGGCAGTTCAGCCGGGGCCAACAGGCGTGGCAGTCTCACGAAGCAATCAGACGGATTTCACCTGTCCAGGTCAAGCCTTTTTTCAACAAAAGACCTGTCCCTTTGTATTTCTCCGGTAATCGATCACCTGATCCGCTCCCAGGCTGCGCACCAGGTCCACGTTGCCGGCGCTCGTCGTGGTCGCGACTTCAGCTCCGAGATGTTTCGCGAACTGGATCGCAAAGGTGCCCAACGACTCCGGAGCCGGCGGGTATGAACACCTTTTGACCGCGCTGCAGGTTTGCCCGTTCCTTCAGCGCCTGCCAGACTGTCAGTCCGACCAAGGGAATGGAGGCCGCCGGAATGAAATCCAAATTCGCCGGCCTAAGCGCGGCGGCGTTCTCCGGGGTGAGCCACAAAGGACCTGTCCCTTTATGCATTCCCTGTCCCTTTATGCATTCCCTTTATGCATTCTTCCTTTATGCATTCTGCTCATCGCTGTATTCATGACTAACCGTTCGATTCCGTGACTCGTGTCTGTGAAATACCGCGGCTTCGTTGGAAGTATCCGCGGCAGAAAACACCACAATGGGCCATTCACGGCCTGCGCCGCGTCGACGGTCAGAATGTTTTCGCCTGTTCTTGAAACAAACGAGGCTTCGGCCTTGAATACCGTGTTTTACGCAGAACCCAATCAAGTCATTTCACTTCACTTCGCCATGCAGATTGGCTAACTGTATGACATGGCTTCACTACCGCGCGGTTTGCTGAATTACCATTCTGAAGAGCTCGAGCGGTGGCTAATGTTGCGTTCCATCGAATGGGAAACCTGGCCAGCTTATCTTGCTCAACTGCTCGGCCCAATACTATTCATATTTTTCCCAGTCTACTGGGTTATTGTTGTAATTTTAGTCGCCGGCTTTCTTTGGCGCTCCGTGCGGTATTCGTTGGTCAGCGTTCATCTGTCGTGGTGGTCAGCGCTAATCGTTCAAGCAGGCAAATGGCCTATCTCCGCACTAGC
>JANXRG010000120.1 GCA_025353105.1 Verrucomicrobiota bacterium
CGACCTCCGGGCGCGTTGGCAAAAACAAATGCAGCCCGCACCCGCGGGCGGCCAAGCCCATTGGCATCGCGCCCAGAGGTCACGATCCACCTCGATCACGCGCGCTCACGAAAGTGCCTCCCTAATGACCGGTCCAAGCCGATGGCCCATCGTCCCCGCGATATTTGGAACGTTTTGGCGAAGCATTCCTACCCGGAGCCGACCCTGGTGGAACGCGACCTCCGGGCGCGTTGGCAAAAACAAATGCAGCCCGCGCTTGCGGGCTGCCAAGCCCAGGGGCATCGCGCTCGGAAATCGCGATCCACCTTTGTCGCCCAGGCCGCCCCCGGAGAAACGCATTGCGATCGCGGCGGTTCGGAGGAATGATTTGCCCCACGTCGGCGCCCGGCTGAAACCGCATGACTCTCACCGAAAAAATCCTCGCGCGCGCGAGTGGAAAATCCCACGTCCAACCCGGCGACAACGTCTGGGTCCAGACCGACGTCCTCCTGACGCACGACGTCTGCGGCCCGGGCACCATCGGCGTCTTCAAGCGCGAGTTCGGCGAGCACGCCCGCGTCTGGGACCGGGAGAAGATCGTCGTCATTCCCGATCACTACATCTTCACGGCGGACAGTCTCTCGAACCGCAACGTCGACATCCTGCGTGATTTCGTGCGCGAGCAGGGCATTCCCTATTTCTACGACGTGATCGACGATCCGAACGGCTCGTGGAAATTCGACGCGTCGAAGGGCCAGTTGAAGCGCCAGTACGGCTCGCGCTACGCGGGCGTGTGTCACACCGCGCTGCCGGAGAAGGGCCATACGCGCCCTGGCGAAGTGCTCTTCGGCACCGATTCGCACACGTGCATGGCGGGTGCGTTCGCGCTCTTCGCCACGGGCATCGGCAACACCGACGCCGGCTTCATTTTTGGCACCGGCAAATTGCTCATCAAGGTTCCGGCCACGATGCGCTTTTATTTCGAGGGCGCGCTGGGCCGCGGGGTCATGGCGAAGGACGTGATTCTGCACGTCATCGGTGAAATCGGTTTCGATGGCGCCACCTACCGCGCGATGCAGTACGAGGGCCCCGGCGCGTCGGCCCTGAACATGGACGATCGCATGACGATCACGAACATGGCCATCGAGGCCGGCGGCAAGAACGGGATTTTCCCGGCCGACCAGACGACGTTTGATTACGTCGACGCGCGGATTCGCGCGAACGGCACCAAGTCCGACTACACACCCGTCGATCTCGACCGCGACCAAAAGTTCATCCATGATCAGGTCATTGATCTTTCCCAGCTCGAGCCAACCGTGGCGATGCACCCGAATCCCGGCAATCGCGCGCCGGCCAAGACGCTGGGCCACATCGGACTCGATCGCGCCTACATCGGCTCCTGCACGGGCGGCAAGACGAGCGACTTTCTCGCCTTTGCGGAGATCGTGCGCGGGCGAAAACTGAAACTCGACACATTCGGCGTGCCGGCGACGCCCCAGGTGGTGGACGATCTCCATAAATTGCAGATGGGGGGCGAGAGCGTGTGGAGCATCCTCGAAAGCGCGGGCGTGCAGCTCACGGAAAATGCCTCGTGCGCGGCGTGCCTCGGCGGGCCCGGCGACACGTTTGGCCGCCTGAACACGCCGATGAAGTGCATCAGCGCGACGAACCGGAATTTCCCTGGTCGCATGGGCAACAAGCAATCGGAAGTGTTTCTGGCCAGCCCCTACACGGTGGCGGCCTCAGCCCTCACCGGCAAGATCACCGACCCCCGCGAATTTTTGTGACGATGCCTCGTCTGCCCGTCCGCCTCACCACCCGCTGCGTGCTCGCGGCGGTTTTCGCGGCCACGATTTCGGCCTGCGCCGCGCCCCCGCCCCCCCCGGCCCCGGCTCCGGTCCCGCCGCCCGCCAGGAAATCGAAACCAAAAGTCGCGCCCACCCTGGCCCCAACGCCCGTTGCGGTCGCGCCCGCGCCCGCGCCCGCGCCAGCGCCGGTCGCGCCGAGCGACCAATTCAAGGTCACGGTCACGCGCACGCCATTCTACAAATACGGTCCGCAGCAGCCGGGCGGACCGAGCCAGAGCCTCGACGTCGGCACCATCCTCACCCTGCTTAAGCGCGGATTTGGATACAGCCAGGTTCGCTTGAAGGACCAGCAGACCGGGTACGTCGCGACCGAGGAGATCGCCGCGCTGACGTCGCAGGAGTTGATGGCGCAGGAACAGCCTGAGGCGCCCGCGGACCTCGGCCCGCTGCCGCGTCCGGGCGGCATCCGGCGTTCCGTGTTGCCGCCGTCGACCCCGGAGGAACTGCCTGAACCTGAGCCCAAGACCGAGGCGACCCCGAAATTCCGTTACTAGCGAGACCCCATGCCCGATTCCTTTTCCACGCCCGTGTTTGTGGTCGGCGACAACATCGACACCGACCAGATCATTCCGGCGGAATATCTCACGCTCGTGCCGACCATCGCGTCGGAGTACGAGAAGCTCGGCACCTACGCGATGATTGGCCTGCCGGAGGACAAGTATCCCGTGCGCTTCATGGCGCCGGGGGCCACGAAGACGAAATATCGCCTCATCATCGGCGGGCGGAATTTCGGCTGCGGGAGTTCCCGTGAGCACGCGCCGATCGCGCTGGGGGCTTGCGGCGTGAAGGCCGTCATCGCCGATAGCTACGCGCGCATTTTTTTCCGGAACTGCGTGGCGACCGGCGAGCTCTATCCGTACGAGACGCCTGAGCCGCTCGCGGGCGTGGTGAAGACCGGCGACGAAGCCACGCTCGATTTTGAGAAGGACACGCTGACGGTGGGTGGTCGAACAATCCAGCTCCGGCCGCTCGGCGAAGTGCGCCCGGTCATCGATGCCGGCGGCCTCTTCAACTACGCGCGGAAAAGCGGGATGATTCCGGCTGCTTCTTAGCAATGCATGATTGATCCAACTAAGACTGCACCGTTCACAGCCGGGGTCACACGGGAAGCGGCGCAGAGAGTTGCGATCGTTTGCGCCGTGGTGATGGGATGCATCGGCTTCCTGGGGTATTTCGTGACGGATGTCGTTGACAGGTTTGGTCTGGGCAGCCAGCACCACATTTCATCAAACAACATCTTCTATTTTCTCTTCTTCCGCTTTGAGCGGTGGACGTCCGTGTTCAGCGTGGCCTGGAGCGGGTTCGCGCTCCTCTATTTTCTTCGGCAAGGGTCACGCACGCTGGACCATTCGTCGAAGCCGCCGGACCGGCGGCTGGTGCCGTTTTTGGCGGTGCTCGCGGGGCTGATTGCGGGCATCGGCACGTACACGGTGTGCTTGAATCATCCCCTCGCGATGGATGAATATTTAACCAACTTCCAAGCGAAAATCTTCCTGAGCGGCCACGTCTTCGCTCCGCTTGGAGAGTTTTGGAACCAATTCGGCGGCGCGATGACGCCGGCGCTTGCCATTTGGGATCCGACGCGGGGCACTTGGACCGCGAATTATCTTCCCGTCTATGCCGCGATGCGAACCCCGTTTGTTGCCTTGGGCGCGGAATCGCTGCTGAACCCATTAATGACGCTGGGCAGCGTCTGGCTCATCGCCTCCATCGCGCGCCGCCTTTGGCCGGACGATGCCTGGGCCCCCGTGATGGCCGGCCTTTTCCTCGCCTTCTCGCCTCAGGTTCTCGTTACAGGAATGACGGCCTATTCCATGCCGGCGCACCTGTTCCTCAATCTCCTTTGGCTTGCGCTCTATCTCCGGGATGATCGCGTTGGATTAGGGTGGGCGCCATGGGTCGGCATCGCGTCGATGAATCTTCATCAACCCAACATCCATGCGATTTTCGTGGCGCCGTTTCTCATTCGCATGGTGCTCGAACGCCGGTGGGGGCGATCGACGTATTTTGCCTCAATCTACCTGGTGGGATGCGCGTTCTGCCTCTACTGGATGAAGCTCAAGGCACAGCTTCCGGCGCCCGGAGAAACGGGGGATGATTTGGGCCAGTTAAAGGCAATCTTCGGACTATTTTCTCAGCTTGGTTTCCGCAGCTGGATCAATACGGGCGTGCTCTTTCCTCAAATCTTCTTATGGCAATCGTGGGCGGTTGGATTTTTTGCGCTCGCGTCGCTTCGACGCGTCCGTTCCCTGCCGAAACCGCTCTTTGATTTGTTCTGCGGCCTCGTCCTTTGCCTCTTATTCTATTTTCTCTACGGCTTCGGACAAGGTCATGGCTGGGGCAATCGGACGTTCTATCCGTTCCTCGGCGGTTTCTGCCTGCTCGCGGTCGCCGGCTGGAAGTCGCTCGCAAGTCTGCCGGGCCGCCAGACCGTGCTAGCCGCGTCACTTGCCATCACCTTGTTCCTGGAATTCCCGTACCGGTGCTTTGAAGTTTACAGCGTCACAGAGCCGTTCGCGACGGCGGATCGTTACCTGCGTGACATCAAGGACCCACTCGTCATCGTGGATACCGTTCCGATCTGGTACGGCCAGGATTTGGTGCGCAACGATCCGTTCCTCACTAATACCCCCAAGTACTTCTTTGCCGTCGCGCTGGATCCCGCGAGAATCGACGCCCTCTCGCGGATGGGAAAAGTTCGAGTGGTGAAGGCCCCGGAGTTGCTTACTCTGGGTCTGTCCGATCGTCGGCGCGAAGCCCCACCGTGAACGAGCCCGAATCACTTTCAGTTTGCGTCCTCATCCCGTGTCTCAACAACCAAGGTGAGATCGGAAATGTGGTCCGGAGCTATCGGGAATGGTTGCCGGATTGCCGGGTGTTTGTCGTGGACAATTGCTCGACCCAAGAAACCATCGAGCTCGCGCGTCGGGCCGGGGGGGAAGTGCTCGTCGAGCGCCGGCGCGGCGAAGCCCAGGCTGTCATCTCGGCGCTTCCGTTGATCGACAGCGACGTCCTCATCCTCGCCAAGGCCGACGGAACCTACCCCGTGGAGGGCGCGCGGCGAATGCTGGAATACTATCGCTGGGAAAAGCCCGACATGATCGTGGGCGTTGCCAGTCCCCGGGAGGGTAAGCCCGCGACAAGCGATTTCGAGGCAAGAATCCTGCGCTTCGCCTTCGGTCACCCACCCGAGGATTTGCATTCGGGCTTGCGACTTCTCTCGAAATTTTTTTACAAGAACATCCCGATTCTCCTGCGCGGGTTCAGTCTTGAGGTGGAGTTGACCGTCCAGGCCCTGGACAAAAATTTTCGCATCGCCACGGTGCCTGTGCCGCAACTCGAAACGGAAGCAGAGTCGAGCAAAGGCCAGGGTCGAATGTCCGCTCCCCGGCGATTCGCGCGCTCCGCGCATTTTGTCATCACGCTGCTGCGCGATTATAAGCCAATGATCCTGTTTGGTTTTGCCGCGGCGCTGTTTGCACTGACGAGCCTCGCCATTGGATCGGTGTCCATTTACGATTACTTCACGACGGGCATCGTCCACCGGCTGCTCCTGCCGGTACTTGCGGCCAGCCTCATGATCCTCGGATTCATCACGATTCAAGTCGGCGTCGTGCTCGAGTCGAGCCTACGATACCGTCGCGAGACCTACCAGACCCAGTTGCGCCGTCATTTTGATCCCCGCGCCAACTGATGGAAAAGACCCTTTCGGATCCAGCGACCAAGCCCGATACGGGTCGGACCGGGCCGGTCGCCCGAGTCGGCGCGCGGGTGCATCTGCTCGCCCAATACGTCTGGCCGGATGACAGCGCGTGCGGGATATACGCGGAACAGGTGGCCGATTCGTTGAGTAAGGCAGGAGTGCGGACAGTGCTCGTGGGCGGCGTGGGGCGTTATCGGCAGAGCGCCCGTCCCCGGCCCGAGGCGAACATCGTGCGCCTCGATCATTTCTGCGGCCGGCGGGGAAACCTGGTCATGTTCGCCCTCGAGTCCCGTTCTCTGGCCCGCGCCTTTCGCAGTTACGTCGAGCAGTATGTGAACAGCGGGGACGTCGTCGTCATTGGCAGCTTTCCGCCTTTCACGGTTCACCTCGAGCAAGTCGTGCACAACCGGGGCGCGACCGCGGTCTATTGGTTGCAGGACTATTACCCTGAGCTCCTGCGTTCGCTGCACGGTTTCCCAATGTGGCTGAAACGGATCATGGACCGCCGTTGGGAGCGGAATCTCCTGCGCTGGGATTACGTCGTGAAATCGTCCGCCAATCTCGCGTATCACGGACCCAACGCACGCGTCATTAGGAACTGGCCGTCGGTGGATTTGGGCAAACCGCAGCCGTTCATTCCCAAGACCGCGTTGTATTCGGGGAATCTCGGATACGCCCACGGCATCGCTCCGTTTTTCGCCAAGTGCGAGGAGCTTCACGCGGAGGGATACACCATCACCGTGCGCGGCGACGGACCGGGCATCGCGAAGCTGCCACCTTGGGTGAATCGCGAACCCTTGCTGGAAGATCTGGATGCGTTAATTCGCTCCTATTGGGAAGCCGAGATCCATCTCGTAGCCGCGGACCCTCGAATTCAGACCGCGCTGTTTCCGTCGAAAATTTGGAACAGCCTGGCCACGGGCCGGCCGGTCGTCTGCACCGGTTTCGAGGGCGAAATGGCGGCGGAGTTGGCCATTTCCAGGACGGCACCATTTCAGCAGCACCGCCAGCAGTGGGTCGATTTCCTGTCATCGCTGTTGTAACGCCCCAACGCTTTCCGCCCTTGGAACTGAACATCGTTGCCCCGTCCTTTGACCCGGCCACAGTCGGCGGAGCGGGCACGGCGATGGTGGAGTTGATCCGGGAGTTCCGGAGCAAGGTGCCGGCCACGCGGATCTTCCTGAATCCGCGTGCCGCCGAATTGTATCCCGAATGGGCATCGTCGATCGTGCCAGTGCCCACCGGAACGCACCCAAGCGCCCGCCCGCCCGCGCTCTCGCTGCTGAAGCTTCAATTTCTCGGCTCGCCGGTGCTGCCGCGTACCGGCACGTGCTGGTTTCCCTTCGGCTTCATGACGCCGTCCTCGTGGCGGGGCCCCGGCGTGGCCACGATTTACGACACGCTCGAATGGGACCTGCCGCACTGCCTCCCCGCCTCGCAACGCATCTTCCGTCGCTGGATGGTGCGGCGCACCACCAAGGTGGCTCGCGTCGTCACGGCCTCGGAGTTCTCCCGGCAACAAATCAGGCGCCACTACGGCGTGGATGCCGCCGTCATCCCGCTGGCGCCCATCCCGCTCCCGCCGCCCTCGCGCGCCAAGGTCCCGGCGAAACCGTATGTCTTCTTTCCAGCGAACGCGTGGCCGCACAAGAATCACCGCTTCCTGATCGACACCTGGCTCAAGCATCCCGAACTGCGGAACCTCTCGCTGGTCTTCACGCTCTCGTCGGGCCTGCAGCAACTGCAGGAACCGATCGAAGACGCGCGCCGCCGTGGGGTCGAGATCATCGTCACCGGACATGTCTCGACCTCGGAACTCGCGGGACTTTACACCGACGCACACTGCGCGGTCTTTCCATCGCTCTACGAGGGCTTTGGCCTGCCCATGCAGGAAGCCCTTTTGTGCGGCTGCCCGATCATTGCATCGCGCAGCGGCAGCTTGCCTGAAACGGTCACGGCGGATTACCCGTTCCTCCTCCCGCTTGATTCGCGGGCATGGGCGGAAGCCGTCCTTTCGCAACCCCGTGACCTGCCCGGAGGTTGCCGGCGGTATCTCCCGCCGAGAACGTGGGGGGACTGCGCGAATGACTACCTCGAGGTCTTTCGGACGCAGCACACGTAGGACGATTCCGCAGGCCGTGTGGGGTGCTTCGCTATCGGGGTGGTGGTGGGAAGACGAGAGGAATTCCGCGGCGCGCGGGTCCAAAGTGCCGCAGTAAGACGGCCACCAACGTAGTGATCCTTCGAAACAAACTGCGCTCGATCTGGCGACTCGCCGCAAGATGCGCCCTCGCGCTTTTCAGGTGTCCGGTCAGCAGTGCGTGGAGGCCGAAGCCGAGACCAACAGCCGCGAACTCCCGTCGCAACAACTGATAGCCTCCGTCCGGATCCAGCAAACCTCGTCGCGCTTCGGCGATTCGCATCATTTCCAAGACATGTCGCAGTCGGACCTCGTCCTTTCGACCCTCTTGCATGTCGTGGAATGTCACACGCAACGTTTCCCTGTCGGCCACAAACAGGTCCCCAAAGTCCAACACCTTGAACGTAAAGTCCATGTCCGCCGCGCCGGCGAATGAGGCATCGAACCCTGGCGTCCGCTTCGCGACGCTGGTGCGAAACAACATTCCATCCATGTAGTTAAGGGGGTTGTACGCGTACCGCCCCTGGAATCGAAGCGTCTCGCGAATGGCCCACCTGCCGGGGTAACGCCCTGGCGCGAAATGTTTCCCGACTCCGCCAAGTGTTGTCCCCTTGTCGTCGACGAGTCCGCCCCAGCCCGAATAGATGGCGTCGTTCGGGTTCGCCTCCAGATGCGCAATCCCGGCGGCCAGGAATCCCGGAACGAGCCGATCGTCCGAACAAAGCAGGCAGAGGTACTCTCCGGTGGCCCCCTGCAAACAACGGTTGAAATTGCCGAACATGCCAGCGTTGCTCTCGCTGCGAAGCAACTGGAGGCCGGGCACGGCCATCTCTTCAACCACGGCACAGGTCCGATCCGTCGAGGCGTTGTCTGAGACGACAATCTCCAACCGGTCAATCGATTGGTCGATGACGGATTTCAGGCAACCGCCGATGAAACTTTCCCGGTTGTAAACCGGTATGGCCACGGTGCATTTTGGCGTCACGTCAGCTATTTATCACAAAAATCCCGCGTGCGGCCCACAAGTTGCATGACGTACCCTCGGAAATCCGCTTTAGCTATCCCCGACCACCTCCCATGAAAGTCATCATTCTTTGCGGCGGACTCGGCACGCGACTGCGCGAGGAAACGGAATTTCGACCCAAGCCCATGGTGCCGGTCGGGGATCGCCCCATCCTCTGGCATATCATGAAACTGTATGCGCATCACGGGCACCGCGATTTCGTGCTCTGCCTTGGCTACAAGGGCGAATCGATCAAGGACTACTTCCGCAACTACCAGTGGAACACGAGCGACGTCACCATCCAGCTCGGCGCCGCGCCGGAAATCCGGTATCACAATCGGCATGACGAAGAAGACTGGAAGGTGACCTTGGTGGACACGGGCCAAAACACCATGACGGGCGGCCGGCTAAAGCGTGCGCTGCGCTACGTCGACGACGAGGAGTTTCTTCTTACTTACGGAGATGGGCTTTCCAACTGCGACATCAATGCGGCCATCGCGCTGCATCGCGCCAACAATACCATCGTGACCGTGACGGCGGTGCAGCCCACCGGCCGTTTTGGAGACCTGACGCTGGAGGGCAACCGAATCACCAACTTTCGCGAGAAGCCCGAACAGGAAGACGTCTTCATCAATGGCGGATTTTTTGTCATGAAGCGGGCCATTGGCGAATACCTTGAGGGGGATGGCACCGTGCTGGAACAGGAGCCCCTGAGCCGCCTGGCGGTGGCCGGCCAAGTCGGGGCCTACCTGCACAAGGGTTTCTGGCAATGCATGGATACCTACCGCGAGCAGCAGTTGCTCACGCAAATGTGGCAGGACGGAAAGGCTCCCTGGAAAATCTGGTGACCCAGACCGGGGGGCCGTCGCGTGTCGCTGACGCATCACATGTTCGCTGATTACTACAACGGAAAGCGCGTCCTCGTGACCGGCCACACCGGCTTCAAGGGGGCGTGGCTGGCCCTCTGGCTTCAACAGCTCGGCTCCAAGGTGGCCGGATTCTCGTTGGACCCACCGGACCCCTTCCCGTCCCTCTACGAAGTCGTCCGGCCCGGCCTGTATGCGGACGGTTCTGATTTGCGTGCGGACCTGCGGGACGCCGCGGCGGTGGCCCGTGCGGTCGACGCGGTCGACCCCGACATCATCTTTCATCTCGCGGCGCAATCCCTGGTTCGAAAATCATACGAGGATCCGATCGGGACCTTCCAAACCAACGCCGTCGGGACCGCCCACGTCCTTGAGGCGGTCCGTCACCGCGGAAAGCCTTGCGTGGTCGTCATCGTCACGTCCGACAAATGTTACGAGAATCGGGAATGGGAACATGCCTATCGGGAGAATGACGCACTGGGTGGTCATGACCCATACGCCATGAGCAAGGCAGCGTCCGAGCTCGTCACGGCCTCGTGGCGACGTTCGTACTTCAATTTGACGAAGACCGGAATCCGGGTCGCGTCGGCGCGGGCGGGCAATGTCATCGGCGGGGGCGACATGGCTGCGGATCGAATCATTCCCGATTGCGTTCGCGCCCTCGCGCAGGGGCAGCGCGTGGCAGTGCGCAAGCCGATGGCGACGCGGCCATGGCAGCATGTCCTCGAGTGCCTGAGCGGCTATCTTTGGTTGGGGTCTCGCCTCGGTTTGGCGGGCGCTGCGGAAGCTGAGTTGCTGGCCTCGGCCTTCAATTTTGGGCCAAATCCGAACGCCAACCGGGCGGTGGGCGAGCTCGTTTCCAAGTTCGTGGATTATTTTCCCGGAGGCGGCTGGGACGACCTCTCCCATCAGCAACGTGGCGAACCACACGAAGCTTCGCGCCTGAATCTTGCCATCGAAAAAGCGGGTGCCCTGCTCGGCTGGTTTCCGGCGTGGACCTTTGAAGAATCGGTTCGCCAGACCGCCATCTGGTATCGACGTCAGCTGGAGGAGATGAACGCAGCCACGCCAGGCTCGGGAGTCGGGCTGCGGGAGTTTTCGCAACAGCAGATCTCCGACTACGTGGCCGAGGCCGGCCGGCTGGGATCTCCGTGGCAACGATAGTCCGCAGTCTTGCATCCTTTTCCAATGACCGGGACTTCATTTTGCTGTCGCTCGTGCGCGTCAACTGACGGGAAACTGGTGCTCGATTTGGGTCAACAGCCACTGGCGAACAATCTGCTCGAGACCGAACACCTGACCGCGGAGGAGCCGAGATTTCCGCTGCGCCTGGCCGTCTGCCAAGCGTGCCGGCTGGTCCAAATCACGGACCTTGTTCCGCCGGTTCGCTTGTTTTCCGAGTACCTGTACCTGTCGTCGTTCTCCGACACGATGCTTCGGCACGCGCGGGCGGCCGCCCAAAGATACATCCGGGAATTCGCGCTGAACAAAGCAACCCTGGTCGTCGAAGTCGCCAGCAACGACGGTTACCTCCTCAAAAATCTTGTCGCGGCGGGCATCCCCTGCCTCGGCATCGAGCCGGCCGCAAACGTCGCCGAGATCGCGCGTCGCAATGGAGTGGAGACCGAGCAGGCCTTTTTTGGAACCGAACTGGCGCGACGAATTGGAGAAGTTCGCGGTCCGGCCCGCCTCGTCCTGGGCAACAACGTTTTTGCCCATGCCCCCGAGATCAATGATTTCGTCGGCGGTCTCAAAGTGCTGCTCGCCCCCGGCGGTCGCGTCGTGCTGGAGTTCCCCTATGCGGCGGACCTTTTCGCCAGCCGTGAATTCGACACCATCTATCACGAGCACGTTTTCTATTTTTTCCTCGCGCCCCTGCTGCCGCTGTTCCGTCGGCACGGCCTGGAAGTCCTGCAGGTGGAGCGGATCTCCATTCACGGGGGTTCGCTTCGCCTCTTCGCCGGTCACGCCGGGGAAACCGTCCCGGACGAGTCGGTGGCAAATCTGCTGGGCGAGGAAGAGCGGAACGGGGTTACCACTCCCGCGTATTACGAGGACTTTGCCGGGCGCGTCACCGCGCTCCAGCGCGAGTTGTCCGAACTGCTCACCAGGTTGAAGGCAGACGGGGCGACGATTGCCGCGTACGGAGCCTCGGCCAAGGGGAGCACCCTCTTGAACTCGTTGCGGCTTCCTCCCGGAATCATCGATTTCATTGCCGACCGAAGCACGCAAAAACAGGGTCGCTACAGCCCCGGTTTGCATCTGCCCATCCTGCCGCCGGAGGCCCTGCTGGAACGGAAGCCCGACTTCACCCTGCTCTTGACCTGGAATTTTGCGGACGAGATTTTCGCGCAGCAGGCGGAATACACGCGGCAGGGCGGAAAATTCATCATTCCCATCCCGGATATTTCCATCTTTCCTCCCGCCGCCGCATGATCTTCAAGGAAACCAGCATTGCCGGCGCCTGGACGATCGACCTTGAAAAACAGGCGGACGAGCGGGGCTACTTCGCTCGCGCCTGCTGCGAAGCCGAGTTCGCGAGCCGCCACCTCTGCACCCGCTGGCCGCAGCACAATCTTTCGGTCACGCGCGGCCTTGGAATGATCCGCGGCTTGCATTATCAAGTCCCGCCCGCCGGAGAAACAAAAGTGGTGCGCTGCTTCGCGGGCCGCGCCTGGGATGTCATCGTCGACCTGCGGCCCGGGTCGTCCAGCTTTGGCCGCTGGACCTCGGTGGAGTTGGATGCAGCCGCGGGTAACGCGGTCTACATCCCGGTGGGTTGCGCCCATGGCTTCCAATCTCTGACCGACGAGTGCGTCCTGTACTATTTGATGGGCGAATCCTACTCGCCCGCACACGCGCGCGGCATTCGCTGGGATGACCCCACCCTTGCGATCGCCTGGCCCCTTCCTGGCCTTGCGAAGGTGGGAGGCCGTGATGGCACGCTCCCATCCTTCGACGACGCGGTGCGACAGTCGCGCGCGGAAACGGAGGCGCCATGAGAGTTCTGGTGACCGGCGCCAGCGGGTTCATTGGCGGTGCCTGTCTTCGTGCTTTGGCCGCCCGCGGACATGAGATCTGCGCCATGGTTCGTCCAAACGCCTTGGAGCCGGCAACCCGGGTGAAACAGATCGTGCGGGGAACCCTCGCCTCACCGCCGTGGCGTGAGGTGCAGGAATTTGCCCCGCAAGGCTGCGTGCTGGCCGCGTGGATCGCGACGCCGGGCGAATATTTGACCTCCCCGCTCAACGATGATTTTCAGCGCTGGACCATCGAATTCGCACAACAAACGCGATCCATCGGGGTCGAACATTTCATCGGCTTGGGAAGCTGCATCGAATATCAGATTGATTCGTCCGCGCGCAGGCCCCTCCCCGAGGCTCAGACCCCGCTGGCGGGCAACGAGGCGCCACGCTACGTGGTTGCGAAGAACCGGACGCGAGAAATCCTGCTCGAGCATCACCCCGGACGGTTGGGCTGGGCTCGCATCTTCCAACCATTCGGGAGTGGAGAGGATCCGCGGCGACTCTGTACCAGCGTCGCGCGCGCCCTGTTGGGACATCAACCGGCCACGATCTCGTCACCTGAATCTGTCCGCGACTTTACCCAAGTTGACGACGTCGCCCGCGCGGTGGTCTGCCTCATGGAATCCATGGCGGTTGGCGATTTCAACATCGGTACCGGCGGCGGTACCACGATCCGCGAGGTCGCCGGGGTGATTGCGGAGCTCTGCGGATCGCCTCCGGGGGCGGTGCAAACCAAGTCTCCCGCGGTCCCCGACCCTTACCCGTACGTGGTGGCGGACGCGACGCGTCTGCGGTCGCTGGGGTGGAATCCCTCAATTACCCTGCGGCAGGGCCTTGCGCAGCTTGTCGCCGGATTGAGAGAATGATTTCCTGTTCCAAGACCCTGCATGCCCGCCTCCCGTTTATGAAACTCTCGCTCGATACCCACGCCCGCACCCTAACCTGGGAGGACCATCCGGATGGCAGCAAGGCCCGGACGGTCGATCTTTATTCGCGCGAGGCGTTCGAGGCGATCTCACACGCCTGGCTCAAGGTGGGTTGGAACCAGAAGTATCCCTATTGCTTCAGTTGGTTCGGCCGGCCAGTCATTCAGATTCCCGAAGATCTCATCCGCACGCAGGAGGTCATATACACGTTGAGACCAACGCTCATCATCGAAACAGGGGTGGCTCACGGAGGATCCCTGATCTTCTATGCGAGCCTGCTCAAGGGCATGGGCATCGCCGGGCAAATCATCGGCGTTGACGTGGAAATTCGCCCGAATAATCGACGCGCGATCGAGGCGCATGAACTGGCCGGCATGATCACGTTGATTGAGGGCGACTCGGTGTCTCCACAGACAGTCGCGCAGGTAGGAACGCTGCGTGGTCGCGCTGCTGCGGGGCCCGTCCTGGTCATCCTGGATTCCTGCCACACGAAGGATCACGTTCGCCGTGAATTGGACGCCTACGCGTCGTTCGTCACGCCTGGCTCGTACCTCGTCGCGACCGACGGCAGCATGCAATGGCTGCACGACGTCCCGCGCGGAACTCCGGAATGGCGGCACGACCATCCCAGCGCGGCAGCTCTCGAATTTGCCAATGTTCATCCCGAATTTGAACTCACGGTTCCGGCCTGGCCGTTCAACGAAAGCGACCTGCGCGAGAACATCACCCACTGGCCGGGCGCATGGTTGAGGCGACGGAATGACTCGTAGACCAGAGCATCAAGCGCGTTTGTTCTTCGTTCACCCACAAAGATTGAAAAATCTTCAGAAAACGACCGAGCCGCTGCTCGTGCGAATGTTGCGCTCACGCGCCACCTGGAGTTTTGTCGCGACCGCACTTCGCGCCGCCAGCGCGGCTCTGCTGCTCCCGCTGATGCTGATCTGGCTCGATGCCTACGAGCTGGGCGCATGGTTTGTGCTTCAGGCGGTGGCCGCGCTGGTCGCACTGCTCGAGTTGGGATTTGCAGATTCCATCGCACGCGCCACAGGCTATGCATGGGCGGGAGCACGTCGCTTGCTGGGGCTGGGCGTTGAGGCGGTTGAGCGTCCCGTCGGCGAGGTGGGCGGGCGGTCAGAGCCGAATCGTGAGCTACTTGCGGACATCTCCGCGTCTGCGCGGTTGATGTATCGATGGCTTGCGATCGTCCCCATTCTGCTCGGTTTGATTGGTGGGTTTGTGGCGTCGAAGCTGCCGCAGTTTGGTGGCGCGGCCGTGATGGCGCGGATCCCACTCGGCATTGTGTTTTTTGCCGGCCTTTCACTCGCTCTATGGAACGGGAGATGGCCGGGCTTGCTGCTCGGAATCGGGCGCGTGCGCGAATCCCAGCAGATTCTCGCCCTCGCGTGGATGGTCTATTTCGTGGTCGGTGCCCTCGCGTTGGTGCTCGGGGCCGGCCTGTGGGCGTTTGTCCTTGGGTATGTGGGCATGGATCTGTCGACGCGATTACTCAGCCGTGGCGCATTCAAGCAATTTGCCGGCGGGCTTCCTGAGGGGCATTCCTCCGAAAACGTCCTCAACCTCATCTGGCCGACTGCATGGAGGACAACCTCCGTTAGCGTGGGCTATTTTCTCGTCAATGCCAGCACCCCGTTGATCTGTGCCGCGACCCTCGGATTGAAAGTGACGGCTGCCTACGGTCTCTCCCTTCAGATCGGAAATCTCATCGTGGTGCTCAGTTCAGTCTGGGTCCAGGCGTCCGTCGCGCATTTGAATCAGCTTCGCGCGCGCGGAGAAATCCGCGAGATCGCGATGCTGTTTGCGCGAAACGTCAGGCGTGCGATTCCGACGTTTGTCCTGCTTGCGGCCTGCCTGTTCGCGTTTGGCACCCCGCTGCTCCACCGTCTTGACGCCAATACCGCGCTGCTTGACCCCCCGGCACTTGCCGCGCTAATGCTCATACTACTGCTGGCCATGCATCACTCCCTCTATGCGACGCTCGTAATCACTGAGAACCGCAATCCGTTTGTCTGGCCCGCCCTCATCAACGGAGCCGCGGTCTGCGCGGCGGCGTTCATTCTGACCCCGCGATTTGGCATCGCCGGCCTGCTCGCAGCCACGGGGTTCATTCCCGCGCTGTTCTCGAATTGGTGGCCAGTCCTCCGTGGCATTCAGAGTTTGGAGATGCATCCGGGCGCCTACTGGAATCTGTTTTTCAAGTCATGATGGCGGGCAAACCTCTGCCGCCAACTCCCGCGCGTCCGAGCGGGCTCAATGAACGCTTGGCTGAGATGTTCGCGGCCCTGAAGGACGCGCCTCGCGAGGTGTTGCCGTCAAAATACTGGGAGGAACTGAACAAGAAGAATCTGACGGAGCTGGACGAAGCGGGCTACGCCAATTTCAAGCGGACGATCGCTCGAAGTTACTTCACTTGGATCGTCACACCTTTCGACGCCCAAATCCGGTTCTTGGTCAGCCAACTTCCCCTTTGGACCGTCGCCGCAACCGCTGCGCGATCCCTGCTCGCTTCCGCTCACCCTCCCCTGTCTTGGAAACAATCGCTTTCCTATTCGTTTCTTACCGGGTTGCTTTGGGAGTATGCGACGAGGCTCGACCCGGGCCTGTTAAACCGTTTAGAGGAGCCGCGTGAGGGCAATCCCCCGGCGCTGACTAAGAACGGGAAACTGATCTCGCAGGACCTGGCGAACTCCGCCCTGGAGTATCGCTCGATTGTGGCCGCGCCCGTCTTTGAGGACGAGGTGCGAACCGTGCTGGAGCTTGGCCCAGGCTACGGACGGACCGCGTATGTGTTCCTCACGTTGCAGCCGAATCTGCGATATATCCTCTCGGACATTCCCCCGGCCCTGGCCATTTCGGAACGATATCTTTCGACCCTGTTTCCCACGCGGCGCGTCTTTCGCTTCCGTCCTTTCGAGACCTATGCCGAAGTGCAGGCGGAATTCGAGAGCGCCCAAATTGCGTTCCTGGAACCGCAACAACTCGCGCTTCTGCCTGACAACTCAGCCGATCTCTTCGTTAACATCTCGTCCCTCCACGAGATGAGGCTGGATCAGATAGCGTACTATTTTCAAATCGTTCGCCGGATCGTTCGTAAATACGCCTACCTCAAGGAATGGAAGGAGTCGCGGATCCCATTTGAGGAGATCATCATCCGCGAGGCCGACTACCCGATTCCGGCTGAATGGAAACAATTGTATTGGCGCACCTGCGCCGTGCAGAACCAGTTCTTCGAAGCGCTTTTCAATGTCGCTGCAGATGCCCGCGAGTCGTCGCGACCGCCGTAGCAGCTCCGGATAGAAACGCTCCTTAATCTGGACGTTCGGTCGACCCCTTGTTCCCAATTACCGGAGCTACACCTCCAGCTTGCGCGGGACCTGGCGACCGGTCTCCAGCTTCTCCGCGCCTGCCTCGCCTTCCTCGTGGTATTCGGCGTCGGTGTTCACGTTCCAGACATTCCATTTCGCCCCCGTGATGTTCCGGGCCGCGAGCAGCGCGGTCATCATCGAGTGATCCTGGTTGTT
>JANXRG010000075.1 GCA_025353105.1 Verrucomicrobiota bacterium
TGCCGCAGGTGAGTCAGGCCGATCGCCAGGGCGTCGGCGGCATCCGCCCCCGGCGTGGTCTTGAGCCCGAGAAGCGCGCGCACCATGAAGGCGACTTGATCCTTTTGCGCCCCGCCTCGACCAACCACCGCCATTTTCACGAGTCGCGGCGCGTACTCGTAGATGGGCAATCCGTGTTCCGCGGCCGCAAGCAGAGCCGCGCCCCGGGCCGCCCCCATCGTGATCGCCGTGCGATAACTCTGCACGAAGATCACGCCCTCGACGGCGCAGCAATCCGGCGAATGTTCGGCGATCAGCTCGACGATTCGTCGCCGGATTTCGACCAGGCAGCCCGAAGCGAGCAAACTCGCGGTGTTCTTAATCACACCGTAATCGAGGGCCCGCGCCGAGTCCGCCCGCGCGCCGCTTTCGACCAGCGCATAGCCGGTCGCTCGCAGGGAGGGGTCGATGGCTAAGACTCGCACCGGGCTCGCTTCGCTCGGAAACTCGAAATTCGAAACTCGAAACTCGAAGAAAATTTCAAGACCCAAGGGTGAAAGTTCCAAAGAACCAGCGCGCGGCTCCTTTCAACTTGTTCAAATTTGGTGTTGTTTTCGGCTCTTCCTTCGAACCGAGCGAAGCGAGATAGCCTTTCAAACTCATTTCCGAAATGAAAAGGCAATTTCGAATTTCGAACTTCGAGTTTCCCGCACAGCGGGCGTACCCTCCGTCATGAGCATAGCCACCCGCACCGGCGACGACGGCACCACCGGGCTCGTTTTTGGCCAGCGCGTGCCCAAGGACCATCCCCGCGTCGAGGCGGTCGGCCGGTGCGATGAACTCAACGCCGCGCTCGGCTGGGCAAAATGCCAGGTCGGGGGCGACGCGGAAATCGTTCGCGAACTCGAATCCATCCAGCGCGACCTCGTGAACCTGATGGGCGAGCTCGCCGCCGACGACGCCGACCAGACGCGCTACGCGGATTCGAAATTCGGCAAGGTGACGGACGCCGAACTGGCGCGAGTCGATGCCGCCATCGCCCGGCTCGAGGCCACCCCGATCCTGTTCGAAGGCTGGGCCACCCCCGGAAAGACGCCGGCGGCCGCCGCGCTGGACCTCGCGCGCGTGGCCGCCCGCCGCGCCGAGCGCCAGCTCGTGACGATGCGCGGCGGCGGCTTTTCCGTGCGCGGATTGCTGCTGCAATATGTGAATCGTACTTCCGATTTGCTTTGGTTGCTCGCGCGAAGGGCGGAAGGATGAGCAATCTGAGCGCAGCGGGCCGAATCGCCTTCGTGACCGTCGCCATCTTGTCGACGGTCCGATTAGTTTTCGCTGCGGAGGATTTTCCTACGCGTCTCGAACGCGCCGAGGCATCGAGGCAATACGCAGAGTGTGAAGCAATTATTGCCAGTTGGGAAAAGCAGGAGCCCGATAATCCCGACTGCTACATCGCAGGGGCAAACTACTACGCCAGACGGGCTGGCGAGATTATCAGCATCAACTACACAGCCCCCGGCAAGGGCCGATACGTCCTCAAAGACCCAAAGACAGGGAAATCGGTCGCCGAGATGTCGCTATCCGCGGGCACCGAGGAAATGAACAAGGCCATCGCGTTGCTAAACAAGGCTAACAAGCGATTTCCGCTGCGGCTCGATGTTTGGCTCGGTGTCGCCCAGATCTATGAACATGCGGAGCGCGACAAGGAGCAATTGGAGGCGCTACGCCGGCTGGCCAAATACCTGAAGACTCAACCGCAGGGGTTGCTGGGGCGGGGAGGACGGCCCTACCCCCCACCAATCCGCGAGAACCTGGCGCATCAATTTAGCAACTTCGCCGGTCGTGCATTCGCGCGAAAGACGCCCGCGGGAATCCGACAGTTCCATGCCCTCGGAGACCTGACTGCCACAACCTTTCCGGACGCAGTCTACGGCTTCAATTTGCTCGGCAATTATTATTCGCTCATCGAGAAGAACTTTCGGCTGGCCGTTGAAAATTACCGCAAGGCCCTTGCCATCACGCCTACAGACTCACTCGTCTGGTGCAACCTGGGTGAAACGTACCGCCAGGCCGGCCAGGGCGCGGAGTCCCGGAAAGCCCTCCGCAAGGTGCTAGAGTTGAACAACGATCCGTCAACTGTCGAGCTGGCGAAGAAGCTGCTCGCCGAGCTCCCGCCCTGAACGACGCCCCAACTCATGCACTCCGGAAATTCACCCCTCGTCATCGCCGGGCGCGAGATCCGCTCGCGGCTCTTCGCCGGTACGGGCAAGTTCGCCTCGAACGAGGTGATGCGCGACACGCTCGAGGCCAGCGGCGCGGAAATCGTGACGGTGGCGCTGCGCCGCGCTGACCTCAGCGGCAAGAAGGATCCGTTCGCCAACATTCTCGAATTCATCGACCCCAAGCGCTTCCTACTCCTGCCAAATACCAGCGGCGCGATGACTGCCGAGGAAGCCGTCCGCCTGGCCCGGCTCGCGGTCAGCGCCGGCCTGCCGAACTGGGTGAAACTCGAGATTCATCCCGACCCGCGCTACCTGCTGCCCGACCCGATCGAAACCTTCAAGGCCGCCGAAATCCTCGTGAAGGAAGGCTTCGTGGTGTTGCCGTACATCAACGCCGATCCCGTGCTCGCCAAGCGCCTGCAGGAGATCGGCACCGCCACCGTCATGCCGCTCGGCTCGCCGATCGGCAGCAATCGCGGAATCGAAACGCGCGGGCAGATCGAGATCATCATCGAGCAGGCCACGGTGCCGGTCGTGGTGGACGCCGGCATCGGCGCGCCCAGCCATGCCGCCGAGGCCATGGAAATGGGCGCCGACGCCGTGCTCGTGAACACCGCGCTCGCCATTCCCACCGATCCCGTTCGCATGGCAAAAGCCTTCCGTGCCGCGGTGGACGCGGGCCGCACCGCGTATGAGATCGGCCTCGGCCTCAAGCTCGAGCACGCCAGCGCCACGAGCCCGCTGTCCGCATTCTTGAAAGGCGCCGGCTGACGCCCGCCCTTCGCCTCTCGTCCCATGCTGCGCGTCCGCGATCTCTGCACCTGGTTTCCCATCCACTCGGGCTGGCGCGGCCGAATCACTGGTCACATCAAGGCCGTCGATGAGGTGTCCTTCCAAGTGGAGAAAGGTTCAACGGTCGGGCTCGTGGGCGAGAGCGGCAGCGGCAAATCGACAATCGCGCGCACGCTGCTAAAACTCTACTCGCCCGGCCAGGCGCTGATTCGCGGCGAGGCGATTTTTCAAGGGCGGGAAATTCTCGCGTTGAACGAGGAGCAATTCCGTCCCATGCGCCGGGACATCCAGATGGTCTTTCAGGACCCGTTTGGCTCGCTCAACCCGAGGCAATCCGTCGCATCGATTCTGGGCGAGCCGCTCGAGATTCACTGCCCCGCCATGACGAAGGTCGATCGCCGCGACCGCTCCGTCGAAATGTTGAAGCAAGTCGGCCTGCCGGCCGACGCGATCGATCGTTTCCCGCACGAGTTCAGCGGCGGACAGCGCCAGCGGATTGGCATCGCCCGCGCCCTCGCGGTGCAGGCGAAGTTCCTCATCCTTGATGAGCCGGTGAGCGCGCTGGATGTAAGCGTCCAGGCCCAGATCGTCAACCTTTTGCAGGATCTTCAGGCCTCGCTGGACCTGACCTACCTGTTCATCGGCCACGACCTCGCCGTCATCGAGCACCTTTGCGACCACGTGCTCGTCATGCACCGGGGCAAGCTCGTGGAAAGCGGGACCAAGGAGCAGATCTACGGCGACCCGCGGGATGAATACACCCGCACGTTGCTGGCCGCGGCCAGCAACGGCGGAATGACAGCGTCGCTTCGCTCCGAATGACGAAACCAGAATGACGAACGAATTTCGAACGACCAAACCGACGTCACTTGTCACTTGTCCCTAGCTCCGTAGATGTGTCCTCAGCCTTCGATTTGGTCGTCATTCGTCATTAGTTCGTCATTCGGACTTCGGATTTCGTCATTCGGAGCGGAGCGGCGGCGAAGCCGACGCGAAGCGACGCCATGTTCCCTTACCTTCGCAAAATTCTCCGGTTTAACTGGGTGCTCCTCGCGCTCATGGTGGGTCTGGCGGCGTTTGGCGTGACCGCGATCTACGCGGCGACGTACATGCGCGACAACCCCGCGCTCGCGGCCTCGTACAACCGCCAGATGACGTGGTGCTTCATCGGCTTCGGCATCTTCGTCGTCGTCAGCCTGATTGATTACAAATGGATCCGCTGGGGTGCCATCCCGATGTACCTCATGGGCATCGGCGCGCTCATCGCCCTCAAGTTCGTCGGCAAGAAAGTCTATGGTGCACAAAGCTGGATTCGCTATGGCGGATTCAGCTTCCAGCCTTCGCAGCTCGCGGTGCTCGCCGGCATCCTGGTCGTCGCCTTCATTCTCTCCGACCTCAAGAAGCTCCACCCGGCGCTACGCATGCTGATCATCGCGGCGGTCTGCACGCCGCCGATGCTGATGATCATGTTGCAGCGCGAGCTCGGGGGCGCCCTGGTGTGGGTGCCCACGGTTTTCTTCATGATGTTCGCGGGGGGCATCCCGATCCGTTACCTGCTTTCGATTCTCATCTTCGCGGTGGCCTGCATGCCGCTCGCCTTCAATTTTCTGCTCAAGCCGTACCAGCGCGACCGCATCCTCGTCTTTCTCGACAACAACATCGATCCGCTCGGCGCCGGCTGGCAGGTGAACCAGTCGCTGATCGCGATCGGCTCCGGCGGCTGGAGCGGCAAGGGCTTCCTCGCCCAGGGCACGCAGAACGAACTCGGATTCCTCCCCGCCACGGCCGCGCACAATGACTTCATCTTCGCCGTCATCGGCGAGGAATTTGGCTTCATCGGCTGCGCCGCGTTGATCGCGACCTTCGTCCTGCTGCTGCTGTCGATCCTGCTGGTCGCCTATAATTCGCGGGACGACCTTGGCTCGCTCTTTTGCGTGGGCACCGCCGGCCTCATCTTCACGCACATGGTCATGAACGTGGGCATGACCGTCTCCGTGCTGCCCGTCACCGGTCTTCCGCTCCCGCTCGTGAGCTACGGCGGCACGTTCGCCGTGCTGATCATGTTTATGCTCGGGGTCGTCCAGAGCGTCTGGATTCACCGCAAGAAGGACACCCCGCCACGGCGCACCGCCGCCTGACGTCGTCGCGGCCGCTCAGGTTCGCTCCTCGTCGGCGTCGATGTACTGAAACATCGTCGAGAGGTCATCCCGGTGGGCGAGGCCCGAGGTCTCCTTGCGATAGACCAACCGCTCCGAAGCCTCGTCGTTCCAACCATATTTGCGGATGAATTCGTTGAAAGCGAACACCTCCTCGTCGTCCGGCCGGCGCCCGTGCTCGAACGCCCATTCCAGGATCTCTTCCGCGGTCGAATCCGGATTTTTCAGCAATTGATCGCGCAGGTCGTGGTACGAAATCCGGAGAAAATGACAGACGCGTCCGTCAAACCCCTTGCCCATGAATGGTTCGTAATTCTCGCCGAGCGGGGACGCGGCATTCGCGCGGATCTTGTCAATCATCCGGCCAAAATGATGCAGGCCGCCGACCTTATCGTGGGGGGAGCGAAGTTGGGGCATCTTCATGATGGCGCAGTTTAGGCTTCTGCAGCACCGGCTGGCAATTTCCGATTGCGAAAAGCCGCCTCATCCCGCATCTCTTCGAAGGATGGGGTCATTTTCCCGATGAGGCATTCGATTCAACAACTCAACCAGCTCGCCGTGGCTGAGTTCGTCCGACTGCTCGGCGGCGTATTCGAAAGCGCGCCTTGGGTGGCGCAAAAGATCGTCGGGAAGCGCCCGTTCCGCGACCGCGACCACGTGTTGCGGCTGATGTGTGACGCCCTGCGGCGCGCCGGCCCGCAAAAACAGCTTGAATTGATTCGCGCCCATCCTGATTTGGTGGGCGAGGCACCGCGCGCCGGCACGCTTTCCGCCGCGTCCGCCCGCGAGCAGACCGGGGCCGCCCTGATGGATCTCTCGCCCGCGGAGGCGCGCTGGTTCGAACGCTACAATCGCGCCTACCGCGAGAAGTACGGCTTCCCCTTCATCTTTTGCGTGCGCGCGTTCGCCCCGGCGGCGGTGCGGCAGGCGATTCTCGACTCATTCGAAATGCGGCTCCACAATGACGACGACCGCGAACGCGACACCGCGCTCGGCGAAATCGGCAAGATCGCCGAATTCCGCCTTCGCGACCTCATTGCCTGACTCACCAACATGGGCCGAATCACCACCCACGTGCTCGATCTCACCCGCGGCCGGCCCGCCGCCGGGCTGACGATCGAATTGTGGCGCGTCGACGGTGACGCCCGCGAACGCATCGGATCCGCGCGAACCAATGCGGATGGACGCACGGACGCACCGATGCTCGAAGCCGCGTCGCTTCCGCCCGGCGTCTATGAATTGATTTTCCGCGTAGGCGACTACTTTGCGGCCGCGCCGCCGCCGGGCCGTTTCCTCGACGCGGTGCCCATTCGCTTCACGGTCGCCGACCCGGCCGCGCACTACCACGTTCCACTTCTCACCACGCCGTGGGCTTACTCAACGTATCGCGGAAGCTAGGCATCCTGCCGCCGGCGACTCGCACCGACGCGGAACGCCGCGCGGAACGTATCGTTGATCGCTTGCTCTCGCTCGCGGCGATTAGCGAAGAAGACGGCCGGCTGACGCGCACCTTCGGGTCGGATGCCATGCGGCGCGCGAATGAGCTGGTCGGCTTGTGGATGCGCCAGGCGGGTTTGAAGACCAGCGTGGATGCCATCGGTAATCTGCGCGGCCGGACGATTGGCTCCGCCCCCCGCCGATTGCTGCTCGGCTCACATCTCGACACCGTCCGCGACGCGGGGAAATACGACGGTGCCCTAGGCGTCGTGCTCGCCCTCGAAGCGCTGGCCGCGCGGCCGCTTCTTTCCTATGAAGTGGAGGTGCTCGCGTTTTCCGACGAGGAAGGCGTGCGCTTCCAAAGCACCTACCTGGGCAGTCGCGCTGTCGCCGGCACGTTTGATCCGGCGACGCTCGCGCTGCGCGACGAACGCGGGATCACGCTGGAGCAGGCCATCCGCGACTTCGGTGGTGATCCCGCGCAGATCACGGAGTGCCGTCTCCCGGCGGAAGAGATCATCGGCTATGCGGAGATCCACCTCGAACAGGGCCCCCTGCTGGAGCAACTAGGTGAACCGCTCGGCGTGGTCAGCGCGATCGCCGGCCAGACGCGCGTCGCGCTTGAATTCATCGGCCACGCGGACCACGCGGGAACCACGCCCATGCAGCTGCGCCGCGACGCGCTGGCCACCGCATCCGAATTCATCCTCGCCGCCGAGGCGTGCGCGAAATCCGTCCGGTCGCTCGTCGCCACGGTCGGCCAGATCGACGTCCCGCATGCCGCCAGCAATGTCGTGCCCGGGCGCGTCGCGCTCACCCTCGACGTCCGCGCGGGCGACGATCCCCGGCGACGACGCACCGTCGCCGCGCTGGAACGCGCCGCGGGGGAGATCAGTCGCAGCCGGCGCAGCGAACTTCGCTGGCGCATCGTGCAGGAATCCCCGGCGACCGCGTGCGATGCCTCGCTGCGCGGCAATTGGGCCGACGCGATCGCGGAGATCGGATATCAGCCGATTGAGCTGGTCAGCGGCGCGGGACACGATGCGGCTGCCTTCATCCACGCCGGCATTCCGTCGGCCATGCTGTTTGTTCGTTGCCGTGACGGGCTCAGCCATCACCCGGCTGAATTCGTCGCGCCAGCCGACATCGCGACCGCGCTGCTCGCGACGGATCAGTTTCTGCAGCGGCTGTCGGCCGCCGAGGCATTTCGTTGATCGAGCGCCATGGCCGACTACGACTTGATCCTGCGGCGGGGGATGGTGGTTCAGCCCGATGGCGCCGCGCTGCTCGATCTTGGCATTTGGGATCGAAAAGTGGCCGCGCTTGAACGCGATCTGGCTGGATCGGCGCTGGCGGAGGTCGACGTGTCGAACCGTTGGATCTATCCGGGCGTGATCGATCCGCACGTCCACCTCAACGAACCGGGGCGCACCGACTGGGAGGGCATCGACTCCGGCACACGCGCGCTGGCGGCCGGCGGTTGCACGTCTTTTTTTGACATGCCTCTCAACAGCGCGCCGCCGGTGCTCGATGTCGCCGCGCTCGAGGCCAAGCGCGCCTTGATGGAAAAAAAGTCTCGCTGCGATTTTGCGATCTGGGGCGGGCTCACGCCCGGCAACGTCGGCGAACTGCGCTCGCTCGCGGCGGGCGGCGTCATTGGCTTCAAGGCCTTTCTCTGCAGCAGTGGCACGGCCGATTTTCCGCGGGCGGACACCGGCACGCTGCGCGAGGGAATGAGGATTGCCGCCGAGCTCGGACTCGTTGTCGCCACGCACGCTGAAAACGAGGAAATCGTTTCGCATCTCGCACGTCAGGCTGTCGCCGGCGGACGCGTGACGATGCGCGATTACCTGAGCTCGCGCCCCGCCGTGGCTGAATGGGAGGCGATTCAGCGCGTCGTGCTCCTCGCCGAGGAAACCGGTTGCGCCGTCCATCTTGTCCATGTCAGCACCAGTCGCGGCGCGCGGCTGGTCGGCGAGGCCCGCCAGCGGGGCGTAAACGTTACGGGTGAGACGTGTCCGCACTACCTGATTTTCACCGAGGAGGATGCCGAGCGCATCGGCGCGCTCGCCAAGTGCGCTCCCCCGCTGCGTCCCGCGGCGGACCGCGACGCATTGTGGGATCATTTGCGCGCGGGCGATCTCGATTGGGTCGCGTCCGACCATTCACCGGCGCCGCCCGCGATGAAGACCGGCGCGGATTTCTTCGAAATCTGGGGCGGCATCTCCGGCGGGCAGCACACGTTTCCACTCGTGCTGAACGAGTCGGCGACCAAGGCGCTACCCTTCGCGCCCGCGCGACTCGCGGAACTCTTCGCCCGAAATGTGGCGCGACGTTTCGGTCTCGCCGCGCGCAAGGGTTCCATCGAAATCGGTCAGGATGCAGACTTCGCGGTGATCGATTCCAACGCCCACGAATCCATCACGAACGAGGCTCTCCACTACCGCGACCGCCAAACGCCGTATCTCGGCCGGACGCTGCGCGCGGCGATTGCGCGGACCGTGCTCCGCGGAGAGACCGTGTTCGAGGGCGGCCGGTTTCCCGGGCCGCCGCGCGGGGAAATGCTGCGTCCGTCAATGTAGCTCGAGGCCCACGGGACAATGGTCGCTGCCCATTACCTCGGGCAGGATCCAGGCGCGTTTGAGCGCGGTCCGCAGCCGCTGCGCGGCAACAAAGTAATCGACGCGCCAACCGATATTCCGCGCGCGGCAGTCGCTCATCTGGCTCCACCACGTGTAATGGCCGCCGTCCTTTACAAACTCGCGAAAAGTGTCGACGAACCCGGCCGCGAGCAGCCTCGAAAAATTTGCCCGCTCTTCTTCGGTGAAGCCCGCGTTGCGCCGGTTGGACTTCGGATTCGTCAGGTCGATCTCCGTGTGTGCCACGTTGAGGTCACCACAAAACACGACGGGTTTCCGCCGGTTGAGCTTTCGCAAGTACGCGAGGAAGGCCCGGTCCCATGACCCGGTACGATACTCGAGCCGCGTCAGGCCGCGCTGCGAATTCGGCTGGTATACGTTCACGAGCGTGAAGTCATCGAACTCCACCGTAATCACCCGGCCTTCGCGATCGAGATCGGCGGCGCCGATCCCGAACGAGACTTTCTTCGGCTTCACCCGCGTGAAGATCGCCGTACCGCTGTAGCCCTTTTTTTCCGCGGAATTCCAAAAGACCTCGTACCCTTTTGGCCACGCAAGATGCGTCAGATCCTCCGGCCTGGCCTTCGTTTCCTGCAGGCAGATGACGTCCGCGCGAGCCTGCTTCATGAAATCAAGCAGCCCTTTTTTCGCCGAGGCGCGAATACCGTTCACGTTCCAGGAAATGAGCTTCATCTCGGGAAATCCGGTTGGTCCCGTTCCCTACTGCGGCGTCAGGTCGCGCATCGTGCCATCGTCGTTCGCGACCTTGCCGCCCCACGCGAGGATCCGCGCTTTCGCGCCCGCGGCTTCCGCGTCCGCGATCTGGCCGGCGCGGACGTAGAACAGCGAGAGGCTCGACCAACCCAGCTGCTCGTTCGGCTGGAGCTGCACGGACTTGAGTCCCGCTTCGATGGCCTCGGGAAAGCGGCCGGTCTTCATCAGCGCCATGCCCAGCGCGTGCCAGCCGTCGTAGAACGCCGGATCGAGCTCAACGCAGCGCCGGTAACATTGCGCGGCCTCCTCGAGCTCGCCCATCGCGAGGTGCGCGTTGCCGTCGTCAAATATCTGTTCGACCTCAGGAGCCATTGGGCGGGAGCCTAGGCCGGTTCCGGCGGCGCACCAAGTCGCACGCTCAGTTTCGCAAATCGATAAGCTGCTGGAATCCCGCCGCGTCGCGCCCGGCGCGCAACCACTCGCGCGCCGCCATCATCTCCTTGCGCTGGCGCAGGCTGCTCGCGAGCGCATCGCGCCCCGCTTCAAACTTCTGCGGGTCAGGCGGCAGGCGCTTGACGACGTACACAATCGCCGCACCATCGGTGGTCGCGATCGGCTTGCTGATTTCACCCGCCGCCAAATCAAACGTCGCCTGAACGATCTGCGACGAATCGGGAAATTCAAAGTTTGGTTCGTTCAGCGCGAATGGCGGAAACGTGTCCACCTTCAGGCCCAGCGCCGTCGCCGCGTCGGCGAACGATTTACCTTCCGGCAACGCGATCGCGAGGCGCGCGCGCGCCTCGCTGGCCTTCGTCTCGAGCGCGATCCGCCCGCGCTCCTCCTGGATCGTGGCGGTGATTTGGGCCTTGGCCTCCTCCCGGCTCAACGCGCGCTCCGGCGTGTACCCGCTCAGGTAGACGAGCTGGAATGTGTCGGCCGATTGCAGCACATCACTCACCGGATTCTCGGGCGTGAGTGCCAGCGCCGCCTGCATGAAGCCCTGCGTGTTGGCCTCGGGCAGGCGCATGAGTGATTCCCGATCAAATTCGGGCGTCTCCTTCACCTTCTCCTTCAGGCCGAGTCCGGCCGTGACCTTGTCGAAGTCGGCCCCGCTTTCGAGCATCGCCTGCGAGAGCGCTTCCATCTGGTCGGCGATCTTCTGCAACACCACGCGCTTTTCCGAAGGCGCGAGCTTCTTCTCGTCGTCCGTCAAAACGAGCGCGAGGTACTTCACCTTCCGCCGAGCATCCTTTTGCAGGACCGCCTTGTTCTTCGGATCTTCGAAATATTTCTTGATGTCATCTTCGGACACCGGGGCGCTGGCCGAAAAATCCGCCAGCTTCAGGCGCACGACCATCGTTTCGATCTTGGAATTGATTTCGTCGAACAGCGCGCGGACCTCGTCGTTCGAGACCACGGCCCCGGCGTCGAGCATTTGGCGAACGCGCGCAAATTGCAGATCGGCCCGCACGGCCGTCTCCACCTGCTTTTGATTGAACCCGCGCAGAGTCGGGCTCTCCCCGAGGAACGTCCCGTATTTCTGCGAATCAAATGACCCGTTGGTCTGGAAAGCTGGCAGGGCCTTGATCCCCTCCTCAATGGCGCCTTCCGACGGCTGAAGGCCCAGACGGTCGGCCTCATGTTCAAGGACGAGCGTGTTCCACGCAAAGTTCTGATCGGCGAATTCCGGGCTCGTGAGATGGCGCAGCCCGAGCTGCTGCGAGAGGACAATCAGGTTGCGGATGCGCTCGACGTCCGCCATGCGCACCGGGCGGTCGTACATCGTCGCCACGCGGTCGCGGTTGATTTTCTCGAGGTCGGCCCGGTTGTAGAACCAGGCAAAGGAGATGATCACAAGCGAGGCAATGATGATCATCAGCCAGCGTTGATTTTTGCGGAAGGATTCGAGGACCATGGGAGGGCGCGAACTGTGCCACGGCCCCGCCCCGGATCAACGGAAGATTGCCCCGGGAAGGCAGGCTTGGCCACGAAGGCACGAAGATTCGCCGGAGAGGCTGCCACAGAGGCAGAGAGAACACCGGGGGACAAAACGGAGAGTTTCGTCATTCGGAGGGCGCGACCGTCGCCTCGTGGCCAAAATCACCTTCGCCGGAACGGTTGCGCGATCTGTCCCACGTAGCCGCCGGGCATCGGCTCGTTGATGCCGTATTTCTCCGGCATCCGGTCCTTCGGGAGATAATGCGTCCCAAAAATTCGATCGATCCAAGGCAGCAGGCCCCCGTAATTCTTGTTCACCACGTCGGGGCCGTCGTTCGTGTGATGCCAATGATGAAAGGCCGGCGTCGAGATGAACTTCTCCAACCACCCAAATCGCAGGCGCACATTCGCGTGAATGAAGATGGCGTGAAAGGTCTCGAGCACGAGCAACACCCCGAAGGTTTCCTTGCTGAATCCCATCAGATAAAGCGGGATGAGGGCAAACATTCGCGTCGCGGCCTGATCAACGGGATGCACGCGCGCCGCGGCGAGCCAGTCCAGCTGCTCGGAACTGTGATGCACCGCGTGAAAACGCCAGAGGAACGGAATTTGATGGGATAAGCGATGACCCCAATAACCGCCGAATTCCGCGATCAGCTGTGCTTCCAAAAGCTGCAACCACCACGACTGGCTGAGGACCATGGCTTGCAGGTCGCGGTTCACGAAAAATCCAAGAAGCACGATGACGGGCAACGCCACCGCGATGACGGCCGCTTTCTTCAGCAGGTCGCCGAGGAAGAAATGGGTGAAGTCCGTCAACCAGCCCTTCCGAAAGAACTTCCGGCCCGCCTGGTGGGGAAGCCAGCTTTCGAGCGGCGCAAAGATCGCAAGACAGACGACGAACGCAATCGCCAAGCCACGCGGATCAATGAACTTCACCCTGCCCTAGACGCTGCGAATTAACGCAGCGTTACAACTGCTCGCGCATTTTCGCAACTCCGGCGGGAGCGAGGGTTCGGCCACCGAGGCACCGAGATCACAGAGAAATTAAACTCGGGCCAAGCCCCTCGCGCTGGACATCAGCCCTCTGTTCTCTGTTCTCTGCCCTCTGAGTCCTCGATGCCTCTGTCGCAAATCGTTTTCCGCATCGCTCGCGTCACGTCAGACGCCGATGGAACAGCTCAAGTGTCATGGCGTAGCCCTGCAGCGCGAGCGCAGGATCGTACCGTAACCCCTCGTCGCGCAGGAACGCGTGCTGCCCGTTGAATTCGTGCCACGTGAAATTTATGCCTTTCTCGCCGAGCACATCGTAAATCTTCCGGCGACCCTCAACCGGGACATGCGGGTCCTGCCGTCCCCACACCATCAGCATCTCGCCCTCGATTTCCCCGGCGCGGGCCAGCGTGTCATCGCCCGTCTTGCACAGCGTTGCGGTGTGCAAGTCCGTCGCGTAGAAGCACGCGCTGGCCTGCACCTCGGAATTTGTCATGGCCGCGCGAAAACTGAGATGACCGCCGATGCAGATGCCGAGCGCGCCCAACTTTCCGCTGCACCCGGGGTCCGCTTTCAAAAAGTCGAGCACGGCCCGCGCATCGCCGTCGAGCGCGGACAATTCCTTCTCCTTCTTCAATTCGTTTCCGCGATCCGCGCCCGCCGAATCATAGGCCAGCACGCGTCCAGCCGGCTCAAACTCATGATAAATCTCCGGCGCCGCAACGATGTAGCCATGTCCCGCGATCAACGCCGCCGTCCGCCCAATTGGCGCCGTGATCTGGAAAATCTCGGAGTAAAAAATGATTCCTGGATAACGGCCTTCCGCCGCGGGCCGCCACACGTGCGTGCGCATCGGTCCGCTTGGCGTCGACAGTTCCACCGTCTGGCATTCTTTGATCGTCATAAGTCCGGCGAGCCTACCGATCCGTCCACCCTCTGCCAAGCCGCGCGCGTCACGCTCTGTCCTCCATCCTCCCTCACCTCGACCCCAACGCCGCCAGATCTTGCTGGGTTTTGAGCGTGTCGGGGTGCTCGACCCCAAGCGCCTTCAATCGAATCGCCAGAGCGCGCCGGTAGTCGCGCTCAGCCTCGTCGCGCCGGCCGCGTTTTTCGGCAATGCGGGCCAGGCACACGAGTGAGGCGGCCACCTGCGCGTGACCCTCTCCGAGAAGTTTTTCCTGGATTCCCAATGCGCGCCGGGCCATCGCCTCCGCTTCGTCCAGCTTTCCCTCGTCGCGAAGCACATCGGAAAGGTTGCTCATCATCCTGGCCGAGGTGGGATGCTCTTCGCCGGCGACCTTGACGGAAATCGCGAGTGCCTGTCGCGCCATGGGCTCGGCTTCACCCGCCTTGCCCAGAGCCGCCAGCAACACCGCTGCATTGCTCAACGAGACGGCCACGTCGCTGTGCTCCTCGCCGAGAGCCTTTCGGCGGATCTTCAGCGCCCCCAGGATGAGCGGTTCGGCTTCCGTCAGCTTGCCTTCGGCCTGAAGCACCACGCCGAGATTGTTCATGGAGTTGGCCACGTTGGGATGTTCGTCACCCAACGCGTGCCGAAATCCCGCCAGGGCCTGGCGCGCCACGGGTTCCGCCTCCGCCAGCTTACCCTGCGCCCGCAACAATTCCGCGAGGTTGTTCCGGAGCACCGCCACATCGGGATTCTCCTCCCCGAGCGTCTTCCGATAAATTTCGAGCGCCTGCCGCGCCAGCGGCTCCGCCTCCGCCAGCTTGCCCTGCTCGCGCAGCACGTCGGCCAGGTTGCTCATCGACTGCGCCACGTCGATGTGCTCAGCGCCCAGCGCCTTCGTCCGGATGGCGAGAGCCTGGCGCTGGAGCGCCTCGGCCTCGTCGAACTTGCCCTGGGCGTCCAGCAGCACCGACAGATTGTTCAGCGCTGTCGCCACTTCGGCGTGTTCCGGGCCGTAAATTTTCGGACTGATCTCGATCGCACGCCGGAACACAACCTCCGCCTCGGCCAGCTTGTCCAACGCCTGCAAGAGCGTTCCGCGATAACTCATCGCCTCCAGAATCGCCGTATGCTCCGGGCCATAGAGCGCTTCCTCGCGGGCCTGGGTCTGATCCCACACTTCCAGCGATTCCGCGTACTTGCCCTCGACGTAAAGCACCGCGCCGAGCTTCTCGCGCGCCGCGATCCACTCCTGCGCGTCCTGCTCGTCGACCAGCGTGCAGGCCGCGCGATACGTCGCTTCCGCATTGGCGAACTTCAGCTGCGCATTCTGCGCGTCGCCCTGCAGAAGGAGGGCCTTGAGTTCGCCCTTCGCGGCGGATTTTTCCTTCTGCTCGGCGCTGGCCTTCGCCTGCGCGGCGGCGACGCGGGCCGCGCGAAAATCGGCCACGGCCAGAGCCGCATTGGACTCCGACGCGGCAAACGCTTTCGCCGCAAAGTCGGCCAGCGCGCGATCGTAGTTCGTGGCCGCCGGGTTCGCGCGGACCATCGCGGTGAAAATCGTCAGCTCCTTCTTGAGATCGTTCACCGCGACTTTCTGGTCGCCGGCGATCTGCTCGAGCGCGCGCTGGTATTTCTCCTCATCGGTCAGCGTCTCTCCGGGCTGCGCGGCGAGGTTGTACCGCGCGGCGAGCAACTCGGCCGTGCGGCGGTATTTTTCGAGATCGCTGCGCACCTCGGCAATCTGCTGCTGCTGGACATCGGCCCGCCGGGTGAACCACCACGCCCCGAGGCCTAGGCCCAGCAACGCCAGCGCGGTTCCCGCGATGGCCCAGGTCGTGCGCCGCTTCGCGCCGATGGCGATGTTCTCCGCCTGTTCAATGCGAAACTGGAGCTCGCGCACCCGCTGATCGAGCTGCGGATGATCGGAAACCACGTGGTAATGCTGGCCCGACCCCATCACGCGCTGACGGTGTGCCGCCTGCAATCGCCTCACCTCGTCCGGCTCGGGCTCGTTTAAATCGTACGGGAAGCCCTCGCCGCAAACGAAGATGTAGAGGGGCTTCTTCAGCTCCCGCGCAAACTCGTACTCGAGCTGCGTGTAGCTGCGGCGCGGCTCGCCAGCCGCGAGTTGCTCCGGCTCCGCACCGAACCGCTCGCCGACGATGTGAATGACCGCGGCGCTGCCCGCGATTTTCTTCCGCAACAACTCCACGAGCGTGCGCGGCTCGGGCCCGAAATGCGCCTGCTCCACCGGAAAATAACCGAGCGTCAGCAGCGCGGTCTTCACCGCCTCGCGAACGCCGCGCAGATCACCGCTTGTGGCGCTGATGAAGACGGGTGGATGGTCGCCTTTCATGACCGCACGGGGAACCCGAGGCCGGCTGGGAGGTCAAAAATGTTTCGAGCCATGCAGGACGCCGCAACGTTGACGCACGCACCTACCGCAAGCTTAGGCCATGCCATCGCCACTCACGCCTCGACGTCCGCCGCGCCGTGTCCTCTGTCCTCCGTCCTCCGCACTTCGGCATTTCACCCCCTCTCCCGGCTGGCTCTCGTCCTTCGACGCTCGACCCTCGACTCCCGCTCTGTCCTCTGCGCCTCGGCGGCCAATCCCCATTCGGCATTCGCCGTTCGCACTTCGGCATTTCACCCCCTCTCCCGGCTGGCCATCGACCGTCGACTGTCGACTTGCAAATTCCGCTTTGCTTCCATCGGAACCCAATGGAATCCTGAGGCCTGTGAGCCAAGCCCCTCTCGTCCCCATCAAGTTTCGGCTGCGCTACGAACCGGACGCCACGCCGGCGCGGACGAATGATTCCTCGATGATTGAAGAGAGCGAGTTCACCGATGTCCCCGGGTGGATGTTGCTCGACCTGGCAACGCGGGTCATGCGCCATACCCACGGGCAGTCCCCCGGGAAGCCCAGCGGCACAATCTTCATTCGCGGGATCGCCCAACCACCGGGCAGCGCAGTGATTCAACACCGCATGTCGATTCACACCAACGATCTCGAACAAAACCAGCAGGCCCTGCGCGAGCTGTTTCTCGCCGTCCGCGAAAACGTTCGCACCCAACTCGCGCAGCTCAACGCGCCCGGTCCGGGCCACTGAGGAGACCGCACGCTAGGGATTTTTTTCCGGGGCCGGCGCGCCCCCGTCTCGATGGATCATTACCTGCTTTTATTCTTTGCCGCGCTCGGCGCCGGCGTGATGAACGGGGTGGCGGGCGGCGGTTCGTTCCTCACCTTTCCCGCGCTCGTTTTCACCGGGGTGCCCGGCGTCGTCGCGAACGCCACCAGCACGGTCGCGCTTTTCCCGGGCACCTGCACCAGTGCCTGGGCGTATCGCGACGACTTCCGCGGCTTCGGCAAGGTCTCGTTTCTCGCGATGCTCGCCATGAGCGTCGCCGGCGGGCTGGTCGGCGCGTTGCTGTTGCTCTGGCTGCCTGCGACGTCATTCGATCGCATCGTGCCGTGGCTGCTCCTCGTCTCGAGCATCGTCTTCTACCTGGGCCCGCGTCTCGCCGCGCTCCTGCAGCAAAGATTCGAACTGGGCTCCGGCCCGTTGCTGGTTTTTCAATTTCTCGTCGCCATTTACGGCGGGTACTTCGGCGGCGCGGTCGGCCTCATGATGCTGGCGATGTGGAGCCTTTTCGGTGTCGCGGAAATCAAGGCGATGAGCGCGACGCGCGTCCTACTTGTCAGCGCGATGAACAGCATCGCGGTGATCTGTTTCATTGTTGCCGGCAAGGTCTGGTGGCCGCAGACGCTGCTCATGCTGGGGGCGGCCGTCATCGGCGGCTACGTCGGTGCACGCGTCGCCCGCCGCTTGAATCCCGAACACCTCCGCGCCGCCATCACCCTTCTCAATGTCGTCGTGACCCTCGCCTTCTTCTACCGCGCGTACGGCCCCCCTTGATCCGTCTCCTCTCCTCTGTCCTCGGTCCTCTGTCTTCAGGCTGTTTATCCTCGCCTTACTTGCAGCGGGCGGCATCTCCGCCGGCATTCGCCGTTCAGCCTTTCCCCGTCCTTCCATAGGTCCACTTCGAGCCGCAATTGCGAATCTCCTTTGCCCCCGATGAGATTCGACGCGACCAACAATTCCCCCCTATCTGCCGCGGACATTGCCACCGACCGGTGGTTCCTGAGGTTCTGCATCGGTTTGATTTTCGTCTATCTCGGCGTCGGACTTTTCATCGGTTTGAGCCGTCCGACCGGAACACCTTCCGCGTCATTTGCGGATGCGAAGTATTGGAAAAGCGCGTCCGGGTATGACGATGGGCGCTCGGTCGGCCTGCAGCACGCGCAGCGCGGAGTCAAGGCGCCGAGCGCCCGCCGTCTCGACACGATCGCGCACCAGGCCTGCTCCCCAACCACCGCACGCGATCTCCAAGCAAGTTGGATCACCGCATTCAAAGTCGGATGCCGCGCCGGCGACAAATCTCCCGGGCTTCCTGCGCCGTTGTCCGTCGCTAGCCTCTGACTGCGGCGAACTTGTTCACCAATATTCGATCCCCTTTCCCGAACCATCCCATTTGCCATGAAAAAACTCCTTTGCTCCCTCCTCCATTCACTCGTCGTCAACGCCGCGGTCGTTACCGCCTGCGTCTTCGCCCAAGCACCACCATCCGCCCCAATCGCGCCCGTCGCCCCGATGCCCCCCGCGTTCATCCATAACTTCGGTACGCTGCCAACCGGGGCTGAAGGACAGTCCTGCTCGGTCCTCGCGACCGCACCGAAGGGCTCGACCGAGAAAGGCCAGCAGATTAAATTCGTGCTGGATTCCGCGCGCGGCGCCGCGTCCGGGCGGGCGTGGCAGTATTTTGTCGTTTCGACCGGCCGCTCCAAATCACTCGCGCAGGTGCAAGCGATGTTTGCGGACGCTTTTGCGCGGGCGCCTTCAGCCCCGACGGGCGCAGAGCTTTGCCTGCTGGGCGATATCAAGTACGGCGGCGAAGTCCACGTCGTGTCGCGCGGCGGTGGCGCGGTGGAACTCGTCTACAATCCGTCCATGACCATTGGCAATCCCGTCCTCTCCCCCGGCGAAACAACGGCCTTCGCCCGAATTCTCGGCCGCTAGCCGCCTTCGGTCCACTGTCGACCGTCCGCTATTTTCAATGTCGGATCACTTCGGCATTCGCCCTTCGGCATTTCTTAGCCCTCTGGCCGTCGACTTTCGATCCTCGACCCTCGACTCTTCCCGTTCGGCATTCGCCATTCCGCATTCCGCATTCTAAATTCTGCATTCTCCCATGCAGCCCTCACCCGCCGAGCCGGTCGAACCAACCGGTGACATCGTCATCCGCACCATCGCGATGCCCGCCGACGCCAACGCGAACGGCGACATCTTCGGCGGCTGGGTGCTCTCGCAAATGGATCTGGGCGCCGGCGTCGCCGCGCGGCGATTCGCGAAATGCCGCGTCACCACCGTCGCGATCGACGCGATGACTTTCGTCGCGCCGGTTAATGTCGGCGACGTCGTCACGTGCTACGCCCGGATGGTGCACATTGGGCGCAGCTCGATGCGCATCGTGATCGAGGCGTGGGCCCAACGCTTCGCCGACGGCACATTCGGCCGCGTCACCGTCGGCACCTTCACCTACGTCGCCATCGACCAGAACGGCCGCCCCCAGCCCGCCGTCCGGCCGGAGTAGAAGCCTCGGGTCAACTTTGAAGTGCAGCGTCTGGCTCTCGCGCAGAAGGCGCTCCTTGGACAAGCACCCAACCGAATTCAGCAGGTCATCCCAGACAGAAAAAAACGCGGGCGAACACGTGACGCGAAGATGTCACCTGGTTGTTGAAAATGCGTGGATTGCTCATGACGCGTGAAGTACGCATTTGTTGCGCAATCCGCGTTCTTCATCGTGCTTGCGGAACCGGAATGACCTCGGACAACTACGGCTGAACGGGCGGTCCGAAAGAGCCGGTCACATCCCCCCAGGCCGCCCGCTTTTTGCTTGGACCGTCAAGTGCAACTTTGTGGAACTATATTATGCATTTTGGCCCCTACGGAAGGAGTCTCGCGAGTGAGTCGCTGCGGAACTCGCGGTAGGCCGCAACTGTCGGCCAACGTGAGAATTGATCGTGCTCTGTGGGTCTTTCAATCGTATTCGCTCGAGCCCAGTACCCAGATAAAAGATTGGATGTCGATCAGGTCACGGGGGGCAAGATCTGCCGCGTGAGCGCAAACCAATTTGCCGAAGGACAAGACGTCTTGGTAAACGCCGCTGTTTGGTCGTGATTCATATCGGAGGGGATAAACAAATGCTGCTGCCGCTTTCTTCGTCACAGTCGGTTTGACGAAGATGTGCTGACCCGGCCGAGCGATGAAGCCGAACACGGTGGCCGTTGGCCACGTGAGAACGCGTTTTTGCTTTTGCGGCAACGAGCTTAAGACTTCGATCCAGCGTAGAAAGCGCTCGGAACGAGACCCGGTGCCGTGCAACCAAGCGTGGAGACCGAGCGCGAACTCGCGGGCGCCATCCGGGCTTCGGACCGCATCTCGCAACGCCATTTTTTCGAAGGAAAAAAGCAGATTCGTTCGGGACTCGATGCGAAACGCGTGATCCGCGATGAGCCGGTAGGACTTCGCTTCCAAGAGTCGCTGATATGAGGTTTTCCCGAGAACCTTGTTCCAGCGCTGATGTGCCTCCCACTTGTAATTGCGCTCCCAAGCCAAATAGGTCGCATCGCGAAAGCCGGCGGGAAAGAAGCGCCGGAATTTCCCCACGCTGCTCCGCGCTGGCGACACCCATTTTGCGCTTTGGTGCGTGTCGTCTCATCGAAACATTTCTCACCCCGCCAGCTTGAACGTGACCCCGGGGTTCCGTGGACGTCACAAAGTTTTCATCTTAACCTCGACGCTCCCTGTCTTCCCGCGTTCTTGCGCTCTTCGTCCCGATGTCCTGCGCGCTGCGTCTTCCGCGCATAGTTTATACGCCCCTTGCGGCGTCGGGGCCGATTATCAAATATGGAGCCGACCTGGCCTCGTCTACCGCAACCGACGGTTTGCTGGTCGCCGAGCGATGCCGACGACCTCGATCGTCCGGGATTCCTCCTCAGCGGTCCTGAGTGGGTCGAGGCCCGTCCGCGTTTTCAATCCGACGCGCGAATGAGGCCGGTGCGAACGCTGCGGGAAATTTTCGCCGGTGAATCACGTCGCGCGAGGAATCATTGCTCGCCTACGAGACGATGAAGCTCTGATTCTTTCGGTGGCGAAATTGTTCCCGCATCTTTGGGGCCGTTCTGAATGGCGTGGGAAGGGTTCGGGAAGGGTTCCACAGCTTTGCATTTGACAAAGTTCACGGGCCGCTCATTCGTCCCACCAAACAAACGAATCAGGCAGCAACAATCGTGCTAGGATTTCTTTTCGTGTACGAACTTGCTTGATCTCCATGCTTGTACTTTACGAGAGAGTTTCACAGCAAGCGATGCCAACGTGAGGCGATACGCGGGTTGCTCTTCGGAGGAAGTTGTTCGAGGGTATCACGAAGTAGGCCGTAGGCGTGGAAGTAGTTGCGTCATTCGACTGACGCAAGAAAGTTAAGGGTTGGGCGCTTGCTTGAAGCGATCGTATTCCAAATTGCGAGAAGCATTTGGGTTGGCGAACACCTCAATCTCAAGGCGCACGGGCGGTGGTTGATAGTCGGCGCTGATATGCACCTTCATCCGCCCATATACTTGTCCTCCTCGGCTTTTGATGTAATACGATTTGTCGAATGCGTTTCCCGTGAAGTACGGGGGACCCGTGCGCGTATTCTTGGTAATGGATGGATGGTATCCTTCGGCCGGAGCTTCATTTGGATAGAGGTCCGATACTTCCATCAGACCTCCTCCGTTCACGGTAAACGTTACCGACCAGTCGAACGACCCGCTCCGATCGATGTTAAGCGGATTGCGAATCATACTCACCGTGAAATCTCCACCGCTGGCAACTCGGCGCCCCGTCAAGAGATCCAGCGTTGTCGGTGAACCATCGCAAGCAAGTGCGGCCGCGATTTCCTTATGAACCATCGGTTCTGCCCCCTTGAGCTTCCACATGGTAAAGAGGGCGCGGCCAGACGGAGATGTCTTGCCATCTGGCGGCAGCTTCCTTGCCGACGTATTTGGAGCCAATTCATAGCCGGGCTTACTGGGCATCACTCCAAGTTCCCATCCCTGAATATCCGTAAATTGAAATTGCCCATCGGTATCACTTTTCGCCTTAAGTATCTTCGTCTTCTCAGGAACGTCGAATCCCTGAATCCAAGCCAGATTGCCAATGACTTCTGCGTCGGTAACAGGACGTCCGTACTGATCAACCACCGTGCCATAGAAATCTTGAGTCTTTGCATTTTCACCGGCCCATATTGCCTTCATCGCCACAGTCTTGTCAGCCCACGCCGGTGGCGGCTTTGAAGCCACTGTTCCGGAGCCAAGTGCTTCGGAACTTGGCTGAATCGGTAGACTTTTGCCAGGCGACGAATTCACACTCGATGGTCAACTCAAACTTCCCGGAGGTGGCAGATGGCTGGTTGGCCACAACCACCAAGCCAGCGTAGCGAAGGCCGCCGTCAATAGACCAAATACAATGGATGCTCGGCTTCTCATGGATCTCGTATTGGCGGGGGTAATAAACCGAAGGCGTCGAGCAAGGCACGCCAATACCTACGCTGATGTGCGTTGGTAAAGCGAAACTGCGCACTGTGCCAACGATGATCACTATAATCATGTCCGGTGCTATCCGGTGGCCACATACTTAATAAATTGGAGGAAATGAATCCGCCGGTGTTTGGCGTTGCTCCCAACGCGCGACTCCGGGGCTCGGAACCAAAAGCCATAATTTCGTACCGATCTTGAATATCCGATGCATTTCCAAGACGAAGCAGGATTGGGGGTGGAATCAGATTGCCAACATGCGTCTGAATGATCAACTCCGCGCCCAGATAAGTGCTATAATAGCATTTCCTGAATACATCTCTTGCAGTTGTCAGATCGGTGTCTGCATAATAATATACAAGGTCGCGAATATCCGGCTTTAGTACTTGGTCTGCCTCACACACTGAACGCGACAACGCATCGTGGGAAGGGCGTGGGAAGGGTTCCACAGCTTTGCATTTGACAAAGTTCACGGGCCGCTCATTCGACTGACCGGCGGTGCACCGCAGCGTGAACCCGCTTCAATTCCTGCGCCAGCTTTTTGGGGTCGACTCATGGACGACAAGCTAGCGAGCCATTCCCTTAATTGTCAATTGCAAAGCTGTGGAACCTATTCCAGGACTATTCCAATGGACGAGTGCGATGTTGATCAGGGCTGGGTCCCCATATTCCTTGCAGGTCGATGCTTGGCTGAAAGCCGCCGATGCTTCCTGGTGTGCGGCCCAGCGCCCTTGACCTTGGCTCGGAAATATGCGCCATGATTTCGTATCGATCGCGCACATCCCCAGCGTTACCGAGCGCTAGATTTGCGACTGTTAACCGCTCTTATCGATCGCGCCTT
>JANXRG010000026.1 GCA_025353105.1 Verrucomicrobiota bacterium
ACTAGCCTGATCCATTCAATAGGGTCGATCGTCAAACGCGCGGGTTTTGGGACGAGCGGGGACGCTCGTCCCTACCATTTTGCCATCGGCTCGGGACGAGCCGAACCACCTCCGAATTCTTTAAATTTGGTCAATTTAGCAATTTTGTTCAAAAAACTCTCGCTGCCTGTCAGGGCGTGATCCGCCAGGCCGCCCCACGCTGACGCAGCCCGGGGTTGCGGGCGCCGCAGATCGAACGATCATGTCTCATGGCTGCTTCCGCGCCCTCCACCATCGATCCCCGCCTGCCGATGCAGGAACTGCTCAAGTCCTACCCGGGCGCGCAGCGGGCACTTTTCCGCCAGTATCACATCGGCGGCTGCAGCAGTTGCGGGTTCCGGCCCGACGAAACCCTCGAGCAAATCTGCGCGCGGAACGAGCAGCTGAAGCTCGACGAGGTCCTGGAGTTTCTCGAGTCGAACCGGGAGGAGGATCGCAAGATGATGGTTGAGCCGGAGGCGCTGCAAGCCCAGCTCAACGCTCCAGGACGCGACGCGATCAAGCTGCTCGACATCCGCACGCGCGATGAATTTGACGCCGTCCATATCGAGGGTTCGGTCCATTTCACGCAGCCGTTGATGAACGAAATCCTGATGCAGTGGCCGCGGGACAAGGGCGTGCTGGTGTTGATCGATCACGAGGGGAAGCGCAGCCTCGACGCGACGGCCTATTTTTTCGGCCAGGGCTTCAAGAACGCCCGCGCCCTGGCCGGCGGCATCGACGCGTGGAGCGAGCGCATCGATCCCGACCTGCCGCGTTACAACTTGGAATGAGTTTTTCGCCACAGAGGCGCAGAGGACCCAGAGATAGACTCTAATCTTCCAAGAAATCTCTGTGCTCTCAGTGCCTCTGTGGCCGACCCGTGTTTTTATGTCCGACGATTTAGAATCCAGAATTGAAGCCGCCCGGCTGAATCCGCAGAACCTCGGCGAGATGCCGGACGCGGACGCGGTGGGTACGGTCGGCAGCGCCGACTGCGGCGACATGCTGCAGATGTGGGTGAAGTTCAAACAGAGCGACGACGGCCGAAAGGTGATCGACAAGGCCACCTTCCAGAGCTTCGGCTGCCAAACCGCAATCGCCGTCGCGAGTGTGGCGACCGAACTGCTCGTCGGCAAAACGGCCGAGGAGGCCCTGAAGATGTCGCCCGAGGAACTGGCCGCGCCGCTCGGCGCGCTGCCGCCGATGAAAATTCACTGCGCGCAGCTCGTCGAAGGCGCGCTGAAGCAAGCGCTCGACGCAGAGGCCGGAAAACCGGCGACCATCACACCGGTCACGCCCGCCGCGCTGGCCCCGACCCTGCACGATCAGTTGCTCAGCGCCACGACCCCGGCCAAGGCCCCCAAGATCGTTTTTCGACCAAAGGCGAAGTAGGCGTAGATTGCCATTCTCATTCCACCACCCAGAGAAATTTTCACCATGCACGAAAACACCGAAATCACCCTCACCCGCGACGTCGGAGCAATTCAAATCCCGTCGGGCAACACGCTCACGCTGACGGCCGGTACGGTCGTAGTCATCACGCAATCGCTCGGCGGCAGCTACACCATTGCGTCGAAGGAAGGCCTATCGCGCATCGGCGAGAAGGACGTCGACGCGCTCGGCCTGAAGCAGGACGAGGACGGTTCCCTAAAGCGCGTGACCGAGCCGGTGACCCCTGAATTACTGGCCGACGCGGCGGGGCGCGAGAAGCTCGTCTGGGAGAGATTAAAGACCTGCTTCGACCCGGAAATTCCCGTGAACATCGTCGATCTCGGTTTGATCTACGATTGTGTGGTCTCGCCGGTGCCGGACAATTCGGGCCTCAAGGCCGAAGTGAAAATGACGCTCACGGCACCAGGTTGCGGCATGGGCCCGAGTATCGCGGCCGACGCGGAAGGAAAAATTCTCGCGATCCCTGGAATCACGGAGGCAAACGTTGCGCTGGTGTGGGATCCACCGTGGGGTCAGCACATGATCAGCGACGCCGGGAAGATGAAGCTGGGAATCATGTGAGCAAAGTCGAGAGTCGAGAGTCGAAGGCCAGAAAGCGCGGCAGCCGCCGCGCTGTAGCCAGCCTCGGTGAGGCCCAGGCGAATGGGACGCCTTAGGAAACTCGAAATTCGAGGATCGAAACTCGAAGGAAGTGCCTAAAATAATCGAAGTAGGCGAAACAATGGTCGATTTAAAAATCGCCGGAAGAAGTGGTCGGCACGAAACGCGGAAATCTATCGCGCGCGACGATTCGCTTTTCTTTGCTTCGCCCGGTTAAACTTTCTTCTAGTTTCGAATTTCGAGCTTCGAGTTTGTGCCGCTGCCGCTAAGCGGGGGCACCAGCGAGACCCGGCGGAAGCTCGGGCGGCAACTGGCGGAGCTTCTCGGGCAACTTCACCTGCGGCTGCTGCGGCTCGGCCGGCGTCGGAGCCTTGGGCTTCGGCGGATCGCTCATCCTGCCGGTCTTCACGATGTCCTCAGTCTGCGCCCCGGTAAGGGTTTCAAACTCGAGCAGCGCCTTGGCAATGATTTCCAGCTTGTCGCGATGCGTCGTCAGCAATTCGGTCGCCTTCGCGTAGGCGTTGTCGATCAGTTGCTTCACTTCACGATCGATCTCCTGCGCCGTCGCTTCCGAGTACCCGCGCGATCGCCCGAGGTCGCGACCGAGAAAAACGTAATCCTCGTTGTCGGTGTACCCGACCATGCCGAGGTCCTGGCTCATGCCCCATTCGCACACCATCTTGCGGGACAGGCTGGTCGCCTGCTTGATGTCGCCGCTGGCACCGCTGGTGACGTCGCCAAAGATAATCTCCTCCGCGACGCGGCCACCCATGATGACAATGAGACGGGCCAGCAATTCGTTTTTCCGCGCGGTGTACTTGTCCTCGGTAGGCAGCGACATCGTCACGCCCAGCGCGGGTCCGCGCGGGATGATCGTGACCTTGTGCAGCGGATCCGTGTGGGGCAGCAGCACGTTGAGCAACGCGTGCCCGGCCTCGTGGTAGGCCGTGTTTTCCTTTTCCCGGTTGCTTTGCGCGAGGCTGCGGCGCTCCTTGCCCCAGCGGACCTTGTCGCGCGCCTCCTCCATGTCGGGCTGCGTGATCGCCTTCTGGTTCTTCCGCGCCGCGAGCAGCGCAGCCTCGTTGATCACGTTCGCTAGTTCGGCGCCCGAATATCCCGGCGTGCCGCGCGCGATGATGCCGAGATCCACGTCGTCGGCGATTTTCACCTTTTTCGCGTGAACCTTGAGAATTTCCTCGCGGCCGCGCACATCGGGCAGTGGCACGGTGACCTGACGATCGAAGCGGCCCGGGCGCAACAGCGCCGGGTCGAGCACGTCGGGGCGGTTCGTGGCCGCGATGATGATGATGCCTTCCTGCGCGTCGAAACCGTCCATCTCGACGAGCAGCGCGTTGAGCGTCTGCTCGCGTTCGTCGTGTCCGCCACCGACGCCATGGCCGCGATGGCGGCCGACCGCGTCAATCTCGTCGATGAAAATCAAGCACGGCGCCGACTTGCGGCCCTGCTCGAACATGTCGCGCACGCGGCTGGCGCCGACGCCAACGAACATCTCCACGAAATCGGATCCACTGATGCTGAAGAACGGCACGTCGGCCTCGCCGGCGATGGCGCGCGCGAGCAGTGTCTTGCCCGTGCCCGGCGCTCCGATCATGAGCACGCCCTTGGGAATGCGGCCACCGAGCTTCTGAAATTTCTTCGGATCCTTGAGGAACTCGACCAGCTCGGAAACCTCCTCCTTGGCCTCCTCGACGCCGGCGACATCCTTGAAGGTGATCTTGTTCTTGTCGCGCGCCATCATCTTGGCCTTGCTCTTGCCAAAATTCAGCGCGCCCTTTCCCGCCATCCGGATTTGCTGGCGGAAGAGGAAGTAGAGCACGAGCAAGAAAAGCGCGATCGGCAGGAAGCTCGCCAGCAACGAGGTCAGCAAGGTCGACTCCTCTTTCGGGTTGGCGAAATAACCCTTGTCGGCCAGCTTCTGCTCGAGGTCACGACTGTAGTTTAGATACACCGTCGTCCGAAATGGTGTCTGCACGCCGTCCTTCTCATAGTACCCGGCGAGAACCTGCGTGTTCCGGCCGACCTCGACGAGCAGGTTCAACGGCTTGTCCTTGACGATTTTCCCCTCGTTGACGAGTTCGATCAGACGGGGATAACTGATTTCCGCGACGGCAGTGCCGACGCCACCCTTGAAGACAAAAGCCCCGCCGATCAAGGCAAACGCGATCGCCAGCAGGATGAGTCCGCGCCAGTTGAAATTGGGATCGCCAGAGCGGTCGCCGCGCGGGTCGCGATTGGGGGAATTCGGATCGTTCGACATAATTTGGACGCGGCAATCGCGGCAACATTCAGGTTAGCATGCGGTCGACGCCGCGCAAAGAAGTGCGAGCGGTTCGCGCGTCATAGAATAAAAGCGTTGGATGGGCCACCGAGGCACAGAGACCACCGAAGAAGTTTTTCGTTCATAAATCTCTGTGTCCTCTGTGTCGCGGTGGCCGCTGTTTTAGTCATCCCTGCGGCGCGCCCAAAACCTGCTTCAATATTGTCGGTTCCTTGTCGTCATGTCCGAGCCCAAGCCCAAAGCGCCCGCCGAAAGGGGACCGGCCTTTCTTCTCTGGATTCGCCGGCTCGCACGGCTGCTTGTGATCGAGCAGTCCATCCGGCGTTCGATAATGTTCTACCTCCTCGCTGGCGCCCTGGCCTGCGTGCTCGTGGGCGGGATTCTTTTTCCGGACTGGCTGCGTCACCGTCCGCTGATTTTTCTGGGGTTCTGGCTAGCCTGCGCCGGCATGACCCTGGTGGCGGTCGTGCTCGCCTGGTGCGACCTCATCATCGTGCGCATCGCTTCGCGCGTTGCCCAACGCACGTTGCGCGAGCAATACCGGATCGAGGAGGATTCGCGCTAGGAGCCTGTTGAAATACTGGCATGGTCCGCGCGAGCGTCGCTTGGGCTGGCTGGCGGTGGCCCGGGGAGGGAGCGGGTCCCATCGACCCCGTGACCGACGAGCAACCCCGGCAGACGGCCCAAGCCACGCCCGCCCTCCGGGTTGCGCTGCTTCTTTGCTTGGGCGGTGTCACCGCGCTCGGGCAGGATCACTTTGGATCCAGCCGCTTCGCGCGCTCCTTGCCCAGGCAAAAAATCGGCGGCAACGCGGGCCATGCCAGTATTTCAACAGGCTCCAAACCGTCAGCCAATCGCTTTCAGCAGCGCCTCGAGGCCGGCTTCCGCCACGGAGACGTCCTGGTCGCCGGTGCCGGATCCGATCCCGACCGCGCCAATCACGTGATTCTTCACCACGATGGGAAGGCCGCCCTTGAGATTGGTCACGCGCGAGCCAGAGGCCAGCGCAAGGTTCACGCCGAAATCCTGCGGTGCGGCGCCCGTCGCCGAGCGGGACGATGCGGCGGTCTGCGCCTTCTGCATAGCGGTGAAGTAGGAAAGCACCTTGGCACCGTCCATCCGAGCGAACGCGAGCAGGTTGCCGCCGGAATCAACCACCACGACGCATTGGGGCACGCCGATTTCGGTCGCTTTGGCCACGCAGGCATCAAGCACGACGCGCGCACCGGTGTAGGTGAGTTCGACAACGTCGCGCAGCAGGGGGTTGGACATGGGGATTTTCCTGGGAATCGAAAGATGCTTGCGGCGCCGATTGTCCGCTCGCTAGAATTGCATACAATCTGTGTCAGGAAGGAGCCGTCGATGCAACCCAAACCTTCGCGGACGATTCCCCCCTCGTTATTCCCGCGCCATGCCTTCCGCCTCCCCGCCGAAACCCGCCGCGCGCGCGCCCAAGAAACCCGCGACCGCCCGCCGCCGCCGTCCGGCGAGCCTGCACGCGGGGGTGCTGCACAAGGTGCGTGATATGATCACCACCGGCGAGCTGGAGCCCGGGGTGCACCTGACGGAACGAATCCTGACGGAAAAGCTCCGGGTCTCGCGCACGCCACTGCGCGAGGCGCTCAAAATTCTCGCGCACGAGGGACTCGTCGAATTGCTGCCCAACTGCGGGGCGCAGGTGACGCGACTCACCGCCGAAAATGCGCGTCAGCTGTTCGAAGTCATCGAGGCGCTCGAATCGCAAGCCGGACGCCTGGCGTGCGAACGCATCACGAACACGGAGCTGGCAGAATTGCGTCGCGTGCACGAGGAAATGCACGCTCACTTCCTGCGCCGCGAATTACCGGAATATTTCAAACTAAACCAATCGATCCACGAACGGATCGTCGCGGCCGCGCGCAATCCCATCCTCGAAACCGCGCACCGCCTGCACAGCTCGCGAATCCGCCGCGCGCGCTACAAGGAAATCCAGGTAAATGAAAAACGCTGGCGCGAGGCCATGATGGAGCACGAGCAAATCATCGAGGCGCTGGAAAAGCGCGACTCATCGCGCATCGCCGAACTCCTCAAGTATCACCTCCAGCGGATGTTCGAGAACGCCTATCGGAAGCTTATCGATCCGGTTTGATCGCGTAGCCGCTCCGTGCCTGCCCCAAACGTCCTTCCTTTCGCCCGAACCGCACCACCTCGATGAACCAGACCCCTCCCGCCGGACGCCATTTTCTGCAGATCCCGGGTCCGACCAATGTTCCGGATCGCGTGCTGCGCGCGATGGATTATCCCACCATCGATCATCGAGGGCCGGCCTTTGCCGGGCTGGGCCGCGCTTGTCTGGACGGGATGAAGACGATCTTCCAGACGACCGCCGGCCGCGTCTTCATTTTCCCGTCGTCCGGCACCGGCGCGTGGGAGGCCGCAATCGTGAACACGCTGTCCCCCGGCGATCGCGTGCTGATGTTTGAGACTGGCCATTTCGCCGCGCTGTGGCGGAAGATCGCGACGCAGTTCGGCCTCGTGGTGGATTTCGTCCCGGGCGACTGGCGACACGGCATCGATCCGGCGGCGGTGGAATCCAAGCTGCGCGCGGATGCGACGCACGCGATTCGCGCCGTATTTTGCGTGCATAATGAAACCTCCACCGGCGTCACGTCGCGCATCGGCGAGGTCCGCAGGGCGATGGACGCGGCCGGGCATCCCGCGCTGTTGCTCGTCGACACGATTTCCTCGCTCGCCTCGATCGATTACCGCCACGACGAATGGGGCGTTGACGTCACAATCGCGGGCTCGCAGAAAGGCTTGATGCTACCGCCCGGACTGAGCTTCAACTGCGCCAGCCCAAAGGCGCTGACGGCCTCAAAGACCGCGAAGCTGCCGAAAGCCTTTTGGTCGTGGGAAGAAATGATCGCGCCGAACGACACCGGATACTTTCCGTACACGCCTGCGACGAACCTGCTCTACGGCCTGCGCGAATCGATCCAAATGCTCGTCCACGAGGAGGGCCTCGAAAATGTATTCAAGCGGCACGACCGTCACGCCGAGGCTGCGCGGCGCGCGGTCCGCGCCTGGGGCTTGGAACTCCTTTGCCTTGAGCCGCGCGAGTACAGTTCCGCGCTGACAGCCGTGCTCATGCCGGAGGGCTACGCGGAGGCAGATCTTCGTCAGGTCATCCTGCAATCGTTCGACATGTCGCTCGGCGCGGGTCTGTCGAAAGTGGCGGGCAAGGTCTTTCGCATCGGGCATCTCGGCGACTTCAACGATCTCACGCTGATGGGCACGCTGTGCGGCGTCGAGATGGGTCTCGCCAAGGCCGGCATCCCATTCCGGAAGGGTGGCGTCGATGCCGCGATGGAATACCTGACCGCGGAACCAAGGCCAACGGCGAAGCAGGCGAAAGCCGCGTAGCCGTGCCTCGCCCCCAACAATCCTCCATCCTGTCCGCATGAAAGCATTCAGGCTTCGCCCCGCTGATGCCGGACCGGTTGCCTGATTTTGCCATGCCCGACGTCTCCACTCCCGCCCCCGCGGCCAACGGATTCGCGCCGAGTTCGCATGGCGTGCCGATCGATTCGTTTGCGGAAGCGCGGGCGCTCGAGGCGGACTTAAAGTCGCGAGTGCGAGGCGAGGTGCGCTTCGACAACCTCAGCCGCGCGCTCTATTCAATGGACGCGTCGAACTACCGGCAGATCCCGATCGGACTGGTAATCCCGCGCGACGAGCAGGATGTGATTGAAACGGTGACCGCGTGCCGCAAATTTGGCGCGCCGATTCTCGCGCGCGGCGGCGGGACGAGTCTGGCCGGGCAGGCCTGCAACGTCGCGGTGGTGCTCGATTTCTCGAAGCATCTCAACCGCCTCATCGAGTTGAATCCGGCGGAGCGTTTCGCGCGCGTTCAGCCGGGCATCGTGCTCGACACGCTGCGCGACGAGGCGGAGAAGCATCACCTGACGTTTGGGCCGGATCCTTCTACGCACAATCGCTGCACGCTCGGCGGGATGATCGGCAACAACTCCTCCGGTACGCACGGCCTGATGGCCGGTAAGGTGCAGGAAAACGTCGAGGAGCTGCGCGTGCTGCTTTACGACGGCACGATCCTCACGGTCGGGCCAACGCCGCCGGAAGAACTCGCGGGGATCGTCCGCGGTGGCGGTCGCCGCGGCCAGATTTACGCGGATCTGCTCAAGCTGCGCGATGAATACGGTGCCCAGGTGCGCGAGCGTTTCGCGCAAATTCCCCGGCGCGTTTCCGGGTACAATTTCGACGAATTGCTGCCGGAAACTCCCTTCAACGTGGCCCGCGCTCTAGTCGGCAGCGAGGGCACCTGCGCGATCATCCTTGAGGCCAAGGTGCGCCTCGTCCCAAGTCCGCGTTTCAAGTCACTCGTCTGCCTTGGTTACGCGGACGTCTATGTCGCCGCCGATCACGTGCCGGACATCCTGGCGTTCAAACCCATCGGGCTGGAGGGTTTCGAGGGCGGCGTGCTGGACATCATGCGGCAGAAGGGCCAGCAACCCGAGAACATCGCGCTGCTTCCACCGGGCGGCGGTTTTCTACTCGTGGAGTTCGGCGGGGACACGCGCAAGAAAGTCGATGCTCAGGCCGACGAGTTCGTGGCGTGGCAGCGCAAGCAGCCGGACGCACCGCAAATCAAGGTGGTGCGCGATCCCGGCGAGGTGCGCCGCATCTGGAAAGTGCGCGAGTCGGGCAATGGCAGCACGACGCTGATTCCGGGCCAGCCTTCAATCACGCACGAAGGGTGGGAGGACGCGGCGGTCCACCCGCGCGTGCTTGGCGCGTACCTGCGTGACTACCGCAAGCTGCTCAACAGATATGGCTACAAGGCCTGGTACTACGGCCATTTTGGCGAGGGCTGCGTGCACCAGCGCGTCACGTTTGACCTTGAGTCGGACGAAGGCATCCACGCGTACCGTCACTTCCTTGAGGAAGCGGCCGACCTCGTTGTGCAATACGGCGGCTCCATCTCCGGCGAGCACGGCGACGGCCACGGGCGCGCGTTTCTCTACCACAAGATGTTTGGACTGGAATTGGTGGAAGGATTCCGGAAGTTCAAGCGCGTTTGGGATCCCGACGGCAAGCTGAACCCCGGAAAGGTGGTGGACGCCTACGCCCCCGAGGCTCATCTCAAGCTCGGCGCCGACTACAATCCGCGGCAGATTACAACGCATTTCACGTTTCCAGAGGACCAAGGCTCGCTCGAGAAAGCGACGCAACGGTGCGTGGGCGTCGGGGCGTGCCGCAAGACCGACGCCGGCACGATGTGCCCGAGCTACCAGGTGACGCGCGAGGAGATGCACAGCACGCGGGGTCGCGCGCATCTCCTCTTTGAAATGTTGCAGGGCGAGATCGTGAAGGACGGATGGCGCGACGAGGCGGTGCGGGAATCACTCGACCTCTGCCTCGCCTGCAAGGGCTGCAAGAGCGAGTGCCCGGTCAGTGTGGACATCGCCACATACAAATCGGAATTCCTTTCGCACTACCATCAGAACCGAGTGCGTCCGTTCAGTCACTACGCGTTCGGGCTAATCGACAAATGGGCTCGGGTCGCCTCCCATGCACCGAAGCTCGTCAACTGGTTGAACCAGGCGCCGGGGATCAGCCACCTGACGAAAGCGCTGCTGCATGTTGCGCCCCAGCGCACGATTCCGAAATTCGCGGAGGAATCCTTTGCGGGCTGGCTCCTGCGGCAGAAACGTTGGGCCGGCACGCGCGGCGAGGTGGTGCTTTTTGCCGACACTTTCAATAACTACATGACCCCGGCGACCTCGCGCGCCGCGTACGAAGTTCTCGGCGACGCGGGCTACTCGGTGCATGTACCGCAGATGACGGAGCACCTCTGCTGCGGTCGTCCGCTTTACGATTTCGGCATGCTCGCCACGGCGAAGAAGTATCTCGAGCGCGTGCTTACGGCGCTCGAGCCGCACATCAACGCGGGCCGGCCGGTGATCATGCTGGAGCCAAGCTGCGCGAGCGTCTTCCGCGATGAGTTGAAAAACTTGCTGCCGCACCACGGCGTGGGGCAGCGTTTGAGCAAGCAGACCTTTGCGCTCTCGGAATTCCTGGAAAGGGAGGGTTACGTGCCGCCGAAGCTCGAAGGGCGAAAGGTCGTCCTGCACGGCCACTGTCACCACAAGGCGGTCCTGAAGTTCGCCGACGAAGAGACGCTGCTGCGGAAGATGGGCGTGGAGTTAAAGTCGCTCGACAGCGGCTGCTGCGGCATGGCGGGACCGTTTGGCTTCGAGGATCACAAATACGTAGTGTCACAGGCGCTCGGCGAGCGCGTGCTCCTGCCGGCAGTGCGCGCGGCGGGCGAGGATGAGATTCTTTGCGTCGACGGATTCAGTTGCCGCGAACAGATCTGGCAGAACGTACCGGATCGGCAGCCCATGCACATCGCCGAGGTCCTGCGCATGGCCGTGGCGGAACGGGAGGAGAAGGAGCGCGTAGTCTGAGAACGTGGTCGTGAGAGTCGGTCTCGCTGAGGCCGCACGGACGGGACGACTTGAGAACTTCGAAAACCGACATTCGAAGAAAGAGCAGAAAATGTTGGGAGCGGTGAAAACTTCGCTCGCTGGCCCTTCGAGCTTTCTTTGCTTGTACGGCTTGAACTTTCTTCGAGTTTCCCCGGACAAAGCGATCTCCCGCGCGATCGCTTCATTTTCCTCCTTCCTCCCTCTTCCTTGTTGCTGATCCCGAGCATTCCGGGCATTTCCCGAAAAACTCCAGCGAGTGCCGGATTTCCGTAAAGCCATGCCGCCGCGCGAGGTCGCGCTCCATTTGTTCCACCGGACACTTGTCCACCAGCGGCACCACGCGGCCGCACTGCACGCACACGAGATGATCGTGGTGACTACGGGGATCGAGCAGCTCGAAATGGCTCGACGGACGACCAAGATGCACGCGCTGCACGAGTCGAAGCGCCTCGAGCTGCTCCATCGTGCGAAAAACCGTGGCAAAGTCCGGCATGCCGCCATGATGCGCGGAATGTTCGCGGATCTCGTCCAGGCCCAGCGGCGCCCGCGCCGCCAGTAGCGCGCGCAAAATCGCGCGCCGGTTCTCCGTCATGCGCAGGCCCGCGCGTTTCAGCGTGTCGACCAGGTCGTCGAACGAGAGCGACGTATGGCCGCAGCCCTCGTGATACCCGGCGTCGGGCCCAGCCTGCCGCCCCGAAATGGCACCCGCGGAACGCATGCGGGAACGATGCCGGAAACGGCCGCCTTGTGCAAGTCGCTCCCGAGAATCGGGATTGCCCGCGCCGCGTTTGCGGAGAGAATCCCTTTCTCCCGCCTTCCCGTCATGGTCCACATCATCGACACTCTCCAGCTCCAGCGCGCGAAGATCATCGCGGTCACCGTGCTTGAATCCACCGACGGCCTCGTGCTGTTCGACTGCGGACCGGAATCCACGTTCGACAACGTCGTCGTCGGGATGAAGGCGATAGGTCTCCCGGTGGAAGATGTGCGCCACGTTTTCCTAAGCCATATTCATTTTGATCACGCCGGCGCCGCCTGGAGGCTGGCCGAAAAGGGCGCGACGCTCTACGTGCACCCGCGCGGCGCTCCTCACCTCATCAACCCCGCCAAGCTCGTCGAATCCGCCACCCGCATTTACGGCGACAACATGGGTCGGCTCTGGGGTCGGCTCGCGGCCGTGCCCGAGGCGCAGGTGCGCATCGCGAACAACGGCGACGTTTTTACCGCCGGCCAGTTCCAAATTCGCGCAACTGACACGCCCGGTCACGCGAATCATCACAACGTCTATCAATGGGACGACAACGTTTTCGGCGGCGATGTCGCGGGCGTGACGATCAACGGCGGTCCGCCGATTCCGCCGTTCGTGCCGCCGGAGCTGAATATCGAGTCGTGGCAGCAGTCGCTCGACAAACTCCGCGCCATGAAGGCCGCGCGCTTTTATCTCCCGCATTACGGGTTGGTCGAGGGCGGCATTGGAGCGCACCTCGACGCCGTCCAGGAGCGGCTCCATCGCTGGTCAACCTGGTTTCGCGATCAGCTCCGGGCGGGCAAAACGGAGGCGGAGCTCATCCCCCTCTTCGCGAAATACGAGGCCGACGATCTTCAGTCCGGCGGTTCGAATCCCGATGTGGTCAAAGACTACGAGTACGCGGACCCGAGCTTCATGGCGGTGACTTCGTCGATCCGGTACTGGCAAAAATTTCACCCAGATCAAATCGGTATGACCGCTCGGTAAACTCCAAACTCGAAGTTCAAAACTCGAAGAAAGTTTACGGCGGGAAACGGCAGAAAGCTCGAATTGGTGCCTTTGAAATTTTCACTGTTTGTTTCGTTTTCGGCCTTTTCTTCGAGTTTCGAGTTTAGAACTTCGAGTTTCCCGAAGCCCGTCGGGCTTTGGGCTACATCCCCATCGCCTCGTACCCGCCATCCACGTAGATCACCTGCCCGGTAATCGCCGCGGCGCCGTCGCTCACGAGGAACAGGCCCGTGGCGCCGATTTCCTCGGTCGTGCAACTGCGGTGCAGCGGCGCCTTGAGCTCGTAGTGCTTCATCATTGTTGAAAATCCGCTGATGCCCCGCGCCGCCAGCGTTTGGACCGGGCCGGCACTGATGCAGTTCACGCGAATTTTTTTCGTGCCCAAATCCCACGCCAGGTAACGCGACGACGACTCGAGACTCGCCTTCGCCACGCCCATCACGTTGTATTTCGGCACCACCTTCACGCTGCCGTAATACGTCATCGCCACGATGCTGCCACCTTCGGTCATTAGCGGTGCGACCTCGCGCGAAAGCGCGACAAGCGAGTATGCGCTGATGTCGTGCGCCATGCGGAATGCCTCGCGCGTCGTGTTGAGGAACTCACCCTCAAGCGCCTCCTTTGGCGCGTAGGCGACGGAGTGCAGCATCAGGTCCACCCGGCTCGTATTCTGGCGGACGTGACCGAAGAATTCCGTGATGCTCTCATCCGTACTGACGTCGCACGGGTAAAAAGGCACGTCTGAGGACAGCTCTGAGACGAGGTCCTCCAGGTTCTCCTTCAACCGCTCCCCCTGGTAATTGAAGATGAGTTTCGCGCCGGCGTTGTGCCACGCTTTCGCGATCGCCCAAGCGATGCTGCGCTTGTTCGCAACGCCGAAGACGACGCCGGTCTTGCCTTCCAGAAATCGGGGGGAGTTCGACATAGGCCGGAACCTTGGAATGGCGGATGCCGAATGTCGAATGAGGAATCCTAACGGCGGTCGAGCGTCACCGCCTAAGCCGCCCGATCGGCGCTTGGGCAAAGGTCGCGCAGCTCGCAGCCGGGGCAGTCCGGGTTCCGCGCTTTGCAGCGGCGGCGGCCGTGGAAGATCAGCCAGTGGCTCCAGAGCGTCCACTGGTCGCGCGGCACGATTTTCATCAGATCCTGCTCGACCTTTTCCGGATCCGTCTGCCGCGACAGTCCGAGTCGCCGCGAAATGCGACCGACGTGCGTATCAACCACCACGCCTACCTCGATACCAAACGCGTTTCCGAGCACGACGTTTGCGGTCTTTCGTCCTACGCCCGGCAGCGCCGCCAGTTCCTCCATCGTCCGCGGCACCTCCCCGCGGTGTTCTGCCACGAGCTGCGCGCAGGCCGCACGGATGTTCTTCGCCTTGTTTCGGAAAAATCCCGTCGTCTTCACCAAGGCTTCCAAGTCCGCCAGCGGTGCCCTCGCGTATTGCGCCGCCGTCCGGTATCGCGCGAATAAATCGGTGGTCACCATGTTCACGCGTTTGTCGGTGCATTGCGCGGAGAGAATGGTCGCCACGAGCAGCTCAAGTGGATTCGAGAAGTTCAGCTCACAATGGGCGTCCGGATAAATGCGCGGGAATCGTTGAATCAATTCCACCACCCTCTCGGCGCGCGGGTTCGGACGAGGCATCGCGCATTCTACCACGCGGATCGCGGCCGGCTTCTCGATTGTAGCCGGCCTCGCTGAGGCCGGGGCGACTTGGATATCTCAACCGCCCCGGGGTCAGCGACCCCGGCTACAAGCCGAGGCGTAGCGCCTCGGGAAACTCGCAGTTCGAAGCTCGAATCTCGAAGAAATGGCCGACATGGTCCAAATCGAGGAAAGTTCCAAAGGCAACCCTTCGAGCTTTCTTCACCTATCCGTCCTAAACTTTCTTCGAGTTTCGAACTTCGAACTTCGAGTTTGGTCCCGGTCAGCTAGGCCGGGACCGCTTCCCCCTCGATCGCCCGCTCGCGGATCGGCAGATGAATAAGCGACGCCGCCAGCGCCAGCCCCATCGCGATGTGCCAGACGCCGTCGTAATTGCCGGTCAGGTCGAAATATCGGCCGCCCAGCCATGCGCCAAAAAACGCGCCGATCTGATGGCTGAAGAACACGACGCCAAACAGACTGGCAAGGTAACGCGGGCCGAAGCGCGTGCCAACGAGACCGCTCGTCAGAGGCACGGTGCCCAGCCACGTAAAACCCAGCACGCAGGCGAAAACCAGGAATGTTGTACGCGTTTTGGGCGCGGCCAGAAAAACCGCGATCGCCACCGCGCGAATGAGATAAATCGCGCTGAGCAGCCATTTCATTCGAATATGTCCGCCGAGATAACCGGCCAGAAAGCTGCCGGCGATATTGAACAACCCGATCAGCGAGAGCGCCTGCGCGCCGACCGCCGCGGGGAGAAGGCACAGAGAGGTCATCCCCGGCAGGTACGTGGCGACAAATGCGACGTGAAATCCGCAAACAAAAAAGCCCGCGTTGATCAACCAATAGCTCGGGTCCCGCGCCGCGACCGCGATCGCCCGGCCGAGCGACTGCGTCGATGACACCGGCACCGCGGGCTTCCCGCGCAGTAGCCACGCCAGCGGAAGCAGGAGCAGCGCGAAGCTGGCGAAGATCATCAGCGCGACGGACCAACCGTGGTCCGAGATGAGTTTCTGACCGATTGGCGCGAGCGCGAACTGGCCGAACGACCCGCCCGCGCCCACGATCCCGCCGGCGAGGCTGCGCTTTTCCGCCGGCACCATGCGACCAACTGCCCCAAAGACGATCGAGATACCGGCACCGCTCAGTCCAAGCGATACCAGCACGCCGCCACCGATATAGACCTCCGTCGCGTCACTCGCGCGCGCGAGGTAAAACAATCCGAGCGCGTAGAACACCGCGCCGGCTGCGACCACGCGGCCCGTCCCTAAGCGGTCCGCCACCATGCCGGCGAATGGTTGGGTCGCACCCCAGAGCAGATTCTGGATCGCGATCGCCAGGCCGATCGTCCCGCCCGTCAGCGCGAGATCCACCGACATGGGCGGAATAAAGAGTCCGAGGCTCTGGCGAAGGCCGACGGCAATCGAGAGGACCATGGATCCGGCCGCGAGTGCCAGCCAGATCGGGACGTCGCGAGTCATTGGCGCGGGATGATGCACGAAATTTGGGATGTGCGCCACGACCGAGGTGGAACGCGACCTCCGGGCGCGTTGGCAAACGGGAGGGACGTTTCGCCGAAACGTCCGAAATCCTGCACGAGGGATGTTCCAACGCCGAGCAACGTCGAGGTAGATCCTAGGATCTGGGGCGCGAGTTTGGGACGATCAGGAATGGTCGTCCCTCGCTTCGCCAACGCGCCCCGGAGGTCGCGTTCCACCTCGATGAGCGACTACACGTCGTAATACATCGAAAACTCGTACGGATGCGGCCGCAGGCGGATGGCGTCGTACTCCTTCTTCTTCATCTCGATGAAGTTCTCGATGAAGTCCCTTGCGAAGACATCGCCCTTGAGCAGGAAGTCGTGGTCCTTCTCGAGCGCCTCGAGCGCTCCCAGCAAAGAATCCGGGGCGCTCGGCACCTTCGCGAGTTCCTCGGGCGGAAGATCGTAAAGGTTCTTGTCGAGCGGATCGCCCGGGTCGATGCGGTTGAGCACGCCGTCGAGGCCCGCCATCAGCAGCGCCGCACTGGCCAGGTAAATGTTCGCCGCCGGATCCGGCGTGCGAAATTCGATGCGCTTGGCCTTCGGGTTCGCCGAATAGGTCGGGATGCGGACCGACGCCGAGCGATTTCGCGCGCTGTAAGCCATGTTCACGGGCGCTTCGTAGCCGGGCACCAGGCGCTTGTAGCTGTTCGTCGTCGGATTGCAGATCGCGCAGAGCGCCCTCGCGTGCTTGATCACGCCACCGATGTAAAACAACGCCATCTCCGAGAGTTGCGCATACTTGTCGCCGAAGAACAGCGGCTTTCCGTCCTTCCACAACGACATGTGCACGTGCATGCCCGAGCCGTTATCGCCGAAGAGCGGCTTCGGCATGAACGTCACCGATTTACCGTGCCGCGCGGCAACGTTTCGGACGATGTATTTGTAATACATGATCCAGTCGCCCATTTGCTTCAGCGGGGCGAACCGGATGTCGATTTCGGCCTGGCCGGCCGTCGCCACCTCGTGGTGCTGGCGCTCGATCGGGATGCCGCATTTTTCCATCTCGAGACACATCTCGTTGCGGATGTCCTGCTGCGTGTCGGTGGGTGCGACCGGGAAATATCCCTCCTTGGGGCGAATCTTGTAGCCAAGGTTCGGGCCCTCTTCACGGCCGCTGTTCCAATGCGCTTCGATGCTGTCGACAAAATGGCCGGAGCTGTTCCCCGTGTAATGAAATTTGACGTCGTCGAAGATGAAAAATTCCGCCTCCGGACCGAAGAACGCCGTGTCCGCGATGCCCGTGCTCTTGAGGTACGACTCCGCCTTGCCCGCAATGCCTCGGGGATCGCGATCGTAGGGCTCTTTGGTGATCGGATCGACGATGTCGCAGATGAAACTCAGGGTCGGTTCGGCGTTGAAGACGTCCACCCACGCGGTCGACGCGTCCGGAATGACGAGCATGTCGGAGTTGTTGATCGCCTTCCAGCCGCGGATCGATGAGCCGTCGAAGCCGAGGCCCTCGTTAAAGAGCTCCTCGTTGTATTCAGTCAGCGTAGTGGTGAAGTGCTGCCAGGTGCCGAGGATGTCGCAGAACTTGAAATCAATCAGCTTGATCCCCTGATCCTTGATGAGCGCCGTGATGTTGGCGGGTGTGCGTTTCTTGTGCATTCGTTAATGGTTGTTGGTGGACGGTCTTACGCGGAGCGAGGGGAGCCCCGCGACGAATGGAATGGGAACAAACTGTTGACGACGACGAATCGTTTATGGACACGACTGGCAGCCCGCGCAACTGGATTTTCCGGCCCCCATTCAGTTGGGAATTTTTCGACCAAATCCATCGTGGTGATTTGTGCGCGTGCTGGCTGATTTTGCGCGGAATCCGCCCGATGTCCGGGCGGGATCGCGCGGCCCATTCGGTCTGCCCCAGTCGCGTTCCCGCCCATGGATACAAGGTTTGGCGGGAATCGGTCCCTCCTCCAGCGCCCCACAGGTAACCCATCGGCACAGAAGGTGCTAGACGCGCGTCCGTCCATCCCGCCCTGTCGCCGAAACGCTCGATTTAAAATCCCTGCCCACCCCACCCCGACCTCGATCCCCATGTCCGTCCCCCGTCTCGCCCCGCACTTACCATTGCTAATCGTCGTGGCCGCCCTCGCGACCGCCATTTTGCTGCCGGGACCACTCCACGCGGAACCAACCCCCGCGCCGACCAAGGCCGAACCGACGCTCGAGCAACGCATCGCTGATCTCGAGGCCTACATTGCGAACTCGCCGCGCGGCGCCGATGCCGCCGACGCGAAAATTCTTTCCAAGATTGGCGGTCCGGGTCCCGGTCATAACGCGTGGATGATGACGTCCGCCGCGCTCGTCCTGTTCATGACGCTGCCGGGACTCGCGCTGTTCTACGGCGGACTCGTCCGCAGCAAGAACATCCTCTCCGTGATGGCGCAATGCCTCGGCATCGCCGGCCTCGTGGCGATCCTCTGGTGGGCGGTCGGCTACAGCCTCGTCTTCGCCAAGGGCTCCGCGTTTGTCGGCGACTGGCGCACGTTCCTCTTCCTCAAGGGCGTCGATGCAAATCCAAACACCGACTATGCCTATTGGGTCTCGCAAAACGTCTTTTCGATGTACCAGATGATGTTCGCCATCATCACGCCCGCGCTGATCATCGGGGCGATTGCGGAGCGGATGAAGTTCTGGTCGATTCTGGCGTTCGTCACCCTCTGGATGTTTGCCGTGTATTTCCCGCTCGCGCACATGGTGTGGGGCGTGGACGGCTTGATGAACGGCGTCTGGAACGCGAGCGCGAAGATCAAGTCGATCGATTTTGCCGGCGGCACGGTCGTGCACATGTCGTCCGGCTGGAGCGCGCTCGTGCTTTGCATCATCCTGGGCCGGCGCGAGGGTTTTGGCCGCGTCTCGATGGCGCCGCACAGCATGGTGCTCTGCATGATCGGCACCGGCATGCTCTGGGTCGGCTGGTACGGCTTCAACGCCGGCTCCGCGGTCGCCGCGGACGGGGTCGCCGCCAACGCCTTCATGACCACCACGCTCGCCACCGCCGTGGCCGCCGCCACCTGGGGCGCGATCGAGCGGATCTTCCGCGGTCACGCCTCCATCCTCGGCTTCTGCTCCGGCGCCGTCGCCGGCCTCGTGGTCATCACGCCGGCCTGCGGCTTCGTCAACAGCACCGGCGCCGTCATCATCGGCGTCCTCGCCGCGGTCGTGCCCTACCTCGCCTGCACCAAGCTCAAGGCGAAGTTCGGTTACGATGACGCCCTCGACACCTTCGGCGTCCACGCCGTGGGTGGCACGCTCGGCGCCTTCCTGACCGGCGTGCTCGTCTGCGCCGACGTCAACGGCAACCTTACCGGCGCGCCTGCGACCAAGAACGGCCTGGCCGCGCTGGTCA
>JANXRG010000062.1 GCA_025353105.1 Verrucomicrobiota bacterium
ATTTCGCCGGCTCCCGCGCGAGATGTGCGGACGAGAGAGGCGCCCCACCGACCGAATAGTTGATGATTGGTGCGTTGGCAGCAGCGTGATTGGGGCGTCCGCCCCGCTTCGCATCTCGAGCTGCCCGAATCGCCCGGTTGAGATAGCGAGGCGTTGCGGAGCGCTCGGGTTCAGCCGTGGAGGTGGCTCCACCCATTCCACGCCATGTAGCCAGCCAGAATGACGAGCAGCACGCAGGAGACATAAGGAGCGCGCCGCATGGCTTCGCCAAATCCGCGAAATCTCCGCTGCGCGTGCCGGACGCTCCACGCGGCGATCGCGCCCGTCGCCACCATCGTAATGGCGAGACCAAAGCTGAATGCGGCCACCATGGCGAAACCGAGCGTGGCGCGTTTAAGCTGCAGACAGACCAGCAGCACGGTGAACGCGGCGGGACAGGGCATGAGTCCCCCGGTGATGCCAAACAGGACGATTTGCGGGGTCGTGACGGTGCGTCCGGCGAAGCGTTGCTCGATTTCTTGCGCGTGGGCGCGTTCGTGCGCGTCCTGGTACTCCTTGCTCTCCTCGTCGGGGCGGTGGTCCCCGCCCTCCCGAAACTCGGCACGGCAGGTGTGACCATGGCCGTCGTGGCCGAGCGTAAGCACAGCATCAAATTCATGCGGCTCGGGAATCGAGTCGCGGGACTCGAGGTAGCCGATCTTGGCGATGAAAGCGAAGGTCTGCCTTGCGCCGTCAGGTCGCGCCGTTTCAATCGTGACGTCCCCTGCGCTGGGAAGTGCCGCACCGGGTGCGACGCGCAGGCGGAAGACGGGCGGGACGCCATCCTCGAAAACGCTCAGCTCCACCTTTCCGTGACCCGGATCGAGAATGAAAACCTCGCCATGGGAGTGGGGCTCGTGGCTGTGAGCGTGACTCTTGTCGTGTCCGTGCGCCTCGCGAAGCTCGCGCCGCGTCCGGAAAAACATCCACCCGGCAAGTGCCAGGATAAAAATCGCCGAACCCATCTGCAGGTAAGGTTCGACGCTTTCCGCATTCCACTGGTTCCCGAAATGAAGCGCCAGCGCGGCCAGTACCCAAATAATGAGCGAGTGCGAGAGCGCCGCCGACAGTCCCAGCAGCACTGCCTGGCCGATCGTGCCCCGAATGGCGACGATGAACGCAGCCATCATCGTCTTCGAATGTCCCGGTTCCAGCCCATGCAGGGCGCCGAGGAGGACAGCGGTCGGGATGAAGAGCCAGAGATTGGCGGCTCCCGATTGCAAAGCGTGAACGAGGTCGGGCATGATAGAGGAGCATACCCCCATATCCCTTTTACACAATCTTATCTTTACGACGTCCCGTGGAGGGATAGAGTGGCGCCGTGAGCAAAGTCCACCGGCATCCCGAGGATGAACGCCGCGCCCTGGTGGTGCGGGTCCGGAAAGTTGTCGGTCAGCTCAATTCCGTCGAGCGGATGCTGGCGGACGACCGCGATTGCACGGAGATTCTCATGCAGCTCGTCTCCGCCCGGCGCGGCTTGAAATCGCTGGCCGAAAAGCTGATTCATTCGCACACGCAGCATTGCATTGAAGGCGCTCAAAGCCGGACGCTGGGACGGCAAAAACTGCGGGCCTTGCTCACAGTTTTGGAGCGTTACGTCGAGTAGACGAATTAAGGATGTGCATGAAGGCAAAGGTGTATGCCCCGGTGCAAGTCGATCACGAAGCGCGCGCGTAATCGGGACTGGCACGCCCAATCTCGGAGCGCAGTCCTGCGCGCCGCCGTGTCATGACAGCCCCGGAGGATTCGATGACAAATTGCAACACGCCGCCGATCACCGACGCGATGGCGAGACTGATGAATGGGAGAAATGCTTTCATGGAACACGTATCATTTCACGTTCGCTGAAAAGCTTGTCTGACCCTTGCCTGCAGGACCGTCGAAGGAGAGCTTCGCGTTCCAGTCGCCAGCCATGCCGGCCTGGATCTTTGTCCGATACTGACCCGGGGTATCGCCGCGCTCCACCAGCCCCCCGGAGTGCATCTGCATGCCGGGCATATTCATCTCAAGCTCGAACTTTACCGTGCCAGCATCCACCAGTTCGCCGGTAGAGTTACGAAATTCGATGCCGACCTCGTTGTCGCCATGGTGAAGCTGCCCATCGCGACTAAGGAGCTTCACCGTCAATTCATTGACGGTCTGCGTCGCAAAAGGCTGGCCTGCGAGCACCTTGCCCGAGGTCGTGTTTCCGGCGAATTTCTGCCAGCCAAAGAATCCGCCGACCGCAATTAATGCAATCAGAAGCAGCGCCAACGCCCTGATCGGAAACGGGCGAAAAGGACTCGGCTGTGTTCGAGGCGCCCGCCCTTCGCCCCCGCGGGTGCCGTGGTCTTCGTCGCGTCCTGCTTCGGGTAACTGGCGCCGCCGCCAGATGACGTAGATGACCGGGTAAAGCAGCAGCTCCAGAATCCCAGATGTCACGACTCCCCCGATCATTGGCGCGGCGATGCGCTTCATCACGTCGGCGCCCGCCTGCGTGGCGGGCGACCACATGATGGGCAAGAGGCCAAACAGAATCGCGCAGACGGTCATGATCTTTGGCCGCACCCGTTCCACGGCGCCTTCCTTCACCGCCGCGTAGAGTTCGCCCATGTTCGTCATCCGGCCTTCGGCTTTGAACTTGTCCCACGCGTGGTCGAGATAGAGCAGCATGACCACCCCGGTCTCGGCGTCGAGCCCCGCCAGGGCGATCAGGCCGACCCAGACCGCCACGCTCATATTGAATCCGAAAAGGTAGAGCATCCAGAATGCGCCGACCAAAGAGAAAGGCACCGCCAGCAGTACGATGAGGGTTTTGGCGACCGAGCGCGTATTGAAGTAGATCAACACGAAAATGATGAGCAGCGTGAAAGGCACCACAATCTTGAGCCGCTCTTCCGCGGCCTTGAGGTATTCATACTGTCCGGCCCACTGGATGTAATATCCTTGCGGAAACTTCACCCGCTCGCGCACGCGCGCGGCCGCCCGTTCGACGTAACCCCCAATGTCGTCGGTGGTCACATCAACGAAAACGAATCCCACGAGCTGGCCATTCTCGTTGCGGATGGAAGGGGGACCGGTCTGGTAGCTGATGTCGGCGAGCAGCGAGATGGGCACCTGCGCGCCGGTGGGCGTGGGCACGAGGACGCGCTTGAGGGAGTCGAGATCCTGCCGGAAATCACGCGCATAGCGGACGTTGATCGGGTAGCGCTCGCGCTTCTCGACCGTGGTGGAGATGTTTTTGCCACCGATGGCGCTCTCGATGATGTCATTGACGTCGCCCACCCGGAGGCCGTAGCGCGCCGCCGTCTCGCGATTAACTTTGAAGTCGAGGAAGTAGCCGCCGGTCGTGCGCTCAGCAAAAACACTCCGCGTCTCGGGAAAATCGCTGAGCGCCTTTTCGATTTCGACCGCCACGTTTTGAATTTGCTGCAAGTCGGGGCCAAAGACCTTCACCCCCAGCACACTGCGGAAACCCGTGGTGAGCATCTCCGTGCGCGTCTGGATCGGCATCCAGAAGATGTTCGCCATGCCAGGCGTTTTCATGTTGGCGTTGAGCTCGGCCACGATCTTTTCCCACGTCATGCCTTTGCGCCAGTCACTGGCCGGCTTGAGCTGCACGACGGTCTCAAACATCGAGAGCGGCGCGGGGTCGGTGGGCGTATCGGCCTGTCCGGCCTTACCGAAAACGGTCTCGACCTCGGGCAACTTGCGCAGTTGCCGATCCTGAATTTGCAGCACGCGGGTCGCCTCGGTAATCGACATTCCCGGCACGGCGGTTGGCATGAAGAGCAGCGTCCCTTCGTTCAACGGCGGCATGAACTCCTTGCCGAGCTTGGCGTAGGGGAAAATCGTCGCCACCATGACAAGGAGTGCGATCCCCAGGGTGAGCCAGCGCCGGTGCAGAACAAAATTGACAAACGGTCGGTAGGCCCAGATCAGAAATCGGTTGACCGGGTTCTTGGCTTCGGGCGTGATCTTGCCGCGAATCAAAACGACCATCAGCACCGGCACCAGCGTGACGCCGAGGAGCGCGGCGAAGAACATGGAAAACGTTTTGGTAAACGCCAGCGGGCTGAAGAGCCGGCCTTCCTGCGCCTCGAGCGAGAAGACCGGAATGAAGCTCACCGTGATCACCAGCAGGGCGAAGAAAAGCGAGCGGCCTACGCTTTGCGCGGCGTGGATAATCACTTCTATCTGCTCCCGCCGATCGGGCTCGCGCCCATGCGCGCCGCGGAAATGCTCAAGCGCCTTGTGCGCGTTTTCGACCATGATGATGGCTGAATCGACCATCGCTCCGATGGCAATGGCAATCCCGCCCAAGGACATGATGTTGCTCGTCAGGCCGAGCCAGTGCATCGGCACAAACGAGAGGATGATGGCGATCGGCAGGGTGATGATGGCAACGAAGGCCGAGCGCAGGTGCCACAGGAAGACCACGCAGACGAGCGCCACGACAATGCATTCCTCAATGAGCTTTTCGCGCAGCGTCGCGATCGAGCGCTTGATGAGATCGCTGCGGTCATAAGTCGGCACCAGGCGCACGCCCTCGGGCAGCGACGGCTTGATCTCCTCGATCTTCCTTTTGATGCCATCGATGACCGTGAGGGCGTTCTCGCCGTAGCGCATGACGACGATGCCGCCGACCACTTCGCCCTTGCCGTCCAGTTCGACCACGCCGCGCCGCATGTCGGCCCCGAGATGGACGGTGGCCACGTTTCGCACAAAAATCGGGGTGCCGTTCTCCACCTTGAGGACGACGCTCTCGATGTCCGCGACACTGGTGATGTAGCCGCGCCCCCGCACGAAATACTCGGTGCCGGAGACCTCGAAGGTTCGCCCTCCCACATCGGCGTTGCTCATCTTGATGGCATTCACCACCTCGCTGAGCGGGATGTTGTAGGCGAGCAATTTGTTGGGATCAAGATCGACCTGGTATTGCTTGATGAAACCGCCCGCGCTCGCGACCTCGGCGACGCCTTTGACCGAGGAGAGCGCGTAACGCAGGTTCCAATCCTGAATGGAACGCAACTCGGCCAGGTTGTGTTTGCCCGTGTCGTCCACGAGCGCGTATTCATAGACCCAGCCGACGCCGGTGGCGTCCGGACCGATGATCGGGTTCACCCCTTCCGGTAGTTGGCTGCGCACGGAATTGAGGTATTCGATGACCCGCGAGCGCGCCCAATAAATGTCGGTGCCGTCCTTGAAAATGACGTAAATGAAGGACTTGCCGAACATCGACTCCCCGCGGACGAACTTTACCTTCGGCGCCGCGATGAATTTTGTGGAAATAGGATAGGTGATCTGATCCTCAACAAGGTCAGGCGAACGGCCTTCCCATTCGGTGTAAACAATCACCTGCACGTCGCTCAAATCCGGGATGGCATCGAGCGGCGTCTGTTTGAGCGCGAAGATCCCTCCGGCGACGCCGAAGATCACGAAGATGAAGATGAGGAATGGATTGCGCGCGCTCGCCGCAATGATGCGCCCGATGAATGTCGTGGCATCCGCCGCGGCGCCGGCAGATGGCGCGAGTTCGGCCTTGGCGCGCTTTGGGGCGGCGGAGGATGGAGTCTGGTCAGACATGGGACGTTTTCGCTATTTGACCTCCGCGGGCGTCTGTTCCGGCTTGCCGGCTGGTGCTGGCGCCGGCCGATCGCCGCTCGGCTCCCCCGTGGACGGTTCCTCAAATCCCTTCAGCGCGCCCTGGACCTTCGACTCTGCGTCGATCAAAAAGTTCGCGCTGTTCACCACGCGCTCGCCCTCGGCCAGGCCGCTTTGCACCTCGTAAAACTCGCCATACTTCTGGCCGAGCTGCACGAGGCGCGGCTCGAGCTTGCCCTCCTTTTTGTCGACAAAGACATAGCTCCGAAGACCGGTGGGCATAATGGCACTGACCGGAATGATCAGCCCTTCGCCCATCTCCATCGCCAGCTCCGCGTTCACATACATGCCCGGACGCAGCAGGAAATCCTCGTTCGCAATATCCACGCGCACCTTGGCGGTGCGTTTCATTTCCTCGATGAACGGATTGATGAGGCTGATGGTGCCCTTGAATATTTTACCAGGATAAGAGGTCGCCGTGATGTCGAGTGTCTGGCCTTCGCGAACCATCGTTAGCTCGTTTTCGTAAAACTCCGCCCAGAGCCACACCACCGAAAGATCGGCCACCGAGACGAGCGACTCGCCGACCATCACTTTCTTGCCTTGATCGGCCGCCACCTTTTCGACAATGCCGCGGAAGGGCGAGAGCAGATTGATCGTGTCGGACGGCTCGCGTGACTTCTCCAACTCAGCAATCTGCCCGAACGTGATGTTCCAGAGCTCCAGCCGGCGCCGGGCGGATTGGATGAGGCGATCGTTGCTCTCGCGCGTCCCGGGATTTTTGTCCCGGGCTTTGAGCAGCTCGACATACTCGTGCTCGCTCGCGAAGAGGTCCGGGCTGTAAATGCTCAGCAGCGGCTGGTCTTTTGCCACGAGCTGGCCCGGCGACGTGACATGGAGTTTTTGCACGTAGCCCTCGACCCGCGAAACAAATTCCCACCGGCGCCCTCGGTCCGGCACGATGAAGCCGACGGCGCGAATCGTGTGGTGGAGTGGCTTGCGTTCGACCGTAGCATACGTGACCCCGACCTGCTGCTGGCGCTCGATGGGCACGACGAACTCGCTGGACTCGCCAGCAGCGCGGCCTTCTTTCATCCCCGGCATGCCTTTCATGTCCTTCATGCCTCCGGCCTGGTCGGAGTCGCCCGCTTTGGACGTACCTCCTTTTTTCATCACCGGCACGAGATCCATGGAACAGATCGGACATTTGTCGTCGGGCTTCTGCGCCTTCACCGAGGGGTGCATTGTGCAGGTGTAGTAGTCGACGTTCGGGTCCTTCGACGCGGACTTCGACTTCGAGCAACCAGTCAGCGAAAGCGAGACCGCCGCGGCGAAGAGAATCGATAGAATTCTAGAAGCGAACATGATCAGTGACGGGATGGCGGCCGGGCCGCGGGGAAGAGTTGAAGGTCGGCGCCGACCACCGCTTCGAGTTCGGCGAGGGCCATCTGAAGATCGGCGACGTAATTCCGATAGGTGGATTCTGCGTCGCGCACGTTTCGCTGCGCGAGGAGCAGGTCCGCAAAGACCGATCTCCCCGCCGCATAGTCGGTGCGGGTGGCATCGAGCGTCTGGCGGGCCAATGGCACCAGCCGGTCGCGGAAAGACTCGACGTGACGTTGATTGGTCTCGACGCGGGCGAGTTGATCGCGCAACCGACCAAGCGCTTCCAGCCGCGCCTGTTCCAACGCGCGCTGCGCGCCCACCTCGGAGTCCGCCGCTTCCCGGGCGAGTGCGCGATACTTCGCGGGGTTCGCCCAAGGCAGGGTAATCGAGACGCCTGCGCCGACTTCGCTGACAACTTGCGCCGCAGAATTATAGCGCTGCGCCGTCAGGCCGACCGTCGGATCCGGCACCCACGAGCGTCGCGCCAGCTCTCGTTGGGTTGCCGCCACCGTCAATCGCGCCTCGGCCATGCGGACCTCGGGGCGCCGGGCAAGCGCCAGCGGCTGCAAACGCGCGCTTTCGAGAGAATGCGCGCGCGCTTCGCGGGGTTCGTCGATTGGCCGGCCCAGTGGCGTCGACGGCGCGCGATTCATCAGCACGTTGAGTTCCGTCTGATCCTCGGAAAGCGCGCGCTCGAGATCCCGGCGGGCTTCGACGAGCCTCGACAATTCACTTTCGGCGGCGAGAACGTCCGCTTGAGATCGCGTACCCACTTCGAATCTGACGCGCGTCGTCTCGATGGTCTCACGCCAGGACAGCGCATTTTCGCGATTCAGTTCGAGTAGCGCATGGTCTCGAGCGAGACGGAAATACGCGGACCGGGCTTTTGCGATGGAATCCAGTTCGCGCCGTCTGACTTCCTCGGTGGCCACGATGACTTCCGTGGTCAGCAGGCGCGCGCGAATTTGGTTACGACCGGAAACGGGAATCGATTGCTCGACTCCCACCATTTGATCCGTGAACCCATTGGGCGCGATGCTGACGAAACGAGCCACCCGGCTGGACAATGAAAGCTTTGGGTCTTCCCAGGCCGAGGCTTGGGCGGGACGTTGAGCGAGAGCGGATGCCCGCAAGCGCGCTTCCCGCACCGCGGGATTCGCCGTAAGCACCGCTTGCGTCACAGCGCCCAGCGTGAGGACATCGGGACCGCGCCGTGACCGTTCGACGGAAGGGTCCGCCGCGGAGATTGCGACAACTGGCAGGCACGCAAACGTGCAAATAATGATGGAGATCGATTTCATGGAACTGAGCTTTGATGGACTTCGGGGTGAGCGTGTGCCGTGGGCACACTTCGCCTGGTGAAGTCCGGCTCAGTTCAATCGAATGCACGTCACCGCCACCCGCGGCTGTGGGTGCGGTGTCCTCCACTCGGCCGCGACGCGGAGAGGTTTGAAAAGTTCGGCCACGCGGGCCGTGGGCGCGGTGGCAGGCATTTCGACCAACGCAAAATCCGCGCGAAGATTGTCATGATTGGCGGCCAGCGCTGGCGCCGTCGTTCGATCCTTCGATCCATCGCAATCACACGCGGTCTCACAACAGCATTTCACACCCCAGACCGCGTTCGCCAAACAATCCTTCCCTTTGACTTCGCACAAAATGCCGGCCGCCGCCGCGAACGGTTGGCCCGTGGCCAGCAGGAGCAAAGCGAGAATGGTCGAGAGAGGCTTCATCTGTAATCCGCATTGGAGCTTAGCCGTAAGAGCGTGCCAGCGCGAGGATATTCCGTCGTCGGCGCAAATTCCGGGGAATCGCGTTCAGATGGGCTCAACGCCAGCAACCGGGCCGTTTTGCGGGACAAACCGAATACCTCAGGGGGGTACCCATTCAAGGGAAATCGGCCGGCGGTTCGCCTCGCTCCGGAGTCGGACGAAGGTGGAACGCGACTTCTGGGCGCGTTGGCAACGGACTTGGCAGCCCGCGGGCGTGGGCTGCCGATGTTTTTCGTCAACGGCCCGGAGGTCCCGTTCCACCTACCGAATCGCGTCGCGCAATCGGGTCGGAAGATCGGCGATCTTCACGCGCTCCTGCTGCATCGTGTCGCGATGCCGAAGCGTCACGGTATCCTTGAGCTCGACACCGCGCTCGCCAATCGTATCGAAGTCAATCGTCACGCCAAACGGCGTGCCAATCTCGTCCTGCCGACGGTAGCGGCGGCCGATGGCCCCGGCCTCGTCGTAGAACACGGCCATGTCCGGACGCAGCAGCGCGACGACTTCCCTCGCCTTCGCGACGAGCTCCGGCTTATTCTTCAGCAGTGGAAAAACGCCGCACTTCACCGGTGCCATCCGCGGATGCAGGCGCAGCACGGTGCGCGTCTCGGCGTTTCCCTTTTCATCGGTCACGGTCTCCTCATCGAACGCCTCGCAGATGAGCGCGAGGACCGTGCGATCCACGCCGGCGCTGGGTTCGATCACATGGGGGATGAACTTCTCCTTCGTTTCCTCATCGAAGTAATCGAGTGGCTTGCCGCTGTGCTCCATGTGCGTCTTGAGATCGAAATCGGTGCGGTACGCCACACCCTCGAGTTCCTGCACGCCGAAGGGAAAATGGTATTCGATGTCGTAGGTCCCCTTCGAATAATGGGCGAGCTCAGCGTCCGGTACTTTGAGCACGTTCAGCTTGTCGCGCAGGATACCGATGTCCTCGTAGAATTTGATCCGCTCCTCGAGCCAGTACTCGAGCAACTCCATGCCCTGTTCGGGCCGGCAGAAATACTCGAGCTCCATCTGCTCGAATTCGCGCGAGCGGAAGGTATAGTTGCGCGGATTGATCTCGTTGCGGAACGCCTTGCCGATTTGCGCGATGCCGAACGGCAGCTTCTTGCGCGAGGTATCCAGTACGTTTTTGAAATTCACAAAAATTCCCTGAGCAGTCTCGGGCCGGAGATAGACCAGGTTGTCGTCGGTTTCGACCGGACCCGCGTGCGTCCGGAACATGAGATTGAACGCGCGCGCCTCGGTCAGGTCCCGGCCGCCGCAATTCGGACAATACTTCACGCCGTTCTTCTCGGGCAACTGGTCCGCGCGGTGCCGCGCCTTGCACTGTCGGCAATCGACCATCGGATCGGTGAACGTCTCCTCGTGTCCGCTGGCTTTCCAGACGGCGCGATTCATGAGAATCGACGCGTCGAGGCCGACGATGTCGTCGCGCTCACGCGTCATGCGGCGCCACCAGAAGTCCTTGAGGTTGCGCTTTAACTCCGTGCCCAGCGGACCGTAGTCCCAGCAACCGTTGAGGCCGCCGTAGATCTCACTGGATTGAAAAATGAAACCGCGCCGCTTGCACAGGCTGACGATTTTCTCCATGCGGAGCGCGTTGGCTTTGGGGTCTTCAGACATGGCAAAGGAAGGGAATGTCGCTATTCCCGCGATTTGCACGGAAATGCAAGGGGCTCTCCAAGTGGCGAACGACGGGCCGGATTCAGCGCAAACGGCTAGGCGCGGCATCCAGCGTGTGCTTCGTGACGCATTCTCCTTGGACGGGAAGAGTGCGGTGATACAAACGTCTCTGGCAATTCGCACGGCTCGAGTCCGGCCGACCCGGGTACCCGGGAAGCACGAGTCCTGCTCCTTTTGACGACTTTCCATGATGCTATCCGACTCGATCCGCGCGTGCCGATTTCATTGCGTGGCCGCAATTCTTCTGGCAATGGCCTGCGCACCGGTGGTTTATGCGCAAATTGCCCCGTCCGGTGCTTCCGCCTTGGAAAATTTCGATGTCCGCGACGCCAAGGCTGACGGGACGAAAGTTCCGACGGTCTCCGCCTACCGAACGCGCCAGCTCACGGTTTCCCGGGCCGCCGCGGTGGCGACGATCGTTGAATCGATGGCGCCGGCGCAGGCGGATCTAGCGAAACGGGTGCCGGCGCTGCATTTCGAACTGAACCGGTTCGGCCACGCCCCGGAGATCGTCGGCGTGTCAGGGGCGGATTCATTCCTGACCCCGATCCCGGACGGTGCGACGCCCCGCGAAACGGTGGCACGCGGATTCCTCGTGGAAAACGCCGCGTTGTTTGGACTCACCGCCGACCAAGCTGGCCGGTTGATAAAGTTTTCCGATTACGCCAATCCCGAGGGCAACCTCTCCTGGGTGGGATTTCGCCAGGAAATTTCCGGCATTCCTGTTTTCCAGGGCGAGGTCCTCGCGGCCTTCACGTCGAAAGGCGAACTTGCGCGGACCACCGGTAATCTCGCGCCCGCCGTCGATGAGTCGACGCTGTCATCGACTCCGGTCCTGAGCCCCACACAGGCGGCAACCTTTGCGGCCGCCGCGATCAACCAGACCGTCGCCGCCGAAAAATTTGCGCTCCGTTCCGTCGCCGCGTCCGGACGCGTGTCGACGCTTGCACCCGGTCCGTTCACGCAGGAAATTAAAACCGAACTCGTCTATTTCCCGATCGAGCCCGGCGTCCTCACGCTCGCTTACTCAATGGTGCTTTGGGAGAAGGTGTACGCCTACTATGTTCTCGTCGACGCGAACGAAGGGACCTTGCTCTGGCGCAAATGCATCACCGCGCATCAGACGCAGCCGGCGACGTACAACGTGTACACTGACGACAGTCCCGCGCCGCTCTCGCCGACGAACGCGCTGCCGGGCAGCGGCCTCCAGGGTGCCGGCATTGCGCGCACGAACGTGACGCTGATCGGCAATGAGCCGCCGAACACTTTCAACAACCTCGGTTGGATCACCGACGGGGTGAACATCACGAGTGGAAATAATGTGGACGCCGGTTTGGATCTTTCGGCCCCGGACGGCATCGACCCGGGCGGGGAAGCGACGGGGTCACCAAACCGGGTTTTTAGTTTCAGCTACAACCCGCCGCCGCTCGGATCCGATTCACCCACGCTGGCGACCTATCGAGCCGGCGTGACCACCAATCTGTTCTATTGGACGAACGTGTACCACGACCGGCTTTACCTGCTGGGCTTCACGGAGGCGGCGCGGAATTATCAGAATGACAATTTCTCCCGCGGTGGCGGGGCCAACGATGCCATCAGTGCGGAGGTGCAGGATTACTTCTCGACGAACAACGCGAATTTCGCCGCCCCGCCCGATGGAACACCCGGTCGGATGCAAATGTTTCTCTTTACCGGCCCGAACCCCCAACGCGATGGCTCCCTCGATGCCGACATTTTCCTGCACGAACTCACGCATGGGACCTCGGAGCGACTGCACGCAAACAGTAGCGGGCTCACCACCCAGGCATCGGGGGGCATGGGCGAAGGCTGGTCAGACTTCTACGCGCGGGCTCTGCTGGCTACGGCGGGCGAAAATGTAAACGGTGTCTACGCGGCGGGCGCCTACTCCACGCTGAACTTAAATGCCGGCTACACAGACAACTACTATTATGGCATCCGGCGCTTCCCGTACGCAGTGAAGTCGAACGTCGGATCCAACGGCAAGCCGCACAATCCGCTCACGCTCGCGGACATTGATGCCGCCAAGATCAACCTCACCGACGGGGCGTTTCCAAAAGGGCCGGTTGGATCGGCCACGGCGAGCGAAGTCCACAACGCGGGCGAGGTGTGGTGCATGATGTTGCTGGAAATGCGGGCGCGGATCATCACCCGCCTCGGCTTTGCCACCGGCAACCAGCGCGCGCTGCAGATCGTCACGGATGCCATGAAACTCGATCCCACCAGCCCGACATTCATTCAAGGCCGCGACTCCATCATCGCGGCGGACAATGCGGGTTTTGGCGGCGTCGATGTCTCGGATATCCGCATCGCGTTCGCCGTCCGTGGCGCGGGCGCGGGCGCGACGTCCACAAACCCCGCCAGCGGCGTCATCACGGTCGCAGAGTCCTTCGAACCGTACGTGTCTGCCGGGACGATCACGTTTACCGATACCCTCGGCAATGGTAATGGCATCCCGGAACCAGGCGAGGACCTACTGCTCAGCGTCCCCGTCCAGAACGTCCACACCAGCGGCGTTGCAGCCACCGCGTCAAATGGCAACTTTGTCGCCGATTACGGCACAATCCCCGGCGGCGCTACGGTGACCCGGACCATTAACTACCGGGTTCCAGCCAACGCAACGTGCGGCTCATTGCTGATCATCCCCATCACCGTCAACGGTCCAACGGCTTCAACCGTCACGAATTTCACGCTCCGCGTCGGTCAAGCGATCGCCACCTTCGCGGAGAACTTCGACGGCGTCACACCGCCTGCGTTGCCCATCGGGTGGACCACCGCAACGACGGGCGCGGCCAATACGGTGTGGACGACCGTCACAACTCCGATCGTCGACGCGGTGAACGGGGCTTTCGCTCCGGATGTCATCGTCGTCACGGACTCGAGCCTCGATAGCGTGGCCATTCCCATTGTGAACGTCGCGGCGCAAATTTCCTTCAAGCACAATTATGATCTGGAAAGCACGTTCGACGGTGGTGTGCTGGAAATCAAAATCGGCGCCGGGGCCTTTGCGGATATCATCACGGCCGGCGGATCCTTCGTCCAAGGTGGTTACACTGCCGTCATCAGCACGGGCTTCAGCAGCCCCATCGGCGGACGTTCGGCGTGGAGCGGGACGGCCGCGGGCGTGGTGACAACCGTCAATCTGCCCGCCAGCGCCGCGGGCCAATCCGTGCAATTTCGCTGGCGCCTCGGTTGCGACAGCAGCGTGGCAAGGACCGGCTGGACGATCGACACCGTTAGGGTGAGCGACGGATTCTCATGCGCAACCATCGACACTGACGGCGACGGTATGCCGAATGGATGGGAAATCGCGCACGGCTTGAATCCGGCGAACCCGGCCGACGCCGCGCTGGATTCTGATGGCGACGGTCAGACGAACCTGCAGGAGTATCTCGCCGGCACCGATCCGCAGAGCGCCGCCAGCGTGCTACGCATCGTCTCCGAAGTGCGCGACAGCGTCAGTGGCAATGTCGCGGTCACTTTCCCGAGCGTGAACGGCCTGAACTACCGCGTGGAGTGGAACACCGATCTCGCGGCCGGCACGTGGAACACGCTGCAGGACAACGTGCCCGGGACCGGGGCGAACGTCGTCGTCACCGACACCACGGCGTTGGGCCAGCCCAAACGTTTTTACCGCGTGAAGTTGCTGCCGTGAGTCGGTCTACCAGTGCATTCGCTCACGGATACTGCTTTTCCAACTCCCGGATCTGCCCGCGCAATAGCTCGAGTTTTTTATTCATCTCCGCAATGACCGAGACAAATTTTGGATTCTCCAGCAGAGTCTCGACGGTGGTGTCCCGTTGGTCGATCGAGCCGAGGAAATAGCCGGCCTTGATCGCGAGATCGATATTGCGGTCGCAATCTTCGCGGTTGCCCAGCAACCATTGGCCGAACGCCAGATCCAGGTAGGGCTCCCAATACTCGTTGCCGGAATCGATCGCCCGCTGGCACAGGCGCACGAGCTTCTCGCAGACCCCCCGCATTTCCTGCTCCCGGCCCTCGCGTCTGAGCAGGTAGGCATTGCCGCCGAGAATCGCGCGATAGTTCAGGCCGTCGACATCGGCAATCCGGAGAACGGAATCCATGTTTGCGCGCAATTCGGTCGACTCGCCCAAGCGCAATGCTGACATGAAGGCGCAGTAACCCGGAGGCGCCACCAACGGGAGCTCGCCGAAATCCTGGGCGGCCGTCGCCCGCGTCCAGCCACCTTCCCCGAGTCGCTCGTGCATCAAATCGAGCGCCCGCCGGTAGTCCTTGCGCGCATAAGCAATCAGCATGGCAATCTGCTGCTCCTTCGCGGTGTCGTGCAGCTTTGACATTCCGCGGCGCAGCCAGCGTTCGCCCTCGTCGAGCTCACCGAGGCCAAAATAGAGGATCCCAAGCCAAATGCAGGGCGATGGGGAGTCCGGCGCCGTCTCGACGCTGCGCCGCAATAACAGCCAGACCTTATCCCAGTGGTCGGACCAAACGAAGTACAACACGGAAAGCGACAGGGCTGCGTCCGCGAAATTGGCATTGATTTGCAGGGCCTTTTCGTAGGCGGCAATGGCGCGGCTGCCCCATCCCTTCTGCGAATGCGCGCTCCCCAGCGCGGCGTACGCCTCCTCGCTGCGTGGGTCGAGCGCGATGGCCTTTTCGGCCGCCTGAATCGCCGCATCCAGCCACCCGGGTGGCTCTTCAAACATTGCCACCTTCATCGTGTACGCGTCGGCCAGGGCGGCGTAGGCCAGGGCATACGTCCCATGCTTCCCGATCGCCTGCTTGTACAGTTCGATCGCTCGCTCGTTGTCTTCCTTGCGTGCTTTGCGGAATTCCGCCAGCCCGCGCAGGTAAAAATCGTATGCCTCCATATTCTCTTTGCGGACCTCGCGAATCTCCGTCACCTCAGCCGGCGAGAGCTTCGCCTGCAGTGCCTGGGCAATATTCTGCGAAACATCAGTTTGTATTTCAAAGACGTCCTTCAGCTCGCGATCATAGGTCGCACTCCACAGCACTTCGTCCGTGCGCGTGTCGCTCAGCTGCGTGGTGATGCGCACGCGACTGCCCGCCCGCCGGACGCTGCCCTCCAGCACCGTGGTCACGTTCAGCTCGCTGGCGATTTGTTTCAGATTCCGGCTGCCCGTCTTGTACGGCATGACCGACGTGCGCGAGATCACGCGCAGATCGCGAATCTTCGACAGGTTCGACAGGACGTCCTCGTGGATTCCGTCCGCGAAATATTCGTTGTCCTTGTCCGAGCTGAGATTCGAAAACGGTAGCACCGCAATCGCTTTGCGCGGTGCGGCGGACGGCCCGGATGCCGGGGAGACCGCCGGGGTTGCGACCGCCGCCGGTGGGCCGGCGGGGATCGCCGCCGGCGACGGCGCGCCGGACTTGCCGCGCGAAAAAAACCAGGCGGCGCCGAGCAGCAGCAATGCCGCACCCGCGATAGCGATTCCGGTCGCGCGCCGCGGCGCTGAAGGAATGGCTCTCGCAGCGCCGCCGGCCCGCGCCTCGGGTCCGACATGCGCAATCGTGTGATCCAGGTCGGAAATTTTATCGGCCCCGCCCGCCGGGCGCTCCGCGCAGCGGACCAACGCCAGCGCCACTGCGTCTGCATCGTCAAAGCGATCGTCCGGGTCCTTCGCCAGCAGCCGGGCCAGCACGTCCCGCAGGTCGGACGGAAGATACGCGATCCGCTCCATCGGCACATCCTGCGCCACGTGCTGGTTCAGGATTTCACGGTGCGTCCGCGCGCGAAACGGCGGCGCTCCCACCAGCATTTCCCACAGGATGCAGCCCAGCGAATAGAGATCCGAGCGACCATCGATCTGCCCGTGCTCCTCGCATTGCTCAGGGCTCGCATAGAGCGCGGTACCGCGAAAACCAATCGTCTGCGCGTTCACCTCCGTCCCCAGACCCTCGCCGGCAAAGCCCCGCGCCAGGCCGAAATCGATGATCTTGATCTGCCACGCGTCCGGATTCGATTCCGACTCCACGCGCGATTTCTCCCGCCCCGCCGCCACGATCATCAGGTTCGCCGGCTTCAAGTCGCGATGCACAATGTGCTGCTCGTGGATCGCACCCAGTCCGCGTGCCATCTGCATCGCGAATCCGATTGCCATCATCGGCGGCAGCGCGCCGCGCGTCCGCAACCAGTCCGCGAGCGATTCACCCGCGATAAACTCCATCGCGTAGAAAAAATTCCCCGGCGTGGTGCTCAGGTGCACCACGCTGGCGACGTTCGAATGATGCACCCGCGCCGCCGCGCGCGCCTCGCGCAAAAAGAGCGCCTGCGTCTTCGCATCATCGACCTGCCCGGGCGTGATCAGCTTCAGCGCCACGTCGACGCGGAGCTCCTCGTCAAAGGCCTTGTAGGTCACCCCCATCGCGCCGCGACCCAACTCCCACGTTGAGCCGTCGGGACGCCGCAGCACGCGATAATGCGCAAATTTTAGTTCCGAACCGGCCGAAGCCGCTGGTTGGGGTTCGTCCGCCACGCCGGAACGGTAGCGGTCTCCGCGGAACTTGAAAACGATTCTCTGCGGCCGTCACCACTCACGGATACTGCTTTTCGAGTTCACGAATCCGCCCGCGCAGAACTGCGAGCTTCTTGTTCATCTCGTTCATGACGGCGACAAATTTTGGATTCTCCATCAGGACCTCGACGCTGGTGTCCTCCTGGTCGACGCGGCCGATAAAATAACCAGCCTTGAGCATGAGATCGATGTTGCGATCGCAATCTTCGCGGTTGCCAAGCATCCAATGGGCGAGCGCGAGGTCCAGGTATGGCTCCCAATACTCGTTGCCGGAATCGATCGCCCGCTGGCTCAGGCCGATAAGCTTCCGGCACGTCTCCCGCATTTCCTGTTCCCGGCGCTCGTGTTTAAGCAAATAGGTATCATTGTTCAGAATTCCGCGATAACTGAGGCCGTCGACATCGGCGACCCGGAGGACGGAATCCAAGTTCTCGCGCGCGTCTTGAAAATCGCCCAGCCGCAATGATGCCATAACCGCGCAGTAGCCAGGTGCCGCCACCCACGGCAACTCGCCGATATGCTTGGCTGCCTTCGCGTGCAGCCAGCCTCCCGCGCCGAGTCGCTCGTGCATCAGATCGACCGCACGCCGGTAGTCCTTGCGGGAATAAGCGATCAAGATGGCGATCTGCTGTTCCTTCGATGGGTCGTGAAGCTTTGACATTCCCCGGCGCATCCAGCGTTCTCCCTCGTCGAACTCACCGAGTCCGAAATAGAGGACCCCGAGCCAGATGCAGGGAGACGCGGAGTCCGGCGCCGTTTCGACGCTGCGCCGCAACAACAGCCAGGCCTTATCCCAGCGGTCGGTCCAGAAGTACAACGTGGAAAGCGACAAGGCCGCGTCCGCGAAGTTGGCATTAATTTGCAGGGCCTTTTCGTAGGCGGCAATGGCGCGCCGGATCCATCCCTTGTTCGAATATGCGCTGCCCAGTGCGGCGTACGCCTCTTCGCTGCGCGGGTCGAGCGAAATGGCCTTTTCTGCCGCCTGAATCGCCGCATCCAGCCACGCGAGCGGCTCTTCAAACACCGCCACCTTTATCGTGTATGCGTCGGCGAGAGCGGCGTAGGCCAGGGCGTACTTCGGGTCCTTGCCGACGGACTGCTTGTACAGTTCGATCGCGCGCTCGTTGTCCTCCTTGCGTGCTTTGCGGAACTCCGCCAGGCCGCGCAGATAAAAATCATACGCCTCCATATTCTCTTTGCGGACCTCGCGAATCTCCGTCACCTCGGCCGGCGAGAGCTTCGCCTGCAGCGCCTGGGCGATGTTCTGCGAAACGTCCGTCTGAATTTCAAAGACATCCTTCAGCTCGCGGTCGTACGTTGCGCTCCATAGCACCTCGTCCGTGCGCGCGTCGCTGAGCTGCGTCGTGATGCGCACGCGACTGCCCGCCCGCCGGACGCTGCCTTCGAGCACGCTGGCCACATTCAATTCGCTGGCGATCTGTTTCAGGTTGCGGTTGCCGGTTTTGTACGGCATGACCGACGAGCGCGAGATCACCCGCAGATCGCGAATTTTGGACAGGTTCGACAGGACGTCTTCGTGAATGCCGTCGGCGAAGTATTCGTTGTCCTTATCCGAGCTGAGATTGGAAAACGGCAACACCGCGATCGCTTTGCGCGTGGCGGGAACCGGCGCTGGCGTTGACGGCAGGGGCATGCTTGGCGGAGCGGCGGAAATCGCGGCCGGTAACGGTGCGGTCGTTCTTACGCGCGAGAAAAACCAACCCGCACCGATGATAAGCAGCGCGGCCACCGCGATCGTAAGACCAATCGCTCGCGCCCCTCCCGGCCGTCCCACGGCGGCCGTGATCGTCGCGTTGGTTGCCGGAAGGGGCGCGGAAGCGACGAGGGGCACGGCCTGCGGGATAGTCTGATCGCCATTCTCCATTTTCTCCTCCCCGCTCGAGAGACGCGCGCGACATCGATCAAGCGCGAGCACGACGGCGTCCGCATCCGCGAACCGGTTGAGGGGATTCTTCGCCAGCAATCGCGTCAACACCACTTGCAGGCTGGCGGGCAGATGCACAATTCGTTCGAGAGGCGCCGCCTGGGAAACGTGCTGATTCAGCAATTCACGGTGCGTCCGGGCCCGAAAGGGCGGCGCGCCCAGTAACATCTCCCACAGAATGCAGCCCAGCGAGTAGAGGTCGGATCGGCCATCGATTTGCCCTCGCTCCTCGCACTGCTCCGGGCTCGCATAGAGCGCGGTGCCACGAAAACCAATGGTCTGCGCGTTGATCTCCGTCCCGAGGCCCTCGCCGGCAAAACCGCGCGCCAGGCCAAAATCGATGATCTTGATCTGCCACGCCTCCGGGTCGGAATCCGCACCCACGTGGGTCTTCGACCCTTCCGCCGCCACGATCATCAGGTTCGCCGGTTTCAGATCGCGATGGACAATGTGCTGCTCGTGGATGGCGCCGAGTCCGCGTACAATCTGCATGGCGAAACCGACCGCCAGCTGCCATGGCAGCGCGCCGCGCGCCCGCAGACGATCCGCGAGGGGCTCGCCCGCAATAAACTCCATCGCGTAAAACAGACTTCCCGGGGTGGTGCTCAAGAAGACGACGCTGGAGACATTCGGATGGCGTACCCGCGCCGCGGCGCGCGCCTCGCGCAGAAGGAGCGCCTGGGTCTTCGCATCATCCACTCGTGCGGGCGTGATCAACTTCAACGCCACGTCGATCCGCAACTGTCGAAGGCCTTATAGGTCACCCCCATGGAGCCGCGGCCCAATTCCCAGGTCGAGCCGTCGGATCGACGCAGGACGCGATAATGCGCAAATTTCAGATCCGGGGGGACGGAGGCGCCGGCCTGGGGTTCGTCGGTCACGGGGCGACCCTAGCGGGCTCCGGATGGTTTGGAAACGATTCTCTAAAGGCCTTGGCTCATGGGAATTGCCTCTCCAAGTCCCGAATGTGAGCGCGTTGGACATCAATCTTCCGGTTCATCTCATCAAGCGCCGCGACAAATTTCGGATTTTCCGAAAGCGCCTCCGGCAGCATGTCGGCTTGATCGGTCTTGCCAAGTAACAATCCCACTCGCATCGCCCGATCAACCTGCTCGTCGGAAAGCTCGCGCTGACCAAGAAGCATGGCTCCGATGGCCAGCAGGTAAGAATCGCGGGGGGACTCACTGCCGGCTTCGATCTGCCGGACAAAATATGGCATGGCCTGCTGGCACAATTCGCGCAAACCCTCCTCGCGTCCCTCGCGTCGGCGGACAATTGCGGTGCCGATTTCAAGCTGAGGGCGCGCATTGCCCTCCGGATTCGAAAAACGGAGCCCCGTTTCGATTCGATCCCTCGTCTCGGGGACATTTCCCAGATGCCAGCTTGCCATCGCCGCGTAATAGCCCACCGGGCCCCGGCCCGGTAGCTCCCCCAACGACTGAGCCGCCCGATTCAAATTTGATGCCTGGCGGGCTCGGAACAATTCGACAATTCGCGCGTATTCGCGACGGCTGTGCGCAATTTGGATCTCGATTTGTTGTTGTTTCGCCGGATCGTCCAGCCGCTTCATCCCGAGCTGCATCCACCGCTCCCCGGTTTCAAGTTCACCCAAGCCAAAGTAGAGATCGCCAAGTCGCAAATAATTGGAAGCGTCGTTTGGATCCATCTCGAGCGCCCGTCGCGAGTTCTGCCACGCGCCGGCCCAGTCGCCGACACTCTGGTCGATCAACGCCAGTCGGCCGAGCGCGGTGGCATCGTTGGGATTCAATTCCAGGGCCCGGGCCAACGCCGCTCGCGCGCGCTGAAACCAACCCTTGCCAAAGTACGCGGCGCCCAGCACATTGTACGCCTCGGCGCACTGGGGATCGATGGAAGCAGCGTATCCCGCCGCCTGAATCGCGGCATCAAGCCAGTAAAGAGGGGCGTCCAGTTTCTCGGTCTTGAACGAGTATGCCTCGCTGAGTGCTGCGTACGCGCCCGCGTATTTTGGGTCCATTGCGATGGCTTCCTGAAACAAATTGATGGCAAGTTCATTATCTTCTCGGCGGTACCTCCGAAACTCGGCCAACCCGCGGCGGTAAAGCTCGTAGGCCAGGAGATTATCACCGCGTCCGGCCCGTAATCCCGCCGCCTCGCCCGGCGACAGCCGCGCCTGAAGTGCCGAAGCAATTTCCTGGGCGATCCGACCCTGAATGGTGAAGATATCCGTCATCTCGCTGTCAAAATTCTCCGCCCAAAGGCGTTGATCGGTGCTCGCGTCGATGAGTTGGGCGGAAACGCGAACGCGATTTCCTGACCGACGCACGCTGCCCTCCACCAAAGTCCCCACGCCGAGCTCGCGCGCAATTTCTCGCATGTTCTGCTGCTTGCCGCGATAGACCATCGTCGAAGTGCGCGAGATCACTTTCAAATCGCGAATGCGCGAGAGATTCGTCAGAACATCCTCTTGGACACCGTCCGCGAAGTATTCGGTGTCCTTGTCGGAACTGAGATTGGCGAACGGGAGCACCGCGATCGCCTTGCGCAGCGCAACGCCCGGAAGATCGGCCGGCGGCGTTTTCAGCGCAGGAACTAACGACGCCGGACCCGCAGCAGCCGCCGACTGGGGCGCCTCCCGACGTCCGACGATCCAGAAAATCGCACCGCTGGAAAGCGCGGTGGCGGCGGTGACTGCCAGCAAAAGTAACCGGTTCGACGCCGCGAACTTCACTCCCGCCGCACGCAATGGCAGACTGCTGCTCCCCGGAACCGGGGCCGGCAAGTTGATGGCCTCCTGGGTGGTCAGGCCGGAGTTTCCACCCGGTATTGCGCTTACGTTCGTTCGATCATGGCAATCACTGAGTGCGTTGACCACGGCTTCGGCGTTGGGATATCGATCGGCGGGATCCTTCTTCAGCAATCGCACCAGCACCGCCTGGAGTTTGGCGGGCAGCTGGCCAACCCGGTCGAGTGGCAGTGAGCCAGTCACATGCTGATTCAACAACTCGCGATGCGTCCGCGCGCGAAATGGGGGCGCGCCGGTCAACATTTCCCAAAGAACGCAACCCAGCGCATAAAGATCGGATCGACCATCAAGCTGGCCGCGCTCCTCGCATTGTTCCGGGCTCGCGTACAAGGCCGTGCCGCGGAAGCCGCTGGTCTGCGCATTGACCTCGGTCCCGAGGCCTTCGCCGGCAAATGCCCGGGCCAAACCGAAATCGATGATCTTGATCTGCCACGCGTCCGGATTCGAATCGGAGCCCGCGCGCGTCCTGTCCCGTCCCGCGGCCACGATCATCAGGTTTGCCGGTTTCAGATCGCGATGGACAATGTGCTGCTCGTGGATCGCGCCGAGCCCGCGGGCAATCTGGATGGCGAATCCCGTCGCCATCATGGGCGGCAGCGCGCGGCGCGTCCGCAGCCAGTCCTGCAGCGATTCGCCCGCGATGAACTCCATGGCATAGAAAAAATTCCCCGGCGTCGTACTCAGAAAGACCACGCTCGCCACGTTGGGGTGGCGCACCCTCGCCGCGGCACGCGCCTCGCGCAAA
>JANXRG010000082.1 GCA_025353105.1 Verrucomicrobiota bacterium
TGCGCGTTGAGCGGAGCGGCTTGTAGCCAGCCTCGCTGAGGCCGGGCGAGTGGGCGAATCGTGCAGAAATCCCACACATCCTTCACGAATTCGGCGCGGTGTTCGCCCCGGTCTCAGCGAGGCCGGCTACAATGGACGTGCCCACGTGCGCGATTCAACCGAGCGCGACGCGGTTTCCGTTGGCGAAATCGACCGATTCGAGCTTACTTCCGGCCGACACACTGCGGGGGTATAGCTCAGCTGGTAGAGCGCCTGATTTGCATTCAGGAGGTCAGGGGTTCGACTCCCCTTGCCTCCAGTGGTTTGTCGACAATTCCGCAGGGTTGGGATCCAAACCGGTGGCGGAAATGAACGTAAGTTCCCCGCCCACCAGCCGATAAACGCCATCCTGCGGCACCGGCTGGGACAGCATCGTTTCGACATCGAGACCCGCGTAGAGGCCGCGCAGAATTCGGCCCGTCAATCCGTGCGCAACGGCGATGGTCGGACGGTCGCCACAGTCCCGAAGCCATTCACCAATCCGCGCGGACATCGCCTCGAAGGTTTCGCCGCCCGGCGCGCGAAAAAACCAGTCGTAGGGCGTGGTGCCCGTGAGGAGATGTGCGCACTCGGTTTGCACTTCCCGGTAAAAGCGGCCCTCCCATTCGCCCAAGGCAATCTCGGCCAGACGGGCATCAAATTCGAGCGGCTGCGCGAATTTCACCGCCACGACCTCGGCGGTCTCGCGCGCGCGCTGCAGCGGGCTGCTCACCAAGCGGAATTTCTGCGGCTCGGCAATTTCCCGCGCCAACAAGTCGGCCATGAGTCCGGCCTGTTGCCGCCCCAGATCCGTCAGCGGCGAATTCCCCTGCCCTTGCAGACGGTGATCGCGATTCCATTCGGTCTGGCCGTGTCGAAGCAGGTAGAGCATGGGAGACGCGACTCAACACGACGTCGGGCGCGGACGCAAAGCGGGAGTTTGCCGGCATCCGCCGGGTTTGCGCTTGAACCACTTGACCGTCGGATTCAACCTCTCGACGCCGAGGGACATCACGGAACCCACCCATGCTTTGCCGCGTTGCCGATTCACTATTCTGGATGAGCCGCTACATCGAGCGGGCGGAAAACAACGCCCGCATTCTCGACGTGAACCTCCAACTCCGGCGTGACTTCGATCCCGCCGCCGGAAGCGAGCACGGCGCCGAGTGGACCCCGATCATCTCGTCTCTCGAGGACCAGGAGCGGTTTCACCTGCTGCACGCGCAGGCCTCGGCCGACAGCGTCACGGATTTCCTCACCTTCGAGCGCAGCAACCCGAGTTCGATTTATTCCTGCATCGCGCGCGCCCGCGAAAACGCCCGCAGCGTGCGCGAGCAGATTTCCAGCGAGATGTGGGAGCAGCTCAACCAGGCGTATTTGTTCATCGGCTCGAACGACGCCCACGCGATGTGCCAGTCGAGCACGTACCAGTTCTTCCGCCGCATCCAGGAGGCCTCGCATCTTTTCCTCGGCATCACGGACGCCACGATGACGCACGGCGAGGGATGGGATTTCATCCAGATGGGAAAGTTTATCGAGCGCGCGGATCGCACGTCGCGCATTCTCGACGTGAAATACCACCTGCTTTTGCCCAGCGGCGAACGCGTTGGGGGCAACGTGGACACGATTCAATGGATGGCCGTCCTGCGTTCGTGCAGCGCGCTCGAGGCGTATCTCAAACTCTACGTCGGCGAAGTGGCGCCGTGGAAGGTCGCGGAATTCCTCGTGCTCAACGACGTCTTTCCGCGCTCGGTCTGCTTCTGCGCGCAGCGACTCGACAATGCGCTCCACCGGATCACGGGATGCCCGGAAACCCGCTATTCCAACGAGGCCGAGCGTCTCAGCGGCCGGCTGCGCAGCGAACTGAATTACACGTCGATCGGCGATATCTTTCAGCGCGGGCTACACCAATACCTCGATCGGACGCAGCTCCGCTTCATCGAGATCAGCAGCGCGCTCTTCGACGAGTACTGCAGCGGCGAATATTCGGCGCAAAGGGCCGCGTAGGTGGAGCGCGGCAGGGATGAATCGATGGCGAAATCGTTGCCGCTTGCGACCTGCGATTCGTTACTCGTTGTGGCAGAATCAACGCCGATGAAAAAATATCGGACCGGCTTCATCTCCGATCTGCATCTCGGCACGAGGGGCAGCAACGCCGCGGCGATCCTTCATTTTCTGCGCGAGCATGACTTCGACACACTCTATCTCGTCGGCGATCTGATCGACATCTGGGCGTTGCGCCGCGGCATTTACTGGCCGCAGGCGCACAACGACGTCATTCAGAAAATCCTGCGCAAAGGGCGGAAGGGGACCAAGCTGATCTACATCCCCGGCAATCACGACGAGTTCGTCGGCGATTACCTCGGCGAATACGGCGGCATCAGCATCGTGAAGGACGCCGTGCACGTGACGGCGGATGGACGCCGCATCTTCGTCATGCACGGCCACGAGACCGACACGGTGGTGCAAAATCACCGGTGGCTGGCGTACGTCGGTGACGTGGGCTACACGTTCTTGCTGAGGCTGAATCCGGTGGTTCATTTTTTCCGGCGACATCTGGGCCTGGGCTACTGGTCGCTCAGCGCCTACGTGAAGAAGAGCGTGAAGGACGCCGTGAATTTCATTGGTTCGTTCGAGACGGCGATCGTCCGCTACGCCGAGCACAACAAGGTCGACGGAGTATTGTGTGGCCACATCCATTCGCCGGCCGAGCGGAAGATGGAGCGCATCATGTATTACAACTGCGGCGACTTCGTGGAGAGTTGCTCCGCGATTGTCGAGCACGAGGACGGGCGGCTGGAACTGTTGACGGGGCTCGCGGAAGGCATCGAGTCGGCGCTGGAGCCCGCAGAGGTGGACGAAGTAAAGTCGCCGATCGCCGGGCCGGGCTAGGTTGTGAAAAACAGATTCAGCCCGCACCCGCGGGCTGCCAAACCCGTTCGCAACGCGCTCGGAGATCGCGTTCCACCAGTCCAAACATTTGATCACGCCCTCGGCGCGATCGCGTCCCAACTGCTCCAAGGACATGTTGCCAGCCCCAGGGTGGGCTGTGTCTGCCAGCCCGGGGTTCCAGCAACCCCGGGGTTTGGACGTGCCTCGATTCCAAGCGCAACGCAGTTGTGGTCTTTGAGGATGCAGCGACCGCGCGAGTGGCGCCGGCAGGACGGAACCGCCTTGCGGTTCGATCTGATTTTGGCAGGGACACCCAGGGTTGCGACAACCCTGGGCTGACAGACAGGACGCCGTTGACGTCGACTGAAAATCGCCCGACTTATTCGGCGCCCGCGGGCGCTGGCTTCGTTAGATTGGCAGGCTTGGGACGTTTCGGCGAAACGTCCCGATCATTTTTCGGCAACGCGCCCGGAGGTCGCGTTCCACCTACGCAAAAAACTCGCTTGGCGTGCGCTCGAGCGGCGGTGGTTGGGCGATGCGCTCGACGAGTTGCTCCCAGCTCTCGCGACCCGACAAGATTTCGATCTCCAGCCGGACGTAGTAAATCGGAAGATCCAATTTCAGGTTCGGAGGGAAGCGAACAAAATCCTTTTCCGTGGTGACGATGAATTCGGCGCCGGCCTCGCGGCAGCGCCGGTCCGCGCCCATCAATTCCGCGAGGCGAAAGCGGTGGTGATCCGGGAAGATGCGTTCCTCGACGATTTGCGCGCCGTGCTCGCGCAAGAGGCGGTGAAAACTCCCCGGCCTCGCGATGCCGCTGAGGGCGCCGACCTTTCGCCCGCGGAGAAAGTCGAGCTCATGGCGCTGGCCTTCCATGTCCACGACGTGCGTCAACCGGTGCGCGCATTCGATGATCTCAGCTTTCTGGTTGTGCTGACGGATCTCGGCAATCAGCTCGGAATTGTCTGTTCCGTCGGATTTTGTGATGAACACATGGCTCGCGCGGTGCAGGTTGCGCAGCGGTTCGCGCAGCGTGCCACGCGGCAGCAGGTGGCGGTTGCCAAAGGGCGACTGCCGATCGACCAGCACGATCTCAATGCGGTGCTTGAGGTGGAGATACTGCAACCCGTCGTCGAGGATGAGCGTATCCGACTGATAATGATCGAGCGCGTGGCGCCCGCTGCGCACGCGGTCCTTATCGGTCAGCACCACCACTCCTGGTAAATTCTTGGCGAGCATGTAGGGCTCGTCGCCGGCTTCACGCGAATCGAGGAGGACGTCGAGTCCATCGGAGACGACGCGCGTGCCGCCGCGATACGGCCGGCCCTCGAGCCACAGGCGCAATTGTTTCCAAAAGAACGGCTTCTCGCTGCGGTAGCCGCGGCTGAGAATGGCGACCTTGCGCCCGGCGGCGTGGAGGGCGCGCGCGAATTTCTCCACCACCGGCGTCTTGCCGGTGCCGCCGACGGTGAGGTTGCCGACGCTGATGACGAGGCAGCCGAGGCTGGTTTCGCGCTTGAAGCGCTTGCGGTAAAGCCAGAGGCGAAACTGCACGATCGCCTTGAACGGCAATGACAGCACAAAGAGGAAGCCCTTCAGCACGAAGGCGCGCGCGCCCGCTCGGCGGCCTTCGATGACGTCGATGACGAACTGCTCCAGGTTCTCCACCAACTGGCTCACAGAGCCGACACTAGCAGACGCCCGCGATTGGGGAAGCCGCCGCGCGCGACTTGATCAACGCACGAGGAATCCCCGATTGTCCGCCTGCGTGATGATGATCCCGCCGCCCCCCACTCCGGACGCCTGCAACATCGCGGTCGCCACGCGCGGCGCGCACTTCATTGTGACGCAGCAGATCGTCGACCCGGAGCCGCTGAGAAAACCGCCCAGCGCGCCGGCCCGCTCACCGGCCGCAATGACGCGGGGCAACATCGGGACGAGCGACTCACGATACGGTTGATGGAACGCCTCGTCGGCGAACATACCACGCAACAACGTGTATCGCTTGGTGGCAAATGCCGCCGCGATCCGGCACGCCCGCCCGGCGCTGGCGGCAGCGGCCACGCGCGAAATTCGTTTCGGGAGAATCGCGCGCGCCTCGTCGGTGCGAACTTCAAAGTCCGGCACGAGCAGCACGAATTTCAGCCGCGGATCCACGGCCACGCGGATGGGCGGGGCACCCATCGGGTCGCACGCGGTGAAGCCACCAAAGGCCGCCGGGGCGGCGTTATCGGGATGACCCTCCAGCCGCGTGCACAGATCAAATATTGCCCGTCGATCCAGCGGCGATCCGGCCAGCCTATTCAAGCCGGCGATGACGCCCATGCGCAGGGTCACGCTGCTCCCGAGTCCCCGCGAAACTGGCACGTCACCCATAATGCTCCACGCGAAGCGGAACGGCCGCAGCCCCGCCGCCGCAAAAAACGCGGCTCCGGCTTCCGCCGCCATCGGATGCGCCGCGCCGCGCGTTCGACCCGCGGCGCGGCGCGCCGTGACTTCATTGTAGATTTGCAGCGCCACGCCGAGGCAATCGTACCCCGGACCGAGGTTCGATGTCGTGGCCGGCACCCGCACAACAGCGCGCTTCACCATTGCTCGATTTGGTAGCCGCGTTGCCGCAACAGCGTGAGCAATCCATTTGGACCGCCCATATGCGCTGCGCCAGCCAACACGAAATAGGTCTGACCGCTCCGAATCCAGCTCTCAAGTTTCGGGATCCACGCGCGATTTCGGACCGATAGGAGACGATCCGACATGGCCGGAAAATCGCGAAACGCGGCGCGGAGATTTCGTTCCAGATAGTCGGGGTCGCCACCGCGCCATGCCGCCGTCAATTTGGCGGCGTCCGGTCTTGAATCGGTTTTTGCCTGAATCAGGGTCACCAGCAGAAACGCTTCGCTTTGCCGATCGGTCATCCCGAAAAAGACCTGCAGATGTTCGTGGTTTGACTCAAGACCTTCGATCGATCGCCCATGGGTGCGCGCGCGCTCCGCGAAGTAACTTTCAACTCCCGGGCCGCCACGACCGGCGGACAACAGGTAAACCAGGAACCACGGCCGGCAGCGCGCCAGTTTGTCAACGGATAGGCGAAAGCGACCGAAGACCTTGGTCACGTATTCGTACGTCCGCGGGTCGACGTGATTCCGCAATTCGTCGCCCTTTGGATAAACGCCTGACTTTTCCAGTCGCTTTGCGGCCCCGGTGGAATCTTCGGGGCTTTCCTCGAAAGCGAGGCGTTGCGACAGGTCAAAGGCTCGATTGTAAGAGGGCGGCAACGGATAATCTGTGCTCTTCAAGCGGTGTTGGGAGCCACCCAAGTAGAGCACACGTCCGGCTGGACCGGTGACTTTCCACACGCTCGTCTTCGCATGGATCGGTCCGGCCCAGACCAGCAGTGAAATCACGAGCCCGGCGATCCAGCGTCCGGTGAAGCTGCGAACATTCATTCCTCCCGATTTGAGCAGGCCCCGTTCGAATCGTCCACGCCCGCGCAAAAAATTCCGCGGAAGCTTGGCAGTCCGAAAGCGGGCTGCTACCACGAGTGAATGAAGTTTGCCTGGGCGGTCACCGCCGCCGCCATCGCGATCGCGCCAGTGCTCGCGCAGGAGCCCGATATCGATAGCCTCCTCGCCAAGCTGCCAAAGGCGGAGGCATTCGAGCGGCCCAAGGTCGATCAACTGTTGCGGGAGGCGCAGGCGATGCAGAATGACGCGACCGGCAAGGAGCTCACCTTGGCGCTGCGTCGGGGGGACGCCGCCGGGGCGCTGCGCGGAGCCCGCGCGCTCGCCGCGAAATATCCACAGAATGCCACGGCGCAGTTCATGGAGGGGGTCATGGGCATTCTATTTCGGCAAGCGGAGGTGGCGACGGCCTCATTCCGGCGGGCGGTGGCGTTGAATCCGGGCTTCGCCGAGGCGCAATTTGGCCTTGCGGCGGCGTTTGCTTTGCGCGGGCAATTCGCCGAGGCCATGCCGCCGCTCCGCCGGGCGGCCCAGCTGCAACCGAACGAACCCCGTTATCAGCTCGCTTTGGCGAGTTGCGCCGCGAAGCTGGGCCAGCGGGATGAAAGAGTTAAGTACGCCCGGCGCGCCACCGAAATCGCACCGTCCTACGTCGTCGCCTGGATCGATCTGGCCCGCGCGGAAAATGCCCGCAAACAGCCAGGAGCCGCCATCAACGCGCTGTCGCGGGCGGCCGAGCTGGCGCCCGACAATCCGTCCATCCAGACCGCGCTGGGCCTGGGCTGCGTCAACCTGAAGCGGGATGCGCCAGCGGTCCTGCCGTTGCAGCGGGCCGCCCGACTCGCCCCGAACACATTTCTCGTCCACGCCCAGCTGGGTTATTGCTATTTGAAACAAGGCCAGACCAATGCGGCGGCGGATTCCCTGCGCCGCGCGACAAGTCTCGCTCCGAATTACGGTCCCGCTTGGAACCATCTGGGTCTCGCCTACGAGCGGCAGGGAAGGAATGGCGACGCGCTGAAGGCGTTCAAGCGGGCCACCGAATTGATGCCCTCCTCGCGCTCGGCCTGGGAGAAATATGCAGCAGAACTGCGCCTCGTGGGCAAGATTGACGACGCCAACAAAGCGTCCGCGCGCGCGGCTTCCCTCATACCATCGGGAGGCGCCGGCGGTTCCCCGCGCTGATGTTCTTGAGCGTAAACCCGTTCCCAAAATCATGTCCACTTTCACCATTCCCGCGTCGCTCATCCCCGAGGCGGAGCTGCGCCACGACCGCCGGCGACCGGATGAATTGCGCCCCCTCACGCTTGTGCCCCACATTGCCCCGCAGGCGACCGGCTCCGTGCTGGTGGGCTTCGGCAACACGCGCGTCATCTGTTCGTGCATGGTCGACGAAGGCGTACCGCGCTGGATGAAGGATCAAAACGTCTCCGGCGGCTGGCTCACGGCCGAATATTCGATGTTGCCATACTCGACGATCGAACGGAAACAGCGCGACAGCTCGCGGGGCCGGCCGGACGGGCGCGGCGTGGAAATTCAGCGACTCATCGGCCGCTCGATGCGCGCCGTGGTGGATCTCGCGGCGCTGGGCCAGCGCACGATGTGGATCGATTGCGATGTGCTCCAGGCCGATGGCGGCACGCGCACCGCCTCGATCACCGGTGCCTGCCTCGCGATCGCGCTCGCCGGCCGAAAACTGCTCGCCGAAAAGAAGGTGAAGAAGCTCCCGCTGAAAGGGTTCGTCGGCGCGGTCAGTGTCGGTGTGGTCGGCGGCCGGCCGGTGCTCGATCTCGATTATGTCGAGGACAAGGGCGCGGCGGTCGATTTCAATCTCGTCCTCACCGAAGCCGGCGAGTTCGTCGAGGTGCAGGGCGCCGGCGAGGAGGCGACCTTCTCGCAGGAGCAGTTCGACGCCCTCGTCACGCTCGGGAAGAAGGGCGTGGCCGATCTGATCGCCTGGCAAAAGGAACAATTTGCCGCGCTGGGATGAGTTTCAGGGAGGCGATCGCGGCCCCGGCCCGAACGCTTCCATTTCGCGGAAAGAGGTTTCCGGCGCAATAGAATTTATTTAGAATTGTTCTTGATAGTCTTATCGTTTTGGGCGATCCTGCGAACCCATGAGGATCTCCCCCGTCTCCCGCTCCTGCGCCGGTGGTACCCGTGGCCGCCCCGCGCATCATCACGCCGACGAAGTTGAATACGGCGCCTCGCTTGCGCAGAGCGGATTCCGGTTCACGCAGCAGCGCCGGGTGGTTTATGATGCGCTGGCGAAAACCGAGGATCATCCCACGGCTGTGCAGGTGTTTCTGCGGGTGAAGGACGTGATGCCAAGTATTTCGCTGGCGACCGTTTACAATTGTCTCGAGACGCTTTCGAAATGCGGCCTCATCCGGCAGGTCAACGTGGAGCGCGAGGCGTCGCGCTTCTGCGCCAACCAGGTCGACCACGGCCACTTCTGCTGCACCGAGTGCGGCCAGGTGGAGGACGTGACGATGCCTGCGCGCACCGGCATGACGAAGCTCTGGCAGCTGCCGGCGAATTACGAGGTCACGCACAGCGAAGTTTCACTGCGCGGCGTGTGTTCCTCGTGCGCGAAGAAGCCGGGCCGCAAGGCCGCGCGGTAAATCTTTTCCCACCATAATTTTATGAGCAGCCTCCAAATCAAAGACCTCCACGTCAGCATCGGCGACAAGGAAATCGTCCATGGCCTGAACCTTGAAATCAAAAAAGGTGAAGTGCACGCCGTCATGGGCCTGAACGGCTCCGGCAAGAGCACGCTCGCCAAGGCGATCGCGGGCCATCCCGATTACACCGTCACGGGCAGCGTGCTGCTCGACGGCGAGGAAATGATGGGTGTCGAGCCCGACGAGCGGTCACGCAAGGGGCTTTTCCTCGCGTTCCAGTATCCGAATGAGATTCCCGGCGTGAGCAACGCGAACTTCATCCGCGCCGCGCTCCAATCCCGGCTCGGCGAGGGCGAGGAACTCGACGCGGTCGAATTCTACGAGCACCTTTACGAAAAGATGGATCTCCTCGGCATCA
>JANXRG010000083.1 GCA_025353105.1 Verrucomicrobiota bacterium
ACTGGACGATCGAGGATGCCGTGCAGCGCGGCGAGCTGGTGCGCCGGTGGCGGCGACCCGTTATGAATGCGTTCTCGTTGCATCGTGGCGACCCGTCCGGACGACACCTGCGGAGCCCGCGGCCTTTCGGCCCGGGACCGACTCGGTCTGGACCGGTCGGTCGATTTGTTACCATCACTCGCCGACCCTGACAAGGGGCGGAAACTGCGCCGGGCGCCTCTTTGAATGTCGAAGCGCGAATGCCAAAGTCCGAATGAATGACGAATTTCCAAATTCGAACGACGATCGGCCTCAGCCATTTGGCGTTTGGCATTCGGCATTCGAACTTCGGAATATCAGATCGCGCCGTGACGCAATTCTCGACTTTCGAACCGCAACCTTTAACGATGACCCCTATGGAATCCTCCGCCTTAAATCACCCGCCGAAGCGCGCGAAAATCGTCGCCACCCTCGGGCCGGCCAGCGACAGCGAGCAGGTGCTGCGCGACATGATCCGCGCCGGCCTAAACGTTGTCCGGATTAATTTCTCGCACGCCAAGCCGGAGGCAACGCTCGCCACGATCGGCCGCGTGCGCGCGGCGGCTGACTCGCTCGGCGTGCCCATCGCGCTGATGGGCGACCTGCGCGGACCACGCATCCGCGTTGGTGAAATGAAGGACGGTCAGATTGAAATCCCGACCGGCAGCTCGGTGGTGCTCACGGCCGAGCCCGTCATCGGGACGCCGGCGCGCATTTCCGTGTCGTTTGCCGGGCTCGCGGGCGACGTGCGACTTGGGGAGCGCGTGTTGCTGGACGACGGCAACCTGATTCTCGCGGTGGAAGCGGTGAACGCAGCGGGGGAGATTTCCTGCCTGGTCACGCGCGGGGGCACGCTCTCCAGCCGGCGGGGCATCAACCTTCCGGGCCAGCGGGTCAGTCTGCCGGCGCTCACCGACAAGGATTTGGTCGACGTCGAGTTCTCTGTCGCGCACGGCCTGGATTTTCTCGCGCTGTCCTTCGTCCAGTGCGCCGCCGACATCCGCTTGTTGAAGGAGAAGTTGAAGGAGATGAACGCGGACATTCCGATCATCGCGAAGATCGAAACCAAGGCGGCCCTGGATGACATCGACGAGATTGCGGACGAGTCTTTTGGCGTGATGGTCGCCCGCGGCGATCTTGCGTTGGAATTGAGTGCGCAGGACGTGCCGATCGCGCAAAAGCGCATTATCGCGGCCTGCCGGCGGCGAGCCCGGCCGGTCATCACCGCCACGCAAATGCTCGAGTCGATGACGAATTCACCCAAGCCCACCCGGGCCGAGGCGGCCGATGTCGCCAACGCGGTGTTCGATGGCACCGATGCGCTCATGCTCTCGGGTGAGTCGGCCATCGGCAAGTACCCGGTCGAGGCCATCGCCACGATGTCGGCCATCGCGCACCGCGCCGAGCAGGCGTGGATGAACGGCGAAATTCCCCCGCCCCCCGAGGCGCCGCTGTCGGGCTCGTTGGAGGACGTCGTGGCGCATGCGGCGACGATGATGTCGCAATCACTCCACACCGGCGCGACCGTCGCCTACACGATGTCCGGGTCGACCCCGCGGCGCGTGGCGTCGCACCGTCCGTCCTGCCCGATTCTGGCGCTCTGCACCGAACCGGCCATCCGACGCCGGCTGGCGCTGAGCTGGGGCGTCGAGAGCGCGCTGGTCGAGCGGATTCGCGGCACCGCCCACATGGTCGGCCTGGCGTGTGAACATTCGGTGGCGAATCTCGGCCTCTGCCCGGGCGACCTCATCACCATTGTTGCCGGCACGCCGTATCATGTCAGCGGCACGACCAACCTCATCAAGATCGAGAAAATCCCCGAAACACCGCCGGGTAACGCGCGCGGCGAAGCGGAGGTGTAAGAATTCGTATTAATCGTAAATAATTTGTATTCAACATATTACACAATGGTTTGGATTTCCCCTGTGATTAAACTCAGAAACCATTGCGCGGGAATCGGGTATTGAACGTGGACGGGGCAGATTTCCTGCTTCTTTCCTGAGATATTCCTTGCCTCTCCGCTCCGTTTCTCATCAAATCCCCATGTCGAATATGACTGCGTTGCCCAATTCCATTCTTCGCTCGTTTGCGGGCGCCTTGTTTCTCGCCTCGGTCGCAGCCGTTTCCGGCCAGTCCGTGGTCACGGAACCGGTGGGCTTCACGACGCTCACGGTCGCGGCGAAACCGCCGGCGTCGCGTGGATTTACGTATGTTGCCCTCAACATGTTTCGTCCTACCGCGTACCGGTCAATTGTGCCCACGGTTTCAGCGCCCGGATCCAATACCGTTTTGACGTTCCCAGCGAGTTCGTTCACGACCAGTCAATTTGCCGCCGGGACGGCACCCAATTATTCCCACTTCGTCGAGATTACGAACGGGACCGGCGCGGGCATCTTGGCTGATATTTCGGCGAACGACACCTCCACGATCACGCTGACAGAAGATATCAGCGCCATGGTCACGGCTGGAACCACCTCGATTAGGGTGCGGCCGCACTGGACTTTTGCCACTGCGTTGGGCGCGAACAATTCAGCCGGTTTCCAAGGCTCCAACACGCCTACTAACGCCGACGCACTTTCACTTTTAAATGGTGCGACGGGCGTGTTTACCAGCTATTTCTACAGCACCACAAATAATCGTTGGCAGCACGGTGGCGCCGATGGCAGCAATGACATCATTCGGCCGGATCAGTGCATTCAGGTCGAGAGGAAGGTGACCTCACCCGTAAGCTTCACTCTGGTCGGGGAGGTGAAGCTTGGCCCAACTGAAATCATGATCCAAGGCGGTGTCTCGCCGCAGAATTTCAATCTGGCTTCAAACCCATATCCCTTGAACTCTGTCACGCTCGCGGCTTCGGGACTATACACGGGGAATCCATCGACGGGCGTGGTCGGTTCAAACACGGCGACTAATGCGGATACGCTCGGGATTTTGAATCCAGCCACTGGACTTATTACCAACTATTTTTACAGTACCGTTAATAATAGATGGCAGTCGGGAGGCGCCGATGCATCCACGGTGGTTATTCCCGAAGGCGCTGGCGTGTTGATCACCCGGAAACTTGGTCGGGTTGGATTTTCCTGGATCGTTCCGCAGCCCGCGATGAACCTTTGATTGCTTCTTCTGGACACGAACACATATCTAGCATGAAAAAAATTCTTCTAACTGCGCTTTGCGTCTTGGTTGGCTTGATTGGAGCCCAGAGATCTGAAGCCGAGCAGGTGGATTTTGGAGCGATCGGCAACTTCATTCGGCTCAACAACAACACCCTTGTACCGAATGGTGACATTGTGATGCTTGGTTCGTTCCCGACTGGTTTCGACTTCACGGTGAATACCACGTTCGCGCAGCTTACCGCAGCCTTTACGTTGTACGGAACAACCGTAATTGGCGATGCAGGGAGTGGATTTACCCCGGGAGAATTCTTCAGCTCGGCTGGGCCGGTTTTGCCTGGAGTCGCGGGAGACCGACTGTACATCTGGATGTTTAATTCTGCCGTTCCCGCCAACGCAACGCAATGGGCTATTATCTCCAATCCGGCCGCCGCTTGGACGCGTCCGGTTTCCGGGCTGACTTTAAACAGCATCGATGCATCGGATGCTGGCACCTTTGTTCCGATCGGGGCCCTTGGTTCCATTAATGGCGGCACTTTTGATATTAGGCTCGGCATCGTCGTCATCCCGGAGCCGTCCGTCATGCTTCTCGGAGCACTCGGCCTCGGCCTTATGGCACTCCGGGCTCGCCGCGCTCGCGCGGCCTAAACCGTTCAACTCCTCGTCGGACGACCAGCCAGAATACAAAAGGACCGGCCAACTTCGGCTACCGCTACAATCTCGCGGGCCAGCGTGATCGCGTGACGCTGGCCGACGGAGGCCGCTGGGATTACGGTTACGATACGCTCGGTCAAGTGACGGGCGGCTCGCGCAAATTCAGCGACGGGACAGCGACCCTCGGTCAACAGTTCGGCTACACCTTCGATTCGATTGGCAACCGCACCCAGACGGTGACCAACGGACGCGCCGCATCGTACACGAACAATTTGCTCAACCAAATCACGACTCGGGCTGTGCCGCAGGTGCTCGACGTCCTTGGGACGGCGAGCCCGCAGGCCATCGTGACGGTCAACGACCAGCCAACGCAGCGGCAAAACAACGGCTACTTCTACGCCGGCATTGACGTCTCGAATCGCTCGGTTGGTGGACCCGTCACCGTGAATATCAACGCGGTAAAATACAAAGGGACAGGTCTTTTGTGGTCTCTACGCTGGCATTGACGTCTCGAATCGCTCGGTTGGTGGACCCGTCACCGTGAATATCAACGCGGTGGTTCCCGGCCGTTCACCCGCGGGGACAAACGTGGTGTCATCGCAGTCGGGCGCGGTACCATTATCCAGGAATCCGGAGTCATTCGAGTATGATCTCGACGGGAATCTGCTTTTTGACGGGATCTGGGTATATACGTGGGACGCCGAGAATCGTCTTACCCAAATGAAATTCTACTTGGATAAGAGCCCCGGGCCCGAAACCCAACTCGACTTCAAGTACGACGCCCTGGGGCGGCGCATCAGCAAGACAATGACCAAATCGGCGGGTAAATCCGTGGTGACGAAATATGTTTACGATGGCTGGAATTTGGTGGCGGAACTGGATGTGGCAAATGGGCTGGTGCGTTCGTATTTGTGGGGCACCGACCTGAGTGGCAGCCCGCAGGGTGCCGGCGGGGTTGGGGGTCTGCTGGCTATTCGAAACGCGAGCCCGAAGACAAGCGACTACTTCGTGGCGTGCGATGGCAACGGCAATGTGAGCGCGCTCGTCAATGCGAATTCCAACACGGTCAGCGCCGCCTATGAGTACGGCCCCTTCGGAGAACTCATCCGCACCACTGGTCCGATGGCGCAAGCCAATCCATTTCGTTGGAGCACAAAGTATCAGGACACGGAGAGCGGGCTCAGTTACTACGGGTACCGCTACTACAACCCCAATACCGGACGTTGGCTAAGCAGGGATCCGATTGAGGAGGAAGGGGGATTGAATCTGTATGGAATGGTCGGAAACGACACGATCAACCTCGTGGACCCGCTGGGTCTTGCAAGTTTAAGCATTAAGATGGGGAAGGCGGAGCTTCGTGACTGTGGGCAGTTCAAAATTCCCGCCTATTGGGTGATATTCCCTGCATCTCATGGAGCCGGCCAAATTGTTCAAAGCGTCACAATCACAGAACGGATTGCGAAATGCGGCGAGAAAAAGCTGCCCGAAGGCCGGCCATTCAAGAAACAAGAGGCGTTTCCGATCTTCATTAGGAAGGGCGCGGGCTTAGTTCCCGGAGGGGACGCGATCAATGTGAGCGACACCTTCGCATCAAACAGCGGCACAGGTTGTGACTGGGGAGAAATTGTAATTGAAGCTAGTGCTGTTTTCTATGAAGACGGCAAGTTACCACCTGCTTTTAGAGGTAATCCTAGAACCGGGTCGGGCATCCTCCTTTCAGTTTTGGGCCATCCGTATTTGAATCCAAGCGACTTCGGTGTCGGTGTCTCGGGGGCGAGTGACCCTGCTAGCCGGAGGGTTAAGATCACTTGGAATTGCTGCGAAGGTTCACAGTCAAGGAAATCCGTGGATGCCTCGGATATTACAAACTAGAAAGCGATTCGATATGCCAGCTGCGTTGCTGTTACTTGGGCTACTCCTATTCGCGCAAATCAGCTCAGGCAGAGACTTGACTCCCCCGGCTGATCCGACTGCATCAATTTGGGATTCAGGAGCGCGGAAGCTGGAGGTCGTAGAGGCGATAAAGGAATTTCGGCGCAATCCGCGTTCGACTCCAGATCGATTGCTTCAAGTTGTACGCAATCGCCGATTTCCAGCGTGGCATCGCCGGTTGTGCCTATTTGAGTATTTTTCCTCTCGAGGACACGATATCAAACTAAGCGCATTATTAAGGGATGTCCTCCCGCTTAATGTACTACGAGAAGAAAGCGTCTTCGCTTGGACCTCTGTTACTGCGTTACCGGAGCCATTCGCTCTGAGTCGACGATGGGATTGCGAGTACTACGCTTTGGAACCGAGGCTGCCGAGAGGTGACCGTTCGGCAATTGTATTGGAGGTGCAAGGCCGATGGGAGCCGCGCAGACCTATATCCTCTAGAGAGTTTCTCTTGCCGCAAAGTCCTTTCCTTATGTCAATGCGGGGTTCCTTGTCTGGGCGGCAACTTATGGTTCTTCGAGTGGGTATTTTCGACGACGACGGCCTGTTCCCTAGCCGCTAATGAGGAGTACCAAGGGACAGACCTTCTGTAGAGATGGCAGGCCTCATTCATTCAGATGTTCCGGCCGCTGGCGCGGGAGGCGACGTGCGCCAGCCCCCGTGATAATCGCCTGAACCGCTCCGGCACGCCGGCTGCGAAGAGGCAGGCAGCCGTCCTGCCGTCGCTCGCGTTGTCCCGTGCCATGGCGGTCGCTGGTCACGGCGAACTGCTTGCGCACTCGCCGCGCCGCTTCCTTCGCTTTCGCCTGCGGCGGTCGCTCGCGTCCTCCTCCTGGCACCGGTGTGCTGCTCGCTCGTTCCTCGCTTGCGCTGCTCCCTTTTCGCTTCGCTCCATGCCAGCCGTCCGCTCACTCCCTCATGCACTCAGTCGGCTGCGGGGCGGGGCCGCGGCGGCTAGGCTAACGCCAGGAAAGGATCGCCCCTGCGCTCCTTCGCTTTCCGCGCTTTTTTGGTCTGGCTAAACTACAAAGGGACAGGTCTTTTGTAGAGCAATGGCTTGACCATAGCAGGTGAATTTCGTTTCTTTCCCCCATGCGGCTGCCTCGACTGAAAGCCCCCGCGGATTTGCCGGTGGCGTTTTACCACTGTCTTTCCAGAGTGGTGAACCGGGACTTTGTCCTCGGGGACGTAGAGCGGGAGAAGTTCGTCGAACTGCTGCGCCAGTACGAGGCGTTCTGCCAGGTTCGCGTGGTGACTTACTGCGTGATGAGCAACCACTTCCACGTCTTGCTCGAAGTTCCGCAGCGACCCGCTGAGGTCGAACTCTCGGATGAGGACCTGCTCCAGCGCTTGAAAGCCATCTACAGCCCGCTGCAACTGGCCGAGGTCCGCAGCCAGCTCTCCATCTTCCGCACCAACGGCGAGGACGCGGCCGCGGACGCATACAAGCAAACGTACCTCAACCGCATGTGGGACGTCAGTGCCTTCATGAAGGTAGTCAAACAGCGCTTCAGCCAGTGGTTTAACCGGGTCCACAAACGCAAGGGCACGCTCTGGGAGGATCGCTTCAAGAGCGTGCTGGTGGAAGGAGCAGGCGAAGCCCTGTGGGCGATGGCGGCATACATCGATCTGAATCCGGTGCGCGCCGGCATGGTGGCGGATCCCAAGGACTACCGCTGGTGCGGGTATGCCGAGGCGACGGCGGGGCGCAAGGCGGCTCAGGACGGCCTGCGCGTGGTGGTGGAGGCACAGGCGGAACAGAACGTGGCGCCGGCGCGAGAGGTGCTTAATTTGTACCGCAGCCTGCTCTTTGTGGCGGGAGAAGAGGAAGGACTCGATGTGGAGACCAGGCGCGCGATGCGGCGGGGTTTCAGTCGAGAGCAAATCGACGGGACACTACGGGCGGGCGGGCGATTGACCTGGGGACAAATGCTGCGTTGCCGGGTGCGATATTTTTCTGACGGAGTGGCGTTGGGTACGCGGGAATTTGTGGATCAAATTTTTCACACGGAGCGACATCGTTTTTCGAGCGAACGAACGACCGGGGCCCGGCCCCTGCGTCGGTTGGAGGCGGGTGGGCTGCGCACGTTGCGTGATCTGCGCGTGCAACCGGTCGGATAAGTCCAACCAACGTCGGAGTGGCGACCATCCCATTGAAGGCCGGAGGTTCGCGCCGCCGCTGCCGCGTCGGCCTATCCCTACTTCGCATTAACCGGGGGTCGGGGGACCCCGGCTACCATCGCCCCGTGGCGTTGCCACGGCCGGATTGACGAAATTGGCGACGACGACTCAAAGGGACGACGACTCAAAGAAACAGGTCAGATCGAAGTTTTGGCGAGTTGGCAGGTTCAGTTGAGTTGGGCGGCGGGCAGCGCTTGGCTCGGACGCAAAAAAAGCAGCCGCCAGATTGCTCCGGCGGCTGCCGAGGATTGGATCTGGTCCGACTCCGCGTTAGAACGAATAGCGGAGGCCGAACTGCATCTGCCAACGTGAGTCGATGTTCGCCACGCCGTTGGGGACGGAGAGCTCACCATCGCCCGGCGTGTAGCTGTAGACGGTCTTCACTCTGTTACTGTCCGTCGGGTCCGTGCCAGTTCCGATATAGCCAGCCAGGCCGGGCGTGCCAAAAACGCTTCCTCCATAGGTCTTGATGGTTCCGGATCGAGAGTTCAGCAGGTTCGGGAGATTCAGGATGTCATAGTAAAACTCCAGATGCCCCTTGTACGGCACCGGAATGTTCTGCGTAAACCGTAAGTCAATTCGGGTGATGAACGGATTCGTGCCACCGAAACGGGGAAGAATGCGCCCCCGATTGGCGCGCAGGAAAGGATTGCGTGAGATCAGGTCGTAGAACGCGGCCTCGCTCGCCAAATTCGCCGGCGTCTGGACGATGGCGCCGGTCACTGGGTTGACCGTCCCGATCCGAACCTGATTCGTGCCGGTGGGCACGTAGCTCAGATCGTTGTTGAACTGGTTATCGCCGTTCGCATCATTCGTGAACACAAAAGTGTACGGCGTGCCGCTGCGGCGTTCGAGAAACAGGCCAATCGTGGTTTCCCACTTCTTCTTGATCGCGAACTGATAGTCCAATGCGGCGATCCAGCGGTGGCGCGTCTCAAAGAACGACCGGCCCAGACCTGCGTTGTTGGGATTTCCGCTGATGGGATTAAACTCATAGTTTGAAAGCGCGACGCTGGAACTGGCATCGTTCACCGAATTGGCCCGGCTGTAGATGTACGCCGTCTTGAAATAAATACCGCTCTTGGTCCGCGGCAGTTCAAGAGTTATCGCGCCGCTGTAGGAATCACCCTTTGAGGTGTTGCTCATCAGGATGACGCTCGTGTAGTTCAGGCGCCGGTCCCCAGCTGGGAGGCCGTTCGGATTGGCCGCCGTTCGCAGATTCCGATTCCCGAAGACCGGTCGACCGTCCTGCAAGGTTCCGATTTGGTCCGTAAGGTTCAAGTTCTGAAACTGAACGGCCTCAAGCGCCTTCGTCCCGATGGCTTCAAGGGTCAGCACGAAGCCAAAGGGCAGCCGTTGATCGATCGCGAAGTTGCCACGCAGGTTCTGCGGGAAAACGAAGTTGTTGCTCGCCAGCGCGATCGCGGTCGTGGGCACCGGGTTCAAGCCGTTGGTGCCCGGCAGGGGCTGGTTGAATGGATCGGGACGGAACAACCCCGGAATCACCGGCGGCTGGCCATTGCCGCCAAAGCTCTGGTCGATGCGGCCGATATCCACGCCGGTGTTGCTGAATTGATTGGAAAGGAAGACGCGAGGAGCTGTGCCGTTGAAGATACCTATGCCACCGCGTATCACGGTGCCAATTTTGTACCACGGCCTGGCCGGGGCCGGGAGTCGGACCCCGCTTTTTGGATCGACCGTGTCATTGATATTTTCGGTGCTCGTGAAATCCGTCCCGAACACATTCCAGTTGTAGCCGAAGCGCGGTGAAAATACGACCTTGCTCTCGGGGAGTTGGCTTGTCTTCAGCCCGTAATCGGTGAAAAATTGCGGATTATAGAGCGGCTTACTGTCGAAGAGCGGCACATCCAACCGGACGCCGAATTGCAGCGACACGCGGGGCGTCACTTTCCACTCGTCCTGGACGTAGCCCCCAACGCTGAAATAGTCGAATTCCGCGATGGGCTGAGTGACGCCCGGAACATTGGAATAACTGAAGCGGTAGCGGGTCGGCGTGGCCCGGTCAAAATTCTGAATCCCAGTGAAGGCGGGGATGCCACGGGGCACATTGGCCGCGGTCGATCCGAAATCGTACGTGCCAAAAGCGTCCTGGATGAAGAGATTGCGGAACGCGTAATGATCGACTCCCACGCCGGCGCCGATGGTATGATTGCCGATGTAGTAGCTGGCGTTCAGGACGGACTCGATGATGTCCTGATCAAGCGCATTCTCCTGGGAGCTTCGCTCCACGCCGAAGTTGATCCGAGTGCCGTTGGATACCTGAACCCCATTGATGTACGGGAATGGAGTACTGACCGTGCGCTGGGTCGTCAGCGTATTGTAGGCGACGCGCGCTTCGGTGGTGAAGGTTGGCGTCCAGGTGCTGAAGAGCTGCCCAACGAATGAATTGGATCGGAAGGGACGGTCGAACTGGAGACCGGTGAGGGCAAAATTGTTGGAGTTACGCGTGATACCGTCGGTGTAATCCGCGTTTACGTATTTGTAGGTCAGCGTGAGCTTTTGACTCTTCGTGATGTTCCAATCGAGCTTCGCCGTGATCTTGTCGTCATTGACATTGTCCAGAATCGCGCCCGCCGTCCCGGGGTTGTAGCCATACCTGGTAGTGCTGATACTGATCACCTGATCGAACTGAGCCTGGGTGGCCGGGAAAGTCGTGCTGGACCCGATGGAACCGAGCTGCGGTTCCTTGCGTCGCTTGCTCTCGCCGAGGATGAAGAAGAAGAGCGTATCCTTGATGATCGGGCCCCCCAGACGGGCGCCGTAGGTGTATTCCTCAAAATTATAAAGGGACGGGGAGATGGGCTGATCGACGCCCTGGCGGAATTTTCCGATCAGATTCGCGCTACGGTAGAAACCATAAATCGACCCACTAAAGGTGTTGGTCCCGCTTCGCGTAATCGCATCAATCGAACCACCGGTGAAACCGCTGTATTTCAAATCGTAGGGCGCCACGTTGACGCGAAACGTCTCGACCGCATCGAGCGAAATCGGCTCGGCCCGATCCGTCAGGACGCCACTTGCCGAGAGACCAAAGGCGTCGTTGATGGTCGCTCCGTCCACCGTGATGTTGTTAAAGCGATTGTTGGTGCCAGCGACGCTGCCGCCGACGACCTGTGGGGTCAGACGGGTGAAATCCTGCAGACTGCGCGAGATCGACGGGAGCTTGTCGATCTGCTGCCGGAGAACCGTTGTGGCCGGACCCGCGCGGGTGGGCGAGAAAATTTCGTCATCAATCTGCGACGCTTCAACGATCACGCGCGCGGGTTCCCCGGCGGTGACAGGCCCGGCCGCAGGGGTGGCCGCTTGCGACGCGGAAAGCCTAATGTCGACCTGGGTGACCTGACCGATTTCCGCATACACGTTCGTGATGCGTTTTGCGTCACCGCCGCTGCTCGCGGTGACGGCGTACGGTCCACCGACCCGAACGTTGTTCAGATTGAAGAGGCCGTTAGACCGGGTGACGGTGCTATAACTCGTCCCCGAGGGAGTGTGGATGGCGACGACCTGCGCGCCCGCAACGGGTCTACCCGAGGTATCCGTCAATGTGCCCTGGAGGGCCGACGAGGTGACGCCTTGGCCATAAAGACCAGAGGTGGAGGTGAATGCAAGAGCGGCGCTGATGGCCGCGCTCGTAATCGAGCGGATGAGATTCCTCATGATGAACGGTGGGTAGGTTTGAGGCTTGCGTTTGATTACAGGATTTATTCTTGAACGCGAAAGTCAGATGATTTGTCTAAGACTGGTTCGACGTACGTTGACGCGGCAGAGGCGTGAGTGTTAGCGAGGGCAGGGCGTCACCGCAAGCGATAAAAACGCGGAAATTGCGAATCATTCGTCACCTGCGGAAAACCCTCTCACAAAACGTGCTCGGCCGATTGCGGGAGGTCCGGACCGGCGCTAAGTCTGCGGCCCATGCGTGTCTCCCTTTCTTCCATTCCTCGGTTCCTCGCGACCGTGCTTTTGGGCGTCCTTTTGACGCAGGCTCCCGTCGCGTTCGGCCAGAAACCGAAGCATTCGGACACCCCTGCGGTCCTGGGCGGATCCCCAAAGATCAACTTTGTGGAGTACACCCTGCCCAACGGCCTCCACGTGGTTCTGCACCAGGATCGCTCACTGCCGGTCGTCGCGAGCTATGTGCTGTATCACGTGGGCAGTAAGGACGAACGGGCCGACCGCACAGGCTTCGCCCATTTTTTTGAGCACCTCATGTTTGAGGGGAGCGACAACATCGCTCGCGGCCAGATCGACAAGCTCGTTTCCGGCGCTGGGGGAAATCTGAATGCGTCGACGTCGTTCGACCAGACGGATTATTTTCTCAATCTGCCTTCGAACCAGATCAAGCTTGCGCTCTGGATCGAAAGCGAGCGCATGCTGCACGCCAAGGTTGACGAGGCGGGCGTTGAGACGCAGCGGGAGGTGGTGAAGGAGGAGCGGCGCCTGCGCTACGACAACCAGCCGTACGGCAGTTTGTTTGAGGAGCTGGCGAAAATGGTCTTTGGCGGCACGAACTACGCGTGGACCCCGATTGGATCGACCCAGTACATCGACCAAGCGAAGATCGACGAGTTCCGGGAGTTTTACAAAACGTACTACGTGCCGAACAACGCGACTTTGGCCCTCGCCGGTGACTTCGAACTCGAGGAGGCAAAGAAGTTGATCGCTGAATACTTTGGGCCGATTCCGCGCGGGGCAAATCCGCCGCGGCCGGCGGTCGAGTTCAAGCCGCAGACGGACGCCAGCAAAGTCGTGGTGCAAAAGGGCAACACACCGCTGCCGGCCGCATTGCACGCCTGGCGGGCGCCGAAGGAAACGGACCCGGACGCATACGCCGTGGAAATGCTCGCGGACATTCTGGCGAGCGGCAAGAGTTCGCGGCTGTACCGGCGGCTGGTGGACCAGGAACAGGCGGCGGTTCAGGCGCAGGCCTTTCCGTTCATGTTTGAAAAGGGCGGCATGGTCGGCGTGTTTGCGGTCGGCAACCGCGGCGTCGCTCTCGACAAACTCGATCTACTGATGGACGAGGAAGTGCAGCGCGTGATTCGTGACAGGGTCACGGAGGAGGAAATGCAAAAGGCGCGCAATGCGAAGGAAGCCCAGCTGGCGGGCTCGTACGGCACGATGGCGAGCCGCGCGCGCGGCTTGGCGCGCTACCACGTGTTCTACGGCGACACGAATCTCGTGAACACGGAGATCAGCAATTACCTCAAGGTCAGCCGCGCGGACATTCAGCGCGTGGCAAAGAAATATTTTACGCCGGAAGGCCGGAACGTCCTGCATTACCCCGTGCCAGATGCGGCGCCACCTGCTGGAAAGTAGCGTTATGTTTTAACCACAGATTTACGCAGATTTACGCAGATTTTTGAGATGAACGGAGACAAGGATCCTCAGACATACGCAATCATCGGTGCGGCAATGGAGTTGCACCGGGAATTGGGTGGTGGATTCCTTGAGGCGGTCTATCAGGACGCGCTCGCGGTGGAATTTTTGGCGCGGAAGATTCCGTTCGAACGGGAGCGACTTTGCCCCGTGCGCTACAAGGGCGGCTTGCTACCTTCGCATTACGTGGCTGACTTCGTCTGTTTCGGGGAAATTATCGTCGAGCTAAAAGTACTAAAAGCGCTCTCGACCGCTGACGATGCGCAGGTCCTCAACTACCTCAAGTGCACCGGATTTCACCGGGCAATCCTGCTCAACTTTGGCTCACCGAGCCTTCAAACCAAGCGATTCGTCCTCGGATCCGAGAAGGTCGAAACTCCCCACTCCCCCGTCTTTTAATCTGCGCAAATCTGCGTCAATCTGTGGTTCCTTCTCATGATCATTCGCGTTCTTTTCATCGTGCTATCCACTGGGGCATTTTCGTTGTCGTCCGCCGCCGAGGTGGACCGGACGAAGCGGCCGGAGGCGGGGGCGGCGCCGGCGGCATCGTTCCCGGAGTTCACCGAGAAAATCCTCCCGAACGGACTCAAGGTCTTCATCGTCGAAAGCAAACGCCAGCCCACCGTCACCCTCCGGCTGCTCATCAAATCCGGCGATCTTTACGACGGCGACAAGACCGGCCTCGCCGGTCTCACCGCCTCGCTGCTCGACCGCGGCACGACGAGCCGCAACGCTCAACAGTTCGTGCAGGAGGTCGATTTTCTCGGCGCGCGGTTCGGCGCCGGCGCGGATGAGGACTCGACGTCCGTTTCCATCTCCGGCCTCGTGAAATATCTGCCGAAGCTCGTCGATCTCTTTGCCGACGCCGTCATCCACCCGACTTTCCCCGCCGACGAACTCACGAAGGAAAAGAAGAAGGTGATGTCCGCACTCGCGCGCGAAAAGCAGCAGCCATCGGTCCTCGCGGCCAAGCTGCGCGACCGGCTGATCTTCGGGACGCATCCGTATGGCGCGTTTGCCACCGAGACGACGGTGGGCGCAATCGCGCGCGATGACATCGCGGGATTCCATACGGCCCATTTCATGCCGAACCGCGCGACGCTTGCCGTGGTGGGCGACGTCAAGGCCGCGACCGTGATGGCGCTTATCGAAAAGGCATTCGGGGATTGGAAGCCCGGCACCCCGCCGTCCGTCACGCTCCCGGAATTTCCCAGTCAGGATCAGACGGCAGTGTATCTGGTCGATCGGCCCGGCTCGGTGCAATCGACGGTGATCGTGGCGGCGCCCGGCGTGCCGCGGAACAGCAGGGATTTTCCGGAGTTGAGCGTCGTGAATTCCACGCTTGGCGGCGGATTTTCCGGTCGGCTGTTTCAGAATTTGCGCGAGAAAAACGCTTTCACCTATGGCGCCGGCTCGCGCTTTTCACCACAGCTCCTGGGCGGCCTCTTTTCTGCGAGCACGGACGTGCGCAATGACGTCACGCAGCCCGCCGTCACGGAGATCATCAACGAACTCAAACGCATTCGCGAGCAGCCGATCGACGAAAAGGAACTTGCCATGCAACGGGACTATCTCGCGGGAAATTACCTTTTGAGCCTGGAGAGTCCGGGCACGACTGCGGCCCGCGTGCAGGAGATCGAGTTTTACGGCTTGACGGCCGATTACTACAAGACTTACGCGCGGCGCGTGACCGGTGTCACCCCCGAAAGGGCGAAGGAACTCGCGCAAAAATATCTGCGGGATGACAAACTCACGATCGTGGTCGTCGGCGAGGCGAACGAGATTAAACCGATGCTGGAGAAGCTTGCGCCGGTGACCGTGTATGACACCGACCTGCAGCCCGTCGCGCAGCCGGTCCCGGCGAAGCCCTAAAGAAGCGTCGAAGGTCGAGAGTCGAAAGATGACGGCTAGAGATCCCGGCGCGCCGGTGCGCCGGACGTTTGCGATGCGCGCTCAGCCATCGTATCTGCTGCCCTCGCGCGCAGCGCGGTGACATAAGCTCTCGACCCTCGACTTTCCGCATGAATTACAAAGACACGCTCCGACTGCCGAAGACGGACTTCCCGATGAAGGCCGATCTCGTGAAGCGCGAGCCGGAGATCCTCAAGCGCTGGAATTCGGAGGACGTTTACGGGCAGATTGAGCAGGCGCGGGCGGGGTTGGCGACGTTCATCCTGCATGATGGTCCGCCCTTCGCAAACGGCGATGTGCACATGGGCACCGCCCTGAACAAGGTCCTCAAGGACATCGTGGTGAAATCCTGCTCGATGGCCGGTTTCCACGCGCCGTTTGTGCCGGGCTGGGATTGCCACGGCTTGCCGATCGAATTCAAGGTGGTGAAAGAGGCGCGCGGCCTCAGCCCAATCGAGGTGCGCCGGAAATCCGAGGCGATGGCGCGAAAGTATATCGCGGTGCAGATGGGACAATTCCAGCGTCTCGGCGTCTTCGGCGATTGGGCGAATTCGTACCTCACGCTGAACCCCACGTATGAGGCAAACGTTCTCCGCGCGTTCGGCGTCCTGGTTGAAAAGGGGCTCGTCTATCAATCGAAGAAGCCCGTGTATTGGAGCACCGGCGCGCTGACCGCGCTCGCGGAGGCCGAGGTCGAATATCAGGATCGCATCTCGCCCGCGATTTACGTAAAGTTCCCGGCGACGACCGGGAAGCTCGCCGCGCTCGGCGCCAAGGTGGTCATTTGGACGACCACGCCGTGGACCCTGCCGGCCAATCTCGGCATCGCGCTGCATCCGGAATTCAAATATTCCGCACGACGTTGGCGCGATCCAAAATCGGGGGCGATCGAGACGCTCGTCGTCGCGGACGATCTCGCCGCGTCCTTCGCGCGGGAGACCGGGCTGGAGCCGGTGGGTGAGGCGCAGTGGAGCTTTCAGGGCAAGGACGTGGAGAACGAGAAGGCGGGCCATCCGTTCCTGCATCGCGCTTCATGGCTGATGGTCGGTGACCACGTTACGCTCGAGGCCGGCACCGGTTGCGTGCATACGGCGCCGGGCCACGGGGCGGACGACTACGTGATGGGCCGGAAGTATGGTCTCGCGATTCTCTCGCCGGTCGATGACCTGGGTCGCTTCACCGAGGAATGCGAAGTTCCGGAGCTGGTCGGGGTGAATGTCTTCGAGGCGAATCCGCCCATCATCGAGATGCTCAAGGAGCGGGGCGCGCTCGCTGGGGATAAGCTCGACCATCATCACACGTACCCGCATTGCTGGCGCTCGAAGGTGCCGATCATTTTCCGGGCGGTGGAGCAGTTCTTCATCCGGCTCGACGACGAGAAGAATCATCTCCGCAATCAATCCCTCGCGGCGATCCGCGGGGTGCAATGGATTCCAGGGTGGGGCGAGAAGCGCATTTCGGGCACGGTCGAGTCGCGACCCGACTGGTGTATTTCGCGGCAAAGAAGCTGGGGCGTGCCGCTGCCGGTGTTCTACGACGAAAGCGGCTCGCCGATTCTGCGCCCGGATTGGATCGAGAAAGTGGCGCAGCTCGTCGAGCAAAAGGGGACGAATGTCTGGTTTGATCCGGGCGATCCGAGTTTGGCGGGGGCACTCGATCTTCCCCCGGGCACCACGCGGCGGAACGACACGCTTGACGTGTGGATTGATTCCGGCGTGAGCTGGCTCGCGGTGGTGGAAAAGATGATGGGCCGCGACGGCCCGGCGGATCTCTACCTGGAGGCCACCGACCAACATCGCGGCTGGTTCCAATCGTCTCTCGTGATGTCCGTCGCCGTGCGCGGACGAGCGCCGTACAAGGCCTGCCTCACGCACGGTTTCGTCGTCGATGTCGACACGCGACGCAAGATTTCAAAATCGGAGCAAGGTCAATACGCGAAGCCGACCAACGCCGAATATTATTACGAGAAGTACGGCGCTGACATCGTGCGCCTCTGGGTGAGCAGCACCGACTTCACCGACGAAGTGCCGTTCGGCGAGGAGACGTTCAGCCGCCTGACCGACACGTATCGGCGCATTCGCAACACGCTGCGCATTCTGCTCGGCAACCTGCACGAGTTCGATCCGGCGCGCGACGCGGTCGAGGAGGGCCAATTCACCTCGATCGACGCGTGGGTGATGCACCGGCTTGGCGAGGTGGTCGCCACGTGTCGCGAGGCATACGCAAGTTACGAATTCCACCGCGTGTACCACACCATCAACCAGTTTTGCGCCGTCGATTTGAGCGCGCTGTACGTCGACCTCACGAAGGACCGGATGTACTGCGACCGCGTGGACTCGCCGCGGCGCCGGGCGACGCAGACGGTGATGCACCGCGTGCTCGGCGCGCTCTGCCGTCTCCTTGCGCCGGTGCTGGCTTTCACGGCGGAAGAGGCGTGGGGGCATTTCGGTGGCCGGTCGTCGATCCATGTGGAGACGTTCCCGGACGCCGCCGACTTCAACGTCGCTCAGGGCGGGACGGCCGCGGCGTTCATCGAGAAACTCATGCCGTTGCGCGAGAAGATCGGTCAGGCCATTGAACCCGCGCGGCAGGCAAAGCAGATCGGCAGTTCCCTCGAGGCCGAGGTCGTGCTTGAAATCGCGGACGCGTCGCTACTCGCTGGGTTGCAGGGGCGCGAACCGGAACTGGAGGAGTTTTTCATCCTCAGTTCGCTCACGCTTCGGCCCGGTCCGGAAACGAAGGCCGCGCTGACGCCCAGCGAGGCGAAGAAATGCGCGCGGTGCTGGCGCCGCCGGCGGACCGTGGGTCTCAGCGCGACGCAGCCTGAGCTTTGCGATCGCTGTGTGGACGCCGTGCCCGCTTAAGAGGACCGATTGAATCATGAATCCGCCCGGAGCCGACCCACGCGAGCCGGCGGATTTGAAGCGCGTGGTCTGGGCCTCGCTGGCGCTGCTCGCGATCGTTCTCGCGTCGCGCGTGCCATTTCTCGAGGCGGGCTACGGCGTCAACATCGACGCCTGGCGTGTCGCGTGGACGGCGCGACACATCGCCGAGACGGGCGAGTACGTGGTTTCGCGATTTCCCGGGTATCCGCTGCATGAAATTGCGGGCGCGCTGCTTTGGCGCGGCGGACCGGTCGCGCTCAATGGCTTGAGCGCGTTGGCGAGCGCATTGGCGGGATTGTTTTTCTATTGGTACCTCCGTGCGAGTCGGGCGCCCCTGGCCTGGCTCGGCGCGCTCACGCTGGCGTTTGTCCCGGTCGTTTATGTCAACAGCGTCAGCGCCAAGGACTATGTCGTTGCGCTCGCCTTCCTGATCGCGGCGCTGGGGGCGGCGAATGGGCGTCGTGCGATCGTCGCTGGCCTGCTGTTCGGTATCGCGATCGGATTTCGTCCGGCATCGATCGGGTTTGGCCTGCCGCTCGCGATGCTGCTGCTCGACGAACGCGACGACGGACCGCGCCCGTTCCGCGTGCTGGCGCGCTTTGCCGGGACCGCGTTGCTGACGGCCTTGCTGGCCTTCACGCCGGTCATCCTTCGTTACGGCGCGGGCTTTCTCCGCGGATATCCGTACGAGGAATCGTGGGCGACGGCCCTGCGCAACGCGAGCGTCGGCACTTGGGGAGCACTTGGTTGCGTCGGCCTGATGGTGGCCCTGACGGCCGCCGTCATCGTTCGCCCGCGCTCCGCGATCCACGCCGGCGCCTCGCCAAAACAAAGCCTTGCGTGGTTGGCGGGGGTCATCGTTGGTTTCGCGTTGTTCGTCGCGATGCCCTACCAGTCGGGCTATTTGATTCCGGCGATCCCTTTCGTGATTCTACTGCTGGGCCGGTTTGCGCCCCGATGGGCCTTCGGTGTTTTCTGCGTTCTGACGATCGCCTCCTCCTTCATCGATTTCCGCGGGGTCCGCGTCGAACCTGGCGCCATCTTCGCGGATCACGCGCAGAGGAACGAGCAAATCCGCTCGACCGAAAAATTTGTGGCGGAGTCGGCAAAGTTTCCGGGCAAGATCGTGTTCGTGGTCGGCGGCCGACATGCCTTGATCAACGTCCTGCACCCGGAGCTCGTCCGGTTGGGCGATCATCATTTCGCGTACCTGCTCGATCGTCGCGCGGCCTCGGACTTTGTCGGCCGCGGCTACCGCATCGTTTGTTCCGCAGAGATCCGCCGCGCAAATCTACTTTTCGAAGGCGTCGATCTCGCGGAATTCGGCGCCGTGGTCTACGACGAGAACCCGTAGCGCAGGGGCCGTGCCGCGGACCTAGCGCGGTGCCTTGGTTGACGCGACGGCTTCGTTCAGGCCCGTCACGAGCTCTTTCAACCGTGGTAGATCCGCCTGTCGCAATCCGTCGCGGAGGAGGGCGTCCATGGACTTGAGATCCTGTGCGATGCGCTGGAGCAAGGGCGTGCCGCGCTTCCCGGCGAGTCCCGATTCGTCGAGCCGCGTGATGAAATAATCCAACAGGTCGGGCCGGAGGAGTTTTGCGGCTCGTTGCGGTGTGTAATCGGCCTGAACCGCGGCGGTCGAAGCTTCCAGGCCGCGCAACCAGCCGCCGAGCGCGATGAAATGCGCGATTTCCTCGTCCCGCAACCGGACGAGGCCCGCCTCGACCTCGTGTTGCGCGCCGATCAGTTCCCGGCGCAATGCGTCCCACTTCCGCCGTTCCGCCAGCTCGCGGATGCTCTGACTGCGCCGGAGCATTTCCTCGTCCACGCCGAGCGCACGGGCCTGCTTGAGCAAGGCGCGGCCAAGGTTCGTGAATCCCTCGGAGACCTGGTTCTCCGCCATGATCAGCCCATCGGCGACGAGCGCGCCGAAATTCATCGCGAGCTGAAAGCGGTTTGAATAGTTCCCTTCCAATCGCGTGCGATCGAATGCGTTGGGCGGGAGGCTGGGACGGAGAAACGCCAGATCCTCGATGATTTTCCCGAGCGATGGCGCGGTGTAGGCGTTCACGCCCATCTCCTCGCGGACGTGCGGATCGTCGACCAGATCGGCCGGGACGCCCGTGCCGAAAGCGATCGGCGCGATCGCGAGAATGAGGAAAATCCGGCAGGTGAGGGCCACGGGAATAAGATGGGCTATATTGGTTCCAACAACGGATCGATGCCGCGATTGGACGTCGAAGTAAGTGGATTTCATCACGAGAATCAGCCCGGGGGCACCCGCGCTCAACCGAACTGATACTTGACCAGTTTCCTCATTCCCTCAAATTTCGCCTCCCGCGACCGCGCCGAATCCTGCGGCCCGGGCGGACGCGAGCCTTTCTATGCACAGCGGTGACTTCAGTTTGTTCGGGCTGGCGTGGGCCCTTGCCTACGGGGTGCTGACGATCATTTTTCTGGTGTTCGGCCTGCACCGATTGTGGATCCTCTGCCTGTACCGGCGCCACGGCGGTCGATCGGCGCCGCCGGCCGGACACTTCGACGCATTGCCGATCGTGACGGTCCAGCTGCCGATCTTCAACGAGTACTACGTCGCGTCTCGGCTGCTTCGGGCAGTGGCGTCGCTCGACTATCCGCGGGACCGGCTGGAGATTCAGGTGCTCGATGACTCGACAGATGAAACGCGTGAGCTCCTGGCCGAGGGCGTGCGGGCCTTGAGGTCTGAAGGCTTCGACGCGACGCACCTTCACCGGGCCGCTCGCACGGGCTACAAGGCCGGTGCGCTCGCGAATGGGATGCGGTCGGCGCGCGGGGAGTTGTTTCTCATTCTGGACGCCGACTTCGTTCCCGCCCCGGATTTGCTGCAACGCACCGTGCACTATTTCACGGACGGGAAGGTGGGCATGGTCCAAACGCGCTGGGGCCATCTTAACCGTGACGCCTCCTGGCTGACGCAGGCCGAGGCGGTGTTGCTCGACGGCCACCTTTTGCTGGAGCAGACCGCGCGCAGCCGAAGCGGACGGCTCTTCAATTTCAACGGCACAGCGGGATTGTGGCGGCGCGCCGCGATCGACGAAGCCGGCGGCTGGCAGCACGACACGCTGACGGAGGATTTGGATCTGAGCTACCGCGCGCAACTGGCGGGATGGCGTTTCCTGTTTCTGCCCGATCTCGTGACGCCCGCGGAGCTCCCGGTCGACATGGCTGCCTTCAAGAGCCAGCAACACCGCTGGACGAAGGGATCGATTCAAACGTGCCTGAAACTGCTGCCCCGGGTCTGGCGCAGCCCGCTGCCATGGCCACTGAAGCTCGAGGCGTTCATCCACCTGACTTCGAATTTTTCCTATCTGGCGCTCGCGTTGCTTTGCCTGCTCATCCCACCGGCGTTGGGCGCGGAGCAGAATTGGACGCGGTTTTTTCTCGTCGACGTCCCGGTGTTTCTCGGCACCACGGTTTCCGTTGCCGCATTCTATCTGGTCGCACAACGCGTGCTGCGGCCCGACCGCTGGTGGCGGGAGGCTTGGTTGCTGCCGTGGGTGCTCGCGGTCGGTGTCGGTCTCTCGGTCAGCAATGCCAAAGCGGTGCTGGAGGCGCTCGTGGGCCACCAGACAGGCTTCTCGCGCACCCCGAAGTTTGCCGGGTCCGCCGCGGCCGCCCGTCGTTATCGTTCGACCGGCCACGTCCTGGTGCCGCTGGTCGAGCTGGCCTTCGCACTCTACTTTGGCTACCTGATTCACTTCGCGGTGCAGGTGGGCAGCTATCCGCCGCTTCCGTTCCTGGTACTTTTTTGTGTCGGCTTTTCCCACGCGGGAATTGGCTCGATGTGGTTCCGGGTTTCGGATTGGCTCGACCGTCGGGGCAACCAACCGGCGGAAGCCGCGCCGGCGATTTGAGACCGGCGGCCGGGAATGAGGACTTGAAAACAGCGCGACCTCGGAGATATGGTGACGGCTGGTTCCTGCCCTGAACAGATGTTTTACTCCGCGCGCGCCGTCCTGTCCCTGTCCCTTGTCGCCCTTGCCTGCGGCCTGAACGCGTGCACCAACCTGGGAGGCGCCGTCGCCGACAGTCGCAATCAGGTCATCGTCAGTGTGCGCGACCAGCGTTTGACCGTCGTGAAGGCGGACTACACGCGGGAGACGTTTGCGATTTCGACTTCGAAATTCGGCCTCGGTGATCGACCGCGCAGCTACGCGACTCCGTTGGGCAAGATGGAAATCGCCGGCAAGATCGGCGCGGGGGCGCCCGCGGGAACCGTGTTCCATGGCCGCATCCGCACCGGTGAAATCGTCCCGGAGAATGCCCCGGGCCGCGACCCCATCGTCACGCGAATCTTGCGCCTGCGCGGACTCGAGGACCAAAATTCCCGCGCCGCCTCACGCGGCATCTACATCCACGGCACGCCGGAGGAAACCACAATCGGTGAACCGGTCAGCTACGGCTGCATTCGGATGCGATCGAGCGACGTGATTCGACTGTTCGATCTGGTCGGCGTCGGCAGCCCCGTGATCATTCTGGATTCGCCATTGAATCAGGCGGTCGCGGCCGTGGCCCCGCCGCCACCACCACCGCCGAAGACCGCACCCGCTCCGGCCGCCGACGCTGCCCCGGCGACCCCCATCGCGGAAATACCTGCCACCGTCGCCGTGCAAGCGCCACTGCCGCAGATTCCCGCCAAGCCGGCCTCGCGCGTGCTTTCGAGCGCGAAGCGGGGCAGCGACGGCGGCTGGGCGGGCGACCCGGAGAAACTTCTCGGTGCCTCGGCGATGCCCAGGAAAGCCGTCGCGAAGTCAAAGACACAGCCGATGCAAGTCGCGCAGCGCGTCAAGCCGTCGGCGACCAAGTTGAGCCGGACGGAAGAGGGCGGGTCGCTTTGAGCCAGCTCGGCGCGATCGTTTGACAGCGGCGCCGATTGCCTCCACTCTTCGCCTCCCAAAATTTTCGATCCCAAAGCACATTTCCCATGGCCAACACCAAATCCGCCGCCAAACGCGCCCGTCAAATCAAGCGCCGCTCGCTCAATAACAGCCGGGCGGGCAGCCAGGTGAAGTCGGCGAAGCGCAAGCTGCGCGATCTGATCAAAGCGGGCGACAAGACAGGTGCCGCCGAGGCCTACAAGGAAGTTTCTTCAGTCCTCGATCGCGCCGCGAAGCGGGGCGTGTTGCACAAGAATAACGCGAGCCGGAACAAGAGTCGCCTGCGCAAGGCGCTCAAGGGCCTGGCCGCCTGAGCGAATCCCACATCCATTTTCCCGGGCGCGAATCGCAAGGTTCGCGCCTTTTTCTTTGACCGCGCGGTGGAGAGAGAAGGAACCACGAATTTTACACGAATGAACACGAATGGTCCGGAGTTCAAGCGGGACGCAGTCCGCCGTCTTCCCCAAAAAATTCGTGTCTATTCGTGTAAAATTCGTGGTTCCTCTCCGCCGGTCTTCACCCCGGGTCGTTCGCGGTAGGTCGCGGCAAATTTCGCGCGGAATTCGGCGAAGGAGCCGTCCTCGATGGCCGTGCGAATCCGCGCGGCGAGGCGCAGGTAGTAATGCAGATTGTGCAGCGTCACGAGTCTGATCCCGAGAATCTCCTCCGCCCGGATCAGGTGCCGCACGTACGCGAGGCTGAACTCGCGGCAGCAAGGGCATTCGCAGCCGATCTCGATCGGACCCTTCTCGAATTCATACTGCTTGTTCCGGACATTGATCGTGCCCTCATCGGTGAACGCCGCCCCGTGCCGGGCCAGCCGCGTCGGCAGCACGCAGTCGAACATGTCGAGGCCGCGCGCGACGAGTTCGACGATTTGCGGCGGCGTGCCGAGTCCCATGCAATAGCGCGGACGATCCTCCGGCAGGAACGGCACGGTGATCTCGGCGGCGCGCATCATTTCCGGAACCGGTTCGCCCACGCTGACACCGCCGATCGCGTACCCCGCCCAGTCCATCGCGACCAGCGCGCGGGCGGATTCCTCGCGTAGATCGGCGAACGTCGCGCCCTGCACGATGCCGAAATGGAGCTGACCGGCAGGCGCGTTTGCGGTGGCCCACGTGCGGCATCGTTCCGCCCAGCGCAGCGTGCGCGCGAGACTTGTGGCGGCGTATTCGTGGCCGCACAGGTAGGGCGGACATTCGTCGAAGGCCATGGCGATGTCGGCCCCGAGCGCCGCTTGGATTTCCATCGAGGTTTCGGGACCGATGAACAGCGGCGAGCCGTCGAGGTGACTTTGAAAATGCACACCCTCCTCCTTGATCTGTCGGATCTTCGCGAGCGAGAAGACCTGGAAGCCGCCGCTGTCGGTGAGAAGGGGTCCGTTCCAGCGGATGAATTCATGCAGTCCGCCGAAATGGCGGATCACATCGAGGCCCGGGCGGATGGAGAGATGATACGTGTTCCCCAGGATGATTTGGGCGCCCACGGTGCGCAATTCATCGGGTCCGGCGCCTTTTACGGCGCCTTGCGTACCGACGGGCATGAAAATGGGCGTCTGAATGGTCCCGTGCGTCGTGCGCAATTCGCCGCGGCGCGCGCGTGAGGTGGCGTCAGTTTTGAGGAGCGTAAACGGTTCGGCCATGGGGCGGGGAGGGGACGCCGAATCTAGGCGCAATGCGGGCGAACGCGAGGCGCATCATGGATCGCCCCGCGCACAGCGAAAATCGTCGGCGTTTCGAGGAGAAAAATTACTTGCACGGAAGCCGAATCCGCCTAGTTTCTGCGCCCCTGCGGGAAGCGTCCGACGATTCCGCCGTTCTTTTTCAGAGCGGCAGCTTTGTCTTCAGCGCCCAGCCTCGCGCCCCAAATCTTCCGCCGAAAAAGACATGCCCACCATCAATCAACTGGTTCGCAAAGGACGCAAGAAGGTGACTTACAAGTCGAAGTCGCCCGCCTTGAAGAACTGCCCGCAGCGTCGTGGCGTTTGCACGCAGGTCATGACCCGCACACCGAAGAAGCCGAACTCCGCGCTGCGCAAGGTGGCGAAGGTTCGCCTCACGAATGGCGTCGAAGTCATCGCCTACATCCCGGGCGAGGGCCACAATTTGCAGGAACACTCGATTGTCCTCGTTCGCGGCGGCCGCGTGAAGGATCTCCCGGGTGTGCGTTACCACATCGTCCGGGGCACGCTCGACGCCACCGGCGTGGACAAGCGCCGGCGGAGTCGCTCGAAGTATGGCGCGAAACGCCCAAAGGCCGGCGGAGCCGCCGCACCCGCCAAGGGCAAGAAGTAACGCCCCCTCATACCATTTACCGCCCCCTCCGCTCTTTCCCATGTCCCGTCGTCGCCAGACCATTCATAAGACCGAGAAGCTCGATTCGCGTTATGCGAGTCCGCTCGTCTCGCGTTTGATCAGCACCGTCATGAAAGGCGGCAAGAAGTCGCTCGCGGAACGCATCGTCTACACCGCGATCGAAAAGAGCCGTGAGGGCTCGGATGCGGTCGACCCGCTCGAAATTCTCAATAAGGCGATCGAGAACACGAAGCCGCGCCTTGAAGTGAAGTCCCGCCGCGTCGGCGGTGCGACCTACCAGGTGCCGGTGGAAATCGCGCCCGATCGCCAGCTCGCGCTTGCGATGCGGTGGATTGTCGGTTTCGCCGTGAAGCGCAAGGGCGGCCTCACCCGGGGACTCGCCTCCGAGCTCAAGGAAGCCGCCGCCGGCCAGGGTAACGCGATCAAGAAGCGTGACGACACGCATCGCATGGCCCAAGCCAACCGCGCCTTCGCCCACTTCCGCTACTAAAGCGGCCCGCCCGATGGCCGCAGTCCGCTGCGGCCGCCCGTTCTTTTTTCAACGCCAACCCCGAAGTCATTATGTCCGCCACCCTGGAAGCCAAGACCGCGACGAAGAATCCGAATTCCCCGGATCGCGCGTTCCCGCTTGAGCGTACGCGAAACATCGGCATCGCGGCCCACATCGACGCCGGCAAGACGACGCTGACCGAGCGCATCCTTTTTTACACCGGCATGATCCATCGGATCGGCGAGGTGCATGATGGCAACACCGTGACCGACTGGATGGAGCAGGAGCGCGAGCGCGGCATCACGATCACCTCCGCGGCGACGACCTGCAGCTGGACGCAGCGTCCGGAAGAAGGCGTGTTCAAGCTTTACGACGGCCTCAAGCAGCGCATCAACATCATCGACACCCCCGGCCACGTGGACTTCACGGCCGAGGTGGAGCGTTCGCTGCGCGTGCTCGACGGCGCCATCGGCGTCTTCTGCGCCGTCGCGGGCGTGCAGCCGCAATCCGAAACCGTCTGGCGGCAGATGACCAAGTACAACGTCCCGCGCATCGCGTTCGTCAACAAGATGGACCGCGTCGGCGCGAGTTTTGAAAACGCGATCAATGACATGCGCACCAAGCTGCATGCCAACGCGTGGCCGATTTTGATTCCGCTCGGCAAGGAGGATTACCTCAAGGGCCAGCTCGACGTGATCAATAATAAAGCGATCATTTACGCCGACGACGCAAGTTCGGGCTCGACGTATTCGGTCGAGGAGATTCCCGCCGAGCACCAGGCGATGGTCACCAAGGCATTCAGTGATCTCGTGACCGCAATTTCCGACCTTGACGACGAAATCGGCATGGCGTTTCTCGAGGAGAAGCCCATCACGAAAGAGATGCTCAAGGCCGGCATCCGCCGCCAGACCATTGCGAACAAGTTTGTGCCGGTCGTCGGTGGGTCCGCCTTCAAGAACAAGGGGGTGCAGTACCTCGTCGACGCGGTCGTCGATTACCTGCCGAGCCCGATCGAAATTCCGCCGCAGGAGGCCCATGATCCGGATGACCTGGAGACGAAGATCCCCATGCCTCCGGACGACAACGGAAAATTCTGCTCGCTGGCGTTCAAGCTCTGGAGCGATCCCTTTGTCGGCAAGCTCGTCTTCTTCCGCGTCTATTCCGGCAAGCTGACGAAGGGCGATACGGTTTATAATCCCCGCACGAACAAGCGCGAGCGCATCAGCCGGCTCATCCAGATTCAGGCCGACAAGCGCCTCGACATCGACACGTGCTACTCGGGCGACATCGCCGCGATCGTCGGCATCAAGAATATCACGACGGGCGACACGCTCTGCGACGAGGATCATCCCATCCTGCTTGAGCCGCCGTCGTTCCCCGATCCCGTCATCAGCATGGCGATCGAGCCGAAGACCAAGGTCGATCAGGAAAAGATGGGTAACGCGCTTCAGCGCCTCGCCGAGGAAGATCCGACGTTCCGCGTGCACACGAACGAAGACACCGGCCAGACGATCATCGCGGGCATGGGCGAGCTTCACCTGGAAATCATCCGTGATCGCATGAAGCGCGAGTTCAGCGTCGAGACCAACGCGGGCAAACCGCAGATCGCCTACCGCGAAACGATTTTGAAGTCCGCCCACGGCGTCGGCAAGCTCATCAAGCAGTCCGGCGGTCGCGGTCAGTACGGCCACGTCGAGGTCGACGTCCGTCCCGCGGCGCGCGGCAAGGGTCTCACCGTGGACAACAAGGTCGTCGGCGGCGTCATTCCCAAGGAATACATCCCGGCGGTCAAAAAGGGCATCGAAGAGGCCGTGCTCAACGGCGTGGTCGGCGGGTATCCCGTCATCGACGTCGAAGTCGACATCGTCTACGGCAGCTACCACGACGTCGATTCGAACGAACTCGCCTTCAAGATGGCTGCGATCTTCGCGGTAAAGGACGCGTTCAAACACGCCAATGCGATCCTGCTCGAGCCGATCATGAAGGTCGAGAATTCGGTGCCCGAGGAATATCAGGGCGACATCATGGGCGACCTCAACCGCCGCCGTGGCCGCATCAACGGGATCGAGAGCAAGAATGGCCTGAGCATCGTGAACGCCGAGGTTCCGCTCGCGGAAATGTTCGGCTACGCGACCGCCATTCGTTCGCTGTCCAAGGGACGCTCCAGTTATTCGATGGAACCCAGCCACTTCGAGCAGGTGCCCGCCCAGGTGCTCGCCGAAGTGCTCGACAAAAAAGGCGACAAGTAAGCGCGCCGCTCCAGTCAACCTTTCACTTCTTCGCCTCCTTCCATGACCACCGGCCAACGCATTCGCATCCGCCTCAAAGGTTTCGACCATCGGATGCTCGATCAGTCCAGCCTCGACATCGTCGAGACCGCCAAGCGCACGGGCGCCAAGGTCTCCGGTCCAATTCCGCTGCCGACGCGCATCGAGCGCTTCACGGTGAATCGCTCCCCGCACGTCGACAAGAAGAGCATGGAGCAGTTCGAAATCCGCACGCACAAGCGCCTGCTCGACATCATCGAGCCGACCGCGAAGACGGTGGATGAGCTCCGCAAATTAAACCTGCCGGCCGGCGTCGACATCTCCATCAAGATCTGACCAACAACCCATCGGTGCATGGCTCGCAAGGGCCGGAATCGTCAAGACTCCCAGCACCCCCAACCCCACGTCTCCCGCGGCCCCAGGCCCGGCGAAACCTCTGTATCATGAGCATCGGACTAATCGGAAAAAAACTCGGCATGACCCGCGTCTATGACGACAAGGGTCGCATCACGCCGGTCACGGTCATCCACGTTGCGCCCAACGCGGTCGTGCAGCGCAAGACCCACGAAAAAGACGGCTACTCGGCCATCCAGCTCGCGGCCTTCGATCAGGCGGATCACCGCATGACGAAGCCGATTACCGGCCATCTCAAGAAGAATGGCGTTGGTTCGAAGCGCAAGCTTCAGGAATTCCGCTGCGCGAACGATGAGGCCGTCTCCGCCGCCCCCGCCGAGGTCACGGTGAATCAATTTCAAGTCGGCCAGTGGGTCGACGTCATCGGCCAGAGCAAGGGCAAGGGCTTCCAGGGCGTCATGAAGAAACACAACTTCCACGGCCAGGGCGCGGCGCACGGCTCGAAGACCCATCGGCGCAACGGCGCCATCGGCAATCGTTCCACCCCGGGCCGCGTTTGGAAGAACATGGGTATGCCCGGTCACATGGGCGACGAGCGCGTGACGGCCCAGAATCTCAAGGTCGTGCAAGTGCGCGAGGAAGATAATGCGCTGCTTGTCAGCGGACCGGTTCCCGGCGCCGCCGGCAGCTATGTGTTCATCCGCGCCGCGAAGAAGAAGCCGCTTCCGGCCGCGGCGAAGTAAGATCACCCCCACTTTACGCCCCCTATGAGCGCCACCATTCTCACCGTCGACGCCGCGAAAGCCGCGCATCTCGACCTCATCACCGACAAGCGTAAGGGCATGCAGGCCCTGCACGAGACCATCGTCGCTTATCGGGCCAATCGTCGCGCCGGCACTGCCAGCACGAAGACCAAGGCCACCGTCTCCGGTTCCGGCAAGAAACCGTACCGGCAGAAGGGCACCGGCCGCGCCCGCGCCGGCTACATGTCCTCGCCCATCCGCCGCGGCGGTGGCGTCGTGTTCGGTCCGCATCCGCGCGACTATTCCAAGAAGACGAACAAGGCCGTAAAGCGCCTCGCGCTCCGCAAGGCCCTGAGCGCCCAAATCATTGACGGCAACGTGCTCATCGTGGAGAATTTCAACATCAAGAAGGGAAAGACGAAGGATTTCGTCGCGGCCGTGAAGAAGCTCACCGACGCCGTCAAAGTGTTGATCGTCTCGGGCGACTTCAGCCCGGCGACCTATCTCGCCGCGCGCAACGTGCGGCCGGTGCAATTGATGACCGACGCCGAGTGCAACGCCGAGCACCTGCTCAAGTACGAGAAAATCATCGTGACCAAGAAGGCGCTCGACACGCTCGTGAAGCGCACGGTGCGCGCCGATCGCCGCGAGACGGCCGCCGCCGCCTAACCCGAATTCCCGAGGCCAACGCCATGAACGAACCCACCGACCTGATTCAAACCATCTGCCTGACCGAGAAGGCGACGCTGCTCAGCGACAAGGAAAACCAGTACGTTTTCAAAGTCGTCCCGCGCGCGACGAAACCGCAGATCAAGGAGGCGATTGAGGCGCTCTTCAAGAAGACCGTCATCAGCGTGAACACCGCCAATTACGCCGGCAAGAAGAAGCGCGAACGCCGCGCCGACTTCGGCCGCCGCCCGCATTGGAAGAAGGCCATCGTCACGCTCAAGGAGGGCGAGAAGATCGACCTCGCCTAAGCCGCGAATCGCTTTACCCCAGCCGACCTACTTATGGCTCTCAAATCCTATCGTCCCATCACCCCGACGCAGCGTTTCAAGATGACGCCGGCGTTCGACGAAATCACGAAAAGCAAACCCGAGCGTTCGCTGACCGAGCCGCTCCGCAAGAGCGGCGGCCGCAACAACACGGGGCGCCTGACCGTTCGCCATCGCGGCGGCGGCCACAAGCGCCGCTATCGCCTCGTCGATTTCAAGCGCCAGAAGTTCGGCGTGGAAGCGACCGTGCTGGCGGTGGAATACGATCCGAATCGCACGGCGCGCATCGCGCTGATCCAATATGCGGACGGCGAGAAAAGCTACATTCTCTGGCCCGTGGGCCTCGCGGTCGGAGCCAAGGTGATGTCCGGGCCGAACGCCGCGCCCGAAGTGGGCAACGCGCTTCCGCTTAGCGCCATTCCGCTCGGCACGAACATTCACAACATTGAGTTCCGCCCCGGCCACGGCGGTCAGATTGCCCGCAGCGCCGGTCAGATCGCCGTGCTGAACAATCGTGAAGCCGGCTACGCGCTGGTGAAGATGCCCTCCAGTGAAATCCGGAAGATTCACGAGAATTGCTACGCGACCATCGGCCAGGTCGGCAACGTCGATCACATGAACGTGATCAGTGGCAAGGCCGGACGGTCCCGCTGGAAGGGTCGTCGCCCGACTGTCCGCGGCGTGGCCATGAACCCGGTTGATCACCCGATGGGTGGCGGTCAGGGCAAGAGCAAGGGCGGTGGCGGCCGGCATCATCCGGTCAGCCCGTGGGGCCAGCTGTCGAAGGGCTTCAAGACCCGCCGCAAGCACAAGCCGAGCGAAAACTTCATCGTCGCGCGCCGCACCAAGAAGAAGAAGTCGTCCTAATCTCCAACTCGTAATCGTTTAAAGTCCTATGGGAAGATCGTTGAAAAAGGGCCCCTTCGTTGAGGGCCATCTGCTCGAGAAAATCGAGAAGCTAAACAAGGAAAACTCGAAGAAGGCGATCAAGACCTGGTCGCGCCGCTCGATGATCGTGCCCGATTTCGTCGGCCACACTTTCCTCGTCCACAACGGCAAAATCTTCAATTCGGTTTTCGTCACCGAGAACATGGTGGGCCACAAGCTCGGCGAGTTTTCCCCGACCCGAACCTTCAAGAAGCATGGCGCACACACCGCGAAGGTCGCGAAGTAGTTCGTCCCCGAAATCCCCCCCGTCCCACCCCAGAATTTTCCCGGAGGATCCCTGAATTCCCAAGGTGCCGCACCCGCGGCGCCCGGAGACAAACCAAGCGAATCAACCCCGGACCGCGCGCACGTTATGAGTCGCATCGTCCCCCCAGGCGAAAGATCGAGAGCCGATGCTGTTTGTCGCGCTCCATGCTTCCGCCGCTCGCCCTGGCAAGTCCGGGGCCGGAGGTGCCCACCGAAAGGTACTGGATCTAAAGTTGCCCAAGTCCCGCGTCCTTTCTGGCGGTGACGAAACGCAAAAGATTGTTGGAAAGCTTGTCGTCGGAACCGGAGCAGCGCTTCGTTTCCCCGCGGGTGCCGCCCAGCTTCGATCCCCGGCCGCCCCGCTTGTCTGCCGCGCCTTTCCGGCCATCGGGTCGAGGCCGGAACCCGGGTTGATTCCTGATGATTGTCCGGTTCCGACCGGAAAAATTCTCAAGATTTTAGAAGAAACTTTTTCAAATCCGATTACCTTCCCGGCCCTCTATTGCCTCCGCCTCACCCGACCCATCTGATCATGGAAGTCCGCTCCCTTTATAAATACGCCCGCATGTCGCCTTTCAAGGTGCGGGAACTCACCCGGGAAATCCAGGGCCTCCCGGCCTCGGAGGCGCTGGACATCATCAATTTCAGCCCGTTGAAGGCCTCGCGCCTCGTCGGCCAGACGCTGCGCAGCGCCATCGCGAACGCGGAGAACAACCACAACCTCGAAGTCGCGAAATTGATGATCAAGGAAGCGACCGTGGGCGAGGGCCCGACGCTCAAGCGCATCATGCCACGCGCGCGCGGCAGCGCGAGTCCGATCCGGAAGCGCACCAGCCACATCAAGATCATCCTCACCGACGAACTCGAACTCCCGCTCCGGGGCAAAGCCCGCCGCGACGCGAAACTGACCGCCGCCAAGGCGCGCCGCGATGCGCGCAAGCCGAAGACGACCAAAACCGCCGCCTGATTTTTCTCCTCCAGCTCACCACTCTGCCATGGGACAAAAAGTAAATCCGATCAGCTTCCGCCTCGCGTTGACCAAGGACTGGCGTTCGCGCTGGTACGCCAACAAAAAGGAATTGCCGGAGATGTTGCACGGCGACATCAAGATCCGCACATACGTGAAGAAGAAACTCGCGCTCGCGGCGGTCTCCAAGATCATCATCGAACGCGCGTGGAACAGCATCCGCGTGACGATCCACACCGCCCGCCCGGGACTGGTGATTGGCCGCAAGGGTGCGGAAATTGAGACGATGACGAAGGAGATTTCGGCGATGGCCGACGGCAAGCAGGTCAAGATCGACATCTTCGAGATCAAGACACCGGAACTCGAGGCCCAGCTCGTGGCCGAGAACATCGCGCTCCAACTCGAGCGCCGGATTTCGTTCCGCCGCGCGATGAAGAAAGCGATGCAGACCACGATGGAAATGGGCGCGCTCGGCATCAAGCTGCGGGCGGCCGGGCGGCTGGGTGGCGCGGAAATCGCGCGCGTCGAAACTTCGAAGGACGGCAAGGCCCCGCTCCACACGCTGCGCGCCAACATCGATTACGGATTCGCCGAGGCGAAGACGCTCTACGGAACGATCGGCGTGAAATGCTGGATCTGTAAGAAGGACGTCATCGTGCCGGAGAGTTCCACCACGTTGATCCCCACCGAAGCCGCGCTCGCCTGATTCATCCCCGGAACCCCGACCCCACTTTTAAGGAGATTACGTCATGGCCCTGATGCCCAAACGAGTTAAGTACCGCAAAAGCCAGCGCGGCAGCCGCAAAGGCACCGCGTCGCGCAACGTCGACATTGCGTTCGGCGAGTACGCGCTGCAGACGCTCGAGCGCGCCTGGATCACGAACACCCAGATCGAGGCGGCCCGCGTCGCGCTGACGCGCAACATGAAGCGCAAGGGCAAGCTCTGGATCAAAATTTTCCCGGACAAGTCCGTCACGTCCCGCCCGCCGGAAACCCGGATGGGCAAGGGCAAGGGCGCGCCCGAGTACTGGGTGGCCGTGGTTCGTCCCGGGAACATCCTGTTCGAACTCGACGGCGTGCCCGAATCTGTCGCGAAGGAGTCCCTCCGCCTCGCCGCCACCAAGCTTCCAGTCCGCACCCGCTTCCTCAGCCGCCATCATGCGCCCGCCGCGTCCTAATCCCGTTTCCCACTCCCATCGATCGACGCCATGAAGGCCAAAGAACTTCTCGAACTCAGCAATGACGATCTCCATTTGAAGCGCAAGGAGCTGAAGATGGACAATTTCAACATGCGCCTGCAGCAGCAGCTCGGGCAGCTCGAGAAGCCGCACCGCATTCGCGAAAACCGGAAGGACATCGCGCGCATCGAGACCATCCTCACCCAGCGCAAGCACACGGCCGCCGCCGCGAAGTAATCCTGCTGCCCAGCCCTTTTCCAACATGAGCGATTCCACCACCGCCCCCGTCGCCGAGCCGACCGACAGCCCCGCCATCCGCAAGACACGCGTTGGCCAAGTCGTGTCCACGAAGATGCAGAAGACCATCGTCGTGCAGACCGTCACGCGCGTGCCGCACGCCAAGTTCGGCAAGATCATCAAGCAACGGCGGAAGTTTTACGCCCACGACGAAGAGGGCAAGGCGCAGGAGGGCGACACCGTCCGCATCCAGGAAACCCGGCCGCTCAGCAAACTGAAGCGCTGGAAGCTCGTGGAAGTTCTCAAGCATTGAGGCACCCGCCGACCCGTTGACGCAACTCCCAACTTTTCCGAACCATGCTTCAAATCCGCTCCCGTTGCGATGTCGCCGATAATTCCGGCGCCAAAATGGCGACCATGATCGGTGTCATCGGCAAGTCCTCGCTCTACGCGGGGATTGGCGACGTCATCACCGCCAACGTCAAGGAAGCCAGCCCCGGCGGCACGGTGAAGAAGGGCGAGGTCGTTCGCGCCGTCATCGTCCGAACGCGCACGCCGATTCGCCGGGCGGACGGCTCGTACCTGCGGTTTGATAACAACGCCATCGTGATCATCGACAAGGACCTCAATCCGCGCGGCACGCGCATCTTCGGCCCGGTCGCCCGCGAGCTGCGCGACAAGAACTTCATGAAAATTATCTCCCTCGCCCCGGAGGTGCTTTGAGATGAAAAAGCTGAAACGAATTCCCCAGCAACGCAAGTTCCACGTCCGCAGTGGCGACGTGGTTGAAGTGACCTCCGGCAATCACAAGGGCAAGACCGGCCGCATTCTCCGCGTCGACCGGCCCAAGCTGCGCGCCTTTGTTGAGGGCGTGCGCATGATCAAAAAGCACGTCAAGAAGTCGCCGAAGAACCAACAGGGCGGCATCATCGAAATGGAAGGCCCGATCCACGTTTCGAATCTCAAGGTGCTCGAGAAGTACGTGCACGTTTCCGAAAAGAAGTAACGACCCCGCGTCGCCCCGAAATATGACTCCCGCCCTTTTGACTGAATATCGCGAGAAAGTCGTGCCCGCCCTCAAGGCGAAGCAAGGCTACAAGAACGTCCACCAGGTGCCGCGCCTGGACAAGGTGGTCGTGAACACCTCCGTCGCCTCCGCCCCGGACGTGAAGGCCGCCCTCGAGGATGCCAAAAAGGAAATGGAGATCATCACCGGGCAGAAGCCATCCGAGACGCGCGCCAAGGAAAGCATTTCCAATTTCAAGCTGCGCGAAGGTCAGCCAATCGGCGCCAAGGTGACGCTGCGCGGCGCCCGGATGTACGAATTCATGGAGCGCTTGATCAAGCTGTCGCTGCCGCGCATCCGCGATTTCCGCGGGGTGTCGCCGCGCGCCTTCGACGGCCACGGCAACTATACGCTCGGCGTGAAGGACCAGTCCATCTTTCCGGAGATCGAGCTCGACAAGATCAAGCGCAACATCGGCTTCGACGTAACGATTGTCACCACCGCGAAGACCGACGCCGAGGCCAAGGCGTTGCTGGCCGAATTTGGTTTTCCCTTCAGCGACCGCCACAAGAAAGCGGCCTAACGTTCGACTGCACGCACCATGAGCTCCACTTCCTCCGACCCGATTTCCGACTTTCTGACCCGTCTCCGCAACGCGGGGCGCGCCGGCCAGCAGGTCATCAAGCTTCCGCATTCCAAGATCAAGGCGGAGATCGCCCGCGTCCTCAAGAAGGAGGGATACATCACCGATTTCACGGTGGAGTCGAGCGGGGTCCGCAAGCAGATCACGGTGGCGGCCAAGTACGTGAATGGTAAATTCGCGATCACCGGCCTGAAACGCGTCAGCAAGCCCGGACTTCGCCGTTACGTCGGCGCCGATGAAATCCCGCGCGTCCTCGGGGGCGCCGGCATTTCGATTCTGTCGACGCCCCGCGGCGTCCTCTCCGGCCGCGAAGCGCGCCGCCAGAATTTGGGCGGGGAACTTCTCGCGCTCGTTTACTAATTTTCACTTTCACACCCAGCAAGCAACGCCATGTCACGCATCGGAAAGAAACCCATTGAGCTGCCTGAAAAGGTCAAGGTCAACGTTGGCCCGGACGGCAAGGTTCAAGTCGAGGGTCCGAAAGGCAAACTCGAATACACCCTGCCCGCGCCCATCAAGGCGACGCTCGAAGGCAAAACGCTGACGCTGACCCGCGCCAACGAGGAGCGCCAGGTCCGCGCCTTCCACGGCCTCTCCCGCGCGCTGCTCCACAACATGGTGACCGGCGTGACCACCGGCTTCAGCAAGGACCTCGAAATCCAGGGCGTCGGCTTCAAGGCCGCGGTCAAGGGCAACAAGCTCGACCTCAGCCTCGGCCAGTCGCACGTGCTCCTTTTCCCCATCCCCGCCGGCATCAAGGTCACGGTCGCGGAGAACACCAAGATTAAGGTTGAGGGTTTCGATCGCCAGCTCGTCGGCCAGGTAGCCGCCAACATCCGCGCTCACTACCCGCCGGAGCCGTACAAGGGCAAGGGCGTCCGGTACGCCGGGGAGAAGGTCGCCCGCAAGGAAGGCAAGACCGTCCAATAATTTCACCCCCCGTAAATTTCCCGTCCTATGATTACGCCGATCAATCGCAAAACGAAGCATCGCCGCATCCACGTGCGCATCCGCAAGAAACTCGCGGGCACCGCGGCCCGCCCGCGGTTGAGCGTGCATTTCTCCGGCAAGAACATCTACGTCCAGATCATCGAGGACGGCGCCGGCCGCACCCTCGCCGCGGTCTGCACGACGGAGGAAAAATTGCGCGGCGACAAAGCCTCGCGCGCCAACGTCTCGAACGCCGAGAAGGTGGGCAAGCTGATCGCGGAACGCGCCAAGGAGAAGAGCATCACGAAGGTGGTGTTCGATCGCGGCGGTTTCAATTACCACGGCCGCGTCAAGGCCCTGGCCGACGCGGCGCGCGCGGGTGGCCTCGAATTTTGATTTCTTAACGCAGCACTGACCGAAGCATATGGCAAACGACCGACCCAGACGCCGCGACGACCGCAACAAGGCCCAAAACGAATCGAAGGATGGCTTGACCGAAAAGGTCGTGTTCATCAATCGATGCTCGAAGGTCGTGAAGGGCGGACGCCGCTTCAGCTTCAGCGCTTTGATCGTCACGGGCGACCGGAGCGGCAAGGTCGGCTGTGGCTTCGGCAAAGCCAACGAGGTCGCCGAGGCGATCCGCAAGGCGTCCGAGGCGTCGCGCAAGGGCATGATCAACGTCAGCGTGGTCGACAACACGATTCCCCATGAGGTGATCGGCGAACACGGCGGTGGACGCGTCCTCCTGCGTCCCGCGAGTCCCGGGACGGGCGTCATCGCCGGTGGTGGCGTGCGGGCGGTCGTGGAGGCAGCCGGCATCAAAGATGTGCTCGCAAAGTCGCTGGGCTCGAGCAATCACGCCAACGTCGTCAAGGCGACCCTCGCGGCGCTCGCCCAGCTCCGGAAGCGTGGCGATATCATGAAGATGCGCGGTATTTCCATGGCGCCCGAAGCGGCCGCCGCGGTCTAGGCTCCGCGCGCGGCTTCAGCTTCAGCCCCGAAATTATCGATTTATGCGAATCCAGGACATCCAAACAAACCCGCAGGCCACGCACCGGCGCAAGCGTCTCGGCTGCGGCGAAAGCTCCGGCCACGGCAAGACCTCCGGCAAGGGCCACAAGGGCCAGAAGGCGCGCTCCGGCGGCAGCATCCGGCTCGGTTTCGAAGGCGGCCAGATGCCCCTTTACCGCCGGTTGCCCAAGCGCGGCTTTAACAACAACGCGTTCAAGAAAAACATCCGCGCCATCAACGTCGAGGATCTCGCCGGACTTCCCGACAGCGTGAAGACCGTAAATTTTGAGGTGTTACTTGAATACGGTTTCATCCGCGGCCAGGCTCGCAAGATTGACGGCATCAAGATTCTCGGCCGCGGCGATCTCGCCCGGAAGATCGACGTCAACGTCAGCCACATCAGCGCGCAGGCCCGCGAGAAAATCGAGAAGGCCGGCGGCTCCGTGACGCTCACCCCTTTGAAGACCAAGCGCGATGGGAAGAAAGTCCGCCCCGTTGCGGTGAAGTGATTTCCTTCCGCTCAAGCGAGGAGCCGCCCGCCGTCGACTGACGGGCTGCCCTCGCTTTTCCCCATTCTAACGACCATCTCCCCGACCTTCGCGAATCGATGATTTCCGCCTTCGCCAACATGTTCAAGATTCCGGAATTGCGCGCGCGCGTGCTGTTCACGCTGGCGATCATCGTGATCGTCCGAGTCGGGTCGCAGATCACTTCGCCGGGCGTAAACGTGGCGGTGCTCCACGAGTACTTCCTCAACGAGCTCAATCAGAAAGCCGGCGGCAGCGTCGCGGCGCTCCTCAACATCTTCAGCGGCGGCGCGCTGGAAAATTGCGCGATCTTCTCGCTCGGCATCATGCCGTACATCAGCGCGTCGATCATGCTGCAGCTCCTCACGGCAGTCATCCCGCGCCTGAGCAAGCTGGCGCGCGAGGACGGCGGTCGGCAGAAAATCATGCAATACACGCGTTACGCGACGCTGATCCTTTGCGTGTTCCAGGGCTACCTGCTGGCACTCTCATTTGAGAACCCGAATTCGAATCCGTTCCTCGGCGGCATCGGTGACACCATCCAGCGCCTCGGCATGCCGCTGGTCTCGCATCCAGGCATTGGCTTTCGTGTGCTGACCGTGCTCACGCTCACCGCCGGCACGATGTTGCTGATGTGGCTGGGCGACCAGATCACCGACAAGGGCATCGGCAATGGCATTTCGCTCATCATCACCGTCGGCATCGTGGCGCGGCTTCCGGCGGCGCTGATTCAGGCGTGGCGCACGTTCGTCCCGAGCGGCGGGCAGTCCAGCCAGGTCAGCCCCTTCGTGCTCGTCTTCATGGTGGCATTCCTGATCATCGTCATCGCGGCGGTCATCGCGGTGACGCAAGCGCAGCGCAAGATTGCCGTGCAGTACGCCAAGCGCGTCGTCGGCCGCAAGGTCTTCGGCGGCCAGACGCAGTACCTGCCCCTCAAGGTGAACTACGCCGGCGTCATGCCCATCATTTTTGCGCAGGCCATCCTCGTGTTTCCCTCCACGATCATCGGCCTGCTGTTCCCGGACAGCCCGTTCGCGCGTCAGCTCGCGGCGATGCTGCAGGCCGGCTGGCTGCATTACACGCTCTACGGCGTGATGATTTTCTTCTTCAGTTATTTCTGGGTCGCCACGCAGTTCCAGCCCACGCAGATCGCCGAGGATTTGAAGAAGCAGGGTGGCTACATCCCCGGTCAGCGCCCGGGCAAGGCCACCGCGGAATTTCTCGAGTACACGATGACGCGCCTGACTTTCGCCGGCGCCATCTTCCTGACGATCATCGCGATTCTGCCCGAGATGATCATGACGGCCTTGCGCGTGCCGTACACCACGGCACAGTTCTTCGGCGGCACGAGTCTGCTGATTCTCGTCGGCGTCGTGCTCGACACGATGCGCCAGATCGAGACAAAGCTTATCGACAAGCAGTACGACAGCTTCTTCCGTCGCGCCCCATCCAACCGCAACCGTTATGCGGGGGGCGTGACCACCCGGGCCGAGGAGTCCGGCCAAGGCACGATGATCTGGCTTTACGTCGGTGCCGCGGTTCTGATTATCGGCGTGGTCGCCTACTTTTTTGCGCAACGCTGATGGATTTTGACGCGCGAACCCTGACGACCCGGAGCATGAGCATCGTCATCAAGAACGCGCGGGACATTGAGCAGATGCGCCTCGCGGGACGCCTAGCGGGTGAGATTCTGGATCAGGTCGCCGATTTCCTCCGGCCGGGCGTCACGACCGGCGAAGTGGATCAATTCGCCGCGCAACTCATGGTCGACGCCGGCTGCAAGAGCGCCTTCCTCGGCTACCGCGGATTCCCCGGGCACATTTGCATCTCGGTCAACGAGGAAGTCATCCACGGCATCGGCGGTCAGCGCCGCATCCAGTACGGCGACATCATCAAGCTCGACATCGGCATCTTCCGCAACGGCTGGGTGGGGGACAATGCAACGACCGTCCCGATTGGCATCATCACGCCCGAACTGCAAAAGCTCTTGGCCGCCACCGAAGAATCGCTCTACAAGGCGATCGCCCTCGTGCGCGAAGGGGTGCGGCTCGGAGACGTCTGCGCGGAGATCGAGGAGCACGTCATGCGGCAGGGTTACAGCGTGGTGCGCGAATTCGTCGGCCACGGGGTCGGCCGCAAGCTGCACGAGGATCCGCAGGTGCCGAACTACGGCAAGCGGGGGAGCGGCCCCAAGCTCAAGGCCGGCATGACGCTCGCGATCGAACCCATGGTGAACATGGGTGCGTCCGGCGTGCAGGTCCTGTCCGACGGCTGGACCGCGGTGACGGTTGACCGCTTGCCCTCGGCTCATTTTGAACACACGGTGCTCGTCACAAAGGGCGAGCCGGAGATCCTGACATGGCGCGAAAAGATTCTATCGAAGTTCAAGGCAAAGTGACCGAACTCCTGCCGAACACGATGTTTCGGGTTGAGTTGGAGGGGGGTCACAAGATCCTGGCGCACATCAGCGGAAAAATGCGCCTTCATTTCATTCGTATCTTGCCAGGTGATAGAGTTGTGGTAGAGATGTCGCCCTACGATTTGACCAAGGGCCGGATCACCTTCCGGCACCGTTAAACGGAGGGCCTCGTCAGTTCAGCGTAAAACGCGCCGGCGGAGATATTTCCACCGGCTAATTTTTTCCCCAAATCCAGAATTTAACGCCCTTCCCATTCGATTTATGAAAGTCCGCGCTTCCGTCAAACGCATGTGCGAATCATGCAAGGTCATCAAGCGCAAAAACGTCGTGCGCGTGATCTGCAGCGCCAACCCGCGCCACAAGCAGCGGCAAGGCTGAGTGGCTTCCAAATCTTAAATCTTAAATCCCATGCCCCGCCTTCTTGGAGTTGATATCCCCGGTGAAAAACGGATCGAAGCCTCGCTGTCATACATCTACGGCATCGGCCCCGCGACCGCCCGCCGGATCCTCGAACAGGCCAGCGTCGACCCGAACATCCGTGCGAACAAGCTGAGCCCGCAGCAGGTGACGGAAATCATCAACACGATCCAGGCGAGCAAGCTCCCGATCGAGGGTGATCTTCGTCGCGAAATTCAGGCCAATCTCAAGCGGCTCCAAGGCATCAATTGTTACCGTGGGATCCGCCACCGCCGGGGCCTGCCCGTCCGCGGCCAGCGCACCTCGACCAACGCCCGCACCCGCAAGGGCCCGCGCAAGACCGTCGGCGTCCAGCGCGCCAAGGACACCAAGTCCGCCAAACCCTGATTTGTTTGCCATCGCCAGATTTTCCACCAATTTCCGTTATGCCCGAAGAGACTGAACCGAACCCGACCGCCGCACCTGCTCCCGAAGCCGCCGCTCCCGCCGCGGCTGAGACCACCGCTGCTGCGACCGAGGCCATTCCGGCCGCCCCAAAGCCGAAAGCCCCCAAGGCCAGCGCCAAGAAGGAAGCCGCTGCTGTCGCGGTCGCCGAGCCGCCGAAGGAAAATCTTTCGCTCGATCCGAACGACATCGAGAAGCCGAAGATTGTCCGCGCGAAAGGCGCCAAGAATATCATTTCCGGCATCGTCCACATCATGGCGACGTTTAACAACACGTCGGTCACGATCACGGACCTGAGCGGCAACGTCATCGGCTGGTCGAGCGCCGGCAAAGTCGGCTTCAAAGGTTCGCGCAAGAGCACGGCCTACGCCGCGCAGATGGCCGCGCAGGACGCCAGCCGCCAGGCGATGGGCCACGGCCTCAAGGACGTCGAAGTTCGCGTCAAGGGACCCGGTGCGGGCCGTGAGTCCGCCATTCGCGCGCTCCAAGCCGTGGGCCTTGACATCACGATCATCAAGGACGTGACCCCCGTTCCGCACAATGGTTGCCGCCCGCCCAAGGCGCGCCGCGTGTAGTTCAAATCCCAGCCTTCCGCATCGCAACTCGTTATGGCGCGCCTCTCCGGTCCCAAATCCAAAATCAGCCGTCGCTACGGCCTCCCCCTCTTCGGCCCCTCCAAGGCGCTGGAACGGAAAAATTATCCGCCCGGCCAGCACGGTCCGAAAGGCTCGCGCCGCAAGCAGAGCGATTACTCCGTCGCGCTCGCCGAGAAGCAGAAGCTCCGCCTGATGTACGGCTTGATGGAACGCCAGTTCCGCGGCTATTACGAGACCGCGTCCGCCAAGCGCGGCGTCACCGGTGAGACGATGCTGCAACTCCTCGAGTGCCGCCTGGACAATGTCGTGTACCGCCTCGGCTTCGCCAATACCCGCCGCGCCGCCCGCCAGATGGTCGGCCACGGTCACGTGCAGGTGAACGGCCGGAAGGTCGACATCTCCTCCTATCAAGTGAAGCCGGGCGAAGTCATCGCCGTGCGCGAACGCGTGAAGTCCAAGCAGCTTGGCACGCGGGGCCTTGAGCTCACGCAGATCGTGCCAGTGCCCGATTGGATGACGGTGAATCGCGAAGGTCTCTCCGGCCAGATGACGCGCGTCCCGACCCGCGCGGAGATCGCGCCGGTGGTGAATGAGCAGCTCATCGTCGAGTTGTACTCGCGTTAATCGGAGCGCGATTATTCGGTTTTACGAGAGGCAGGCCGCAAGCCTGCCTTTTTCGTTTCGTGGCACAGGCAACCTGCCCGTGAGGCTGCGACTTTGCCCGCACTCCGCCAGCTCGAATCGCATAGGCGTCGACGAGGCTGGATAGCGTATGGGATATCAGGCATCTCTTCCGCGAATTCTAGCGAGTGGCCCCTTGGTATGCCCATTTTGTCAAATGTAAATCTGTGGAACGCTTCTCGACCCACCTCTTCCCATGATCAAACCGACTTCGAATGGCAAGTCGGCTTTGCGGATTCCTGCATCAACTCCGTGATTCTCCCAGTGGCCAGCTGCTCGATCCGAATTACGCGGTGATGCCCCGCCAACCTGGTACAGCCCGTCACTCCTTGGCTTTGGACTGATACGTCAGCACCTCGCGTTTCGCCGTGATCCAGGCGGGGTTGAATGACGGAGGTTTGGGCGCGCAGAACGTTGTGGCGGCGAGCATGAGGGACGACGAGATGATGAATTGTTTAATCATGAATTATCTTTTTCTTAGAAACTGCCAGAACGTTTACGGTTGATTGCATAGAGAATCCAAAAAAACACGGCGATCGCGGCGTAAATCAGGGCGGTCCCGGGTGCGTCGCGCAGACACCACCAGATCCGTCCGTCAATGTTCGAGATTGAAAACGGGGTGAGTGAAAAGAAAATGGCGAATCCGAGCAGCCACGAGCGGCGTCGCACGCGGCGACGGGCCTCTCGGAGCGATTGCACCTCCTCAAGGTCTTTCGCCGGCGGCACCGCTCCCAGAAGCGGGGCGCTCATGACTCGGCCTAGTTCCTCGGCGTGCTGCGGGTTGCGTTGCAGATACTCATCCACCAGCGCCCGCGTGTCCGCGCTGCATTCCTTCTCGATGTAGAGGGGGTAGAGGTCGTTGATGACATCCTTCGTTATATTCATGATTTTTCTCCGGTTTCAGGTTTTAGGAGCGCAGCGAGTTTTGCTCGCGCGCGGAACACTCTCACTTTGGCGGCCGCAACCGACAGGCCGGTCACGGCCGCGATATCTGCATAGGACAGTTCCTCTTCCGCACGCAGCAGGAGCAGCGTCCGGTCAATTTCCGGCAGCGCATGCACAGCCGCCATCGTTCGCTGGAACTCGTCGCGATTGGCCGCGACTTCGTCGGGCGAGGTCGCCGGGTCGGGCATCCCTTCCTCCAACGGCTCGTGACGCGACGCCCGGCGCCACTGTTTGCGGTGGAGATTTCGCGCGATGGTGAAGAGGTACGCCTTCACGGTGTCCATCCTGGGTTCATTGGGTGCGGTCCAGGCTCGGACGAACGTCTCCGAGCTGATGTCGCGGGCGTCCTCGGGATTTCCTGACAACCAGTGCGCAAACCGATACACGTCGTCTGCATACTTGGCATACAGCTCGTGAAAGGTCGTTGACCGGTCGTCCATGCTGATAGTACCCCGCAAGGTTGAAAAAGTTACAGAAGCGCGCAATGCAAGGCGATACCCGTCCGGTGACCTGACCTCCGAAAATGGGACAGATTGAAACTGGAGTTTTGCTCAAAAAAAGGAGAGCAAAACCAGCTGAAACGAAGTCGATTCAGTGAGGAGCAAATTATCGGCATCCTGCGCGAAGCGGAAGCGGCGGCCCAGTGAAGGCGGTGTGCGCGCGGCACCACCGTGATATTCGGAGGTTTGAGATCGAAATGCACGATTTGCTCAGGCGACACCGCGCCAAGCGCCGCAGCGATCTGGTCGGTTCGGTTTGGCGCCTCATCCGGGGGCAGCGGGTCAACAATCTTGAGCACATCTGCAAGCGAGTAGTCCGCTCCAAACACCGTCGTGTAATTGGAATGGCTTCCCGTCGTGCAGCGTGATCACGGCCGCGATGTTCGGAGGGCGCATCTGGGCGGCGGCGCGCGCCTCAAGGAGGAAGAGAAAGCGTGCCCGCTCATTGCTCAGGAGATCCAGTTTGATGATCTTGAGCACGACGATGACGTACAGGCGCGTGTCGAAGGCCCGGTACGTGATGCCCATCGCGCCGTGCTCCAGCTCCCAGCGCGTACCATCGGCCCGCGCCGGAACCTCATAATGATCGAATTGATCGAATCGAAGCGGCTCGCTGGGTATGCGTGACGGGGGTTTCCTGTCCCGGCGCATGGTTCTGACAAGCGGAAGACGAAAATGGTGCAGCGACGTTGCTCGCGTTCCGACGCGCGTAATCCGCCCCAGCCGCAGCGAGGCCGGCTGAAACGCGGACGGCACGAAAGGTGGAACGCGACCTCCGGGCGCGTTTCCAATGGCAGAAACGTTTCGCCGAAACGTTTCAAATTCTCCGGAATCGATCCGTCACCGACAGGGATCCGGCGGCTGACGTCGATCCGCCGCGCAAGGATTTCCTCGACCGAGGGCGGTCGTCCCGACCCCTCGCCAACGCGCCCGGAGATCGGGTTCCACCAGTCGATGGTGCCGGCTTCCAGTTCCGTTTAGATTGCTCGTCTACGGTCCGACGTGCGGACGGGAAAAAGCCGCGGTTGAACCGCTTGGTCTTTTCGTTTTCAGGCTTCGTGGTGGGGAACGGACAGAACGGCAATCGGTTCCACGGGCTTGAGCTGGATCACGACATTCGCCGCGGTGATCAAGGCGCCGCCGATCACCAACGCGGATGTCGCCGTCTCGTTGGCGTAAACAAAGCCGCCGACAATCCCGAGCCACGCCGGCAGGCACAGTGCCATCAGGCTCGTCCAAATCGGCTCGGCGCAGTAGATCAATCCGGCCTCCGTCGCTGACAGGAAACGCTGCCACCGATTCATGAGACTGAAGGTCACCATCGTGCACACCACGGTGAGCGTGACGAGATAGCCGAGAACGGCCGGGGCGCGTCCCGCGGTGATCCAGTCGGATGCGGTTTGCTGGGTGAAGAGCCCGACCGGCAAGCAGATCAGTGCCACGACCGCGAACATCACAATCGTGGCGTGCGAGGATCGGTTGTCGTGAAAGACGGGCCGCTCGAGCCAGAGGATTTGCCCCGCGAAGAATAATGAGGCGATGATGGTTTCGATCTCTCCGCGTCCCATTCGGAGCGTGTGCCAGTTAATCCCGGAAAGAATGGCCATGCCGACAAACACCATCAGACAACAGAGCACGACGCGCAGCGGGGGCAGCGCGCGATGTTGGAGCGCGACAAACAACGGCAGCATCACGCAGTAGG
>JANXRG010000105.1 GCA_025353105.1 Verrucomicrobiota bacterium
AAACGACCAGAAACTCGCGAACGCGCCGCCGTCATCGGCCAGCGGCCAGCGCCAGGTCTCGCGTACCAGCGTGAGGGCGATTTGTCCGCGACCTCGACCCGCCGCGACGACCAGTGCGCGGCCCTGACCGTCGCGCACGAGCGGACGCTGAGCATTTCGGCGAGCGATTTCGAAAGGCGGAATCGGGAGCGGCTCGCGCGACATAAGGTCTGAACCCGGCCATTGCAGGCGCGCGAGGCGGTCCTCGTCGTCCGGATTGCCGGCGTCACGGGCGAGTTTCCATGGCAAGAGCCCGTCATCGGTATTTGCGCGGTCGGGCTCGGCTTTGGCGGCGGACAGCACCGTTTCATCCGCAACCACGAGAAGGCCGAGACCGCGGTCAGCGACCGCGATGCGCAAGGCTTCGCGTTCCGCGTCGCTGAGTTCCGCGATCGCGCGCGCGTCGGCGAGAACGAGATCAAAAGACTCGAACGCGACGGCGTCGAGGACTTCAATTTCTTCGCGGGCGCCATTCAGCGCCGCGATGCGGAAGCGGTCGCGGCTTAGCTGAGTCTTCGTCGCGATCATCGCGCCGCGTTCGCCGAGCCACCGCTTCAAGCGGCCGGTATCGAAGCGCGGGGAACTTTCCAGGATCAGCACGCGAGGGAGAATCGGCGGAACGACGCTGACGCCGATCCGTTCAGAGACGAGCGCGGCGCCTTGATCGCCGGTCCGCAGTTCAAGGGTCCATACGTAACAACCAGTGGCGGCTGCCGGTGGTGCGGTGATGGAGAACGCGGCGGATCCATCGTCGAGCGGCTTCAGGGGCACGGTGCGAGTGGTGCCGTCAGGGGCGGTCAACGCGACCGCCGGTGAAGTAACTCCTCCGCCCCCTTCAACGCGGCCTTGAACGACAACAGGTTCGCCCAGCGTCAACTCGCGGGGCATTCGAACGAAGCCGAAACCGGGCACGTCCATCTTCGACGTGGGTCGATGAAGAATGATGCGCAAGCCGCGCACGGCCTCGGCGTCGTGAGCGTTGAGCCCGTCGCCGAAGACGTGAAGGACGTTGACCTGTGAATATTCCCGGCGCAGAAACGCGACATCCGGGATATCCAGGGCGTTGCCCGGCTTGTCTTTCGCGCCCGCGAGAGCGAAAACGCGGGCGGCGGGTACCTCAGGCGGAATTTTACCGATCGTTTCTGACGCGTGCGACGCGGTCCAGAGCGCGGCAGATTCTGGCGCGGGAGGTGGACCCGACTCACCGGACCACGCCGGCCGCAGTCCGAGAGCCGCCAGGGCAAGCGTGCCGAGCAGGGACGCCAGAACGCGCCCTAGCCACTGGCGTCGGTTCGACCGGCGGAGTTCGAGCCAAATCCACGCGACGACACCCAGCGCGCAAACGCTCGCGACCAGCCACAGCAGGTTTGGACGGAGTAAAAACGTCATGGCTTCGACCCCTCGCCCTCCAAAAGTTGGAAGTATGTGTCGCTCAACGCGGGGGACGACTCATTCATTCGCGTCGGCAACGCGCGCGCGGCTGGCAGCAGTTTCCAAAGCGCGCGCTCGAGCGGGGGCAATTCGCTGGACGCATCGGTGCTTCCCGCCGTCAGACGCCGCAGAGCCTGCAATCCGGCGAGCGCCCCGGCGGGATCGCGCGTGGCCGCATCCATCAGCCGCGGCTCCGCGCGCCGCAACGTTTCGATCTCCATCGCGGACAGTTCACCTTTCGTTCGTCCCCATGACACGATGCGCAGGGCGTCGCGCACCACGTCGTCCGTGACATCGGCGCGAACGGGAGTGTCCAGCGCGCGCTCTAGACGTGCCACCGCAGCGAGGTCGCCCTTCAAGCGGCGTTCATCGATCTTGAGCGGCGCGGCCTCGAACCCAACGCGCTGCACGTAGGCGCGCGCGCTTTGCTGGAGCGCCTTGAGAATTTCGAGCGCGCGATTCTCGGCCGGGAGCGCCTCGGCGGGCCGCGTCGTCCGCAGCATTCCTTCGGCTTCCCACATCGCACCAAGCGCCGCACGCAGCGAACTTTTGGTGGGCCGATCAAAGAACGTCGCCTGATCCTGCGAGTCGTGTTGATCCACAAACGGTGAAATAATTTCGTCGGGGGCGGGGGGAATGCCGGTGGCGGGTTTCGCCGGGGCAGCCGTTTCCCGCGCGGCATTGGCGTTGGCGCCTTCCGCTCCCCGATCGTGTTGATGCATCAATTCGAGCGGCACGCCGGAGGCATCGGTTGGTCCCGCCCCGCCCGGTTCTGTGTTCGCGCGCGGACCGAATCCCTCCTCCAGTTCCTCACCCAGAAACTGGCCGTAGCGCAGACGCAGCAATTGCTGATCGATGCCCAGTTCGTTCGAGCGCTCCCGGAATGCGGTGTCACTCAACGTCGATCGATCTACGACTAATTTCTCCGTGTCGATGATGAGCTGGCGCTGACTGCGGAAATAGGGCGGTACGAGGTTGACGCCCGACACGCCTCGCCCGGGCGACGATGCTTTTCCGTGGGGACCCTTGAGCACGATGAAACGCGTTTCGGAACGCGCGTGGTTGGGCGTGGGCTGGCGGTTGTCGCGCGCCGTGACGTAAAAATACAGTTCGTCGCCCGGCTCCAACCCGAGGGAGGGGAGATCGAGTGATCGTGAAAATTCCCGCGTCGGGGCCGGCCTCAAGCCGGCATTCGAGGGCGGATCGAATTCAATGATTTGCTCGCGAAATTTGACCGCCTCGCCGCTGCCCTTGGCCACCGTCGCGACGAGATGCGCCTCCGCGAGACCGTAGTCATCGACTCCCAGAACCCGCACCTGCACGCGCCGGGCGTCGCCGGTCGCCGAGTTTGGAATCTCGGTGCGCGAAAGCGCCGGCTCAACGAAGCGAAGGGTGGGCGGCTGATCCTTGATGGTTTTCAACGCGTAGATTTCAAGGGGTGTCCACGGATTCCCGTCCCGTAGCGTTGCGGTCAGCGAATAGAGTTCCGAGTCCGCAATCGCTCGCGTAGCTTCAAAGCGACCATTGCCGATGGCCTGCATCGGTAGGACGTCTCGTCCACCGTCACCGAAGCGCAGGCTGACGTCGCGCACGTCGCCTTGCACCGCCAGGCGCCAGGTCAGCACCGAGCCTTCCTCGACCTCGGCGTTGAGTGAAGTTTCCGTCCGTTCGGGATGTTGCGTGTAAACTGGTGGCCGGATGATCAGCTCCGCGCGCTCAAGCTTTGGCGGCGCGCCAGCCGGTGATTGCGGGGTCGCGTTCGCGGAGTTGGCGGCGAGCGACGCGGCGGACGAGGACTCCGACGCGGTCGGCGGGAGCGCGTGGAAAAGGACCCACGCCGCAGCGAGCGCCGCGAGCAGCGCGCCAGCGGAAAGCCACGCCGTCGCGACGCGCAAGGTGTCCGCGGGCGGGGCCGCGGGCGACTCCTCACCGAGCGAAAGCCTCGCGAGCTCCTTGTCCAGGCGCGCGCGTTGCAGGCGCTCGACGACGGACAGCGATTCAATGGGCCGCAACCAAAGCGCGCTGCTTTCCTCGAGTTCCGGATTCGCGCGGTTGAGGTGCCGGGCGAGTTGGGCGGCATCGATGGTCGACGGGCGCACGATGGCGAGACGGATTGCAAGCGTGGCGATGAATGCGACGACGGCCGCGAGCGACGCCACGACCCAAGGATGGCTTTGCCGCGCAAGGATCAGGGCGATCGAGACAACGATCAGCGAGACGCCGGCCGCCAAGATCGTCTCCCGCCTTTGCAGACTTCGGCGCCACGTGAGCGCGTGGTGCGCGAGTTCACCCGAGGTCATCGCGCCACCTCCGCCCTGCCGGGCTCAGACTTAGGTGCGAGCGACACGGCGGCGGGACGGGGCGAAGCCGGCCGCAGGCTCAACCAACGCTCGGCCGCGAGCAGCAGAGCCACTAGCGCCCAAATCCAGGCGTGAAGGCCGGTCGTTCGATCCGCCGGCTGGGAAAGCGAGACGGACTCGACTTCCGGGCCGGCGCGCGCGAGCAAGACTTGCCGCGCGTCTGCGAGTCGGCGATCGTGCGTGGAATAATCCAAGGCGTCAACGTCGCGAAGCAGCAGCGTGCGCATCCAACCGGGAAAGGCGCCGCTCCGAACCCAATCATTCCATTCGGGATGAAAGCGGCTGAGGAATTGCCAGCGCTCTGCCCGGCCTTCGCGTGAAAAGATGAGGAGCGGTGAGCCAAAACCGTCAGACCAGATGACGGAGCGCGCATCGCGAGCGGCGACGACGCGTTTCCACAGTCGCGCAGCATTCACATCAACGGGATTTTGCGGCGCGACAAACCAGCTGGGCGAGGCGTCCTCGACGGCATCGAGCGGAGCGTCGGTGACGACATTGACATTATTCTCCGCGAGGACGCGGGAGAGTGGGGCGGACAGCGGGGCGACGCCGATCCGGAAGACCCAATCCGCCTCGGGCAGAATCGTGGAGGTGGTTTCCTCGCGAACGTCGAGCGTGATTTCGCGGTCCGCGACCTCCCCGGCCGCTCGAATGGCCGCGGCGACATACCGGGCATCCTCCGCGCGCGATGGACCGTGCACGATGGCCGCGCGAACCGGCCGCCACACGCGTGCTGGAGTCCAGGGCTCTGGCGTTGGTGCGCTCAATCGGCCGGCAAACGATTCGTTCGTCTTGCGCAGTTCCAACGTTGAACGGGTGGCCGGATCGGAAACGGAAGTCGCGTCCAACGGCAGCGTAATCAGCAGCATCGAGGATGGCGTACTCGCTTCACTGCTCGAACCGATCCGCGCGCGCAGGCCGCGCCCATCCCGCGCGAGGGAAAGCGACTCAAGCCATGCCGGCGGGGCGATGGCGTCACCGGAGGGCGTGGAGATCCAAGTTGCTTCGCTGTGACTGAGCACCGGCCGTGCCCCTTGGAGCATTGAGAGCCGCGGCGGGGCGAAGACAGTGAGCTTTGAGCCGGTGGGAATGCGGGCGTCGGCTTCGCGAATCAGCGACCACGCGTCAATTGCGGCGCCGGTGGGCATGGGTGTGTCCCCGCCGGCATCCGGAAACCCGGGGGCAAGCCAGCGCGGCTGATATCCTTGCGCCAGCAGGCCATTCCAAACCTGCCGCGTGGCAGCATCGAAGGTCGCATTCGAACTTCGCAACGCCCACCGCTGCGGGCCCTGCGCGAGGTGGACCCAAAGAGGTTGAGCCAGCAATACGGCCAGCGCGATGAGCAGCGCGACGCGCACGAGGAGCAGGAAACGATCGCGCCATCGGAGATCACGCAAGCGACGTCCGGGTACGGAAGTCAGAAAGCGGAGCGACCCCAATCGAACGGTTCGCGCCGGCGGCCGCCACAGATGGATGAGCACCGGCACGATCAAGCCCGCGGCGGCCAGCAGGGCGGCGGGAATGACGAACAGGAGCATCGAACGAAGAAATCTCGGATGGTCGGGCGAATCAGCGGATCAACGGCGGCGGCGCTGCAATAAATAGCCCCGCAGCGCGCGGTCGAGCGGCTCATCCGTCCGCAGCCTCAGGTAATGAAAGCGTTCGCCTTCGAAGGCGCGTCGCCACTCGCGAATGTGGCGGTCCTGATCGGCCAGAAACGCCGCGCGAGCGGCGTCCGCGTCCGTCTCCAGGACCGCGCCAGTTTCATATTCCTCGAAACGGATCGGGCCATGAAACGGAAAATCAATTTCATCGCGACCGAGAAAATGCAGCAACAGAATTTCGTGTCGTCGCGAGCGCAGCGGCGCGAGAGCCGCGCGGATTTCGTCCGCGTGCTCGTGACCATCGGTCAAAACGATCGTGATCTCGCGCGTCGCATCCGCCCCGCCGATGGTCCGCGCGCCCGCTGCGAAAACGCCGGCGATCGATCGCGGGTCTGCTGGCCACGTCCCGGCGGGTTCGAGGCGCTCAAGCGTGGAAACGATGCGCTCGAAAAGCTGGCGGTGCTGACCGGGCGGCATCGAGACCACCCCGCCTTTGCTGACGGCGTGGAGTCCGATGGGATCGCCCTGCGCCTGCGCGATCCACGCAAACGCGGCCGCGACTACGCGCGCGAGATCGAACTTGCGGAGGCCGGCGCCCGGGCCCGCGGTGTCGGCGTGCTGCATCGACTCCGTCGCGTCGAGGAGCAGGCGGATGGTGACGGTCGTTTCGATTTCGCTCTCGCGCAGAAAATAGCGATCGGACCGCGCGTAGAGTTTCCAATCCAGATGACGCGGGTCGTCGCCCGGTTGATACGCCCGGTACTGGCTGAACTCGCGCGCGAGACCGGGCTGGCGGCTGGCGTGCATGCCGGGGAGCACGCCAGCGACAAGTTTGCGCGCAACGAGTTCAAGATCGCGCGTGGCGGCGATCAACCGCGGATCGATTACCTGGCGATCTGGAATCTTGGCGGCCATGGCCGGAACGATCAGCGCGGCAGCGGGCTGGTCGGCTCGGGGACGAGACGCAGGATTTCGCGGATGACCTCGTCGGTTTCGATCCGCTCGGCCTCGGCTTCGAAATTGAGGAGGATGCGATGTCGCATGACGGGCGCGGCGAGCGCGTGGATGTCGTCGAGTGTGACGGCGAAGCGGCCGGCGAGCAGCGCGCGCGCCTTGGAGGACAGGGCGAGCGATTGTCCGGCGCGCGGACCGGCGCCCCAACGAATCCATTTCTCCACGTAGGGCAGCGAGCGATCGCGGGTGGCCCGGACGAGGCGGTTAATGAAATCCAGCAGATCCTCGTTGATGGCGACCTCGCGCGAGAGGACCTGAAGTTGAATCACGTCGGCTGCCGTCATCACGGGATCGACCCGGGGACGGTGCAAGCCGGTCGTGTTCGCGAGCATGGTCAGTTCCTCGTCCGCATCCGGATATCCGATGTTCAGATACAGGAGAAACCGATCGAGCTGGGCCTCAGGCAGAGGATACGTGCCGGATTGCTCGATCGGGTTTTGCGTGGCGAGCACGAAAAATGGGCGGTCGAGCGCGTACGTTTGGCCGCCGTACGTGACGGAACCTTCCGACATTGCTTCGAGCAGTGCCGACTGCGTTTTCGGCGGCGTGCGATTTATTTCGTCGGCGAGAATGATCTGGCCGAAGATCGGGCCGCGGTTGAACTGGAAGAATCGCTTCCCGGTCACGTGGTCTTCCTCCAGCACCTCCGTTCCGATAATGTCGGATGGCATCAGGTCCGGCGTGAATTGGATCCGGTGAAAGGTCAGATCCACGGCCTGGGCGAGGGTCCGGATGAGCAGGGTTTTGCCGAGGCCGGGGAGGCCTTCGAGCAGGCAATGGCCGCCCGCGATGAAAGCAACGAGAAGTTCGTCGATGACCGCCTTTTGCCCGACAATCACCTTGGCAATTTCCCCGCGGAGCTGCGGGATTTTCGCGAGCAGGTCGTGAATGGCATCCTCGGTGAGCGGAGTCGGAATCGTCATGGAGTTGGGCAAGGGACCGGCCGGATGGGGCGTCAGGACATCATCGCATAGACCACGATATTGACGCCAAACTTCGTGTTGTCTTCGGCGAGGAAGCGCTTGTTGCGGAAATCATAGTCCCACTCGCAGCCGTAGTCCTTGTTGCTGTAGAGCACCCCAATGCGCCCGTTGATGACGATTGCCTTCAGGTAATCGTGCACCAGGTCGTCGCCCCAGCCATTGAGCTCGAAGGAGGTTGTGGGTGGACCCTTCTCGAAGCGGAAGAACGACTGGTAAACGGGATGGTCGTTCGGAATCTTCCCCAGGGAGTCCGGTCCGAAGATCGCGTGGATCTGCTCCTCGAACGACTTGGCAAAGAGGCCGTCGACGTCGTGATTGCAATCATCGACGAACACAAACCCTCCGCGCCGCACGTAGGCCTCGAAATTCTCGCGCTCGCGATCGCTGAACTGCACGAGCTTGTGCCCGCTGAGATAGCAGAACGACGCCTCGAGCACCTCCTTGCTGCCGAGCGCGACGATGGCTTCACGCGGATTGACCGTAATCGTGGTGTAGGCGACGATCGAATCGAGGAGATTCGACGGCATCCTCTGGTCCACGATGTCCCAATCGCCCGACTCGTACTGCAAGCGCGTGAAGACGAAATCGGACCGGCTCATCGGCGGCGCACAGTCGGCGTCACACCGCGTCGGAAAGGCTGGAGAACGTGAAGTCACGGATGACCATCGGCGGGACCAGGCTGCCGTTGGCGCGCACGGGTTTGCCGAGCGCCTCGACATTGTTCAGCATGATCACCGGGCTCTCGTTGAAGCGGAAATTCTTGATCGCGTATTTGACCTCGCCGTTCTCGACGTAAAACGTGCCGTCACGGGTCAGCCCCGTGTAGAGCAGCGTCTGCGGATCGACCGGACGGATGTACCACATGCGCGTGACGAGAATGCCGCGCTTCACGCTTTTCACTAGATCCTCAAGGCTCGCGTTTCCGCCGTCCATGATAAAGCCAGGCGAGCCCTCGAAGGCGCCCACGGCCCGGTTTCCGCCGCCGAAGCCGTTGCCGAAATTTGGCATCGCCTTGTCGTCGGAAAGGCCCTTCTTCTTCGCCCAAAATCGCGAGTACCCAACATTCGTCACGACGCCGTCCTTGAACCAGTCGACCTTGCGCCGGGGGCGGCCGTCCGGCGCCCACGGGCTGCCGGGCACCTCTGCATTCATGGGGTCGGAGTGAAGATGAATGCGCTCGTCGACGAGCTTTTCGCCGAGTCGCGTGGCGCCGTCCGCCTTGCTGAGAAAACTGCGGCCTTCGTCCGCCTGGCGCGCGTCCATGGCGGTCAGCAGGTTGCTGAGGAGATCGACTGATGCGCTCGGCTCGAGAATCACGGTGTACTTGCCGGGCTCGAGCGACTTCGTTTCTGCGGAGCGCATCGCCTTCTGCATCGCCTGCTCGGAGACGCGCTTCGCGTCGAGTTTGCTGGAGTCGTTGAAATCGCAGACTCCGTAGCCGGAGCCGAGGCCATCGGCGGTGCGAACCGTGACCGAATAATTCACGGTCGAGGCGCGATGAAAGCCATTCAGTCCATGGCTGTTTCCGAGCGAGCTAAATCCGGCGTTGTGCTCGAGGAACCCGGCCGCGACCAGGTTCTTGGCCTTGCACGGATTGATGCAGTCGGCCATCGCCTTCGCGCGGAAGTCGGCGTTCAAACCGGCGGTCGAATCGAAATGCGACTTCGGGGCGAGATACTGCTGCGGTCCGAGGAACTCGACGTACTCCGGATTCTCCGGCGCGAGCTTTGCGAGGTCTTCGGCGCGGCGCACCACCTTTTCGATCGAAGCGTCGTCGAATTCATTGATCGTGGCCGTGCCGGTCTTCTGGCCGAACGACGACTGAACAAGGAGCGTAAGCGCCTCCGTGCCGCCGCTGGTCGAGACCGCATTACGGGCGAAGCGCAGGTTGCCCTCGCGGCGGCCCGAGAGGGTCACCTGGGTCTCGTCCGCCTTTGCGTACGAGAGCGTTTTCTTGATGACCGCTTCGGCCTCTCCTTTGGTGAGATTCGTCATGGTGAAAAAATGGGAAGGAGATGGAGTCGATCCGCGCTCAAATCTTCCGGGCCGTATTGATAACGTTCACCTTGTTGAAGCGCGAGGTGGAGCTGCCGTGGGACACGGCGCTGATCTGGCCGGGCTGGCCCTTGCCGTCAAAGAAGGATCCGCCGAGGGCATAGTCGCTCTCGTCGCAGACCGCGACGCAGGAGTTCCAAAACTCCTGGGTATTCGCCTGGTAGGCCACGTCACGCAACATGCCGCCAATCTTGCCGTCGTTGATTTCGTAGAAGAGCTGGCCGCCGAACTGGAAGTTGTAGCGCTGCTGATCGATCGAGAACGATCCGTCGCCGATGATGTAGATGCCGCGCTCGACCCCCTTGATCATGTCGTCCACCGACATCTTTGCCTGGCCGGGCTGGAGCGAAACGTTTGGCATGCGCTGAAACTGCACGTCATTCCAGTTGTCCGCGTAACAGCAGCCGTCGCTCTCCTTCTGCCCGAGGATATGAGCTTGGTCGCGAGTTTTTTGATAGTTCACGAGCACGCCGTCCTTGATCAAATCCCAGCGCTTGCACGGGACGCCTTCGTCGTCGTAGCCCACCGCCCCGAGCGAGCCCACCTGCGTCTTGTCCGCCACGACGTTCACATTCGGGCTGCCGTACTGGAAATTGCCGCTCTTCCATTTGTCGAGCGTGGCAAAGGAAGTGCCGGCGTAATTTGCCTCGTAACCGAGCACGCGGTCCAGCTCAGTGGCGTGGCCGATGGACTCATGAATGGTCAGCCAAAGGTGGGACGGATCCAGGACGAGATCGTACTGGCCGGCCTCGACGGATTTGGCGCCGAACTTGTCCTTGGCCTGCTGCGCGGCCGCCGTGACGTCCTCGACCATATCGTAGGAGTCGGTGTAGCGCGTGGTGACGCCGGTGCGTTTGTCCGCCGGATTGGCGGAGAGATACTCGTAGCCGCGACCGCACGGTGCGCTCAGCGCGCGGCGCGTTTCAAACTTGCCCGTCTTGGGATCAATGGCCGTGACGTTAAAGGTTGGCCAGATGCGGTGGATGTCCTGGTCAATGTAGGAACCGTCGGTGGTCGCGATATATTTTTGCTCGTTCACCTGGAAGAGCACGGAGTTGACGAAGTTGGCGCCATGCTTGAGCGCGGCGGCGTTGACATCCATCAGCAGGGCAACCTTTTCGGAGATGGGCACCTCGAACGCGTTCTTCGTGATCGGCGATTTCCAACTGACTTCACCGAGGCCCTTTTGCGGGGCGAGTTCGACGGCCTTGTCCTGTAATTTCGCTTTGGCGTTGGCCTTGGCGATGGCGACAGCCTCCTCGGCCGCGTGCGCGATGGACGCGGGGGTAAGCTGATCGGTCGCAAAGAAGCCCCAGCAGCCGTCCGCGATCACGCGTACGCCGGCGCCGTAGCTTTCCGTGCTGACGGTGTTTTCCACCCGCATTTCCCGCGTGATGATAAACTGTTGAAGGTAGCGGCCGATGCGCACGTCCGCGTAGGTCGCGCCTTTTTTCGTCGCCGCGTTCAGGGCGGCATCGGCGAGCTTCTTCTTGGTGGCGACAGGCACGACTGCGGTCTCGGCGAACGCCGTGACAGGGCGACCCCACACGGGGATGAGGAGGGATCCGGCGGCAAGGCCAGTGTTGCGGATGAACGTGCGTCGATTGAGGTCCATGGGATGAAAAGGGGCGCTGAAACCAAGGGGAGCCAGCGGAGGGCAGATGATACACAGAGGTGGCCCTGCAATGCAAAGAGTGCAATGAGCATTCCGCAAGATTGACGTGTCCGCGTCCACCCGCCCGACACACGGCTGTTCCCGACGTTTTGTTCCGCTCCCGGCCGACGCGAACGTTTTGTGCAACACGGTGTGACCCCGGCGATTACCACTTCCAATCGCGAATTTCGGGCAGGTCCTCGCCGTGGGTCGTGATGTACTGCCGATGCTCGAAGAGCCTGTCCCGAATGAATTGTCGGGCGAACGCCGCGCTCGATTCCAACTGCGGAAGGCGATCGATGACATCGCCAAAGAGGTGAAAGCGATCCAAATCGTTCAACACGGTCATGTCGAACGGAGTTGTCGTGGTGCCTTCTTCCTTGTAGCCGCGGACATGCATGTTTTCGTGATTGGTGCGGCGATAAGTTAGACGGTGAATCAGCAAAGGGTACCCGTGGTAGGCGAAAATGACGGGCTTGTTCGTCGTGAACAACTCGTCAAAAGCCCGGTCGCTCAATCCGTGAGGATGCTCCCGTTCGGGTTGCAGTTTCATGAGGTCGACGACGTTGATCACGCGGACCTTCAGGGCGGGAAAATGCTCCCGCAGCAATTTGACGGCGGCCAGCGTTTCCAGCGTGGGCACATCGCCCGCGCAGGCCATGACGACGTCGGCTTCGCCCCCTTGATCATTGCTGGCCCATGACCAGATGCCGATGCCCGCCTTGCAATGTTCGCGGGCGGCATCGAGTCCGAGCCATTGGGGGGAGGGCTGCTTGCCGGCGACAATCACGTTTACGTAGTTGCGGCTGCGCAAACAATGGTCCGTGACCGATAACAACGTGTTCGCGTCGGGCGGCAGGTAGACGCGGATCACCCCGGCTTTCTTGTTCACAACGTGATCGATGAAACCCGGATCCTGATGACTGAAGCCATTGTGGTCCTGGCGCCAGACGTGCGACGAAAGCAGGTAGTTCAATGACGCAATGGGCCGCCGCCACGGAATCTGATTTGTCACCTTCAACCATTTCGCGTGCTGGTTGAACATCGAATCGATGATGTGAATGAAAGCCTCGTAGCACGAAAAGAAGCCGTGGCGGCCGGTTAGCAAGTAGCCTTCGAGCCAGCCTTCGCACTGGTGTTCGCTCAGCATTTCCATCACGCGACCATCCGGCGCGACATGATCATCGCCGGGCAGAATTTCCGCGGTCGAGCATCGATTGGTCACCTCAAAGACCGGGTCCCAGCGGTTGGAATTAGTTTCGTCCGGGCTGAAGACGCGGAAGTTGTGGAACTCCGCGTTGAGTTTTAGCACGTCACGTATGAACTGCCCCTGGATGCGCGTCGCTTCCGCATCGACGGCTCCGGGCCGGGGCACTTTCACGGCGTAATCGCAAAAGTCCGGCAGCTGAAGATCGCGCAGCAGGCAGCCACCGTTCGCGTGCGGATTCGCGCTCATGCGGCGATTGCCGCGAGGCGGCAACTCGGCAAGCTCGGGTTTGAGGCGTCCGGCCTCATCGAACAAATCTTGCGGGTGGTAGCTCCGCATCCAATCCTCGAGGATTTTGACGTGACCCGGATCACTCATGTTGGCCATCGGCACCTGGTGGGATCGGAAGGTCCCTTCCGTCGCCTTGCCATCCACAAATTTCGGTCCGGTCCAACCTTTTGGGGAACGCAGGATGATCATCGGCCAACGCGGCCGGTCCTTGAAACCTTGCGACCGGGCATTCCGCTGGATGCGTTGAATCTCGGCCGTGACGGTGTCAATCGCGGAGGCCATCCGCTGATGCATCAAATCCGGATCCGCTCCCTCCACAAAATACGGTGCGTAACCGTAGCCACGGAACAGGGCCTCGAGCTCCTCGTGCGGGATCCGGGCCAGCACGGTCGGACCCGCAATCTTGGACCCGTTCAAATGCAGAATCGTCAGCTCGGCGACGTCGTGAACGGGATTGAGAAATTT
>JANXRG010000121.1 GCA_025353105.1 Verrucomicrobiota bacterium
GAACGAATCAAAGAATCGTTCGCAGCGCGGGGGAGATGGATTCGGTCAATCGGGGAACCGCAGTGCCAGTTGACCCCGGGTTCTTACGCTGCCGGCGGCGTCTTCTTCTTTTCTTCAGGCTTGGCGGCCGGCGCCTTCTTCGGCGCGGCGGCCTTGGGCGCGGCATTCACTTTCGGCTGGGCACTAGGCGGCCGAGCGTTCGTCTGCACGCTGCGATTTGCGCTTGGAGCACTTCGTGGCACGGACGAAGTCGATTTCCTTTCGACATTCGCCGGGGCCTTTGGCGTATTCCGCTGCACCGTCGGCGGAGCTTTCCGCTCGACGGCGGCTGGGGCCTTCTTAACGGGGGCGGCCGACGCCGCCGTCGAATTCGCTTTCGGCGCTGAGGGCGTCGTGGTCGCGGCGGGCGTAATGGGTTTCTCGACAAGCGCTCTCGCCTTCTTGCCGGTCGCATTCGGCGGCATGCCCGTCGCGGCCGATCCGGCCTTGACGGCCGCGGCGTTTTGCGGACTCAATTGATTTTTCGGAACCCCGCCCGCGTTTGGCACGGTCGATGGCACGCCTTTCGCCGGTTGACCGGCCTTGAGGGCGGCGGCGCCTTGTGGGCTCAACTGATTTTTCGGAACCACGCCGGCGTTCGGCGCGGTTGGCGGGACGCCCTTCGCCGCTTGACTCGCCTGGACGGCGGCGGCGTTTTGCGGGCTTAGCTGATTCTTCGGAACCGGGCCGGCATTCGGCACGATGGCGTTAGTCGGTGCAACGGGATTTAAGCCTGCGTTCGGAACCACTGCGGAGCCAGCCGGCAGACCGGCTTGCGGAGCCGCGTTGGGAGCGGTCATCGTCGCCGCGCGCTGGGCCGCCGTCGGCGCTTGGGCGGGAGCCGCTCCGGTGGACTGGGCCTTGACGAGTTCGCGGGCCTTGGCCACATCCGCGGGGTTCGCCTTGGTCGCATTCCAGCCGCGTTGCACTTGACCGGCCGGGAGGGTGGCCTTGACCGTGGCCGGCTTGAAGGCAGTTGTCGTCGCGGCGTTGACCGGCGCCACTCTCGGAGCGAAGACCGGGATCACGCCGTTGACCGGCTTGGCCGGGAGGAGGTTGTTCACGCCGCCGTTGGCGAACACAAGATTACGTTGGATCTGATATTGCGGAATGGGTTGCGCAGAATACGCGCTGAGATAGCCATATTGAGGTCCGCCCACGTATACGCCGCGACCCCACCCGTAGTTGCAGTACGCGGTGTTCGTGTAGCCATAGGTCGAACTCCAGAAAGCGTAAGCCAGGAGCGGCGCGATAATCGACGCCGCGAGGTACGGGGCTCCAAAGTATTGCGTCTCCACAAACGCGTAATCATCCGGCGCAATGTCATACCGATAGTCGACCGCCGAATTGAAACCTATAGCCGAGTCAAACTGTGCCTCGGGAGGAAGCGGGGCCCAGCCCACGTAGCTGACCTGCACCGCGCCCCGCGAATTGTTTGAAGCCGCAGGCCTTCCACCGGTCGGCCCGTCTTCTTTCGTCCCGCGCCAAGCGACCCACGCCGGCGCCCACTCGTAGCCCGGCACCCAGACCCAGCCGTATTCCTTCAGCCTGGTCCAACGCCCATAGTGATAGGTGGCCCACCCGAAATCCTCGTAGGAATTCCAGAGCCAGCCTTCATCGGTGTGCGCCCAATAACCATCGGAATAGGGGCGCCAATTGGTTTTGTCTCGCTGCACGCGCGGGTTGAAGACATAGCCGTATTCCGGCGTCTGAAGCCAGTCACCCTGGTCCTTCATGTTATTGTAAAAGAAGTCAAGATTGACCTCGTCGGCCGCGACCGCGGGTGCGGGAGCCTGCGCCTGCGTCTTTTGCGCTGGAGCGATGACGAGGGCCGCAGAAAAGAGCGCGGCAAGGAGATATTTTGTTGGTTTCATCGTGACTGGTGCGTTCGAGTTTTTGGGGTGAAAGGTCCGCCGCCGCCGGCGCGGGAATGGCGCCATGGGGCGAGGGAGATCGAAATCAGATTCTGATTTGGTCTGCTGGAAGGTAGACGCAGCATGAAGCGAATTTCTTCAGCTTTGTTTACGCCCACTGATTCGGGCACGAGTCCATCACCGGACTGCTTTTGTTTGTCCCTGAGGCGAATGTGACCACGGTCGAGGGTCCAGACAAGTGTGCGGGTGCATCACCAAGCCCGCCTCCGAGGTAAACGGCCGCTTGTCCAGCGCGAGAACAATGACCTCGTAGCTGCCGACCCCAGCATCGGACGAGTCGGCCGTCGGCGCGCGGGCGAAGGCCTCCATCGGCCCCACGAGGTCGAGCGCCATGATGCCGTCGTATCCGATGACACCGATTCGCGTACGAACCGGTCGAACGATTTGGTGCATGAACGTATTCATCGGGACGGGGGCGGTTGGCCGAAAGGACACAGATCCGACAATTCGCGCCACCTGCGGGATCGAGCCAATGGCGATCGCCCGGCTGGGGCTGGATGGAAAAGACGAAACCGTCCCGGTAGCGATTCTGGACGTTGCGGGATTCGCAGATTTGGTGGCTCCGAGTGGAATCGTCGCGGCAGGTCAATCCAGCGTCCAGCGCGATTGCAACTTGCGCGGCGGGGGTTGAGCAATGGTCGGAATCTGCGTAAGAATTCCAACATGCCGCCTGAATCCAACAAACTTGCCACCTCACTGCAGGGTCGAATGGCCCAAGGGAAAGCGCTCCGCCAAGTCGCACCGCGGACGGCCCATGCGAAATGGAAGCCACCCGTCGACCGCAGGAATCCCGTGGAAATCCTGCTTGAATCCGACCAGGGACGCGTCGAGTCGCTCGTGCCCATCCGGCACGGACGAATGGTCGAGTCGGCATTTGCGTTCTATCGCGGATCCGCGGCCGTGATGGCGGCCGATCTCGCGATGACCCCCGCGACTGGCTTCCGCGTGCAGAGCTGCGGCGACTGCCATCTGATGAACTTTGGCGGCTTCGCGACCCCGGAGCGACGCTTCGTTTTCGACATCAACGATTTTGACGAAACGCTGCCGGCTCCGTGGGAATGGGACGTGAAGCGACTGGCGGCGAGCTTCGTGGTCGCGGGGCGCAATCTCGGTTTGAAGCGCGCGGCCTGTGCCGAAGCCGCGCGTGCCGCCGTGTGTTCGTATCGCGAACGGACGGCCCAGTTCGCCCTGATGCCCTCCGTGCAGGTGTGGTACGAGCGCATCGACGCCGACAAAATCTTCGACGTCGGGGACAAGGCGAGTGCCTCCCGCGGTGTGGCGGGCCGGATCCGCCTGCGACCCGGTGGGCTGCATTTGACCGACCGCATCACGACGGTGGTCAATGGCGTCCGGCGTTTCATCGATCACCCGCCGCTGGTTTTTCATGAAACGGAGGCGGGAGGTTTCACGGCGCGCATCGCTGATTACTTCGAGCAGTACCGACATTCGGTGCAGGCGGACCGACGCTTTCTGCTCAACCGCTATCGGGTCATCGATTCCGCGGTGAAGGTCGTGGGGGTGGGCAGCGTGGGCACGCGCTGCGCGATCGCGCTGCTCGAAGCGGCGGAAAACGACTTGCTCGTTCTCCAGTTCAAGGAGGCTCGCGCGTCCGTGCTCGAACCCTATGCGGGTCCGAGCGTCTACTCCAACCATGGGGAGCGCGTCGTTCAGGGACAGCGGCTCATGCAGTCGGCCAGCGACATGTTCCTTGGATGGTGCCACTCGGAACGGGGCGGCTACGACTTTTATCTCCGGCAGCTGCGCGACATGAAATCATCCGTGTCCCTCGAGGGCGCGGATGGTTCTTGGTTGAGCGATTACGCGACGATCTGCGGCTGGGCGCTTGCCCGCGCGCACGCGAGGGGCGGGGACGCGGCCGTCGTGAGCGGATATCTCGATACCAACGATAATTTTGACGTGGCAATCGTCGAATTTGCGCAAGCCTACGCCGATCAAACGGAGCGTGATTTCGACAGCTTCCGCCAGGCGGTGAAGAGCGGCCGCGTCCCGGTCGCATAGACGATAAGATCGAAAATGCCCCGCCCCCCTCCGCGGTTTGTCGCCGCGCCAACCAAGAAGATCCAGCAACGATGACGTCAACGCCGGAGATGCACATTGAACGCGAGGGCGCCGGCGGACTGCGCGCGTGGATTCCGCTCGATGATTGGTGCGAGGCGGTCCGGCTGACCGACGGCGTCCGCCTCGCGGTCGATCAGGAGCCGGCGAGAAATCCGGTCACCGGCAAGGCGATCAGTTTCGGCGAGATCGCCGGCGAGTCGGAGATTTTCTTTCCCGCTGACGACGCCTGGTGCCGGATTTTTCGTTGGGATCCCGCCGGCTACATTTCGTTTTCCGCGCCCGTTGATTTTGGGGCGCCGCAGTCCCGTCTTCGCGAGATCGCGTCGAACCTGGCGCAACGCCTGCGCGCCGAAGTCCGCGACGAGCACGGCCAGACCTATGGGTAAACCACGCCTGACGCGACGGATACGGCGCAACCAGGAACAGTCTACGAAGTTGGTTTAGAGCGCCTTGATGCTGCGGACGATTTTGCCGAGGGCGGACTGGTATTTCTTTTCGCTTTCCGGCGACGCCCAGTAGATGGCCATCAAACCCTTCTTCGGGCTAATCTGGACGAAGGTCAGGCTGACGATGCAGTCGCCGTCCTCGTCCTTGCCGTCCCACATGATTTCGCCGGCGTCGAGGTCGCCGATCTTGAAATCCTTCGTCGTCTGACTTTCGGCCTTCACCGTCACGCCCTTTTTCTTGAGGTACTTGATCGCCTCCTCCACCGAGCCCTTCACGTTGTCGCCATCGATGCCCTCGACCGCGATATAAACGCCTTTATCGGGCGAGACGCACTCGACGCCGTCGTCGTATTTTTCCGGTTTCCACGATTCGGGAATCGTGATCGAGGCGTAGGGGGAATCGTCGGGGAGCTTGATGGTTTCGCCGAACGCTGGTGCCGCGAACGCGGCGAGGGTGAGGAGAGCGAGAAGAGGTTTGTTCATTGCGCAGTCCATAGCACTCGCAATGCCGGGGTCGGTTTTATTTGCGGGAATCAAAATATAAGTCGCGCCCGCACTCGCCGCGTCAGCGTCAACGAGCGAGGAAAGTCGTGATCCACTCGCGTGCGCTGACCATCTCTGGTGACGTGAGTTTGTGTCCCACCGGTTGCCATTGTAGCGAGACGTCGGCGCCAGCCTCGCGAAGCATGGTGGCCAGTTGCTCGGTGCCGGCCTGGGAAATGAGCGGATCCGTTTCGCCCGCAGCGACGAAAACGCCGACGCCCTTCAGGTCGGGCAGCGCTTCCGGCACAATCGGCACCATCGCGCGCAACAGGACCGCCGCGCGCAACGTTTCCGGACGCAAGAGCAGAAGGCTGGCGGCGATGTTCGCGCCGTTCGAGTAACCGATCGCGATGACGTTTCGCGGATCGAAGTGATGATGCGTCGCAGCAAACGCCACGAAATCCGCCAACTCATGCGTTCGAAGAATGAGATCCGCTTCGTCGAACACGCCCTCGGCCAGACGGCGAAAGAAACGCGGCTGTCCATTTTCGAGGATCTTGCCCCGTGGACTGAGCAACGCCGCGCCGGGCGTAATCGTCCGACCGACTTCCAACATATCATTTTCGGTGCCGCCCGTGCCGTGCAATAACAGCGCGACGGGCGCAGTGGCGCCGCCCGTCGCCGGGACGAAGCGGTGGATAAAACCGGACAAGGTTGCGGAGGAGTCGGGGGCGTTCACGGAGGTGAGGGTTTATATTCGAGAGGTTTGAGGCCGGCTTCGATTCGCGCGCGCTGGTTTTCCAGAAACGGCGGAAGCGAGAGCCGCTCGCCCAAGTGTTCCAGTTCCTCGCCGTCGGCCGTGAAGCCGGGTCCGTCGGTCGCGAACTCAAAGAGGATCCCTTCCGGAATGCGAAAGTAAAGCGACTGAAAATAGTGACGGTCGACTTTTCCGGACGTGCGGTAGTTCCGCGCCTCGAGGTGCGCCTCCCACGCGAGCAATTCGTCCACGTTTGCGACACTCCACGCGACGTGGTGCACCCCGCCGGCGCCTTGTGATCCGCGCTTCGCCGTCGCCACGACGTGCGCCTGCGTTCCGGGCCCGCCGGCGCCCGTCTCGAATACCGCGGGATCCGTCGCGCTTGGGTGGAAGCCGAGCACATCGGTGAGCAGGCGGGCGGTCGCGTCGACATCGCGTACCGCGAGGTTGACCGCGCTGAGGCCCACGATCGCGGCCTCGATCCCGACCGGGCTGCCACGCCACGGATGAAATGTCCCTGCCGCCGCGTCGCCGGGCGCTTGTGCCACCAGACGCAGCCGCTGACCCTCGGAATCTTGAAACGGGAGCGTCGGGAGCCCGAACGCGGTCTCGATGGATCCATGCGTGACGCCATTCTCGTCGAACCACTCTCCCCATAATCTGAGCGTGTGAGTGTCTCCCAGGATGCGCAACCCGGTTTCGCCCACGGCCCCCGCGCCCGCCCGCGCCGGCGTGGCTTGCGCCCAGTCAAAGAACGTCAGGTCGGATCCCGCGCTGCCTAGTTCATCGGCGTAAAACAGGTGATAAGCCGAGACGTCGTCCTGGTTGACCGTCTTCTTCACCAGCCGCATTCCGAGGATGCGCGTATAGAAATCGAGATTGCCCGGTGCATTCGCCGTGACGGCAGTCACGTGATGCAGACCGCGCAACGAGGGTGGGTGAGCTGAGTTCATGGAACTGAGAGCGGGAAACACGCCGTTGGATTGGCCCGTCACTTTACCAAACCGTCGTCCGATTTCGATCTTTTCACGCGATGGAGAATATCATCCGCAGGGGAGGGACATACACAAAAGAACCGTCCGCTTGTACGCCCCATCCGTTTGTGTTTTGCATCCTCTCATCGAGAAGCCGCGCATCCTCCGAATGTGGAGGCAGCGAAAAAAGCGGCCTGTGTCTGGCAAAAATATGGATCGAATAACTGGCTCGGACGTCGCAGGGCGGGGGCATATTCCGGCTTGCCTTTCGCCTCGGCGGTTGCTGAGTGTGGGCCGGTAGAAATCCAGCAGCTTACTTTTCCGCCAGGATATGAATCAAAAAGCTCAGCCTAAAAAAAGCAATCCGGTTCGCCGCTTCTTTGCGAATCTCGGCCCGGGTCTGATTACCGGAGCAGCGGACGATGATCCCTCGGGTGTCGCCACTTACTCCATCGCGGGTGCGCAACAAGGTACTTCGATGCTTTGGACGGCTTTTCTCACCTGGCCGCTCATGGGTTGCGTGCAATTCATGTGTGCCCGGATTGGGATGGTTACGGGCGGGGGTCTTGCCGGCGCACTCCGCAAAAAATTTCCAATCCCGCTCCTGATCATCGCATCGATTGCGCTCCTCATCGCCAATACCATCAATATCGGCGCTGACCTTTCCGGCATGGCGGATGCAGCGGAAATGCTCACCGGGATTAACTCGCACTTCTATGTCGTCGCGTTCGGCATCGGCATCGCCGTGGCGACCGTCGCGTTTCGCTACTACCAAATCGCCAACATCCTGAAATGGCTTGCGCTCACGCTCTTTGCCTACGTCATCACGGCATTTATCATCGGCCCGGACTGGCGCAGCGTCGCCTATGATACTTTTGTTCCCTCGCTGCCAAAAGGTCATGAAGGGTGGGCGACGCTGGTGGCGATTCTGGGGACAACGATCAGCCCCTATCTCTTTTATTGGCAGGCGTCCCAGGAAGTGGAAGAGGAAAAGGCGATGGGCCGGCGGATGCTGCGGCATCGGCAGGGGGCGACCGACAAGGAGATCATCAATCGCAAAATCGATGTGGGCACCGGTACCTTTTTTTCAAACTTCGTGATGTATTTCATCATCCTTTCCACGGCGCTGACGCTCCATAAGCACGGCATCACCGAGATCGAAACTTCCAAACAAGCCGCGGAGGCGCTCCTTCCGCTGGCGGGAAAATTTGCTTACCTGCTCTATACGGCGGGTCTCATCGGCGTCGGCTTCCTCGCCATCCCGACGCTCGCCGGTTCGGCGGCTTACGCCTTTGCCGAGACGTTCCAATGGAGGCAAGGTCTTGACCAAAAGCTGAGGCACGCCCGCGCATTTTACGCGGTCGTCATTATTTCCACGTTGATGGGAATTGGTCTGGACTTCGCGAACGTCAATCCGTTGAAGGCGCTTTTCTGGACGGCCGTGATCAACGGCGTGCTGGCGCCGTTTCTTCTCATTGGAATTCTGCTGGTCGCATCGGACTCCGTCATCATGAACAAGCAGCCCAGTTCCAGGCTGTCGCTGGTGGTGGTCGGCATTACGGCACTGTGCATGTTTGGCGCGGCCATTGGTCTTTTCGTTTTTTAACTCTTTCCCGGGGCATCGCTTTCGAAACCGAGAATTCCGCCGAGTGCAAGAGGTCAGCCGACGTCCGTCACGGCGTCCCACCCGACCGTGGAGCCGGAAGTCCGCACCAACCATCGGGACCGCCTGCTCAAATTGCCTTTAAACTGTCGCACAGGCTCCCGAGCTTCCAAGGTGGCAACGGGAACGAGAATAGCGGACGCATTCTGACTTTACTTTCCGCCTCGCCAGTTGCTCAGTTTGAGTCGTATAACTATGAAGAAGCGGACGGACGATATCAAAGGCCGCGACTTACCATTCTTTGTAAGCCTTGGCCGCCGGACGGCTCGTCCCTCGATCGCGATGTCGATCTCCTGTTGATCGGACAAGCGGTTGTTTACGAACCCACCAAGGTGGCTCAAAACCAATGATCTTAGGCATCAAGACCAGCCGGCCGCGCAACGTCGATGTCCCTCGGGCCGCATCGATCCTCTACGGTGACTGGGGCACCAGCAAGGCTTACGTCATCGGTCTCGCCTTTGCGGTTTCGGGCTACGCCTCCTTCTGGCTCATCGCGGCGATGTGTCTGCTCACCGGCCTGGTCGGGCTGAACTACATCGTCATCTGCAAACACTACCCCGACGGTGGCGGCGTTTACGCGAGCGTGCGCCATCGGTCGGAGGTGATCTCCATCGTCGGTGCGTTCCTGCTCATCGCCGATTATATCGTTACCGCGTCGCTCTCGGCGCTCTCCGCTTTTCAGTACCTCGGCTTTGCTCATCCCGAAAAGTTTGCGGCGCTTTCCATCGGGGTCATCGGCGTGTTGAACCTCTTGGGGCCCAAACATACTGGCGGGCTGGCATTTCTGATCTCGGTGCCTACTTTCATCGTCGTCGTTATTCTGGGGGTGTTTACGATCCCCCACCTTGGTGAAGCGGTGCACAACCTGCAGCCCCTGACCGGCGGGGCACTCAAGAACTGGAACGGTTTTGTCAGCATCGTTCTGGCTCTGAGCGGAGTTGAAGCGATCGCGAACGCGACGGGGGTAATGAAGCTAAATCGGGGCAGCACGGACGAACGACCGGTGGTGACGCGAACCTCCACTCCCGCGATCCTAATGGTGGCAGCCGAGGTTGTCTTCTTCACGGCGCTGCTGGGGCTGGGAATGCACGCGCTGGGAGGATTGGAAATCGCCCCCCCCGACGCTTCCGGCGGCCCCGACGTGAACGCGCCAGGCAGCCCCGGCGTTCGCGACTATATGCTCAAATACATGGGCCAGGTCTTTGTCGCCGGGGCGCTGGGTGCCCAAGCTGGCGTGGTCTTCGGCTGGATTGTGGCTCTCGTGTTTGGTTTGCTCTTACTCTCAGCGGTCAACACGGCTATCGGCGACCTGGTCACCGTTCAGTTTCTGATGTCGCGCGACGGCGAGATGCCGCCACTTTTCAAAAAACTCAACGGCTTCGGTGTCCCCTGGGTGGGTGCCATCATCGCCACCGTGATCCCGGTCACTCTGGTGATGCTTGTCAGTGACATCAGCGGCTTGGCCGATTTGTATGCGGTCGGGGTCTGCGGGGCCATCGCAACCAATCTGGGGGCAACGTCAACCGACCGCTCGATCGTGCTCAAACGCTGGGAGCGCGGGCTCATGTTTTTTACCTTTCTCGTCATGGCGGCGATTGAGATTTCGCTGCTCATCGATAAGCCCAACGCTCGGGTGTTCGCCGTCACTATACTCGCGGTCGGCTTGGTCATGCGAGGGTTGGCGCTGGAGCGCACCCAAAAGAAGAAGGCCCGCGAAGCGATTGCGGCTCCGGTCTCCGGAGATGGGACGGTGGCCGGCGGAACTACCACGAGCGGAAGCGTGGGCCAATTGCCCGGTGCTGCCGCCATGGCCACGGCGGCGATTCAAACCGAAGGCGAGGCAATGCTCTGCGCCGTGCGCGGCATCGGACGCACCCTGGACTTTGCCCTGCGCCAGGCGAAGGCAACCCGCCGCCCGCTTTACGTGCTTTTTGTGCGGGAGCAAAGCGTGATCACCGGCGAGGATCGCAGACGTAAATGGAGGGAAGATGCGGAGGCAACAATGATCTTTGAGCACGCAAAGGCCGAGGCCGGCGGAGAGATTGCGGTCTTGCCCTGCTACGCGGTGAGCGATTCGCCCGTCGACACGATCATTGATGTGGCAGCCACGGTCGGAGCGTCGCTGCTGATCCTTGGCGCGCCGCAGCGCAGCGGACTTATCCACCTCTTGCGCGGCAACATCATTCGACAGGTCTCCGACTCGTTGCCGGACGACATTGACCTGCTTGTCTATGCCTAGACGTTAGGGCGGACAACCTTCCGGTGGCGATTCAGAAAGCCACTCCGCGCCGCCCCTTTGGTCTGCACTCAGGATCTTCAGAAGACCTGTTTCTTAGTATCTCTGTCTTAGTATGTCGTCTTAGTATGACGTTTGGGAGAACAGGAAGCGAAAGCGCTAAAAATCCGATTTCGTTGTGCTAAATGCGAAACCCATGCAGAGCCATGCGCATGCCAACGGAATCGTTGGCGCTTGCCGAAGCCTGATGAAATCAGCCCTGCTCCAGAGTAGCGGGGATATGCGCGATACAGGGTTCGAACCTGTGACATCTCGACTCAAAATCAGGCACTTAGAGAGCCGCTGACACAAATAGCGACACACGAATCCGACCGAGGCCTATCGGAGCTGGCGGAGTCCTGGTGCAAACTGCCGCACGAAATACGTTCTGCGATTCTAACGATCGTTCGCTCCACAACCCAGGCGGGAACGGAGCAGCGCGGTCGCGATGTGGCTGCCGGTTCGATAGCGACCGTCCAGCCCGTCCGACTTGCGAAGTCGACTACAACCCCAAGAACGGCCGGTGAAGTTCCCGCCGAG